>JAJEAG010000005.1 GCA_022824265.1 Candidatus Poribacteria bacterium | reverse complement strand
ACAGGCTTCTATGAGGTGGGATAAGCCTGGGATCAATGCTGTGCTTGAGTGGAGATGTTTAGATAAGAATAAGGCTTGGAATAGGTATTGGTATCCAGACACAAAAGCCGCATAATCTCTGTACAAAAACTTTACACACCCTCACCCAAGCAGTTTCAGGGTTTCAGGGCAGTTTCAAATTAATCACGCATTGATTAGGAATAAATTTGACTTTTTTGGTAATATATAGTATAATTATAGTTACCTAAATTGGTTAGGTATAGAAAGGATGGACGCAAATGCAGTTATCCGCTAAGTTGAAATATGCAGTTTGTGCAATGTTGGAGCTTGGTTTACAATATCACAATCAATTTATTTCAGTTACTGTGTTGGCAGAAAAACGCAGTATTCCTGGACCGTTTTTGGAGAAACTTTTATTGCAACTGAAGAGTGCTGGTTTAACAATAAGTCGACGAGGACCTGATGGTGGGTATAGTCTTGCCCTTCCTCCAGATCAAATAAGGATAGGGGATATATTCACAGCAGTAGAAGGTCCAGTTAATTTCACAGAAGGTTTTGAATTACAGGAATCATCTGAAATAGGTGAATTTTTTGCTGAGATTGAGACAGAGGTTAGTGATGTTTTGAATACAAAAACCTTACACGAACTCTGTTGTCATGCACGTAAGATTTATCAATTATCAACACCTACACATCCACATCCGTATTCTATATGAAACTCGCTAAGAATCTGACAAAACTCATCGGAAATACACCGATGGTTCGCCTAAATGCCCTGCCTAATAAAGAGGATGCAACAATCTATGCAAAGTTGGAGTCCTATAATCCGGGTGGAAGCATTAAGGATCGTATCAGTTATGGAATGGTTGTAGATGCTGAGAAACGCGGCATTCTAAAACCGGGTGATACGATAGTTGAACCAACAGCAGGAAACACTGGTATAGGTCTCTCTATAGTCGGAGTGGCACGAGGTTATCATGTTATTTTGACCATGCCAGAATATGTAAGTAGTGAAAAATATGCACTTCTTTCGGCATTTGGTGCGGATATAGTACTAACACCAGAACACGGCGGAATGGCAAGTGCAATATGGGAAGCAGAGGAAATCATAAGACGTAATTCACGACATTATATGCCTAACCAATTTTCGAATTCTGCTAACCCACAGATTCATAGACAGACCACTGCAGTTGAAATCTTGAAATCCGTTGGAAGTAATATAGATTACCTTGTTATAGGTGTAGGAACAGGTGGGACTTTAACAGGTGTGGGTGAGGTGATTAAGTCTCACAATCCGAAAACTAAGATTGTTGCTGTTGAACCGTTGGTTTCATCGGTACTTTCAGGGGGTATGCCAGGACCGACACGAATTGATGGACTCGGTGCAGGTATGATTCCTGAAGTCTTGAATGTAGATATAATTGATGATGTAATTCCAGTTTCAGAAGAAGTCGCTTATGAAATGATGAAAGAAATCTCTAAAAAAGAAGGTTTGTTAGTAGGAATGTCTTCTGGAGCAAATGTATATGCAGCATTGCAAGTTGCAAAAGAAATGGGTCCGGAAAAGACTGTGGTAACAATTCTACCAGACACAGGTGAACGTTACTTTAGTTTGAGCAGATATTTTGAACTTGAGACAGATATTATGGAATCTATATCCTAATAGAATAAAAGCAGGTAAATTTACGGAATGACATGTCAAATTCAGAATGCTTCATTGATGGAATTGAAGCAACATTTAAGTTTAACGGAAAATCCTCAGGAAGTTCTTTTTACACTCTTTAAGAAGTTTAAAGATCGTGCAGCAATTGTTACCAGTGGACAGTTGTCAGGTATGGTTCAAATACATCTGGCAGCAGAAAACAATGTGCCATTCCGTGTGTGTACGGTAGATACACTTCGTCTATTTCCAGAAACCTATACTTTTTTTGAAAAAGTTGAGGAACGATATGGGATTGATATTGAACGTATTCAACCTGATATATCTGAAGTCGATAAAATGGTTTCCGAACATGGCGAATTCCTGTTTTTTGATAGTAGATCAAAACAAGAGTTCTGTTGTGACATACGGAAAATAAGACCTATGGAACGACTCTTAGATACATTAGATATTTGGATCACAGGTACACGTAGAGATCAATCTGAAACACGTCAACATTTCCAGAAAGTAGAAACTATTTCATCGAAACCGCATCCTATTCTCAAAGTGAGTCCATTGCTTCATTGGACATCCGAGCAGGTATGGGAATTTGTCCTAAACAATAATGTTCCTGTTAATCCGCTATTTCTACCAGATGCCCGTGGACACTACTTTGATTCTCTCGGCTGTATAACCTGTACGACCAGAATTCGTCCTGGTGAACCGAAACGAGCTGGACGTTGGCGTTGGCAAAACAATACAGATACTGAAAATAATAACAAAGAGTGTGGATTACATTATGCTATCTGATATTTTTACACAAATGCGGATTCTAATATCTGCAATCATGATATACAACATAGAATAAAGATTAAGAAATAAATTCGGTAATTTACTATTGGAAGTCCAGCGCGCTTGCAAAGCGCGCCTACAGGTTTTGGGAACATTAATATTACCGAAAGAATGAATTAATCTTCATAATATATTGTCAGACACTGACCTGATAAAGGAGAAAAAAATGGCAGTAACAGTTCGTATACCAACCCCGTTGAGACGTTTAACGCAGAATCTCGCGGAGGTTGAAACTGAAGGCACTGATATTGAAACTGTAATTGAAAATCTGGATTCCAACTATCCGGGTATGAAAGAACGTCTCTGTGATGATGACGGAAAAATCCGTCGGTTTGTGAATATTTATCTTAACGATGAAGATATTCGTTTTCTTGATGGAAAAGAAACAGAAGTTACTGACGGTGCTGAAATATCTATAATCCCCGCCATTGCTGGTGGTATATCCCTTTCCTAATTTTATTGTCTAAGCATACAGGTAATATTTTTTGCCTGTATGCAACACACACCAAAATTCACTAACTAAAAGATGGTAACACTACTACCAAATACTCTGAATGGTATCTGTGAACATGCTAAGGCAGAATTCCCCGATGAATGCTGCGGTATAATATTACATACGGAACAACAGGAATTTGTAAGACCTTGTCGTAATATCCAAAATGAGATGCATTGTAGTGACCCCGATACATATCCACGCGATGCACGCACAGCCTACTTAATGCATCCCGATGACCTGATTGCAATACACAAAGAAGTAGATACACAACATCGTCCAATTAAAGCATTTTATCATTCGCATCCAAACCATGAAGCATATTTTTCAGAAAAGGATAAATCGGATGCAATGATGTGGGGTGAACCCACATATCCTGGGGTTGTATACATCGTCATATCAATTATTGAAAACACAATAAATAGTATCAAAGCTTTTACATGGGATGAATCTAAATCCGATTTTATTGAAGTTACAATACAGACACCTTAAACAGGAGTGATTCAGATGACGGCATTAAAGGTGCGATTGACATTTCCACCAGAAAAAATAAAAGAACCAATAATATACAATATCGGACAACAATTTGGCGTGATTACCAATATCAGACGGGCAAACGTTACAGAGGAAGCCGGATGGGTGATGTTAGAGATGCAAGGCACATCTGAACAGATTGAACGCGCTATAGATTACCTAAAAAATATCAAAGTCCAAATTGAGCCTGTTGAAGGTGATGTTGTTCAATAAGAATCTCTCTTCACAAATTCTGAATGCCATTACTAATAAGAGTTATTGATGCATATCCTGCAAACTGGACTATTTCGTTCCCTCCAAAGATTTCTACCTGACTTTAACATCAGTTTTAGTGTTCACCTCCGTCCATACATCCGTATTATAACAATCTCTGCTTTTTCTCTTGCAATTGGATTAGGGATGACACTTCGAAATTATCTGGAATTCCAATTCCATGACACATCGGGTGTAGTTGGTTGGGTGAGTGTAAATCAGTATCCAAAACAACAAGAATTTTTCTACTATATTCTTGCACTTGTTGGTATACCTATCCTTATTTGGCTTTATTGGTTCGTTTGGCTTACTTATTCAAATTGGGCTGCAAAAGCAACGGATCAACCGATACATAGAGTATTACAACTAAATGCTTTTGCTTCGGTACCACTATGGTTATGTTGGTTGCAGGTTTATTATTACGAACATGCTGGAATTACTGGTTTAATACTTCCAATAGGGTTAACTCTTTCCATTGAATTTGTATTGCTATTACATTGGCACTACTCCAGAAGATTCCAACCAAAAACAGGGAAGAGCGAAACTGTCAATACAGAACCCATGACTCTTCAGAGTGGAATTAAACCTGAAAAACCAAAAGGATTAAGGTATTTTTTCCGTGGTTGTGAATATATACTCATACCAATATTTATTTATCTGCTTGTGTATAATGGGAATATAAATGGTGGTATTGATATGTTCCATGAAGGTGAACGTCTGGCACCTTTAAATGAGATGTTACACGGTGGTGTGGTATTCCGTGATGTATATGTTCAACATGGACTTTTTCAGAATGCTTACTTATCTTGGTTCGGTAGTAAGATATTTGAACCTACATTGATGGGTGTACGTTCTATGGAACGTGTATTGGCACCACTGGGTTATATTGCGTTATACCTACTGGGTTTGCAAGTATTCCGTGGAAGGTTCTTTACTGCCTTCATCTGTTTTCTGATTGCATCTGGAAGTAACTTCTCTGTTTCACCAAGACATTCTCTCGGTTTACTTAGTTTTGTTTTCATTGCAAGTTATCTTACGGACAATAGAGAGAAAGGACTCTTTGTTCCTTGGCAACGTAATTTATCTGAAAAACCGACATGGTTAATGCATCTTGTTAGGTTCGGTTGGAAACTTATATTGGCTGGATTTTTCACAAGTTGTGCATTTTGGTATAGCACAGAAGTTGGTTTGTATACACTCGGTGCAATAGGTCTGTTTCTCACAATTTACAGTCTACAACGTAGAATTCAAAGTCATCTACGACCATTACCTCTAACAGCATATTGCAGCGGTGTTCTTTTAGGTTTTCTTCCTGTGGCAATCTATTTTTTAACACACGGTGCGTTAGACGATGCAATATGGAATTCCTACATTCAGTGTAAATACCAAATTGCTACATGGGGTCTAAGATTTCCATCTTTGACAGGCACACTTGGAATTATATCAGAAAATGGATGGAGGGATTTCATCCTCAGTACCGGATTTCGATGGTATCTTCCAATCTTTGTATACATGTGTGTAGCGTCATATCTAACATACTGTCGGTTATGTAGGAGTAGTGTTTCCGCTGATGATGCGCTGAAACTCCTGCTGTTGTTACTCGGTGGTATTGCATATTTCCGTACTGCCCTTGGTAGATCGGATGGTGGACATTTGCATTTCGGTTCAACCTTTTTATGGCTTATCTGCCTGTTCCCAATAGATAGAGGTATTTCAGGGATTCTAAACCTATTTAGGAATGGTGAAACTGGAGAAAGTCCACGAAATCGTCTCTCTATGTTAAAAGAGAATGTGCGCTGGCGGAGTGCTATGAAAGCTGCATGGATACTCATCCCTATTGCGGTATGTGGATGGTATATTGGGGAAGTACATCATCCATTGGAAGGCTTCCGTAACAAATGGAATCGGATGCGTGCAAACCAGTTTAAACCACGTATTGCTGCTGAGGAATTAGATCGTGCTGGTAAGGTGGACATTCCTGATAACCAGGTTGAACAAATTCAGAAGGTAGTGGCATTTATTCAAGAGAATACTGATCCTGCAGAAAAGATATTTGACTTTACAAGTCAGGGAGCATATTATTTCTTTGCTAATCGACCAAGTGTTACCCGTTTTCACATGGTATCGTATGCATCAACGCCAGGAATGCAGCGAGAGGTAATCGCTAACCTTGAAAAAGATCAGACACGATTGGTCATCTTTAAAACTGGGGGTTGGTTTGATAGGGTTGACGGCATTCCCGTTGAGGAACGGCATGCACTTATCGCACAATACTTAGCGGAAAACTATGAACAAGCAGTAAATATTAACAACACTGAGATACTGTTACGAAAATAATAAATTATGGTATTTAAACTGATTAAAAATACAGCAAAAGTCGACTATGATATAATCTATTTCTTTCCGCTTTCTTGCTGATCCACAAAAATGTGGTAGATTTCCTCAAACAGTCTGACATCTGTAAGAGTATCCTCAGCAGATGAACGAAAAGGTTCTGGATTCCGTAGGTTTTTTATGAAGTATTCTGCTTCTCTGTGATATGCCCATGTCCATGAAGGTCTTGGTATTGGATGGGTAATCTCTTGTTCTTCTCCCGCTCTGTATATTTCAACCTCTGCTGGTGTGTTTTTTAACAAGAGTGGTGGTGCCCATGTATGAATCCATCCGTGTTGAAAATAAATCTGTGAATGTTCATCCCATCGGTAATGCGAGACATGTCCAGTTTCCAATGTTACCCTGATTCCATTCATATCAAAAATAACAACACCCGTATAACCGTTTTCATTTAAGTCCACTGCTTTAATGGAAACATTGTCTCCTGCATCAAGAAACCAACGCATTAGATTGACATTGTGTGTATACTGCTGAAGGTATCCGATATATTTGCCCCAGTATTCTTCAGGAAGCCACTCAGGGAATTTCTGTGGTGCACTCGGTTTAGGTTCATCAGTGCCATCCATAGGTGTATCAAGATTGCATACCCAATCACCACCAAAAGCATGATTACGAGCATAAGTTAAACGTCCGAGTTCATCAGTTTGTCGGAATTGTGTTAGTTTCTCCTTGACAATCTCGTTGCCTGCATCGTAACGTTTCATATATCCTACCATCAGTTTTTTACCTGATTTTTGTGATGCATCAACGATTACTTGTGCCTGTTCAACAGAAACAGCCATCGGTTTTTCCATAAAGACGTGTTTACCCGCAAGCAGTAGGTCTTTTGCAATCTCACCTTGCAATGCAAAATCTGCGGATACTGCCACTGCTTCAATATCGGTATTTTGAGCGAGTTCAATATGGTCTGTGTAAAGATGTGGAATTCCAAATCTCTTTTGTACTTGTTCTCCGAGTTCAGTTCGCACTTCAGCAAGTCCAACTATTTCACACTCAGGGATACTTGCAAAATTGGGTATATGGACTTTCTGAGCCATAAACCCGCAACCAATGTAACCGATTTTAATCTTTTCCACTATCAGGGTCTCCTTATCCCACAGGTGATTCTATTTGTTCTACTGCTGTTTGTGCACCCTGGCGGACGAGTGCAGAAGTATCGTTTTGAGCAAGATATTTTAGTTTGTTAAGACTTGGTTTTGCTGCAAGTTTGCCAAGTGCAACCGCAACGAAGTATCGGACATCTGCATCCTCATCTTCAAGTGCATCAAGTAACACTTCAGTATCAGATGGTGTAGCGAGGTGTTGATCAAAATCCCCGATATTAATTAAGGATTGTGCAGCAATACGTCGTGCATGGATATCTCCATGACGAAGTGATGCCAGTAGTTCGTCATTCCCATTCGTAATTTCAGATAAATTGTCCCAATCGCAATCTAAACAAAACCATGATTCTTCATCCAACTGCTGAACGTTGGCACTGCTACATTTAGGGCACTCGCTGAAGTCATGTTGCTGTTTCATGGGGTATTGATATCCTCCATTTCAGGCAAATCTCTCCAAATTTCTGGACCTTCCGGTTTGAAATTGATTGTTGCGATGAATTGCATGCCGTGGTAAAAGTTTATTTTGAATTTTCCTCCACCAAAATTCAGTTTGAGATATTCCAATGGTGCTTTTATTAGCGGTCCCATTTCGTCAGCATGATAGAAAGCAAGCGGTTTGAACCTAACTGTGTTACCCATTGGTTCTTGTACTAAAAGTTGAGCAGAAGTAGCGGGAAACAGCACTTGGAAAGCATCCCATAAGTCAGCGACAGTAGGGTTTTTATTTCCAATTCGCTTCTTAAAATCGTTTTCAAGATATTCAGAGAATGTGTTGAAAACCCAGTCCATAATCATACCTAGTCAATTAAATAAGAAGATTCTTTAAAATCCAGGAGCCTTTAAGAAGTCCTTCCAATCGAAATTTGGCAGAGGGAACTCCTCTGTGGCTTTACACTGTCAGAACGTTGCAGCTTGTTCAAAGAAGTCAATATCCACGCGTTCAACTTGGGCGGAACGGGCATTCTCAGCAACACGTTGGACAACCATCTCACGGACAAAGGGTATTGGAATACGTTTTACACGATGTACTACCTCTTCGGTACAAGGCACATTTGTATTGTCAAGATAAGGACCATCAAGCAGTTCTGCTTCTGCAGGATGGTCACATGTCTCCGGAACAAGTTGTTGTAACCGCATAGAAACATAATCTGTCACCCACTGTTGTATTTTTTCAGTGCCTTCAGATTCTGTTTCGCTTACTGGTTGTTTCTGTGCTAACTTTTCATCAATGCTTGTAAGCAGACTTTCCAAACGTTCTAAACGGTCTTCCACATTGGTTAATCGTTCCTGTACGTTTATTTGATCGCTCATTTTTTCTCCTCAAATTGACCAATATTTCCATAAATCTTCTGGAATTTCGTATCTAATCTCTTCACGACGTTTGTGATGGTACCGTGCGAATAATCCAATGCGAGGTATGTTCCTTATATTACCTGAACCTGTATGACATAAATATGCATGCCAAAGCACGACATCCCCTGCAGATGCAATAAATTCTTTGGGTCCTTCCGGTGATAAATCTGAAAAGACATGCCAACCCCAACCTTCTATGTCTGTGAAACTTCCATCAACCTGTTCTGGATATTTCAGGAAGTATTTATGTGTTGTCTTATGACTTTGGGGCCAAAATACGAATGCACCGCCACCTGGGTCAACATCGTATACATAAGTGGTTGCACCCATCATAAACGGACTCCATCCACCGGGACCATAAGCATCAATATGTCCACTACCCGGCATTTTCCATTCGTCATCAGGTTTTGGCCATCTAACAAGCGGCGAACCACCACCGCCTGCAAACTGTCCACCACCCAATTGTTCAGTAATCTCTTGCATTGCAGGTAATTGTCCGAACTGAGGGGAGAAGCCAAAGTTTTGCACAACATACTCGTCTGGCCATGTCTCTGGTGTATCTAAACTGGAATTGTAATGTTTCCAGATCTGTTCCCGCCATCCATCAATTATATCTGAATCAATAAGGTTTTCAAGTATTAAGTATCCATTCTCTTGGAAGAATTCAACTTGATTTGTTGTGAGCATAATATCCTCTATTGTTGAGGTTCTGTAATAAAACAGACTAACGTCGCGGTTTAAATGACGGAATGCCTGTTTTGTCAAAACGTTCTTTAACTGCTTTCATTAGTTCAGGAGTGATTTCACGATAACCGTGTTCACGAGCGTATTTTTCTACGCTTTTTACAACCATGCCCCGTGCGAATGAAGGGACACGTTTCAGTCGGGTTTGTGCAGCATCATTCCATTGTAAATCGTAATCAGGTTCTGTACCAAATGCAGTTCGTTTTTCAAACTGAACAGGTTTCTGACCTGGTTGTCCCGGTTGGTATTCACAAGATTCATCTGCTGCGAGATAGTTACCAGTCGTTGCATAAGCGCGTGCTCTACATCCACCACATACTTCTCTGAATTCACATGCACCACATTTTCCTTGTAGCATATCACGATTGCGTAAGTCATGAAATGTTTCCGATTCATTCCACAATTTGACAAAACTCTCATCTTTTAAATTACCGACACTGACAGGAAGATATGGACACGGTGTCAGTTCACCTTCAGGACTTATGCGACAGTAATAGATTCCACACGGACAAGTTCCACTTGGATAACCTTGAAGGAATGCTGAATCCGATTGCTGTTCATAGATTACGCGTTTGTAATGTGGTGCACATTTTGCAGCAATGAGCATTTTTCCGCTATAATCTGCTTGCAATTGGAACATCGTTTCAAGCATTTTCTCGTATTGTGTTGGGGAAATATCCATCACCGTTTTACCTCTTCCAGTGCGTACGAGAAAATAGAGATTTAGCACTTTCGCACCTAACTGATATGCGTATTCTACTATCTCAGGGATTTCGTCATAATTCCATTGTGTAACTGATGTTTGAACGAGGAAGTCAAGTTGTGCCCGCTTGAGTGCTTCAATTCCACCCATTGTTGCTTTCCAAGCACCTTCCATTCCACGAAACTTGTCGTGGTTTGTAGGTTGAATAGAATCAAGACTTATTCCAGCACCCGTAACGCCGTGCTGTTGCATCTTTTCAACCACTTCGTCGTTTAGAAGTACTCCATTTGTTCCCATGACGACAAGAAAACCTGTATCTGAAGCGTATTTTGAAATCTCCAGAATATCAGGTCTTAACAGAGGTTCACCACCGGTGAGTATAAGAAGAATATGTGGATTGATTTCGGCTATTTCATCAATTACACGAAAACATTCGGATTGTGTCAACTCTGTATCTCTATGGTAACCTTGTGGGAATTCGTTGGTATCTACGAATCCAGCAGGAAGATAGCAGTGTGTGCATTTCAAATTGCACAATCTGGTGATATTCCATGAGACTGCTTGAACTTTTGTATTTTCCATTTAATTTCTCAATAACAATGCAAGTATAAAAACAATTAATCCTGAGAAAAGTGTTAAATTCCCGAAAACATTGATATGAAGTGGAACGATAACTTTACTTTCAGGTTGTGTTGCTTCAAGATGTCGTCTAAATAAAGAACTGTACAATCCCCAAAAAAGTGTCATGATACCGAATGCTGCTAACTTTGCACCAGAATATATCATATATTCGGTTTCGATTTTCATATCGTTATTCCAAGCAACTATAAAGATTACAATTCCACCAGTGAGTAAGATAATATTAATTACCACTCTGATTAGGTGGCGAAATCGGTTGTGAATTGCCAATAGGTCTTGTGCTGGTAAGTTTTTCCGAACTATTGGCATTGCAATCAATGTTGAAAAGACAACACCTCCGAACCATATTATTACCGCTATAAGATGGGTATATCGAATTAAAAGTTCAACAAACGTCCGCATTGTCTGTTTTTTGCTGGATTGTATTAAGTTTAGTTCTAATATTATATATGTTCAGATTTCTCATAGAAGTTTACACCCACATGTTCAATTTGCGCAACCATATCCGGATTGCCTATCTGACTGAAAACAGATAAGTCAATCGTATAAGGTAAAAGTAGATCGTCAATATCGGTGTCAATTTTCGAGAGTACGCTGTGTGTTAGCCCTTCGCCACAGAGGGTTAAGTCAATGTCAGAACCGTTTCTATATGTGCCTGTGGCACGGGAACCGTACAAAATCGCCTTTTCAATCTGCGGATATTGCTTGAAAACGGCGTGTATTTTTTCAAGAGTTCGATCTGATAAACCGTATTTCATTGTGTCTCTTCCTGTTTTAAAAGATCTATTTTTTCCAATAACGTCTCAAACTCGGAGAAATATATGTTGAGAATTGCCGAAACTACTTCTTCTGCGGTATCCTCGTTATAGGTATGAGTAGTTAGATTGCGGTGACGAATCATTTCCATCCAAGCGTCTCCGTTTTCAATTATTCCTTCTTTAAAAGCTGCACGAGTTGTGTCCCTTGAACCGTACAACTTAAAATCTTGTGCTTGCAGAAAATCTTTTAGTGTATTCCACGCTAATTCATGGGTGTATACAAATCCTTGTATCAACCCTTGTGCTTCTAAATCTGAAAGTTCTCGATGTCGTGCCAATTCCACTGCTTCTCTTAGTCTCGAAAACGCCTTACGAAAACTATCAGATCTCTGTGTCCAACGAATGTTATGATGGTTCTTCATGTGCTCTTATAATATTTTCACTCTTGAATAACTTAATCTTTATTTAGTTGTTTTTAGTTGTTTTTTTCATATTTTTGGTTAAGTGTTCTCGATCCTGTAGTGGTATGGGTTTAAGTCGGTTTTTTTTCTTGATGGAAATTAAAAAAAACAACTAAAAGCAAGTTTTTTTTTAGGTTTTTGTGTTTTCGAGAATTTCGTTTTTGGATTTGGCTGATTGTCATTGGGTTCCTCGATTTTTTGAGTTCTGTGTTGGATGTTGGGTTATATTTTACTTGAGGGTCGTTTGGTTTTGTAGTGTTATTGCATTTGATAACAATATATATCCAATATGTTTGATGTCCGTTTCAGTTTTCAGTATTGTCTGAACCGGAATTTTCAGGATAAGATGTCGCTCCTACAGAAGAAAGATTATCAATCAACAAAGGTTGAATCCAATAATGGGATAATATTTAGTAAAATTGGTATAATATGATTGTTTGATGGCATTTATGGTAAATATGCATTATAATCAATTATATCAACTATATGTAAAATATAATATAACACATATATTAACGTTTGTCAAATTATTCTCTCTGTAAATATCTGATTAGAACTGCGCGGGGAAGTTTCCGCGTGCTGCGTCCATGATTTCACCAGTAATTTCGGAATGTCCGTTATCTTTTGCAAAACTTTCAATCCCCATTTTTGCCATTGGACGTACAAAACTGGGTATACGTTCTAATCGTTCCAATGCTTCGGATGTCCATTTTAGACCTGACTGTTCAGGTTCAGGCGTAGGCTCAGAATTTTCATCAAATGCCTCGGAGATTACAGAGGTGAAAGGACATTTTCCTCCTTCAGCAGTTTCACCATTTGTAACTTCTGATGATATGTTTGTAAATGGATCCTTCTTTGCTGTCTCTAACTGTGAACGCACCATCTGCATCGGTTGTACCGCTTCATTGTTACCACCAAGTTTCAAGTCCAAAGATTTTAACATCTGCGTTTCAGATGGATTAAGGTACATTGCTATTTCAGTGAAACATTCTGGACATTCAAAAACTGCTGTAACGGAACCCTGTTCGGGACGAGTTACGTCCTTAAATTTCATCGCTGTGTCGCAGTCGATACATAAGAATTTCATTGTTTAGTCTCCATATCATTAGAGGTAAAATCAAAACGCAGTTAATTCTATCAGGAATTAAAGAAATTTTGAATTTTATGTGCAATTTCTGTGATTGCTTCGGTTGCTGGTGTATTAAGATATTCACTCAGATAAGGTGTACCGCTGTCGTTACAAAGTGAGAGTTTTGGATCGAAAGGGATTTTCCCGAGTGTGTTTTCGTTCAACTTATAATCTGATGTATCCTGTACTGAAAAGAGTGGTTCAGGTTCTCCACAGTGTTTACACATATAGAAAGCCATGTTTTCAACAACTCCGATAATAGGTACCTTTAGAATGTCTCTCGCCATTGTAATAGACTTTTTGACAATCAGTTGTGAAATTTCGGAAGGGATTGTCACGACGACCACTCCACCGAGATTTGGGATAAGTTCAACTACATTTGGTAAACGATCTGAACCTGGTGGTAAATCAAGAAGAAGAAAATCTAAATCACCCCATTCAGTGTCTCCGATGAATTCTCGTAATGCCCCTACTTCCATTGTACTTCGCCATGTGAAAGCATCTTTTTGTGTTTGGGCATTCCACATAACAGGTGCATCATCTTCCGATAATATTAGATCCATAGAGATGATCTTAATACCAAGGTGGGAGATTGCTGGTAGGACACCTGACTTAGTATATTCAAGTGTTATGTTACGGACACCCATCATTTTTGCGATTGAAGGTCCGTTGATGTCAGCATCTACAATACCAACAGTACATCCCATCAGTGAGAGTGCAGTAGCAATGTTGGCTGTAATTGCACTTTTACCAACACCACCTTTACCGCTCATGATAGCAACTGTATGTTTGACGGTTGAGAGACGTTGGCTAAGACGGTTCGCTTGTGCAGTTACCTGACCAATTATATTTGAACCAGCATCATCCGGCAGTTCTTTGTAACTTTTCACTCTTCACTTTTTACTATGTTGCTTATGGCATATAAAGCATCATAACTCCGCAAGTATAAAGTGCCATTTACTATTACTGGTGATGCTGCGACGGTCTCTCCGATGGTATTGGTAGCAACTATTTCAAAATCGCGTCCAGCCTTAACAACATTTACCACCCCGTCTCGGGCAGTTAAATAGATGTTACCATTTGCATAGACAGGAGAAGAACGATGTCGGTGGTTATGTGTTCGTTCCTCATAAAGTTTCTCTCCTGTTTTGGCATCAAGACAGATAAGAACACCGTTTTCTCTGCACAGATAGACGAGACCGTTGTGAATGAGTGGCGATGGTACGTCTGGTGTTCCTCGTTGTAGTTTCCAAATTTGGAATTCAGTGTCGGTTATATCACCTTTTCCTGCTGGGTCTAAACCCAGAACTGGACCATTTTTTGCAGATGGTACTACAATAAGTCCTTCAGCAACTACAGGGGAAGCAACGAGACGGAACGCAGGATTATATCTTTCATGTGAATTTAATCCGCCACATCTCCATATTTCGCTGCCATCTTCAAGATTATGTGCTGTGACATAATCTGCTCCGTGTACTACGATGAATTCGTGCTTTGAATCACGGTACAGGATAGTTGATGTGTATGCTTGTTCCGACTCTCTTCTTGCATCACTCTCTCTTTCATGTTTCCATATCTCATTACCAGTCATCTTGTCAAGTGCTAAGACCAGCCATGCATTGCTATGAATTAGTTGAATATAGAGCCTATCTTTATATAGTAATGGAGATGTGGACATGATAAAGTATAAACTAAAACTACCATAACGTTCTTCAAGGTTTGTTTTCCAAATTGGATTTCCCTGAAGGTCATGGCAAGCGAGATCACCGGAACCGAGGAACGTCCAAACATACTTACCATCAGTTGTTGGAGATGGCGCAGCATTGTTGACTTCATCACCGCGTTTTGTCCGGTTCCCTGTTGACAACACTCGTTTCCATTGTTCCTCACCATCTGCGTTAATACACATTAATACTAAATCTTCTTCATCAGCACATGTAAGGAATATATTATCATCCCAGATAACAGGTGTAGATGCGCCTTCCCCTGGTAGAGGAAATCGCCATTTGACATTTTCTGTTTGACTCCAATTGATAGGCACATTTGTTTCTTGACTAATACCGTCGTTATTTGGTCCCCTCCATTGATGCCAATTTTCAGCAAATCCATAACTAATTATCATTAGAGACATAAGTAGGAAAATCAACGTAATTTTAAAAATATGTTTATGCATGATAATTCTCCATATTCAGAGAACCTTGTTAGGGTTCGTTTTTAATTTATGTGTCTCGTGTATGGTGAATCAGCGAATTTCATCGGTCCATATACCTCGGTCGTGACCGTTCCACTGATAAGGTACTATTTTTGACAACGTACCAATATCGTATTCAGGAAACTTAAATCCATCCTCAATAACATAACCTTCGTTTGTATAAATTGGAAATTTTTGTTTAGTGAGAGAAGTAATAGGATCAATCTCAATCCACACATCAAGTTCACCAAGAACTGTTTTATAGAAAAAATCAGCGGAATGGCTCTCATGCTTAAGTATCATGATCGTCCCAGATTGTTTTTCCTCTCCGTTTGGTGAACGGACTGTTAAAGCAATTAATAGATCTTCTGATGGTGGAGGGTTTGACTGTAATTTAAACCATAGACCGTGTGCTGAACCTTCGGCTGCACCTTCATTTGGACCAAGGATTTGGAATGTTATTGTCGGAATTGTTTTCATTTTTTCCTCCGACTAATTATTCTGTGTTATCTCCACTGTTTGAGTTTTGATAATATTCACCCAGTACCTCGTTTGCGAGGCTTCTACCGTCTTCAATAACCCGTGCAGCAAAATCGAGTGTAACCTCTGTGATATTTGCTTCTTGCGCGCGTTGTTCAATGCGTGTTTGTGTAATGTTTCTCATGAAACCTTCAGGAACCAAGTTTAAGCGTGCCACTGCATCCTCTGTCCATTGTAGAGTACTAACAAAATCAACATTCACTGCTGTGGTTTGTAAGTCGGTTCCTATTTGCATAGCTCTGAGTTCAGGTGCATCTTCGCGGACAGCAGCTGCTTCACCCATGCTGTCGTCTATAATCTGTGTTGCAAATGCATTCGTGATAGTGCCAATTTTCTGAGACCTGGCAGATTTTTCTATACGTGCTTTCACATTACGTCGCATGTAACCGCGGGGTACGGTGCGTAGTGCTTTCTTTGCTTGATCTGACCATTGTAGACGGATACCGTCGAATGTTTCCTCCTCATCAGTTCCACCTTCGTCAATAGCGATGTGTTCAAGTGAGTTTTTGTCAACCATTTGGAACCGTTCCGGTGGAGAACTACACACGGGACATTGAACGGGTTGTTGGTCATGTGCGGCATACCCACATTCCCCACAGATGTATGTCTGTACGGCATCTGACTCTAAGACTTTCTGCTCTGCGATTTCTTTGGCAACGCGTGTGAGTTTTTCTGATGCGCGCTGCGGCATAATTGCTTCCATCGCCATATCTATGACACTTTCGGTAATAACAGAATGTCCGCGTTCAATTGCGAATCGATGCACTGCTGTCTTCGCAATTCCACGAACCAGTGGAGGTGCTTTTTCCATGCGATCCATTGCCTCTTGTGTCCATACAAGGGTTTCTTCGGCTTTTACATCAATTTGTGGAAAATAGCGTTGACTTGATAGGAGTACATTACACGGGGCAAGTCTTAATAAGTTTTCTGCTGTGCTGCCAATGTCTGTATCTTGTTCGCTATGTACACCGATTCTACCCAATACAAGAAGCCAAGGGTTAGTTTTTCGTGTGTATTGTATGATCTTTTCGTAAGCTTTTCCATCAAGGAGAGTAATTTTCAGTTGATAATCGTGTTCTTCTTTTGCGATAGAACGCGCCACCTCAAGATGTGACTGATATATTTTGGCAAGTCCAGTGTCAATTACTTCCTCATGGAGTTGCTCTTGTTCTTTAAATTTGAATGTTCTCGCAGCACGTTCGGTTAGAACGTTGACAACAGAATTGAATACGATATAGTGTAGATATGGATCATATACACCCACTGCTTCGACTTGTTTGTTGAATTTTTGTCCAAGACTAATAGCAGTTTTTAAGCCAGAAAAAGATTCTGGACTCCCATCAATTCCGACAAGGATATTCCCTGTTTGTTCTTCAATTGGTTCAAGGTTTCTAACGACAAGTGTATCGGTTGTAATACGTCGGACGACGCGTTCACAGACTCCACCAATCAAACTATCTTTAACCGCTCCCATACCGAGTGCCCCCATAATGACCAGATCGTAATCGCTTTCCTGAATATCCTCAACCAATTTGATGTAGTGTTTACCCTCAGGCATCTTTGGTTCAAATGGAATATCAAAATTTTCACATTTGTGTTTCATTACCTCAAGATAGGAATCTGATATGAGTTGAAGTCCCATGGTAATGAGTGTGTCGTGAATGCGACGTTGTTTTTCCAGTTCTACCTCATCTTGATACTCTTCAGGCAGCGTATACTCCATCTGTTTGAAGCGAACATCGTGCATTTTTGCTGCGTATACGTGCGATCCTACCAACTGCGAATCAAATTTCTTTGCAAATTCCACAGCTAAATCAATACTGGCATCGGAATAGTCTGAATTGTCAACGGGTACGTATATTTTATTCATAATCTTTTCCAAACTTGTCAGACAAGGTAATGGATTTATTTTGTCTCTATATTATCGTTAGGTGTGTAGTGCGAACCGATGAAACCGCCGAGTATGTGTGCGAATATAACTGCTGGCCATAAGTAAATCATCGCTGTTTGCCAATCCCAGTGAAGCACAAATCTGCGGACAACTATGTTTAGGACAATCGGAATATATAAACATCTACTCCAAGGACGACTAAACTTTTTAAAACGTACACGAAAAAAACCGAAAGGGAAATGAACCAGAAAAGCTGTAAAGGATATAATTAGGTTCAATTATTTCAACTTCCAAGAAGTGTATTAACATCCTTACGTAGTCGTTTCAGAGCAGATTTTTGATGACTATCGTAATAACCGTATATTTCACCGTCTGATGTAACGAGAACAAACTTTCTGCTATGTGGTAACATGCCCTCGTGATATGCTGCGGCTAATTTAAAACCCTCGTTAGCCAGTTTGTAAATCTGTTCCTTATTTCCTGTTAGAAAATGCCAACGCTTCTCGTCTGCACCGTATAGATTGGCATATTGTAAGAGAACATCAGTTGTATCTCTATCCGGATCAACTGTGAATGATACGAAGTTGATTTCTTGTGAGTCAAATTCCGATTGTAGGTTTGCCATCTCCTGTGTCATTTTAGGACAAATCGTAGGACAATTTGTGAAAATGAAATCTGCAATCCAAACTTTTCCTTTTAAATCAGATAATGTCAACTTGTGTCCCTGCTGATTGATTAAACTAAATTCTGGAACGTTAGTTGTTGCCACCTCTGGCGTAGGATTTGGTTTTTTGTTAAATGCTAACCATAAATTGAATAGAGCAATACCTATAACTATAAGTCCTAACACAATCCAAGGTAGTGTGCTTTTTTCAATTTTCCGATTATTTTGCTTAAGGTCTGCAGTCTGATTCTCCATTTTAATTATGCCTACAATTCGTAGATTTCGACTTTTGCTGTATCCTTAGTGCTGTGTGGTATCTACGACTTCTGCTGCTGGTTTTTCTATAGCATTGAGTCGTGAATCCATAGTAATATCAGGCATCAACATAATTACCAGAAAAACACAGATAAGAAATGGTGTAATAACGATTGCTGCCAAAATACCTTTCTCAAACTTAAGGTGCATAAAATAAGCTGCAACTAAGATAGCCTTACCACATGCCAAACCGATGAGTAGGATACCTTTGATTACAATAGAATATTCAGGAATAGCTACTCCTACCTCAATAGCAGTTAAAATAAAAAGATATAAGAAAATTAACATATACTTCGGATGTTCATTATGTCCGTTTTGAGCCATATTCATATCCTCCTATAGTAAATAGATGAAGGTGAAAACCATAATCCAAATAAGGTCAACAAAGTGCCAATAAAGTCCTACAATTTCTACTTCGTGGTTAAACTCAGCAGTATATCTTCCACGTAATCCATGTATCAATATTACAATCAGATATATCACACCACCGGTAACATGTAGTCCATGGAATCCTGTGATAGCATAAAATGTGGGACCGAAAAGGGTTGAACCAGAGATAGCACCACCTTTTAACCCATGTTCAGGAAGATCGGTGAGAGTTAACCCATGTTTTATGAGGTGTGTCCATTCATACGCCTGCAGTCCAAGAAAAATTACACCTCCTAAGATAGTTAAACCGAGGAAAGTGCACATCCGTGACACGTTACCTTTTTGAATTGACTCTAACGCTTTAACCATTGTGACGCTGCTACAGATTAATAGGAACGTCATACCTGCGGTAAGGTTTATACCGAGTATTTCACTTGGCGGAACCCATCCGATTACACCTGCCCCAGCTCTGAGTGCGGCATAGGCTGCGAGCAGTGCACCAAAAGACATGGTATCCCCGATAAGGAAAATCCACATACCAAGTTTACCGAGACTATCAGGTGTTAACGATGGTTCGTATACGTCTTCAGTATGTTCTAAAGTGGTAGCTTGTTCCACTATACTTAACTCCTTTTCCAATAATTATATGCTTTGGGAGACATTGTTTGAAGCAGATACTACAAACATTAGTCTTCTAATTTAAGATGCGTTATATTTCATAAATAGATATATTAAATTAATGTGTGCCAACTTTAATACGTGCATCTGCGATTGATGCGATCTCACTGTCAATCTCAAATCCAATAAAGTCACGTCCTTCCTTACGCGCTGCGATACCAGTAGAACCTGAACCCGCAAATGGATCACATACTACCGAACCTTCTACAGAGAAAATCCTAATTAAGTGTCGCAATAAAGGAACAGGTTTTGCAGCGATGTGTCCAAATTTCTCACGAGGTTTAGGGACTGGAATTACTGTCCCTGGAAAACGATCTTTATCAACAACAGGATCAGATACGTCTATGAGTCCAGTCTGATATTGAAGCCAGTTGTCAACGAATGTTCCTTCTCGTGGAGACTGAGCCAATATAATTATCTCCATCTGTGGCTTGAGTTGTGGAGTTTTTCTTCCACCCAAAGACTTTATAATTCTGTCCTTTACTTCAACTGGTAAATTACGTTTCCGTACGAAGTGGTCTTGTTTAAATGCTTTTGCTTGACCTTCATACCGCCATGCCAACATATCTCTAATCTCAAAACCAGCGTCCTCAATTGCGCTTGTTGCGCGATGTGAAAGTCTTGGGTGCGAAAAACAGAGTACAAATCCACCCGGTTTGATTATGCGTAACCACTGTTCAGCGACCGGTTTTAGGAATCTATATAAATTATGACCTTGTGCTCGGTCAAATTTCATTCCTACAGGAAGTCCACCAATTACTCCTTTTCTCAGTTTGGATCTAATTCGTTGTGTATCCCAATTATCGTCCATTCCATCAAGGAAATAGGGTGGATCAGTTAGGATAAGAGACACACTTTGTGATGCGACCTTGGACATACCTTTTCGGCAATCAATACATTGTATCCAAGAGTCGTCACTTCTTTTCATTGTTTCACCGTTAATGGTTCTTTTGCCAGGATGTATGTCTTATGTCTTTACTTTATTATGTGCGCGTCGGTAATAATAAAAAACACTACCGCCGATAACACCAAATACCGTAAAGGGCATTGACATCATAAAAAGCACACTCCAGTTAAAACCTCTTGCAATAGGTTCATTAAGGTTTTTACACGCAGGACATGCTTCAAGTGTATGCGGCAATATTAATGTTACTACACATATTAACAGAATACATAAGGCAATATGACGTGTCATGTGTTTCTCCATTATGCGAAATATACCAGAAAGTATAGGATTGGCCACAACGCGACCACATAAATCCAATATATCGTACATGTTTCAACGCCTATATGACGATCAGAAGAAAACCTGCCAGAAAATGCCATGCAGATAACAATCACTAACCATATCACTGCCCCTAAAACGTGAACCGCATGACATCCTATCAGTACATAAAAGATAGCTCCATAAACACTGGACTGTAGTGTCAATCCATTCTTAATCAGTTGAGACCATTCATATCCTTGAATTGACAGAAAGATTAAACCCAACAGGCCAGTTCCAATCAACAATATTCGAAAAAGTATAATTCTGTTTTGTTGAATTGACCGTAGGGCATGGAACATCGTGAAACCACTAATGATTAACAATAGTGTATTGAAACCTGTTACTATACGTGGCAGTTCAATGTCAGCATGCGATAACGGGGGCCAAGTAACATTTCCCATCCGAAAAACCAGAAATGCCCCTATCAAACCGGAGAATAACATTGTCTCAGATCCGAGCAAGATTAATACTGCCAATTTTGCGTTACTCAGGGGACGATTTTCGGTCATTTCAAATTCAGTCTGTGCCATCATTTGGAAACTCTACTTGCTCCTCTTCTTTTGAATCTGTCAACGATGTATTGAATTACCATCTCATAGAAGGTAGCACCAATTAGTGATATACCAATTATACCCGCGATGATTGTAGCAATCACTGATACGATGGTCTTTATGACTGGAGGTGCATCTAAACCCAAAACAAAACCTAACATAGTTATTGCGAACATACTAACAAAAAGTAGTCCTAATATCAAACCGACTTTTCTATTTCGGCTTCTTTGCTCTTGTTCTTTCATTTTTCCTCCTATGATAGATTATATTTTGTCTATTGCCATCATGAGAAATATCAATGGAAGATATAATAATGATGCGTGTAGGACATATCTTGCTGCTTTAAGAGAACTTGTTTTCTGAAAATAGATACCACTTACAAGGAACATTCCACCAATCAATAGTGCAGAAATAAAATAGATTCCCCCTGCAATGTTGAATAAGGTTGGAAGTAGACCGACCCCAAACAATGCCAAACAGTTGATGACAACCTGATGACGTGTACTTGTTCCATCTGGATGTATTACGGGTAATAATTTTAATCCTGCATTTGCATAATCTTCACGATAGATATATGCTATTGCAAGAGAATGTGGTAGTTGCCATAGAAAGAGAATTGCAAACAATACCCAGACTGATCCTGTAAGTGTATTTTGTGCTGCAACCCATCCAACAACCGGTGGTAATGCCCCCGGTATAGCACCAACCAGAGTGCATAATGACGTGCTTCGCTTCATCGGTGTATATGCAAACAGATAACTTACTACAATAAGTGAGATGACAAAACCGCTTAATGGATTGACAATAAACGTTAGATATAGCATTCCACCGCATGTTAGAATCACACAGAACAGCAATGCTTCAGTAGCATGTAATCTACCCGCGGGTAATGGTCTTTGCTGTGTTCTGGACATCAGGGAATCAATATCTCTTTCTAAATATTGATTAAGACCTAATACCCCGCCTGCAGTTAATCCTGAACCGATTAAAGTATGTAGAAACAGTATCCAATTAACCGCGCCCTGTGTGCTGAGATAGAATCCAGCAGCGGTAGTAATCAATATCATCAGGACCATACGCGGTTTAGTGAGTTCAATATAACCCTCTACCCGCTGAACCAAAGCTGATGTTTTTGTCTGAGAGTTTGCTGCATCACTGTTATTTGGTAATGCTGCTGTGTTAAATGACATTTTGTAATCTCATTCGGTTACCAGTGTAGTATTGACCGGTATATTTTCAGTAATTGTTTCTTTAGTAAATCTATATAGTTTCAATGTCAAAACAAAACTACTTACTAACATGAGAGCACCAACTGCTACATGTGAAGTTGTTATAATATCTGTAAGTAGAGTTGATACAGCTTCTCCAAATACAGTTAGTTTTGTAATGTAGGCACCAAACCCAAGCAGTAACTGAACTAAAAGCAATCCAAATAATGCCAACGGTATTTGCAAACCAAAATCTTGAGAAACCTCACCTAAACTTAGGAAACGTCTCATCAACAAGAATATATGCAGTGCTACCAAGAAAGCAAATAATAGGTGCGCGTCAAGTCTATTACCTGTATGTCGTAAAACTGCCCCGAAAATGAGTTGAATATATATCAGGCAAGTCGTAATCAAACTTAATCTGCGCAATTTTTTTGCTGTAACGTTATCAACATTCGTTTCAGACTGGTGCTGATTTTCAATCCAATCAGACGATGTAAATAAACATATTCCGCACAAAAGCGCAAAGAATGCTTGTGCCAAACATGCATGTAATATAGCAAAATTGAGATTGAGTTCTGTTACCCGAAGTCCACCGAGAACCCCTTGCACACTAACCCCGATTAGAGCAGCTATTCCGAGCCATATTACCCATTTACGGGTTTCCTTAACAAACAGCATGACTAACAGAGCTATCGTCAACATCCCAACCAATGAACCCATTAAACGATGGCTATGCTCATATAGGATACCACCTACCATCTCTGATAGTGGATACAGAAACATATTATATCCGAAGGTTGTGGGCCAATCCGGGACTGCTAATCCTGATTCAGTGCTTGTTACAATACCTCCAATTACGATAAGTAAGAATGTTGCCCCTGCAGTGATGAGTGCAATCCGATGGAGCCAAGAACTATAACTGATTTGCTTCATCATACTAAATGCCACAGAGGTGACCTATGTTGATAGGTGTGGTCTAATCTACACCTATCATTCATCAAGTCTTGACTCAATTAATCTCCTGCACTCGCGGGTGCATGTTCAGGCTGTGCCTGTGGTATCCAATCAGATTCTTCGCCCGGAACACTGTATTCATAAGGACCACGATAGACAGTGGGGATCTGTGCAAAATTGCCATGTGGTACAGGTGTCGGAGCTTCCCATTCTAATGTGGTAACATTCCACGGGTTCTTCTCAGCGACTTTACCAAGTTTCATACTCCAGAAGAAGTTGAACACGAGTATCAATTGTGCAAAACCGAGAGTGAATGCACTCATTGTAATAAAGATATTCATTCCCTCAAACCCTTGCAAGAAATCATAAAACTGTGGGTTAGCAATACGGCGCATATGTCCACCTACACCGAGGATATGCATTGGGAAGAATGTGCAGTTAAATGCAATAAATGTTATCCAAAAATGTATTTTGGATAATGTATCGTTCATATAACGTCCATACATTTTCGGGTACCAGAAAACAATACCACCGAACATAGCAAACAGACTTCCACCAAAAACGACATAGTGTATGTGTGCTACGATGTAATATGTATCATGTATGTATATGTCAACTGGTGTGTTTGCCATATAGATTCCGCTAAGTCCACCTATTACAAACATAGATACAAAAGCGATTCCGTGAAGCATAGGTGTTGTAAATCGTATTGAACCGCGGAACATAGTTCCAAGCCAGTTGAATGTTTTTATAGCAGATGGAACAGCAATAAGCATTGTTGTTGTCATGAAGAATGATCCCATTCCTGGACGCATTCCACTTTGGAACATATGGTGTCCCCAAACAATCCAACCTAAGAATGCTATTGCAATCATAGCGTAGACCATAGATCGGTACCCGAATATCGGTTTACGTGAGTTAACTGCGATCAATTCGGATGCAATTCCCATCCCCGGTAATATAAGTATATATACCTCTGGATGACCGAAGAACCAGAACAGATGTTGCCATAGCAGCGGATCACCACCACCTTCAGTTGTCGTGGTAAAGAATGTCGTTCCCGCGAGTCTATCAAAGATAAGTAATGCTAAAGCGGATGATAGGACTGGGAAAGCAAGTAATAACAAAATGGCAACGATGAAGAGGGACCAGATAACCAATGGTAATCTAAAGAATGTCATCCCTGGGGCACGCATGTTGATCACTGTTGTAATATAATTTATTGATCCAACCAATGAGGAAAAACCTTGTATCAACAAGCTGATTGCCCATAAGTTTTGCCCCCACCCAACATCTGTCCATTGTGGATCAACAGATAAGGGTGCGTAACCTGTCCATCCCGCTCCAGCATGCCCTCCCGGAACAAAAAATCCTGCTGCCATGACAATTGCTGCAAGGACAGCAAGCCAAAAAGAGAGCATATTCAGGATAGGAAATGCCATATCTCGTGTGCCAATCATTAGCGGAATCAGGAAATTTCCAAATGCACCTACCAGTATCGGAACAACGACAAAAAACACCATTATAGTGGCATGCATCGTAAATAGCATGTTATATGTTTTGTCTTCAATTACTCCGTTTGGAAAGTGAGTTTCCATCAACTCCTCTTTTTCCGATTCGAATATCTTATCCCACCTTTTATCATTACTTGTGACGATTTCTCCTTCATCAATATATTGTTGAGAAGCACCAATGATAGGCAATGGTCTTCCTGGATATGCCAGCTGCCATCTAAAGAGCAGCGCAAGCCCTCCACCGACAAATAACATGATCAATCCGTATACCAGGAACTGTTTTCCGATCATCTTGTGGTCAAGTGAGAAGATATATTTACGAATAAAACTCTCTTCATGATGGTGTTCATGCTCATGCTGTCCATCATCATGCTCATGTGTATGTTGCGGTGTATCGTTATCGTCATGTGCATGCTCGTGCTGTTCATCATCGTCATGCTCATGTGAAATATTTTCATTTTCTTGCATCTTTATTCTTACTCCTTTCGCGACCAGCAAAGTTGAATTGCTTGTTATTGCCGCTCCAGTGCCTTATTCAGACCACTGTTCCTTGACCCAAGCATCATATTCTTCTTGTGTGTGCACATGAAGAAATCCGACCATAGTTGTGTGTCCAAATCCACAGAGTTCGGCACACGGTATTTCATACGTTCCTGGCTTTGTTGCCTGAAACTTGATGTTATCAAGGAACCGATTCGGTAATGCGTCCTGTTTCAATCGTAAATTAGGTATAAAGAAACTATGAATCACATCTTTTGAGGTTAGAATTATCTGTATGAGTTTATCCTCAGGTACATGTAATTCGTTTTCTAATTCCAGATCATCTTCAGTTCCTATTTCATTATCTGGACCAGGATATATCATATACCAGTTAAATTGTTCTCCTCGGACTTGAACAACATAATCAGGATTATCTGGTGCAGACTTCAGATTATTCCATTGTGGAAAACTTAACATTGCCAAGCCAAACACAATTACCGTAGTTGCTGTTGTCCAGACGATTTCAAGTTTCGTGCTTCCTTCAATGTATTCAGCACGGTGTCCTTCTCGGTGACGGTACATTATCAGGAATGCAATCAGTGTACCCATCACAAGCACAAAGACCACCACAGTAATCCAATAAATAAGAGCAAAAAGTGTATCAATACCTTGTGCATACTCTGATATATTTTCTGGAAGCCATCCTAGCATTCATTCCTCCTTTTCCAAAATCGTAGACATAAATAGTCATTAGGTACACCTTTTTACACTGTTTTTGTAGAGGCAGTATACGTTGCACCTAAACAGGTCAAAATACAAAACAAAGATATTATCAATATAGAAAATCCCAACGTCGGCATATTGCCGTTAATAGTTGCAGTATCAAGATATAGACTGTTTCTAAATGCAGTAACCCCGTAAGTCAAAGGATTTAGTTTCATTACCCAACCTAACCAACTTGGTGCTCCTATACTTGGAAAGAACGCGCCAGATAACAACCAAATTGGAATGAGTATTAGGTTCATTATCGCATGAAAACCTTGTGTTGAGTCCATTCTCCAAGCGATGATGAGACCGAGGTTCGTTAACCCGAACGCTAAAATAACCATCACACCTATCGTTAAGCATAGAGATGATAGTCCAAAACGTATACCAATCAGTGGGGCAAGGAATAGTAGTAGTACACCTTGTAGTAGTGCTAACGTTGTCCCTCCCAATGCTTGTCCGAGTACAATGCTCCATCTCGCAACAGGTGCAATTAGCACACCTTGAAGGAAACCTTCACGTCGTTCATTCACAACGGAGATTGTAGCGAATATAGCAGTAAAAAGCAAGACTAAAACGACAATACCCGGATAAAAGTATTCAATATAAGTAGTTTCCTCCGATGTTCCAGATGGCTGAAATGATGCCCCCAATCCGCTACCGATTAGAATCCAGAATACTAATGGCTGTGCAAATGCACTTAATAGACGACTCCGTTGTCGATAAAAGCGGATTATTTCACGCCACCAAATTGTTGAAACAGGTAATAGAACGTTCACCATTTCATTCTTCCCTATACAAATGGGTTTCCTGTTAACTTGGTGAAAACGTCCTCTAATGAGGCTTTACCTACACGAATAGACCGAATATCGTTGGGAAACGCTGCAGCTACCTCCTTCACAAATTCATGACCCTGTTTACATTCAATATGTATATGATTACCAATTAATGTATGAGAAACCTCAAATTTCTCTGCAATTGCCTGACTGAGCGTATCACCATTTGTTGTCTCAATCAACACAACATTACCGGTAATAATATCTTTGAGTTCATCGGGTGTTCCGACTGTCACTAACCTACCTGAATCCAACATTCCGACGCGGGTAGATAAATCAGCCTCATCCAGATGATGTGTTGTCAGAAGAATAAGTATGTTTTCTGTTGTGGCAAGTGAATTCAGATTATCGCTGAGTTGTCTGCGAGCACCAACATCTAACCCACTACTTGGTTCATCAAGCAGCAAAACACTCGGTGAATGAAGCATTGCCTTTGCGATTTCTACTCTTCTTCTTAATCCTCCAGATAATTCTTCTACAATGTCATGCGTTCTGTCAATTATTCCAAACCGTTCCAATAATTCAGAAATTCTATGTTTAAGAGTCTTACCTTTGAGTCCGTAGAGATGACCGTGATGTCTTAAATTCTCTGTCACAGTAAGCTTGATATCAAGTCCAGGATGTTGAAAAACAACACCGAGTAATTTTCGTATGGCTTTTGACTTTGTATTTAAATCAAAGCCGAGAATGTCAACATTCCCGGAGGTAGGTTTCATGAGTGTTGACAAAATCTTAAAAAGTGTTGTTTTTCCACTACCGTTCGGACCAAGTAGACAAAAAATCTCTCCACATGATACGGTGAAACTTATGTTATCTAACGCACATCTTGTACCATAAGTGTGCGTTAGATTTTCAACCGTAATTTTATCGTTCACATCTTACTACTTCTTGATTTTCAATGTGAAATCTTGTTTGAGTTCACCACCAGCAGCGACTGTAACAACAACAGGTTCTTTGTTATTATTTCCGCAGGTTTCGTGCCAGTACCCTAACTTATATTCACCAGGGGGAACATCTTCAAGAGTGAATTCACCCTTTTCGTTAGTCACTGCGAAATACGGATGCGGAACATAAGCGACCCATGCTTTCATCCATCCGTGGATGTCGCATTTCACTTCGACTGGTCCCTCAGCCCCTTTTGCTGCTGCGAGTTTCATTCTTTTTCGGTTTCTTGTCTGTTGTTTGTTGATTGATGTACCATTCTTTTTTGTGCCAAAAATATGTACATTATGTGTCGCCTTGTCGTTGTTCAACACCGTTAGAGCTGTACCAACAGGAATGATCTGCACATGCGGATTGAATCGGCATTCCTTCTGATCAAGTTCTACCTTCGCATCCTTGTCGAAATCTTTTCCTTGCGTAATATCCATCAGGTAGACAATTGTATTTTTCAATGCCATATTTTCACCTACGACAAGTGATTCGTCAAATTTATCTACTACACCACAAACAGCGGGATCTTTATTTATTGCAAGTTTTTTCTTTTCAGGCACTTCACCTTCAAACTTTACGACACCACTTATTTTTCCACCGTTGTTAACCTTCATGGTTTTATACGTTTCTTTAGAAAAAACGAGTTTATTCATTTCCTCTTCTTCGTGGTCGTCTGCAAACACGAACAGGCCGAAACCACAAGCAATAAGCAGTGCGAAACATATCAACATTTTAGTTTTCATCTTTTTTCTCCTTTATAGACATACAATTTTGAGGTGATTTATTACAACATCCTCACGGATAAACAACCTCTAATGTTATGTCTTTATGAGTAAATATAAAATATCTGGTAAAAGGACATTACTGTCACAATTATTTTAATCTATAACTTTATGAATTTCTCCGATACACGAACCCTCGTAGACCGACCAATATTCCTAACGAGAGTAAAGCAACTATCGGGGGATAGATAAACCTTCTGGATGAAGGAACAGGCTCCAAGACGAAGGAATACCAACTTGAGATCACACGTTTTGTGTCAATATCACCGTTTGCGCCATCCCAAACCGAGAATGCGATTGGAACAAATACACCTGGTTCAATTTGTAAATCTTTTTTATCGTCGGTTTTTAATGCTCGTTTAACCCACAGTCTATATTGTCCATCGGTATATTTACCTTCCGCTTGTATGTCCCCTTGTACTTCTTGAACTTCCGCATTTGTGATACCTTTTGCTGTAAGTTCTGTTACCGAGTTAACTGCAGAAGCTTTCCACTGCCATAAGTAGACTGCCTTTTTACCACCCCAAAGAAAATATGGTTTTGGTGCGGTTGGATCTTGTGGAATCTTCACTGGAAATTGGATAGCAATTGCGTCTTCATAGGTTTTGCCAAAATCCTCGTTCTCTTGTTCCTCAGTATTATTGGTCCTGTCGTCCCATATAAAAAGAAATGCTACCTCAGTGTCATTGTAAAATGACTTAACATTTACTGAATCTATTGTTGGATTAAATTGACGAGGTTCAACAATAATTTGACCAACCAGTGGAAAGTAACTTGCTTCCAGAGTACCCCACGCGGCATCATCAATTGTCGGTAAGGTGTCTACTGTATATTGTGACCGAAGGGCATTTTTACCGATTGCCGGTTCCGGTCTTTTTTCTGGGGCAAGGGATTTGACATAATTGGTAATATGCCAACTTTTTTCTTGAAATATTTTCATTGCTTCAGCATGTTTTTGTTTCTGTTCTTCGTTTGCTAATCCTTCCGTCATCATATCTAAAATGTCATAAGCATTTCCCATTTTTTCATCAAGTGTGTTAAATTCTTCATCCTCAGTATCAGTCATTTCGACCTTATTCTCCAATTGACCGTATCGTTGTGCTTCTTCTATAGTTAAGCCAAAAGAGGCATCCTCAAACATTGGCATAGCGGATCCTGCAATACCACCAATGAACCGCTTGTAAATATCCTCTGTACTGCTACCGCCTCTGAAATTCCAGTTTTCTGTTAGATTTGCAGGCCAACTTTTGAAACCCCATTCATCTTGCAAGGTTGGTGCTGATGTACCGTCACCGCGTCCTGCATTTCCATGGCATTCAAAACACGCAAATTGTGTATAAAAGAATTTACCAATTTCAACACTCTCTTCAGAATATGGTATTTTACCGTCCAAACTAATTTCTTTTGGAGGTGATTCATTCTCTTTGAAACCTTCATAAAAAGTTTTGATATATGATACAACTTCCCAACGATCATCAGCACTTAGTGCAGATTCCCATTCTGGCATTGACGATCCGGGCATTCCCTTGGAAATGATGTCAAATAAGTCTTTATCTGTAGGTAGTTCGCCACTTGCTGTTGAACGAATTTTATATATTCCTCCAGTGAAATCTCTTGGTTGGGGCAGGAGGTTCTTTGCCGCACTACCATCTCCTCTTCCTTCAACCCCATGACAATGTGCGCAACTTTCCTCATATACCTCTTTTCCTCGCTCAGAAACTTCCGGTGCCTCCTGAGCATAAGATATGAAAATAACAGAAAATAGAAGAAAGATTATGATGGACAAGACAAAAATTGATGTTCTCATGATTAATGTCCAACCTCACGGTATGAATAACCGGTATATTCGGATAAAAAAAGTATAACATCCCAAATTTCTTCTTTTTCAAGATGATCTTCCCAAATAGGCATTGCTGAATTCCACGGTGTGCCTTCTTTGGGTAATCCTGGACCACCTTTACTAATACGCCAAAAGAAGAAAGATTCTTGGAAATTGGGAATAATTCCTGGGTCCTGAAAATTCGCTGGTAACGGATTTAACGCGCTAGCAAAATGTCCTTGACCATCAAGATGATCTCCATGACAATAAAAACAGTTATCATAATAAACACGTCTACCATTTTCTACGTGTGATTTAAATTCTTCTGGATTGTCTTTTTCCAAGTGTCTATAAGGATTTTCAACATCTTCAATAACTTCATCCTTGTACGTTAATTCTAACGGTGGTGACGGATGTGCATCCCGTGGATCTCCTGGAGGACCCGCTTTTTGTGCTATATTTGTATAGGTATATCCCAGCATAAATAGCGGAATCAACACCACCAAAACTATCCGTCGTACTTTTTTATTTTCATCAACAAGCGTTTCAATAATTGGACGAAGGAATTCACTTAATCTTGAGTCTTCAACAGATATGTGGACTAAAATGGCAATGAGAATCAACGCCATATACATCACAATGACACTGTTCGGTATAGGAACTGAGATTAGACTACCAACGATATACCTTAAGAATATCCATGATGCGATAAAAATAACAAAACATATCGTGAAAAGCGATGGTTTTCTCATGGTTTACCTCTTTTAGGTCTAACAATACCGATATATGATTGATTATTCAGCAGTTTCCTCTGATGGATTTTCTGATGTTGTATCACTTGTTTCTTCTGTAGTAACGCCAGTTAATGTACTCAAGTATGCAAGTAAATTTGCCATTTCAACTACAGTTAATGTATCGGGGAAGTTCACTGGCATTGGTGATGTATCATGCAGTTTTTTACCGGATGCAACCATTATAATAGCTTCTTCAATGTCAAACGGATCAAAACTTTCTTCACTTCCATCAATCATCAAGACGATTTCGTCATCATCCATGGTACCTGATATATGTTCGCCAACGGTCCGTACACCGTCAAAGTCGGTAAGTGTCATCATCTTTTTAACTTCGGTCTTAGATACTGTTACTGTTTCCTCTCCTACCTTGAGTGTAACTGTGTCTGTAGTTTCCTTAACGATATCGCCACTTATGGACGTGTCAGATTCCATGGGTGTAATTGTTAACGTGAAATACCCGTTATCAATTAGATTTACAATGTCCTCTTCATCAATAGGTTCCTCATCAAAATCACTAAAGAGGATAGTGTGTTCTTGTTCAGTACCGTCTGCATCTTTTGTTCGGACTATAACCTTATCGGTATCCTCTGACACAAGTGTTCCTTCATAGGTTATACCATTTGCTTTCACCTTGACTGTGCCGTAGCCAGCAACAATTAATGCATTAGGTAATAGTATTGACTCTTCAATATAACGCATGCTGTTTAGAGCTGCAATGTCTGTTAATTCTGGTGCGGTGACAACTTCAAAATCTTCATTTACCTCACCTGCTTTCGGATTTTCAAGACCTTGCACAACATGACATGAAATACATGCTGCATCTATAAATACCTGTTTTCCTTTTTCAAGATCTCCAGAAAGTAACGGGGCAAGTTCTTCTGCAGTTGTGCCTACATCGGCTCTATCTATCGGTTCGTCAAACGGTTCTGAATCAATTTCACCACCTTGACTTTGTAGAAAAGCTATGACTGCTTGGATTTCAACCTTTGTAAGTGCAATCGGATTTTTCCATATCTCTGGCATGATACTGCCGTATCCAGGAACCAAGTACTTACTCGGTTCATATAGAGATTCAATAAGGTATTGTTTTGCATCTAAACCGGGTTGTCTGGTCGCTGCGAGTACGCCAATGTCTGTCAAATCTGGACATCGTCCCTTTGGTGCTGAAGTATCCAAGGTGTGGCAAGCACTACACTGCCCTTTAGTATTAAAAATACTTTCACCGATTTCAACAACTGCATCTGGGTCACTCCAATCTAACTCGGTTACAGTTCCAGTTCCAATAGCTGTACTTGGAACCCATGCAGCTATAAGTGCAAAAAACCAGATAATTGACAAAGCAAATGTCATCAATTTCATAACAATTCCCCATACAACCATATTAATCAGAACAGCAATTAGAAACCAGACAGACCAAGGCAGCAATTTTTCAGACTCTATTGGAAATGCTGGAGCCTTCGCAACAAATGCAATAAAACTCACTAACATTAATATTAGACCTGCGATTTTTATGATTGTATTTTTTGACATTCTTCTGTCCTCCGATAAAGACATTGAGAGAACAATATTTCTAAAAAGTATTTAGGTGTGAACAATACTGTATCTTTTTTTACGCAATTTGCTCTTTTAACGGTTAAGCATCACTTTCCGCAGTTGCTTCTGCTTCAACTGGTACTGCAGCTTGTTTTTTCTTATCTCCCCAGAGTCCGAGCCAGAATATAAATCCAACAAGAGCAAAGAATATAACCATTATGATTGAAACCATGTTTACAGCACTACTAAGTGACGGTGTAAATGCATCTACAGAGGTATCTTTCATTACACCGAAGATGTGCCACCCTTCGCGTAGACCTGAACGTGCATATCCCATCAAACCCATTAGTGATGTAAACGTAATCGCAAGTAGTATTAGAACGTACTGAGACCGATCTGTCATTTGCCCCCAATTGATCGTTCCGGACATAGTGGCTTTTCGATACATGATTATATCAAGGATTGTTACCACAACCATTACGCCGAGTGCTACTAAAACTTGCCACGGGGTCAGTACATTTACGCGTACATTAGTTTCGACTGTAAACCCAACAATACCTATAACAACAATTACAACCACACCTAAAAAGAAAATAGCCGAAATAAGGATATTTCCTACACCTTTCCAACCTACAATAGGTGTCTTACCAGATCGTCTATAAAAGAGAAAACTGAGAAAAGTGGTTAGAATAACAATATTAACAACAGTATTTTTTGCTGTCATCAACCCAAAAAAGCCGAGATGTGGATGGTTTGACCCTCCCATCGCACTAAGTTCTGATGCGGATGATATCTTGGATAACGTACGCGGGGTCATCCATATTGCTACACAGATAACAATCACTGTAATCATATAAGGACGATACCGTGCATAAATCTCTGCCCCCTTAATACGTCCCATACCAGACCAAAGATAGTAGTTTGCACCAATAAACAGCACTCCAATCATCACTGCTTGTAGGATAAATAACCACGAGAAGAGACTCCCCATCATGTTAATACCCATTGTATTATTGAAATCGTAGATTTCTTTACCTAACCAATAACCCGCAAATGGTAAAGGGATCAATCCGATCAAAGCGATGAAATTTCCATTGTAACCCATCCAATCGTAGTGTGCTTTATCTTCTTTGGATTTTGCCACGAGAAATCGAAATGCTGCATAGGCTGCTACAATAGATCCACCAAAAGCGATGTTCCCGATGAGTCGGTGTATATTGACTGGCATCCAAGTGAAATTGTTTATAGCATCCCATACCGTACCCAAAAATTCGCCGGTAGTTTCGTCATGGAGCGAGATTACAGTTGCATCAACCTTTGCTGCGGCTTCTGCTGACGTTAACTCTGGATCATGAGCTAACATCTCAGCCACCATCTCTTCCTTATTAAAATCTGTTAATTTTTCCTTGGTAGAATCTGATAACTTTCTGAACTGTGTTGCAGGACTCGTCTGATAGGTAAGCCAAGTGTTTGACACAAACATAATCGCTGTACCCCAGATATTTAAGAGAACTCCGAGGAAAAGGTGCACCCATTTAAACCGACCCTTCATCTTATCCCAACCGTAGTAATAGATGTAGAGTGTAAAGGTTTCACCAAAGAACAGTATGACGTAAAAAATCATGGTTGGACCGAATATACCGCTTAACTTGCTCAAAACTTTAGGGTAGCACCATACCAAGACAAAGACGAGAACACCACCAAGTAAGGCAGTTGTTGAAAATGCTCCCATACAGAGTTTGATGAACTCATACGCCATCCGATCATACCGTTCTTCCTTGGTTTTCCAACCGATGAACTCAATGATAACAGCAAACATTGGCACACCGAGGATAAAAGAACCAAACAGCAGATGAAGTTGTGCGGCTATCCAAGCTGCGTTACGGCTCCCTATCAAAGGAAATGGACGGTATTCTTCATCAGTCATGTCTTGTGCAAATGCTGGCAATACTGAAAATAGTACAAAACCGAGTAGCACAAGCGCGAGAATCAGGTAGATTCTCTTAAATGTATGTGAAGCACAACAACTCATTTCATTTCTCTCAATTGTTAGGTAATATCTTCAACAAGTGAAATTTACTATCCTTGTAAAATAAAGCAGCATTAACTACTTGGTCTTAGGCTTCTTGAAATCCGTGCTTTTGAAGTCAACTGAAATATCGCCATCCGCTGGCACTTCAATAGTCTTGTTAGCAGAACCAAGTTCTTCATGCCATGCGATAACACGTGCTCTTCCTTCAGGAACATCTTTAATCGTATATTTTCCTGTATCCGTTGACTTTTCATAATCATCGGGGTGGATATATTTTCCTTCTTTATCCTTTTGACCTGTTACAGTATAGTAGTTACTATCAACAGCAACGATATAACCAGACATCCAAGCATGAATATCGCAAGTCAACTTGATAGCTTCCGCTTTGGTAATGGTATATGGGTAAGTTTTCCCTTTAGAAGCAATCTGTACGTTCGGTGCCTCATTCTTCGCTGCATGAGAATGAACATTGTGTGCAACTGGATCACTGGAAGTAACTGTAACTGTAACACCGACTGGCACTACAAGAACATGAGGAAGATATCTGCATCCTAATTGGTCAACTTTAGGATTTTCTTTTGGCATCTTTAACTCTTCTCTTCCACGAGTGCGTACAGATATCACAACATTTTTGATTCCTTTACTTTTGGATACCACAAGTGCCTCTGATTTTGCCCCTTCGGTTGCAGTGATACAGTGTTGTTCCTGTGTATTGATCGTTAGTGCAGGACGTGCAGGAACTTCACCTTCATAGGTAACTGCACCAGTGATATTTCCAGCGAATGCAATACTTGTCATAGATAGAAAAATAAATAAAGCGAGTATGGTCTTTAGATTATTCATGGTTTTTCTCCTTAATAATATTCTTTTTTATTATGTTAACACCTAAAGTTTTGAAAAGGCAACCCGTAAAAAACAAACATCACGGATATCCGTGTTTGTTTAAGGTCGGAAGGTATTCTTGATATAACCGAGAAGTTCTTTTTGTTCCTTTGGGTTGAGATAATAGTGAAATGCTGGCATATCGTTTTTTCCATCACTTATGCTTTCCAGCAACTGCGTATCGTTGTGCATTGACCATAAATTGTTATCTGTCAGGTCAGCTGGATCTAATTTCTTGAACCGACCAATACGACCATTTCCTTCGCCACTGTTTCCATGACATCCAGCGCAGTATCTTGCATATCTGTATTCAACATCTGTTTGATACCTGGAGCGAGGATCAATTTGTTTACATAGCCAAATGAACCCATTGATCCAAATAAGGATCATGACGATTACGATCAGTAGATGTTTCATTTAGAACGGAAACTCCATTTGCAGGGACGAATGGAATCCGATCCTACACTAACGACCTAACGAAATCAAATAATCACGAACCAACCTAATCTGTTGTTCTGCGTCATCGTCAGCATAACCCTCAACTGGCATGTGTTGTCCGCCAACGAGTGGCCACGCCTGTGGCATCGCTGTGCCGCGTTGGAATTGCTGCGGATTTTTCATCCAATCAATTAACCAATCTGCTTTAAGTCGCTGCTTCGCTAAGGATAAGTCAGGTCTTCCCGCTTTATCACTACCTGCGGGAATTACTTCACCTTGCGAAGGATGGCATGAGTCACATTTTAGTTCGTCAAAGATCTGTTTCCCTACCCTAATTTCAGCCTGAGTAGACATCGGTGTTTCTATGGTCTCATAAGGGAAGGGTTCGTTGTCTAATGCAGAGAAGTACTTGACAAGTGTCGTTGCTTCCTCATCCGACATATCAAATGTGGGCATACGTACCTTTAGTCCATACCGAATATCGGATGGTGCTTTGAGAAAATCGAACAACCAATCTGGATAAACTCTTGCACCTTCTGCTTGTAGGGGTGGTGGTGATAATTGCTTTGTCGTAATAGGATCTAAACCTTCATGTGCTGTTATCACATTGCTATAATCTCCACCTACACCTTCAATTACGTGGCATCCGTTACAATTATATTTTTGGACTACACGTCTACCAGCATCAATTTGGTTTTTTCTCTCTACACGATGAGACTCAACTGCATGATCGTAGATATAATTAAGTGGGTATGGTTGGGGTTGGAAACTCTTCAATAACACAGCGATAGACTTCGCTTCCTCATGATCAATCGGGAACACAGGCATACGGGAAACAATGCGGCGTGTTTGGAAACGTCGTGGATCCGTAATCTTGCCAATTGTCCATCCATGCCAACTATGGTCTATATCAACAGTGTCACCAAAATCAAGTTCATCTGCCAATTTGGCACCGAATTCACCAAGATCTGCTCCTACTTTGGATTCATTCTCGAAACTCGGTATTTCGTGGCAACCGAAACAACCGTAAGTTCTTACAAGTTTTTTACCTTCGTCTACGTCGGCTTCACCGATTGAATCTGACAAAGGAGAAGGAGTTGGCTTCTGTAGATCCATCAAATAAGCAACTACATTGTCAAGTTCCTGATTGCTTAATCGTAAACTGGGCATAGCCGTTTCTGGGTCATACGATCTTGGATTTTCTATCCATTGTCGCAAATAAGTTGGTTTGACTTTTGTACCGACACTATCCAAGGCAGGGGCAAAATCACTACCCATACCGTCAACGGTATGACACGAAAGACATCCTACTGTTTTTACTGTTTCTTCACCTGCTTTAATTGCACTTTCAGATTGTGAATATGTTACTTGCGATTCATCCAAGGATTGATCGTTCATCTGCATAAGGTACGCGGAAATAGACTTTACCTCGTCAACAACGCGTATAACATCATCTTTGGCATAAAGGTATTCAGTTCCATCGTCTGCCTTGATCTTGTATTCTGTGTTTGTCTCAGAGACAACACCAGTACGTGTTCCTCCATTTTTGAAGTAAACAAGTTGTGTCATTCCTTCAACTGGGAAGAAGTTTGGCATAGTTGTGTCTGGGAGAAACGCTTCAGGTTTTTTTATCCAACTTTCAAGCCAAGTTATATCTTTAACTTTACTTCCAATCTTAGCCAGAGACGGACCGACCTTATCTATTTTCTCCAGTGCACTATATCCTTCTACTGCATGGCATCCATGACATCCAAGGTTTTCGAATAACTCCATTCCTTTGGTAAGATTTTGGGCATAGTCTTCGGGAATGTCTGTATCAGGTATAAAACCGTGGTCCAACTGCATCACTCCATCGTGACAACGTCTACAATTGGATTCCATATATCCTTTTAATTCATCCGATTTTCTGCCTGTGTGTTCATCTAAACCCAGGACAGGTGTCAACCAGTATTCGGAGTGTGTTAGCGCGTGTGCAGATTTTGCTGTCAAACCGTGTCCTTGTCCACCGTGGCACGGCGTACAACCGAATCTTTCAACTGGGTGTTTCCCAAGTAGAACATCACGTTCTGGATGTGTTTGAAGGACTGAGCGGTAACCAGTTTCATAAGATATTTCTACCTCTCCAAACACATCAGGATCTGTAAAAGTTAATAGTCCATCTTCAGACAATTCATATTCATCAGTTTCTGCATCAAAACCATCAATTAGAATTGTTTCACTACCGGGTTTTACTTTCGGATGTTTGAGTTGATATTTGACAAGGTTTTCACCATCACCTTCTACTTCAAATATCTCATCGGCTTCGAGATCATAACCACTTCTGTCAACCGAGAAATGACATGTTGCACATCGATCCGCAGTATAATCAAATTCTTCAAGATAATACTGTACAATAGTTCGAGTTTCTCTAAATGGGTTTTCAAGGAGACTACCGAGGAAAGTACGCTTTATTCCGCCAACGTCTGCTAACTTCTCTTCAAGACGTGCGACTGCTTCATATTGAGCCTTATTGGCATCAAGCGAAGCAAGTGAATCTTGAGCAGTTTTAATTGCATCTGAAATAATAGTATCTGTCGGTTTATATTTTTGTGCGATTAGGTAGGTAGAAAGTGCATTCGCCGGGTCACCACTGGTTTGATAAAAATCAGCAAGTGTCTTGTTGGCATCAGCATATTCGTTCTGTGCTGTTATCACAGCAGCGGTTAATTCCCCTTCAATTCGCTTTTCATACTCGTCTAATTTCTCTTTCCACTTTTCGACTGTATCAGTTTGAGTTCCATGTGCTTCGTGTAAACTATGTTGATATTTATAGTTGATTGCATCGGATTTACTCTGCTCAAACTTCCGTTCTTGCATTGCTTCATCTAACGTTACTTTTTTGGTTGCAACGTTTTTCTCCAAACTTTTCAACTCTTTTTCATCAACCTGAGGTTCGGAGGGTTTTTCAGGTAAGTAATTCTTTGCATGTTCTAATTCTACCTTTGTCTTTTCATATTCATATTGGTAAAACTCTTGTTGGATTTCTTTCCATGGACGACGTGTAATCATTTCATCCCAGAAGCCCCATATAGTCACTAAACCCAACAAAGCAGAGAGAATAAAGAACAAAGCAGAATATGATTTATTTTCAGCAGGAATCTCTTTTTTGCTGCTCACGAAATGTATTACCTCCAAGTCAATCAAATTTTATAAGAGCACATTGAGAACAGACTTGCTATTGTCTAACCATAAGTCGTAGGAATTAGATATTGAACCAAGGTGAAACCCAAACATATTTCACATTCATTGCCAAACGCAAGATCATTTTAATTGGCAATGCCATCATACACAAAAATAATGACGAGACGATTACATAACGAACAAGTCCAAGTTCTTGCAGGAATTTGCTACTTTTAAGTTTCCAAAAATAGAAAATTGGACCGAGTGCAAAATAGCCCGCGACAACAGCAAATCCAAAGAAATTCGCAGTCATATCGTCGCGAATTCCAAATAGATACGACAAGTTCACATTTGTTAGCGGTACAAGCTTATGCGGATCCCAGTACTCCCATGGCATAAATATGTTCCATCCAGGTCCTCTTAGGAATGTACCAACAATCATCAAGACAATCCACAGAACGATAAATCCGAAACTAAATACAGCAAGTGCGAAAGGTCGTTCCTTGATTGTATAGTACCCTTTTCCTTTTGGATTGATGTCAATGTATGGAATAGCAATTAGACCAACGATTATGAGACCGGGTAATACGACACCTGCAATCCACGGATCAAAATATACTAACATCTCTTGAAGTGCAAGGAAATACCAAGGAGCCTTGGATGGATTCGGTGTTTTGGCGGGATCACTCATCTCCTCAAGTGGCGCGTCAATCATAATTGACCAAACACCCAGAATCAACATAATGATTATTGCACATATAAACTCATTCCGACAAAGATATGGCCAAACGTAGACCTTGTCGTTTAACGCAGCATCCGATGGAACACCTGTCAGGTCTGTTTGGCGCGCCTGCTTATAAGCTAACCAGATAAAAAATGGTATCAAAAAGAGCATAGCCAATATAGGAACATTATCGGGTTTCGTTATCAGCAGTAGAAAATTGTCCATATCTTAATCCAATCTCCTTCAGAAAGTGAAACAACAATCATCGTCAATAACTTTTGACATGTGAGATGTTTGTATACTCAAGACTGATATATCCATTCACATAGAATAGAGGTTTATAGAGGTCCGGAAATTCCACCATCTTTACGGACACGCCAAAAATGCAGTGCCATCAACAGACTTGCAACCAACGGTACAGCAATACAATGCAATATATAAAACCTTAAAAGTGTTGAGGGTCCAACTATTGTACCACCGAGTAATGCAAATCGAACATCGTTTGATTGTGTAATTATATCAGCGGGTGCGAAAGGTCCTTCATGTCCTAAAACTGGTGTAGCACGTGCCATATTCGTTCCAACTGTAACTGCCCAATATGCAAGTTGGTCCCACGGAAGCAGATAGCCAGTGAAACTCAGAAAAAATGTGATGAGCAACAGTATTACTCCAACAGCCCAGTTGAATTCACGGGGTTTTTTATATGACCCAGTCAAAAAAACCCTGAACATATGGAGCATCACAGAAATGACCATACCGTGTGCAGCCCAACGATGCATGTTGCGTAGTAGCATACCGAATGGTATGTCAAATTCAAGTGCCTGGACATCACGGAAAGCGTATTCGGCAACAGGTCTATAGTAGAACATGAGAAGTACACCTGTGACCGCTGTTACAAGAAACATTAGGAAGGTGATACCACCCATACACCATGTGAAACGGAAGTTTAATGCGTGACGAGAAATTCGAGGCGGGTGTAAATGCAGCCATACGTTTTGCAGAACTTGCAAAGTGTAACGACGACCTGTTTTTTCGTATCCATGTCGAAAAATTGATTTCCAAATATCGGAATTTGTAATCTTGTCTATTAATCCTTTACGTTCTTCGTTCATTATTATCCTTTTTCAGTCTGATGATGCATGACATACGTTCAGACGCAATGTTCCCCCTTATGTTAGACTTTTAATGATGCCCCAACGTCACCCCATTGACCTTTTTCACCCAAAAACTTTACGGACTTATCAATTTGTAGTTGACCATCCTCTGCTAAAGTTATCTTCACTCGCTCAAGAGGACGTGGTGCAGGACCTTCATAATTGATACCGTCACGGTCAAATCCACTGCCATGGCATGGACATTTGAATTTGTTCTCTGAGGAAAGCCAACGCGGGGTACACCCTAAGTGTGTACAGGTTGTTAGAAGTGCGTAAAATTCTCCATCTTCACGCCGAACTATCCAAACACCAAAAGGTTCTTTCTTATATTTTTCACTTACACTTCCCGCAGGATATTCTGCCGGGAAACCTGCTTTAAAGACAGATGACGGTTCATATAGAACACGCGGATATAGATACCGGACTAATCCTGGTCCGAAACATAATCCGAGTGCACCTGTGAAACTTCCCCAACCGAGGAATGAGAAAAACTTACGTCGAGACAACGCTAATACTCCCTATTTACGAATCACATAGTTGATTTTGTAAAAGTATATCACAGAATAAGTTTCTTTGCATGAATATTGACTGTTTTAAAATTGCTTTATCACGGATATCCGTGAATTTTCACCGGTAAAATATTGGTGTAATTGACAGAAACTTATCTTCACATACTTTTGGAGAAACAACAAAAAAGACAGACAAGTCATTTTACATCGTCATGCTGTACAGAAAAAGGGACGGGCACCAACCCGCCCTATATTTAACGTAATTAACAACTGCAAAATACTTGTGTTGTTTATCTAATAATCTTCACATTGATAACAGGACTATCCTGTTGAAATGTCTTACCGTTAATTACTGCGGTTGCTCTAAATTTAACCTGATAAGTCTTGGGTTCAAGAGAACTGATTGCTTTAAGATCTACCTCTACATCGTTTTCATTGATAGGTATCGTTGCTTCCGGTATGGAGATGCCTTCTGGTACTGTAATAGGCGTAATGGTAACGATGTCAGTAAAACTTCCTCTCCGAACAATGCTCATGGTCAGTTTTGCAGTTTTGGTTAACGGTTCAACTTTTTCCTCTGTTTCTGTCTGTTCTGTCTGTGTATTCTCCGCTGGACTTGGATTTGAGACTGCAACAGTTTCACCTTCACCTGCAGCTTCCGCAGGTTCAGTTTCATTTGCTGGTTTTGGAAAAACAATACTAAACCGCAGCGGTTCTATCGTAACGATAAATGGTGCTTCAACAACTGTCAGAGGGATAACAGGAGATGATTCGATATAGTTTTCTCGATTTACGGTTGCAGAACCACTAACAGAGATATAACTTGTACCCGGTGTAGGAACAACAGAAAACTGTTCTCGTCTTTCAACGGTTCCCGCTCTAAGTGATATAACCGCACTATTTTGTCCAGCAGCAATAGTGGCTTTTCCACCTGTAATACGCGCTGGAACTCCCTGAACAGTAAGAGCAATGGGACCATTAAAGTCCACTCTCCGATCCGCAATAACATGGAAGTTTGTGGCTTTATTGTGAACTACATTAACACCTACATCAGCAAATGTTAGTGTAAACGGAGGGGCTTCCATCACTGTCAAGAGTATTTCCTTCGGTGAGGCAGTTTCTTCTATACGATTACCTCCGACTGCACTGACCCCAACAATAGAGAAAGGATGGAGTCCAAGAGGTGCATCAGTGGGAGCAGTTATCGTTAATAATGCTTGATTTTGACTTGGATAAAGGATTGTTGAACTTACCACAAATCCTTTTGGTAGGTCAGGAGAGTAGAAGCGAAGGGCACCATTAAACCCATCTAATCGAGCAACAGAGGCAGTCATTGTAAAAGTACCACCACGACTTATACGTGGGTTATCCGCATTAACATTAAGACGAAAACCTTGATTCAAAGGTCTGATGGTAAGTCTGTATGGAAAATCCGCACCACCTGCACTGTTAAGGTCACGCACGGAAATACCGTAATCACCTGCTTCAGGAAATGCAAACCCTATCCTTGCATCGGTACCACTTGCATCATCATTCACTCTTAAGACCTGTTCTTCAACGCTACCTTCAGCTTCACCCTTTTTATGAGAATAAATGGTTAACACTGGATCCAGTTGTGAACGAAACTGTCGTGCTTGTACATCAAATACTAAATTCGTTCCTTTTTCTACCTTGATAGAGAACCTATCTACATCACCAGTTTTCTCTATTCTACCGTTCACTGTTATCGGTGTGCCGATTTTGTTTTCTTGTGCTAAAACGTCATTCGGTTCTGTTTCATTCGTCTCGTTGAATTCTCCAATTGCAAATGGATATGGGTTTGTCTCTAAACCGTTTGGTGTGCTGACTCGCAGTTCCTGAATTCCAAGTGATGCGTCCGGAGAAATATCCAGTTGTATGGCATTGACTGAACCTAAATTTGCCCCAGCAACATTAACATTGTTCGCAGCACCACGTTTCCCACCGAGAGGAAAAACACTTTGAAGGTAAGGTAACTCGCCTATGTTAAGTCTGTATAAATAATTTCCTCCACCTTGATAGCGGACATCACGTAGATAAAGCGTATATTCACCTTCCATTTGTGTTGTATAATCAATAAATGAATCTAATCCATTTCCATCCTGACTTTTCAATATCTCAGTGCCATTTGGGTCATAAAGCACAAGGTAGGTATCTAATGGCGATCCGATTCGTTGCGCGTGTATGTCACATATAAGTCGTGCGCCTTTTCTAAGTTTAAAACGAAACCTATCCACATCATCAATAGAGGATATCGTGCCATTAACAGTAACTGGCAACTCAAGCATGTTTGCTTTATCTATTGTTGTATTTGGTTCCTGTTCCTTAATCTCTGGTAGGTCACCGACAATAAAGTTTTGTGGATTGGAAACACCGTTTGGTGTGATAAGTCGTATTTGGTGGTTACCGAGTGGTGCGTTAGGGGCAATTTGAAAAGAAAGAACTAATCGTGGATCGTTTGGAATATTCGCTGATATTCCAGAACCTGTAACACGGACCGTTGCTACAGGAGATTTTTGCTTAATTTCTGCTTTTATACCTTCTTTATTGAACCATACCGTTGCACTTTCATTAATGTTTTTTCCATCTAACATTACATCTATGGTTTGTCCACGTTGTGCAGCGCGCGGGGATATACCTGTCAATTGCGGAGCAACTTGAGCATGTGCTAAGCTGACAATTAGAGAGAGAATCATGAATATCGGTATCAGAAACGGTCTATTGTGTTTGTTTTCTATATCTTCATGTTTATATAATAAAATTTTTGGCATTTCTCCATTACCTCAGCAAAAGGTAAATTAATACTACAGAAGTAAAACCTTGTCAAATATTAGACTCTTTAAATTAAGCAAACTATACGGTTAACGTAACCAACTGAATCTATTTCAAATATTAGAAACCTGCACCTGAAATCAATTATTTTCCAAGTGCAGGTTTTAGAATAGAGTTAAAACTAGAATATTCCAGTAATTACCTCACCTTTTACCAATTCACGCGGTTGATCTAAGTGATTCATTACGATAGTATGCGGATCTATACCAAGCGTATGGTAAATTGTAGCGAGGATATCCCGCGGATGTACCGGTTTTTCAAGTGGTGTTGAACCCGTAGCATCAGACTTACCGTAAACCTGACCACCTTTAACACCAGCACCTGCAATAAGACCAGTGTAACAGTAGGGCCAATGGTCACGTCCATCAGGTGCGTTTCCGTTTCCAGATGTGCTAATACCCATCCGCGGTGAACGACCAAATTCACCTATTGCGAGTACAAGCGTTTCCTCTAACATGCCCTTCTGATCTAAATCTTCAAGCAGTGAAGAAACCGCACTATCTAATTTTGGACAGTGGAGGTTTTTCAGTGGACCGAAGTTAGCTGCGTGCGTATCCCATGCCGTAGTATTTGGGTTACCGTTAGCAACGGAGGGCCAGTTCACCTGTACGAAACGGGTACCTGCTTCGACTAATCGACGGGCAAGTAACGCACTCTGACCGAATGTATGACGACCATATTTGTCACGTATCTCATCAGTTTCCTGAGATAAATCAAACGCGTTGCGTGCCTTTTGAGACAAGATGAGGTTATACGCTTTTTCATAGTATTCGTTCAGCGCAAAGGAATCTGCCACTTTGTCAATTTCTGGCATATTGGCGTTAATTGTTTCAAGGAGTGTCTTCCGACGCTGCAACCGCTTCGGTGGCACTTCCGGTCTGAGTTTCAAATCATCAAGGTTAATTTCCGTATTAGGATCTTGGAATAGAAAATATGGGTCATAAGCTCTACCAAGGAATCCTGCATTTCCACCTTTACCGATAATACCACTCTCCTGCATTGGACGCGGAAGTTGGACGGCTGCTAACATCGGTTCTTCAGGCGGTCTGAACTTGGAGATATGTGCTGCAGCGTTAGGATGATCAGCAGGGGATGGTGGATCAAGTTGTCCGGAAGGAGCAACCTTGTCCGGTGTTTCTCCAGTAACCATCTGATACATCGCAGCAGTGTGATTGAATAGTCCGGCAGGTGTATAACTTACTGAACGGATAAGACATGCTTTATCCATCTGTTGTGCCAAACGCGGCATTGTTTCTGACAACTGAATGCCCGGAACATTTGTCGGAATTGGATTAAATTCACCACGTATGTTTGACGGTGCATCCGGTTTTGGATCCCAGATATCAATGTGACTCGGTCCACCTTGCAAGAAAAGAAGAATGACAGAATTGGCTTTGCCCCAACCATTTAGAGGCTTCGCGGGGTCAACTGTCGTGCTTGCCTTGGCTTGGAGTGACAATACTTGCGGAAGGCTAATGCCCAGCATCGCCGCGCCACCCACGCGGAGAAATTCTCTACGTGAGAACCCATCACATAATCTTCCGGGGGCTTGTGGTAACGATATCATCAATTATTTCCTCCATATTGTTTGTGCTAACTTTCATTTTAGTTGCACATAAATAGGTATAGGCTTATCGGTTGAATAAGAACGCGGGACTGTTAAGTAATGCCCACATCAAATCTTGCGCGCCTTCTTCCTTAGATTCAGCACTGGCAAGGTGTTCAACCGCTATCTTATATTCGTTTTCCATCGGTAACCGAGCAAATGTTGCAAGATATAACTCTTCAATAAGAGCACGATCTTCAGTGTTCTCTTTGATAAGTTTGGCAATTCGTCCTTTTGGATCTATAATTGCGTTGGCAACTGTCGGTCCGTTGATTAGGTTCATTGCATGAGCAAGGCTTACTTCAGTTGTTCGTTCACATTCACATGAACTTTCACGTTCGGGTCGTCCGAACAATTTCAAAAAACCATCATCCTTCACTTTGCTGTCGGGTAATTGGACAGCACGGAAGTCTTTTGGCACACCTTGAAACTTCGGTTGGCTTCCCGTCGCAATACCAATCGCATCTAACAGTTGTTCAGCTGTCAAACGACGTGCAATTCCATGTGAGAAATTAATCGTGTCTTCTTTGTTCCACTTGTTAGTTTTGATACTCTGTTGATAGGTGTGAGAACGAGTAATCGTTTTCATGATATGTTTAATATCAAAACCGCTTTCAATAAAGTCTTTGGTCAGGGCATCAAGTAGTTCCGGATTGCTGGGTGGGTTACTTGTCCGAATATCATCAACAGGTTCAATGATACCGCGTCCCATGAAGTAGCTCCAGATTCGGTTCACACCAGCTTTTGCGAACATTGGATTCTCAGAGGACGTAAGCCATTCCGCAAGAGATTCACGTTTATTGGTAATATCTTGCTTTGTTTCACCAAATGGGACAGATGCTGGAACAACGGCTAACGTTCTTGGGTGTTTCACTGGAGTAGGACTGAAACTTGCATAAACCACCTCTTCACCCGGTAATCGCCCATTTTTCAACTTAACATCAGAGAAAAATGCTCCGAATTCATAATATTGATTTTGAGTCCATACCTCAAATGGATGGTCATGACATTTGTTACATGAGAAACGAACACCAAGGAACAGTTGTGTTGTGTTTTCCACAGCAGCAGTATATTCACGTGAAACACGAAAATAATTCGCTGCGGGGTTTTGATACGCACTGCCTGTTGCCGTAATCAAGTCATGAACAAATTTATCGTACGGACGATTATCTGTAATTGACTCGTGTATCCACTGTTGGAAAAGCCACATACCGCGTTCACCGAGGAATTTACGGTTTGATTGTAACAGATCTCCCCATTTATGTGTCCAATGATCAACATATTTGGTTGTTCCAACCAAAGCATCAATCAGTTTTTCACGTTTCTCCTTAGATGGTGTTTCATCCATAAGAAAACTACGCACCTTTTCAGGTGCTGGTGGGAGCCCTGTCATATCAAAGTAAATTCTTCTAACAAACTCTTCATCCGTACAGAGTTCAGACGGTAGAATTTTCAGCCGTTTCAGTTTATTGTGGACATGAGTATCAATGTAGTTGTATTCAGGAGTTTCAACCCATTCATACCCACTACGATCACCCATAACGATGATACCGTTTGTGCTATACGCGCCTTCATAGCGGGTTAGTATGGCAGTTTCTCCACGACGTTCTGCAGTCACGACCCCATCATCCGTTACCTTAGCGACTTCATTCATACTGCTTGTGAATTTTGCTTCACGGGTTACATCGCGTGTTGTGCCATCGGGATAATGAGCAATGACTAATAATTGCTGTTTAGTCCCAGGCATAGACAATTCTGCTGAATTTGGAAATACTTCCAACCTTTCAACCCGTTGTGTTTTTTCAACATCTGAGGCAACACCTTCACTAATCCACTGATGAATAAGATTGTAATCACGGGAATCTGGCACAATCACCTGACCACCCTTATGTGGAACTTCAGATGTCGGTTTGAGAAGCATAAGACTCTGTTCCGGAAACGCACGATTAAACCGCCGACCAGTTATATCTTCAATCAAGAGTTCATAGTCGAAATCTGGATCATAACCGCGTAGCGACAGTTTAAAACCATTTTTGCCTTTTGCACCACCATGACATGTGCCATTATTACAACCCGCATGGCTTAGAATCGGCATAACGTCACGTACAAAACTCACTGGTGGGGCATCCATACTATTTACAGCCACTGGTAATTCAGTAGTGACTCCCTTAACAGATACCGTTATCTTTGTTGTGCCAACTGTATTCGGAAAGATATAACCATCTTCATGTAATTTAACACCTTCTGAAGCAGGTTTTAACACTGCCCAAGATGTTACATCTACCCATTTTCCATCTTTCGTTTGTCCCGAAACAAGTACACGACGACCATCTCGCGCATGCTCTAATGCCAACGACTCAGGATGAATCTTCAATGCTTTGATTTCGGGTACTTCAACACTCGGTGTAGTCTCCTCCATCTGACTCCAACTTATCTGCTGAAATACAAAACAGCATGAGAGCACGACAAGAAGTGTAACAACCAAGTTAAAACTGAGTTTCACATTAACCTCCAAATGTGGTATGAAACTTGTTCATTGCGGTAGACCGCTAATTTAAAAATTAACTTTGTTTTGCTTTTTACCTCTGATTTTTCAAATTTCCCCAGACAACGGGTAATTTACCGTGTGAGGATACATCTAAATATGCTGATTCACTTGCTAACCAATTGATTACGTTATCTGTAACTTGATGTAATTGATCAATACTTTTGTTATTTGCATGAAAGTTTGGAAGACGCCAATTCATACTAAAAACCTTTCCATCACCTGCTTCCCAATAACCGAACGCGGCAATTCTGTCCGTATAATTTGTGCCACGTTCCCAAACATGTGCAAGGGTGGTAAAATTCTTCGCAAGACTGTCAAAATAGTCAGCAATTCTTGGATACCCAGTCGAATTGAGCTGAATCCAATCATCCACTTGTGGGGTATTTCCATCAACATTCTCGAGCCCTTCAACCAAACCCAGATCAAGTGTCTTTTGGAGGACAATGATGCCGACATTGCTTCCATCATCAGCAACAGGCGCGAACCCACGCGGTTGAGCATCTTCCAAGCCAATTGTTGTAGCATAACGGACAGCACTACCTGTCAACAAAATTGCACCGCCACTTTCGGCATAATCCAAGAACGCATCAATTTCTGCATTGGACAACTCACCAGGATCGGTATCTCCTTCGTTCCACCACACAACAGCATACTTCTTGAACTTGGCACTCTTTATATCACCTTTACCCAATTCGGTTGTGCTAAATGTGTCTTTTGCGAATTCCAGTGCAGGTTTAGAAAACGGTCCATTTTCTCCGAGATAGAGAAAACCCACCTCAACAACCACAGCATTTCCTATAGTTATAGTTAAACCACATAATAGAATTAAAGTCAAGAAGAATACAAATTTTCGAAACATTATGTCCACCTTCATTGAAGAAGTAGTCACATTTTCTTTATTATCTCACATTTACAATTAATCAACAAATAAATTGTATTGGATCCAATTACATTGGTCCGACACGTTGTGGACCTCTGTCCATAGAAACCATTGAAGCATCAAAACTTCTTTTTAACAAGTCCAATTTAATATCTTGCATATTGCTATCATTCCAGAGATTATGGAACTCATCAGGATCATCAACCAAATCGTAGAGTTCTCCTTCTTGATGTCCATGATACACTACTAACTTATAACGCTTATCCCGATACATTGTTGCGAAAGTATGGTCACGTTGATCAAGTGCATCATAATATTCACACCTTACAAAGTCACGATGATGATTTGCATCTGATTCACCTCGGAGGATAGATAATAGCGAACGTCCGTGCATCTGCTCAGGAATAGGTAAACCTGCTAATTCCAATAGAGTTGGTGTTTTGTCAACAAGTTCAACGAGTGCTTCGCTTTTTAAACCGTCTTCAAAATGTCCTTGCCACGAGAAAATCAAAGGCACTCTGACCAAACCTTCATAAAACCGACAACCTTTTTGAATAAGTCCATGATCCCCTAACATTTCCCCGTGATCGCTTGTGAAAATGATAACGGTATTCTCTCGTTGTCCTGTTTCATTCAATACATTCAGTATTCGTCCCAATTGATCGTCAATCAGTTTAATCATGGCATAATACGCAGCCGTCAGTGTCTTTGCATCCCTTTGTCCTACCAATTCAGGTTTTGTCTTGCCTCGCGGTGCCTGTGGTATAATAGGATTTCGTATATCCAATTCATCAGGTGTACGAACTTTTGACTGAAAATCAATTTTACTGAGTTGAGATTGTTGTTCTAAATCACTCTCCTTGAAAAGCGGTCCTGGCATGTCTTCCGGATTAAACTGTTCCCTATATGACTGAGGTGGGTTGAACGGAGGATGTGGATCATAAATGTTAACACTTGCAAGCCAAGGGACATCTCGTTTCTCACAGATAAACTCTATCGTCTTTTCAGCACACCAAGTTGTTTGATGTAATTCTGCTGGGACACCTTCCGGGTTTTGGGTTAACTCGCGAAGTATATATCCTTTTGAACGAACCCAATCAGCGTAATCGTGTCCTTCCTCCCAGTCATCTCGTGGTGCATGGCTATATTGCCAATATCGGTAACCATCATCTGCACGCGGCTCTATTCTACGAAAAGCACTCGCAAGATGTAATTTTCCAATCAATCCACAATCGTATCCAATGTCTGCAAGTGTGCGTGTGACAAGTGGAAATGTACCCGGAAAATAATCATTACCGTTGCCATTTACATGAACTGCACTCGGATACATACCTGTCAAGAAACTTGCACGACTCGGAGTGCAAATAGGACTTTGACAATACGCATGCGTAAACGTTACACCTTCAGCAACCAAACTATCAATATTAGGTGTGGATACGTAAGGATTACCTAATGCTCCTATTGTATCATAACGCTGTTGATCAGTGCATATCCATAAGATATTTGGTGTTTCAACAGACATATTTAGGTTATTACTTAGCAGTAGCAGTAAATCCCGCTGTCTTAATTACATTCGTAAGTTCATCAACCGAAACACTATCCTTCCGTACCTTAATGACCGCTTGATCTGGTAGAGAAACTTCAGCACTAATCACATTCTGATGTTTTGTAAGTGCATCCTGCACTTTTTCAACACAAACCCCTCACGTCATACCCGATACAGCTAAAGTAAGTTCTTCACTTGCATCAGTTTCTATTGGCACTGACATAAAAATATGTAGTTGTTTGCCTGAGTTAGCGTCAAACACACGGATCTTACCATCAAATCCACCCGTAGCGAGTTTCGTTCCATCAGGATGAAACGCAAGAGCAAATATTCCTACGGTATCACCTTGCATAGATAATAGACGTTTTCCGTCTGATACATTATATATACGTGCTTCACCTGCGGAACTTCCCACTGCAAATTTATTGCCATCTGTAGAAAACGCAACAGCATCAATTGACCCACCTTGTGCTTCATACGCTCTAATTAGGTTGAAATCTGTATTCCCTACATCTCTCCGAGTTTCACGGAACATTTTGTATAACCGTGGAATTCTGTCTTCTCCGACACTCAAAACTTGGTCTGCATTCGGATGTCGTGCAATTGCATTGATTTCTCCATAGCCTTTATTGCTTGAGTTCACATCATCAACAAACGAACCTGTATCTACCTCCACCAACTTAAGTGCTGTGTCACGACTACAACTGACAAAGTGTGATCCATCCGTAGAAAAAACCGTACCAAAAACCCAGTCACTGTGATTGTCGAATTTCACAAGTTCCTTTTCATCCGCAATAGAAATAACTCGCACCGTATGATCAGATGATCCGAATGCGACACGACTGGAATTTGGTGAGAATGAGAGTCCGTAGATAGTATCAAAAGTAGATCGAATTGCTTTGACAAGTTTGTTTGTAGTAGTATCCCACAACTGTACTTCACCAAATTGTGCGGGAGATCCACCAGCAATACCGAGTATTTTGCCCTCATTTGTATATACAATGGATTGTATGCGACGGGCATTGCCTACCAATCGTGCTTTGATTTCCAAAGTAACAGAATCATACAACAATACTTCACCAACGCCTGATACAGCAAGTGTAGTACCATCAGGAGAAAATGCCATCGCAGAAACTACCGGTGGCACAGTATATTTCGGATAGTTTCCCTCTCCAACATCGTTAGTTTTCTCAGGTGTATCGTCTTTTGCCCCCTCAAGAATCCAACGTTTGAATAGGTCTATCTCATCTATAGTAAGTGGTTCTTGGTTCTGGGGCATTGCGGGAGGGTCGCCAGAAATGAGCTCAATGATGAGACTTTCATCAGGTTTTCCAGGGATAATCGCTTCCCCTGCCATTCCTCCCCGTTTCAGTTCATCATAAGATGTCACAATCAAGTCACCATTTGGATCACCGGGATGATGGCATCCTTGACAACTCCGTTTGAGCAACGGAAGAATCTGTTTATAATAACTCACGGGTTCTTCTTTTCCATGATTGTCTGCTACCACAAGTGGACTCCACAAGACAAAACAGAATAGAATAATCCCAAAATACTTCAAGAACGTTAATCTCAATATGTCCATATTGATGAAAACCCTCCAGCAAGAAACGGTTATAATCTCATGTATTCTGCGTCACTATTATTTTAAGATATATTTTTACGTAATTATACAACAATTCTTCAATAGAATTCAAGAAAATTATATTATCTGGTGATTATATGAACTTGTATTATAATGTGAGGTATCTCTCCTTACCTTCAATCTTTGTAAGTCCAACAAGTTGTAGAAGCGCAACACTTCTCTTTTTCGTTGACACCTATCAAATATTAATGTATACTTGATTATATTTTGATAGAACATACATATTAACATTTAACAATAATCACAATTGAGGTGTCGTATTTATGGAAAGAGCATGGAAGCAATACATACACATATCCATCATAACCATTTTACTTTTCAGTCTATTTATCATCACTTTTTCAAATAAAACTGAATCACAAGATACAGCACAAACCTACAATATTGATGCAGTACATTCAGCCGTCATTTTCCGAGCAAAACACTTGGGAGTCAGTTATAATTATGGTCGGTTCAACGAATTCTCAGGTAATATCACATTGGACGAATCCGATATTTCCAAGAGCAAAGTTGAATTAGTCGTGAAAGCAGCAAGCGTAGATACTGCTAATGCAAAGCGTGACCAGCACCTCAGAAGTCCCGATTTTTTTAACGCAAAACAGTTTCCAGTTATAACTTTCAACAGCACAAGCGTCAAACAAAAAGTAGGACAAGAAAATATCCTTGAAGTTACAGGTGATTTTGAACTGCACGGCGTAAAAAAATCCGTGACGATAGATGCTGAAATTACAGGAAAAGGAGAACATCCACGAGCAGGAGAATTGATTGGATTTGAAACAATCTTTGCAATTAAACGAAGTGATTTCGGAATAGACTATGAATTGAAAAACGTAAGTGATGATATTCGTATTACAGTGAGTATTGAAGCAGCACATAAATAGACATCCGATAAATTGTTAGGTTTTATTTTAATGCGGAGATTCATCAGTGTTAACTTTCAATCATTTGTTCTTCGCTATGCTTCTACCTGCCATTACCTGTGGTGTGATTTTTGCAGCCAATGTATATTTAAGAAAGAAAGATCATTTTCAGTGGTTAACTGCTGCAGCACTCGGAATTGGATATATCATCGGACATATTGCTATAGAGGGTAAACCATCTTTTTTACCCAAAGAAAGTATTCACTGGCTTTTTTATTTCACAATATTGGCAATTCTTACAAGTATCTATTGGGATTCTTCACGATGGGTTCAATTGATAACCAAAATCATATATTCAATTGTTATACCTCGTCTACTATTAGATTCCTACTTTCAGCATATATGGGGACCAATTGAAGCTCTAATCTGGTGGATTTGTCTTGCAATTGGGATATATATATATTGGCATATTGTGCTGCAGAGTATTTCCACACTGCCTTCTGGAGGTTCAGTTCCATTTGTGCACATGGGTGTTTCTTTCGGAACAGCTTTGATTACTGCCTTGTCGGGAAGTGTAGTTATAGCACTACATGCTGGAATATTAGTAGCACTATTTGCAACAATTTGGGTTCTTGCAGTTGTTCTACACCGGCGAGTAATATCCGCTGATGAATTCAGGTTCCAAATTTTTGCTAATAGTGTATCACCTCTAGTTACATTCCTTTTTGTTGGTACCTGGATAAACGGATATTTTTACGCAGAAGTGCCTTCAATAAGTGCATTGCTGTTAGTAATTGCCCCCATCTTTGTATTGGTTGGACGTGTAGATGTGGTTAAAAGGTTGGGAGAACGTAAAACGATGTCAATTCAGATTGGACTCATTGCCCTATGCGTAAGTATAGCACTTATTATAGCAGTCGTACGCTCAGGATTATTCGGTCAAGACGCATATTAATATACAAGCGGAGGTAGATCAGAATGCAATTTAAATACCAGAAGATGTCACTAAGAAACAACACAACTCTTATTACAACTACAGCTCTCTTTATTCTTGGAGTTATGATCCTTATCAACGGTTGTGTAAAGATGGAAGCAGTACGTAAAGCCGATTGGGAAACAAACTTCACCGATCTACACTTTGTAAACGCTAATAAAGGATGGTTAGTTGGACTTGGTGGTACAATTGTACATACTCCAGACGGTGGAAAAACATGGCAGAAGCAGGAAGTAAATACTACTGGTGATTTCAAGGCTGTCTATTTTGCAAATGAAAAAGATGGATGGGCGGTCGGAGATAATGGACTTATCGCAACAACCGATGATGGTGGTAGATTCTGGAGTTTGCAAAAAAGTGGTTCTTCTGCGATGTTACGTGATGTCTTCTTTTCAAACGGGAAACAAGGATGGGTTGTTGGTGAAGATTCTGATGTCCTTTACACAAAAAATGGTGGGAGATCATGGAATCGATATCAACATGTAAGTGAATTCCCACTAAACGGTGTCTACTTCGCTGATAATTACAGAGGATGGACGGTTGGCACCTATGATAGAATTTTTCATACCACAAACGGTGGTGAATCATGGCAAGAACAGAGCAACCGCTTTGAAGGTGAACGTGACCGATTAATTAATGACAACAAACATGTGTTTTTCATCAGTGATAATGTAGGGTGGATTGCTGGGAGTGATGGATCGATTTTCCATACCACATCAGCGGGTGTAAATTGGGAGAAACAGGATAGTCGTATTCCACTGATCAATGGACACGTCCGAGAGACTATTAACTCTATCCATTTTGCAGATAGAAATTTCGGTATTGCTGTGTCAGATATAGGATTCATTACACGCACAGAAGACGGTGGCGATAACTGGCAATTGATGGAGAGCGGTATAGAAAATAATTTGACTGGTGTCCAGTTCACCACACGAAATGAGGCATGGGCAATCGGTTGGTCAGGCACCATTATGCACACCAAGGACGCAGGTAAGACCTGGGAGATGGTTAGCGGTACAACAGCAAATGACCTACAGAATGTACAGTTTACAGATGCTAACCGTGCTATTGCTGTGGGTAAGGGTGGAACGATGGTGACAACCAATGATGGTGGAGAAACATGGACAGAATTGGATTCAGAAATCTGGGATGGAATTTGGAATATCTACTTTGCAACCGATAAACACGGTTGGGCAGTTGGTGATCGTGGACTTATTATCCATACTACAGATGGAGGTACAAAATGGGAACCACAACGTGGTTCTTCACAATTTACACTTCGGGCTGTGCATTTTGTCAATGAAAAAGTCGGATGGATTGTTGGAGATGTCGGCACAATAATGCACACAATAAATGGTGGAAATACTTGGCTTCCACAAATTCCTATCGGTGATTTTCATGCAATTATGTTAAAAGGCGTGTTTTTCCTTGATGAAAAAAGAGGATGGACAATCGGTTGGCCCGGTGTATGCCTTGCAACCGAAGATGGGGGTCTGACTTGGAATAAACAAGATACAGATACTTTTAATGAACTATATGCTGTATACTTCGTTGATGAAAACAACGGATGGATTGTTGGTCAATTTGGTGAAATACTACACACAAAAAATGGTGGTAAAGATTGGAATGTCCAACACAGCGGGACACAAAAAAACCTAAATAAACTCTATTTTTCAGATACACAGCACGGTTTAATTGTCGGTGATGACGGAGTCATGTTAACCACTATAAACAGCGGTAAAAAATGGGAACTTCAAAAAAGCGGTACAGAGAACGATCTTTACGGATTAGCTCTTTCACCTGATGGAGTGGTCGCTGTAGGTAAAGGTGGAATCGCAATGCGATATACAGTTGATAATGTTCAATTGCCGACAAACTTACCACCTGTGGCTACCGAACCAGAAATTATAGTTGCTGAAGAGGAGACACCTATTGTTCCGGTTGTCTACCACTGGGATATAATTCGACAGGCAACTTGGAGAACAAATTTTGCAGACACACATTTTATAGATGAAGCAAATGGATGGACAGTCGGTTCTGGTGGAGTAATTGCACGTACAACTGATGGTGGAGAAACATGGCTACCTCAACATAGTGGGGTTAGTGCCAATTTACGAGAAGTTGAATTTATAGATAAACAAAATGGATTTATTCTTGGATCAGGTATTCTACTTCAAACAAACAACGGTGGCGAATCGTGGAAACCAATGGTAAGAACAACTCAACAAAACTTACCACGGATGACTATGATGCAGTTCATCAGTAAAGATGAAGGATGGCTTGGGGCATCAATTGGACAAATAGTACACACAAACGACGGTGGAAAAACTTGGAAAGTCCAGAAAACTGGGACGACAAATGCTAACATAACAGACCTTCATTTTATTAATAGTTTAGAAGGATGGGCAGTTGCTCCACAACGACGAGATGGTGGTTTCATTCTACACACTGTAGATGGTGGAAATTACTGGAAAATACAAACAAAAACTAATCAAGCAGGCATAGCAGTACACTTTCAAGATGAAATGAATGGTTGGGTAATACTTGGGGATGGAAACTCTTTGCTAACAGGTGATGGCGGAGAAACATGGAAAATGCAAGCTGCATCTCAGAGCACACGAGGGTTACGCAATATTACATTCAATTCGCATACAGATGCCTGGGGTATTGGTGGTGGTAGCGTTTATATTACGAAGGACCAAGGATTAAATTGGAAACCCATTTTCATAAATACTGGTGATGGTAGAGTTGCGTTACAACAACCAGTAGAACAAACTCCTGTAGAAACAGAAAACGATGAATCAGACGATCAAGAAGTATCAACTACATCACCTGAATTCTCCCCATTTGATGTACTGCAACGGCAGTTAAGCCAGCAACGGCAACAACCAGGCAGCCTTGCGCCTGAAGGGACAATCCCACCTAACGTTGAACAGACTGATCAATCAAGACAACAACCTACTCCACCCCGTGAACCGAGAAGACGGTTTAGAAGTAGAGCGGCTTCTGGAATTGCAAATGTATTCTTTCTTGATACACAACATGCATGGGCAGTTGGAGGTGCAGGGAGTATATATCGCACCACAGATGGCGGCGAAACATGGGAACGTCAACTCGGTGAGCAAGATCGTAATGATTTCCGTGAAGTGCTTTTTTACAATGACAAGATTGGATGGATTGGAAATAATGATGGAACATTAATGGAAACACAGGATGGCGGAAAAACATGGGAAAAACTGGCAATCCAACCACGGCAACGCCTTATCGGTATTCACTTCGCAAGTCTTGAACCAAAATGGAGTTGGACGATGCGTCGTGACGGAACCGTACTATATACCACAGATGGAAATACTTGGACAGCAGGTGACACCCCTGAAAGACCTCCATTCTATGAAGGTGAGGCTCCAGGAAACTACTCAATGAACGATGTTGTTTTTGGTAAGTTTTCAGAAGGATGGGCGGTTGGTAGATTTGGGGACATCATTCACAACAAAGACGGAGGTCCCACATGGACGCTACAACGGACCACAGTCAACGACACACTCACAAGTGTTGATATGAAATTCGCACCACTTGGATGGGCAGTTGGACAAGGTGGAGCAATCCAAAGAACTATCAACGGTGGTGAATATTGGAAATATCACGAATCTACTACTCTGTCTGACTTACTTGCAGTATCATTTGCCACTAAGAGAAAAGGATGGGCTGTAGGAGAAGATGGAATTATTCTAAAGACTGTGGATGGCGGTTTTACTTGGCAACCACAATTATCCGTCAATGCCAAAACATTAAACAGTATTCTTGCTCTTTCAGAAGATGTCATATATGCTGTCGGAGATGAAGGGACTATTATACGTTCAACTGATGGAGGTGAAACATGGGAACAAGAACATACTGATATTGACAACAACCTATATGTTATAACACGAGCAAAAGAGGGGAATTCACTCTGGGTAGTGGGTCAATGGGGTGTAATACTCAAACGTAAATTAGAAACTACATTACATGCGTCAACCCGATGAGGTGTTATTTCGTTGTAACGTCAACTATATGAAAGTAGAAGACTTGTCACCTTAACATAATTCGCTGCGCGTCAACATCTAATGGAACACAATTCTTATATTGACCAGACACATAAATATTGTAACCTATTCTCAACAAAAATACGTTACGTTTATGTGTATAAGAAAACATCAGAGTGAATAAAATAAAATCTCCGAATTTTCAGAGTCGTTCCTGACCATATTAGTCATAAATAGGCTGTAATGTCAATCAGGGTATGTATTAGTAGCATTTCACAAAATTCTTCAATTTTCGTGTTGACTCTGAAAACTCTGAATCCTTGACTCATATTATTTGCAATTAAACAAAGAATTAATCAATAGATAGATTATACATACAGAATTGAGAGCACATCAAATGAACGAACCGAATCAACCAGAAGACTATCTACAACGACTACGTCATTCAACTGCACATATCATGGCTTATGCAGTTCAGCAACTGTTTCCTGATGGTGAACATACCGTCAAATTAGCAATTGGTCCCCCTATTGAGAACGAATTCTATTACGATATGGAAGTGCCACGTCCAATTACACCAGACGATTTTCCTGAGATAGAAAAGCACATGAAGGCTATGATTAAATCCAATGTGCCATTCGTGCAGGAAACATGGTCTTATGAACAGGCACAAGAATGGTTCGCTGAACGTAACCAGAAATTTAAGCTTGAACTAATAGACGGTATTTCTGACCAAGCTGTGAATGCTTCAGAGGAAGGCGTTGCGGACGAGGGTGTCTCTATCTACCATAATGGAGATTTCACAGATCTATGTAAGGGTCCGCACGTTGAAAAAACACGTGAATGTAGACATTTTAAGCTTCTACGTGTTTCAGGAGCGTATTGGCGAGGAGATAGCAACCGTGAGCAGTTGCAACGGATATACGGCACCGCATGGGAAACAAAAGATGATCTGCAAGCGTACCTCAAACAGCGGGAAGAGGCAGCAAAGCGAGACCATAGAAAATTAGGACGTGAATTGGAACTCTTCCAGATGCATCCTGAAGCACCAGGTAGCGTATTTTGGTTACCAAAAGGGGCATTCATCTATAACCATTTATCTGAAAAAGTAAGAAAATTATATCTCAGTGAAGGCTACCAAGAGGTGCGTACTCCCCTTATTTATGACAGTAGTCTATGGCAAACTTCTGGTCATTGGGAACACTTTAAAGACGATATGTTTCTTATTGAAAATGAGGAAGGTGAACCGACAAGTGCGCTAAAACCGATGAATTGTCCCGCACACATGTTGATATACAAAAGCACGTTACACAGTTATCGTGATTTACCATACCGTCTTCATGACCAAGGCGTGCTACATCGCAATGAAGCAACAGGAACTTTGAGCGGTTTATCTCGTGTACGTCAATTATGTCAAGATGATGCCCACATATTTATTCCTGAGGATCAAAACGAGATAGCAGATGAATACGAAAGAATCCTTGAACTTTTTGGAAAAATCTATGGAGCATTCGATCTGCCTTTCCGATGTGATTTCAGTACTCGCAACCCAGAAAAGTATATGGGAGATTTAGAGGTATGGAATAAGGCTGAAGACATACTTGAATCTGTGCTAAAGAACAACAAGATTGAATATGCTGTTGAACCTGGCGAAGCGGCATTTTACGGTCCTAAACTTGACTTTCAGGTTCGCGATTCTTTAAATAGAGATGTGCAATGTGCTACAGTTCAACTCGATTTTCAATTACCCGAAAGGTTTGAATTGACATATATCGCACCAGATGGATCAGAAAAGAGACCTGTGGTGATTCATCGTGCTATTTGTGGCAGCTTTGAAAGATTCATTGCTATGTTAATTGAACACTATGCTGGAGCATTTCCAACATGGCTTTCTCCAGTACAATGTGTTGTGATGACAATTAGTCAGAAATTCGTAGATTACGCTACAGAAGTGCAACGACTTCTAACGCAGAAAAATTGTCGTGTTATATTAGATAATAGTGATGACAAAATTGGAGCGAAAATACGCCAAGCTCGTCTTCAACGGGTTCCATATATGTTAATTATTGGTGAACGAGAACAACAAAACCGAACTGTCAGTGTCCGAAGCCGTGATGAAGGAGATATTGGTGCGATGGACCTTGATAGTTTTGTTGAAAAAATTTCACATGAAGTAGATTTAGATTTTTAAAATATCATTTGTTGACGCAGGATTATTCTCCTGCTACATGTCAAGGTATTTTTACCTACTATAAACAAATAGGAGCGAATCAAATGTATAGAATATTGTCGTGCATTCTTCTCGTTGGAACCATCGCTGTTATGGGATGTGGACCAACAAAGCAGGTTACACGAATTGATAGTGACATCACCGTTGATCTGTCTGGTCGTTGGAACGACTCAGATTCACGAATGGTCGCAGAACAGATTATTGATGATTGTTTGAACCGTCCTTGGATCAACGACCATGGTATTGACACTGGTAGTAAACCTGTTGTGATTGTTGGGGCTATTAGAAATAAGAGTAATGAACATATTCCAACACAAACTTTTGTAACCGATATTGAAATGGCATTTATTAATTCTGGAAAAGTCAGAACTGTTTCCAGTAAAGAAGAACGTGGTGAAATCCGTGAAGAACGCGCTGATCAGAGTGCCAACGCATCTATTGAAACAATAAAACGGATGGGGCGCGAACTCGGAGCAGATTATATGATGACTGGTGAGATCAACACTATTGAGGATCGCGAAGGTGGTAAACAGATCATGTTTTATCAGACAGATCTCACTTTAACCAAAATAGAAAATAATGAAAAAGTATGGATCGGTACAAAGAAAATTAAAAAATTCATTGGTCGGTCTAAATTTAAAATGTAATCTTATTTTATCCATATCTAAGATATTATTGGGCGGGTATTGACTCCCGCCCACTCTTATTGTTTAGAGTATGTAATCTTATGTCAAAATATCTTTGTGCTTTATTTATTTCATGTCTGATAGTTGGTTGTGGCGGATATAAGTTTGAACAGGTCGAAATGGGCATGTCTACTGGTAAGTCAGAAGATGCCTATAATTACCTTAAGAAGCATTCACCCAAAAATCCGGATATTCCGCATCTATACGAATTAGGAATGACTGGACATTACGCTAACCTATTTACTGATAGTAGTAAAGCATTTGAAAATGCAGAAAGCATTGCTGAAGAAAGATATACAAAAAGCGTTTCAAAAGAAGCACTATCGCTCATAACTACTGATAACCTACGTCCGTATGCAGGGACTCATTATGAAAGATTATTGAGTCACTATTATAGTGCATTGAATTATATCTATGCAGGTAATTTAGACGGAGCACAAGTTGAATGTCGTCGTGCAACCAACTTAATTCAATATTTCAAAGGTGAGGACGAACAATACGATTTCTTCGGCACAGGATTTCTTTCTCATTTTTGTGGAATAGTATTTGAGGCAGCAGGAGAAATGAATGATGCCTTTATCTCATACAAACAAGCTGCAGATAACTATCAGAAAGCATCACAAAAAACAGGGATAGCAATGCCTAAGGATGTAGGACATTCTTTAGTGCGCGTATCAAATTATCTCGGATTCAGCGATGAATATGAACGATACCGAAGGCAATATGGAAATCCACCAAGCCATTCCAATGACTCTGGTGAACTGATCCTGTTTTATGAAACAGGTTTTGTTCCACGTAAGAAAGAACAGACATTAACATTTCCAATTCTAAAGGTTGATAGATTTGGTGAGGACGACAATAAAGACAATATCAATTTTGCTCGAACGCTGAGAAAACGTGAAGGAATGGTCGTAGAAGATATTGAATTAGAATATCTGCTACACGTAGCAATGCCAACTATCAAGTCTAATCGTCCACGATTATCTGGAATAGAAGTTACTGCAGGAGAAATAACGACTCAAGGTCAACTAATTGCAGACGTAGAGGTAATGGCGATTGAAACACTTGAAGCAGAACGAACTGTAATACTCATCCGAACGTTAGTACGTGCCCTTGGGAAATACTTGATCTTCAGAAAAGCAAGAAAGGAAAATAAAATTGCTGGGGCACTTGTGAATCTTGCCGGAATACTCACAGAAAGTGCAGATACCCGCTCTTGGCAAACGTTACCGAATCGTATTTTTATTGTGCGCACACCATTACCTGAAGGAAATCATAACCTAAAACTATCATTCCTAAATGCAAACGGACGAGTGAGTGGTAGTAAGACTCTCCCTAATGTTAAGATTGTACAAAATCAGATCTCCATACTAAATTACCGCACTTACGATTGAGACCTTGTCCTGAAGTTAGATCAAAAAACAGATATTGAGATGAGTAAAGACATGCAAAGAATCTACCTTGATTACAATGCTACAACCCCACTCCGTCCTGAAGTGAGAGAGGCAATGATGCCTTATCTTACTGAAGCATACGGCAATGGCTCCAGTATCCATGCTTATGGTAGAGAAGCAAGAAATGCTATAGATACTGCACGCGAACAAGTCGCTGAACTGATTGGTGCAAAAAGTTCAAGTGAAATCGTGTTCACAGGTAGTGGTACCGAGGCAGATAACCATGCCATCAAAGGATTAACCGAACTGCAAAAAAGCCGTGGAGAAGGTAACCATATCATCACCTCATCGGTTGAACATCACGCTGTTTTGCATACATGTCAATATTTGGAACAACGTGGTTTTGAAGTAACATATCTACCCGTAAACCGATATGGACGTATACAAATTGACCAACTCCGTTCCGCTATTCGTGATACGACCATTCTGATCACTATTATGCATGTCAATAACGAGAATGGCACAATCCAACCTATTGAAGAAATCTGTCAGGTTGCACAGGAACATGAAATCCCAGTACATACCGATGCAGTCCAGTCAATTGGTAAGTTAGATGTTAATGTGCAGGAACTCGGTGTAAATCTGTTAGCACTTTCTGGACATAAAATATATGCCCCAAAAGGTATTGGTGTTCTTTACATTCGTCGTGGATCAAGATTAGCGAATCTTGTTCACGGAGGATCACATGAACGTAATAGACGTGCAGGTTCTGAAAACGTCCCAGCTATTGTTGGTCTTGGAGTCGCATCTGAACTGTCAAGGAAGGAACGGGACGATTATACACAACACTTGTACAAATTAACCAAACGACTACGTGATGGACTTGATGCTAATATAGATCGTCTACATTATAATGGTCATCCCGAATACTGTGCTCCCGGTACTCTAAATGTATCCTTTGAATCAGTAGAAGGTGAAAGTCTTATACTGCGATTGGATATGGAGGGAATCTGTGTCTCAACCGGTTCTGCATGTACTTCAGGATCAATGGAACCATCACATGTCCTTGCTGCACTTGGGTTACCACCGAGATTGGCACAAGGAACAGTTCGGTTTTCACTCGGTAGAAACACCACTGAGGAAGAAATTGATACGGTAATTACCAAATTGCCTAATGTAATTAAGCAGATGCGTTCATTATATAGAAACTGAAAACCTTCTGTTATTTGTCAATTCTACATCTTCTTGGGATTCCAGAAAGCACAGATCACCGCAGTAATTGGAATTGCTAACACTAAACCGAGTGTACCCGCCAGTAATCTAACAATTTCCGCTGAAATAACACCGATACTGAGTAATTGTACCGTTGGTTCCTTAAATAATTCCAGATTTGGCGCACCCATATTAATAAAATTTAATAAATTATTTTCTGCTGCTACAGTGATTACCAGTAATAACTCTACCCCAAGGTAAGCAAACACCAAGGTATTCACCATTGTTCCGAGGATATCTGTGCCGACATTGAGACCAGAAGCGATCAATCTCCATGTTGGCATATTTGGGTTTGCCCGACGAATCTCCTCCATACTTGATGCGACTTCAATTGCCCCATCGACCGCAACACCTAATACACCCATCAACATACCAGCTAACAAGATCTGCACAAAATCAAATGGTGGCGTTCGCGTTGCTTCAACAATATCGGCTGCAATAGCGTTTTCTAAACCTGTAAAATGTAGTTGATTTTGTGCAAATAACACAATCATTCCCGCTACAAGGATACCACCCATTGTTCCCAACACAGCAGAAAATGTCTTACGACTTGGACCTATTACAAATACCAGTGAAACGAAAGCCACAGCACCTGACGTAAGAGTCACAACAAAGACTGCGTTCATCCCTTGTGAAATCAAGGGCAACATAAAGAAATATATCACTGCACCGGATATCAACATAGCACATACAGTGCGGATTCCTTCCATCCTGCCTACCAAAATGATTAATAGGAACATCCCACCAACAAACCATATCAGAAATCTATCGCGTCCATATTCTTGTATGATTTTAACAAGGCTAACCTGTTCTGCATCACCGCCAACACGACACAGGACAATATCACCGGGTTCGGCAGGAACGCTCAGTAAGGACATGCTATGATTTACGATATTTCGCAGAACTAATTTCTTTCCTTTATACAAACCACCAAGCATCTCTACTTCAAGTACATGATGTTCAGTTTCAGAATCATATACGTCAAGGCTATTTGATCCATCTGTTGAAACCCGAATGCTGTAAGTCTGTTCATATTCATGGTCAGATATCAACCATCTGCTATCTTTCCACGGTTTAATTGAAACAGTTACATTATCTGATAACGAAAGTTCATTCTCAGTAAAAGCATCTTGTAATGCTTGCGGAACTAATTTCATGTCTAACTCAGAGACACTGGATTGGTCTATTTTAAATAGAAAGGTGCCACTTGATTCAAGTAATCTGAGAACTTTACCTTTGGCATATTCTGACTTTGTTATCAGTTGACCTTGTTCGTCTCTATCCTCTGAGATTGTCGCAGACAAGTTTTGTGATCTATGGTAGACAAACATTGTACCGATCAACACCAGCATCAATGCAAACGGAACAGCAAATCGTTTGGTATAGTTACGATTCCCACTTAGGGTTGACTCACTTCCGAATAATTCTTCAAGTTCCTCTTCAGTTGGTATGTTCTCGTGTATATCTGTTCTGCTTACTGTCGTATATTTTGTTAGAAACCCAGCAACCGTGGCTGCAATAGGTACGGTAAGTACTAATCCAATTGTTCCAACTACTGCTTGAATAATTGCCACTGCGGTTGTTTCTTCATTTACTAAACGTAAAAATGGATACAGCATACCCGATTCCGGAAATTCAATACGTGGTAACAACATAGTTATCATGTGTGCACCAAGGTATGCGAATATGAGTGTGTCTGCCATTGTCCCCATAATATCTCGTCCAACATTCAATCCTGCTCGTATTGATTGTCTAACGCTGATGTTTGGATTTACCTGCTTAACTTCATGAACACTTGAGGATATTGACATACTCACATCCATCATAGCACCGACCGCACCTAAGATGATACCTGCGGATAGGATACCTGTAAAATCCCAATGATGTGAACTCGGTGTGCGCCATAACGCAATACCGAGTTCCAAAAATCCAAATTCTTGTGCTAATCCCGTCAGTGCCATCAAGTTTTGACTAAGAACAGACAGGATTCCTACAGCGGCTAATCCTCCGAGTGTACCGAGAACACCAGATATAACTTTGTAACTAAATCCTGTAATAAAAAGGAAAGTGACTAATGTTAGAAAGGCTGCTATGAGTAATGCGATTGCGATTGGGTTGAAACCCTTGATAGTAAGTGGAACAAGTATATACAGGATAGAGAATGCAGTTACGAACAATGTTAGTATTGCACGAACACCCTTCATTCCTGCAACAAGTAACATTAGGATACCTAACGCGCCAGCAAGATATAGCAAAAATGGTGTGCGAAAATAATCTCCTAATGAAACAGAATATATCTTTGGATTTGATGGGTCTCGGATCTGGATTTGCAGAAACAATATGTCGTCTTTACTGAATACTCGGTCTCCATAGGCACGACCAATCCAGATATTATCAACATTGACTTCTTCACCACGGAACTGTCCTGATAGAATCTGTAGTGTTAGAATTTGATCTACTTCTTCGCTGGTATCTATTTCTATAACACGACCTAAGCACACCAAAACCTGTAATGCCCCTTCTTGTGTAATTTCGGCAAAACGATAGAGTTTAAAGTGCAAAAAGGTAACACTCAATAGAATAAATATGATTCCAACGATTTTTATATTTCTTTCTCGCATATTCTACGCTCTTATATTACAGATTACTAATACTATACGGATCAAGTGAATATACTTACAGCAAATAATATGCCAAGATAGTAATACCCTGTCACTATGTAATAGAACATAGTATCATTTTATTGCTGCACGATATAGTGCAACTATTGATAATCTGTGTACGTAATTGGGCAGCCCGTTGCAATAGGATCAATTGGATTGCATTCACATATTTAAAGGTTTTTACGGATGTTCTCAGCGACGTTGCGGGGTATACCTTTCACAGAGAGAAGTTCATCTAAACTTGCCTGCCGTATTGCATCTATTGAACCGAATTGTTTCAGTAACGCTTGTTTCCTTTTTGGACCGATGTTTGGTATTTCGTCAAGTACGGATTCGCTCAATGCCTTATGTCTTAATTTGCGATGGTAAGTTATTGCAAAACGGTGTGCTTCATCTCGTAATCGCTGAATTAAGTGGAGTGTAGGGTTATCTTCTCGCAATACAATTGGTTCCGGATTTCCCGGAACGAATATTTCTTCTATTCGTTTTGCCAACGCAATTAACGGAATCTGTGTCGGAACTGGGTCTAAATTTGCATTAGCAAAGGTTTGTAATGCTGTTTGAACACTACTTAATTGTCCTTTACCACCATCAATTAGCATTAAATCAGGTAACTTGCTAAATTTGATGTCACCTGTTTCTGCACGTCTAAAACGACGGGTGATGACTTCTTGCATCATTGCATAATCGTTCTGTCCAACAACGTCTCGAATTCGAAACTGTCGGTATTCACTTGATGCTGGTTTTCCATCTTCAAGTACTACCATAGAACCTACTGCGTACCTATCACCGAGATTAGAAATATCATACGCTTCAATACGTCTAAGTGGATGATTTATCTCAATAAGTTCCTGTAACTCGACCAATGCTGGATCCACATCGCTACTATAAACTACGGTTTGCTCCCGTTGAATGAGAAGTACTTCAGCATTTTTCATCGCTAAATTCTGTAATCGTCTAAGTCTTCCTGCCCTTGGTACATGCAATGAAACGTGGTTTCCGCGTTTCTCACTTAACCATTTTTCTATCAATTCTACTGTTTCAATCTGCATTGGTAATACAATAGTTTTTGGTACTAAAACAGCATTTTGGTAATATTGTGATATAAAAGCACTTAGTGCTGTTGGTATCAGTTCTGGATGTACATCGTTAAGGTAATAGTGTTCGCGTTCAAGTAACTTACCATCTCGGATATGTAATACCTGAACACAAGCAATATCACCCAGACGGCTTTGTAAATCGTGCTGAAATGCAGTTGCTATACCGATTACATCTTCATCTACAGAGGACACATTATCAAGGCTCTGTTGTGTAGAAATAGCTTGTTGAACATCATTAAGCATATCCCTATATTTCGCTGCTGTTTCAAAATCAAGTGATTTAGATGCTGCTTGCATTTGCTGTTTTAGTTCCTTGACGACTGCATTTGTATTACCCCCTAAAAACTGACACACTTTGCGAACTATCTTTTTATATTCCTGTACATCTATTTTATTCGCACATGGTGCAGGACACCTTCCAATGTGATAATCAAGACAAGCACGATACTTGTTATACGATTCTTTTAATGGCAAAGTACAGGTTCTTATCGGAAACAACTTAGTAAGCTGTTTTAGAACCTGTCTTGTTGATCTAACTCGGACAAATGGACCGAAATATCGTGTTCCGTCATTATCAGTTTTGCGAGTAATCATTATCCGAGGAAATGGTTCATTCGTCGTAACCCGCAGGAAAGGATAACGTTTATCATCTTTCAGTTTAACATTATATCGTGGTTGATGCGATTTTATTAGATTATTTTCCAGAATAAGTGCCTCAATCTCTGTACTTGTAACGATATAATCTATCTCTGTCACATAACGCATCATTTGAGCAGTTAACGGGTTATCAGTAAGCCCTCTCTGCTGAAAATAAGAGCGAACACGATTACGAAGGTTGACAGCCTTACCGATATAAATAGACGATCCATCCGAGGCTTTCATTAGATAAACGCCTGGAGATTTAGGTAATGATTGCCAAAGTTTAGGTTGGTTTTCCTTCATTTTACGACCTTCTACGAAAATTGCACTTTTGCATAGATTGCTCGTAATGCCAATTTACACTCTATTGAAGCTATCTGAAACATATCATCCAAAGAAGAGTATTCCCTGAGAATCCATCCATCCTCCTGACGCATATACTGTTCTACATGTATACCGTGTTGCGAAATGAGAATATATTCCTGTAACGATTCAAGAGCCTGATAGGACATAAATTTCTCATTTCGATCATAATTTTCCGTTGATGGAGAAAGTACTTCTACTATTACAGTTGGATTTAGAAGTGTATCAAAGTAGCCATCCTCAAACCTTGGTTCATCACATACAACAACTACATCTGGATATGTGTATAATCCTGTTTCACTTACTTTTACACGCATATCATTGATATAAACTTCACAAGTTCTATTTAGTAATTGTACATAAATCTCACCGAATATATTCCCTGCAATTAGATTATGCTGGCGACTTGCCCCGGGCATCATAACAATATTTCCGTTACGAAATTCACTTTTGAAATCAGCTTCTCGTTCCATTACAAGATATTCTTCAGGTGTTAGTAAAAGTTTTGCAGGATGGGTTGCCATAATTTCTCCAATGTCACACTTTTTCATAGACTGCACGGTATATTTCTCTACCATCTGATTGATATTTCATTTCAAAGTTGGTAGTGATATTCTTATAGGGTTCTTGATCTGACAGAACAGGTTTCAACGTTTTATATTGACTCAACCGCTCTTGGATTTCGTTGTAATACTCTGCATAATCCGTCATAATATATAACTTACCATAACCCGATATAAGGGTGCGTGCAATAGCTTTCAGAAAATCCTTATTACGAAAAATTCTCCGTTTCTGTTGACGTACTTTGGGCCAAGGGTCTGGAAAATATATATGGTAGGCTTGCACAGATGTATCGGGGACATACCTTGTTAAAAAGTAGTTGGCATCAGTCCATACAAGACGGACATTCGTGAACATACCCGATTTTTCATCTACCGAGAAATGTCTAATGTATTTTTCAAAACGGAATCGTGTGATTTCCACGTATTTTTGTGCGCGTTCAACACCAACATAGTTTATATTGGGATACTGTTTTGATGCTTCAAGCAGGAATCTTCCTTTACCAGGACCTACCTCTATTTCCACGGGATGTTTATTCTCAAAAAGTTGTTCCCAGTCAACAGGTGTAGGCAGATCGTGTAATGATTCTACATTACTATTTACAACATCAAATATCCGAGAATTAAAAGTCGTGTTTTTATAGTATATGTCGTTGTAACGTGGTTCGGCATTCATGACTCACTTTTTGTAAACTTATGCAGATGTGTCTTTATCAAGTTGTCCTGCGGCTCATACCCTAATACCTCAACAGCACCACTTATATCAAGGTAACTCTGCTGATACCCATCTGTGTTCGCAGAACGACCGTAGGTGATTAGATATTGAACGGGTCCGTCATAATCCACAGCCAATGTGAACAGTTGTACACAATCGCGAGGTGTCAGCAGTGTGCTGCAGTGACGTATGTCATTTGGTTCATAAGTACCGTTATAGCTGCCAATACGGATGCTAATGAAACGCATATTGTATGCATCAACAAGGTATCGTCCTGCAATCTCTGCCATTCCTTTCATTGCCCCATACCATCCATCAGGACGAAACTGATCACCTGTTGAGAACCGTGGTGGTGAACTCAACCGTTCATTCCAACCAGACACATGATTGGTGCTTGCATATACAATCTTTTGTATACCAGCTTCCCGTGCAGCCTCAAATAAGTTCATTGATACGTCTATATCGCTAACTTCACGAGGAACTTTGCCGATTGTATTTTGTCGTATGTATGCAAGGTGAACAAGGATATCATGCCCTTGACACAACTCCTGCATTGCAGCATAGTCACGAATATCCGACTGTACTACACGTGATTTTGCCCCTTCAATCGGATTTATATCCATCAAGGTAAGTGAGTAGATATCCTGCTGTTCCCATGCTTGCCATAGGGAAGAACCTACTGTTCCCGCAGCACCTGTAAGTAATACTCGTTTTTTCATTGTTATCTATTTGAAGGATGAATATAATAATTATTTGGTGTATCTGACGGAGTGTAAAAAATACCAAGTACTATTAGATAAATCGCCATTAGTGCTTCTCCTTTGCCTTGAAATGTGTGAAAATAGGTATTGGTTTTGATCTACGGTTTATATTATGCATTTTGTTACCAGAAAATAAGCAAGCATCAAGCAAGTTTAGAAGCATTTTGGGTAGGACAGTGTTAGTGGAGAGTACTTAATATGAAATTTCTATTCAACAGAATTATTTCTGAGTAAGAATTATATCCTTCTCCCCTGGTTTTTTTTCAGAATCACCAAATAGGTGCGTTTGAGTTTTTTGTGGAAAAGGTTTTTCTTTAATTTCTTTATTCCATGTTGGAAAATATTTATCCAATATTTCTATGGTAGTATCAAATGTGAATTCCCTAGCAGAAGTTCGCACATATACCGTGCCATCCTCACTCATAATTCTTGACACATACTTGAAAACAGAATCCAATAGACCATGATATACTTCTTTTGAAGAAAATTTATCTTTATATTTTTCCACACGATATCCTGGTTTAGGATCTCCTCCCAGCATCCATAACCTTAACCATTGATCATCATGGTAATTTGTGACTCCTTGATATGGTGGTGATGTAAAAAGTAACGAACAAGGTTTCTTTTTATTATTATCTACCAATTTCGCAATCTTCGGCAATAATTGAGTACAATCTCCTAATTTCACAATGCTTTCTTCTGTTACCTTCGGTTTACCTTTGCTATATCGTCTTCGTATTCGATCAAGTAGAAAGTCTTCAATTGGTATCTCAGGTGGAGTAATATAATTCATTTTTTGCCACCAGTCGATCGAATATTTAGGACCCATTGCCTTTGTTTGTCGCATTTGGTTGGAAAGACCCTCTCCCAACTTCCCATGCAAATGAATAAGAAGCAATCCCATGAGAGTTCGGTCTACCTTGCTTTTCTTCCAATTTAATTCATTCCTTGCAGTAATCAAAAAATTTAATACTGTCTCAGAATAACACATACTGAAAAATTCAGGCAATTCCATTAATGCTTGAACATTTGCTTTACTTTTTTCAATAAGTGATATTAGTCTTTTTTCTACATTCCATAGAGATGCTGGTTGTAACTTAGTTTGAGAGTATATCCATCCGAGCGAATTTATTTCAATACCTAAACCAATTCTATTTTGTGTTGCTGCAGCATATATACTTGAACCACGTCCTGCAAAAGGATCAAGCACCAGTTGTCCTGGTTTAGAATATTCCTTAACTATATCAAATGCGAATTCAAGTGGAAACATTGCATAATAAGGTCCAACTGCAGCCCATAGTCCTATCGCATTGCTACGGCTATACTTGAATTTACCATTGTCATCAATTTTCATTAGTTTTCCTCTCTTTCAATTAGCTTCGCTATTTCTTCCAAAACACGACTCCCGATATTCATTGGAATTGCTGCTTCAGCATGTGCTGTAATAAGCGGCGATAATGAATTTGGATAACGTGATGACACTAATTGATCGAGCAATCCAAGTGCATCGGTCAATCGTGGAAATTGATCAGGATTTGCGCGAGTCATATCGCGATGTGATTCATCCAGAAAAGGAAGTGAGGCAACCAAACGAGCACCTGAAGCAGTTTTATAAAACAATTTACGGCCGAAGTGTGTATCTAAACCATATGGCTTCGTGCTATCTGAAAATATTATGTTTTTCTTGATATATTCGTCGTCTAATAAGGAAACAGTTTGAGGAGGAAATTTACCTTGTCCACCGTGGTTATCTTGGTCAATCCTTTGAAAATGATTAACAAAGGTGCCTGATTTTTCTATACCAATTATCAGTAAATCTCGCCCCATGGCATCTTTGGCTGCGTTATTGATTTGAAAAAGCTCTTCACGGATTGCAGAATGTAGCCAAGCTGGAGATCCAAAAACAGCAAGTTGACCGTCAATAACAATTCCTATATCTTTAAGTAAACGAAGTGCATTTTGCTGTTTAAATGCTCGTAAGATATGGATAACCACAATACGCTCTAAAACTTGCATAATCTCACCAAACATTTCACCATTTGCACTATCAGGGACCATCCTTTCGTGGACTCGCAAGGCATCAGTTGAGTAAAGAACATTTGCACGTGGACATTTACATGTATATTCCCCGTTTTCTCGGTGATACTTGTTATCAAGTTCAGTTTGCTGACAATCTCCCTCATCAAAGTATGGACATTCTGGTTCTTTCCCATGGGGTTTGTGTTCTAATAATGCTTCGTATGTTCCAAGAAGCGATTCACCTTCAAATAGTTTAATTTCTTTAAAGGTCTCAAACAACATTTTCCTTAACGAACGTTTGGCAGATTTGTCTGAGTCAATAACGATGTTACAACCAGGAAAGGCAGAATCAATAGATCCAACTTTCTCAGTTTCTCGAAATAATTTGGGGTTAACTGGTCTATAAGGGTCAAGTTCCTTAATTTTTGCCATATCCATTACAACAGCTGCAGTGGTAACATATCCAACTTCAGCACCTGGATAACCAGTTTCTACAAATGTTTCTTGGTGACTTCCATCAATGGCAATAACACATTTTGGATGCCATTCGCTCGTAGGCATCTCTGAAGTTTTTATTTTCGGAAGTTTGGTTTTTTCTGAAGAATGGTCTTGAATCCTGGCACGCTGCACTAGGCTTTTTACGCGTTCGTTTTTAACAAGTCTCCGAATAGATCTGTACTTTGCGAATTCGCCTTCGTATGGCATAATTATACCTCAAATTTTCTAATTTGCACAGGCACGATAAATGGATTACTGAGAGTCTTAACTCTAAGAAATCCTCTGTCTTGAGCGCGGAGAATTGAGTTCTCAAAGTCGGCAAAGTCATAGAACTTACAAAGTTCCCTCGTTTCATCAGTGTTATTTAAGTGGCCAATAAACCAGTTTGCGGTGTTTTTGAGTATATTCTTTTGAATACTGCTCACTTCTTGAGTTACATAAACCATACCAAGACGGTACTTGGCACCTTCTTTGGCAGTGCGCACCCATACATTTTTAAGATCAGATTCTGATTCATGGGGTAATAAATTATGTGCTTCTTCAATGTAGATGAGAATATCTAATGGGATTTCCCCTAGTCGAAATTGCTCTCGATTTCTATAGAAAATTTCCCACATAATCCTCTCCGCAGAGGATTCATTTACCTTTGGATCACCGCTTGATTGATCAATAATCACTAATTTTCCGGCAAGAAGTTGGTTGTAAATTTCAACAGAGTAATCTTCTGTCGTGCTATTCGTATGTTGAGGTATCGCTTGTCCAATAAGTCGTGCTCCATTGGGATAACGGAACATTGTTAGAATTTTCTTCAAATCCTCATCAGCCCAATTATCTCCAGAAGCATTGTGACGATCTACGTACCAATTCTCGAATTCTTTGTAACCACTGTCGCTGTCTGATAAAAAGCGATCTAAATTCTCAAATGCAGTGTGTAGTTGCCCCCATGTTGCATTTGGATTAGCAAAAACTTTTGCAGCAGATTTGTACATTGGTGCGTTATTGCCTTCGCTATTTTCCATACATTCCAGCAATTCTTTTTTAAATAAGTTTTTCAGGTTTGGTTGTAAGTTGTCAGGTGGTGTGAATCCTGCTTTCGCTAACAATGCCCGATATGCAAGCGCACGGCGTTTATATCGGGTTGTTGCACTGTAATCATTCGAATCGGGTTCATCAAACCTAATTTGACGGAAGTTACGGATGTAAGCTGAGCCTTCCTCGGCCAGAAAGGCATCAATAATATCTTTACCATTTTGTAGATTCTTATCTTCGTAAAAATTTAAAAGCATTAACTTTCGTTCTGGATCGTCCGGATGTTCTGAGATACCGTAAGTTACAATGTCATCCTCGCTTCCATTTTTATATGATTGCCAAACATTTTTCAACGCTGTTTTATCTTGGACGTTTTCATTGGCATATTCTCCATCTGGATCGAAAATGATTTGACCAATACGGGGTGGTTCGTCTTCTTCTAGATCGAATCTTAAATCAAAAACGGATTTTGCGATAATTTTAGTTGTGTTTGATTTACCCGTCCTTGTCATACCGAACAATGCCGTTTTCTGTTCAAGCAGATCTGCAGGACTGATACTTACCTCAACATTCCTAATGCCTTGAAACGATCTATTGGTTGAAGCATAACGTACTTCTCCGATTGCAACACGTGAATGATTTCTCAAACTTTCACGCCGATCAGGATCCTGATAGTTCACAATTTCTTTCAAGGCATTGTCGTTTGGTTTGTAAACTGTCAATCCTCGGTTTGGATAGTAATTGGAAAGATCACTACCAAAACGTGGCGCCAAACGATGGGGAACATTAGAATCAAGACCAAGAAAGAACGTTCCAATCACGCGGCATCCTATACCTGCAAAAGACAATTGCTGACTTGTTTGTGGATCCATCGCTTCGGGATCGTCCCAATGCATATTAGGCTCTCCACTGACTTGTTGTGCAGTTTCAACCCGTATTCGTTGTTCTTCATCACTAGTCGGCAGAGGAACCGCATCCATAACTCGTAACAGAATAATGCAAGTATCTTCAAGCGTATAATTGATGTCTGTTTGATTCGGTTTAATACGCGTTGCAATTAAAAAACTTAGACTTGGAATTCCTCCAACTTCTTGACGGAAGTGGTCGTGAATAAGAACACGAGCAGTTTCATAACTGATTGAATAAACATCTCCAATATATTGATTTTCTTGAATGAGTGTCTGAAACCATTCATCGGTGTAGTCTACTAGTAGTTCGTCAAGTCCTTCGTCAATAACGCTTTGTAATCCAGAATTATTCATTGTAATGTTGTCTTGTACCTCCCCTAATTGGATGATGGTTTACCAGCAAAGGACTTGCGATCATTTCCACTTCCAGCACTGATAACTTTTTTAGTCTTATTCGGGCAAAAGTGCATCCAGCATTATTACTTCCACTTATGCATACATCATAATATACCACATAACTACAAAAATAGCAATGCCAGTTAATCACAGAAAGTGTAAGATATTTGTCAAAGTTTACACTTCTCGGACTGTAGGCTAGGTCCTGTGCTTACAGTTGTTCTACACATCCCAATATCAACCAAATCAACATCTAATAACGCCACTATTCTCGGATTTGATGATTAGCACTTGCATTACTTATCCGTAGATAACTCAGCTAAAATTCTATCACGTACTTTTTGAGGATCAGTAACTGTTTGTACATAGAACCGATCAATTGCTTGTCCACCTAAACCTGAACATTTGCACATCTCAACGTTTAACTCCAATTTTGCCAAAATTCCGCTGAAATAGTGTAGAAATCCCATCTTTTCTTCACCAGTCACAACGATTTCAGTGTAATTTCTTGCTGGTTCAACAGTGACATCATCAACTCGCCAAATGCCTGTTGGATCTATATAATGCTTTTCAAATATCTGTTCAAGTGTTATCTCTTTAGCCATTAAACTTCGTATATCAAAATCAAGGTTTCGTTTTAAGTCCTCATCGAGTGGCAATGGTTCAGCAGTATGATGTGGTGATTGATGAACAAGACGGTATATTTCCAACTCGACATTAGTATCCTGTTTTGTATAGACACGCGCGTCGCGGACATCAATATTATTTGCAAAAAACAGACCACTTACAGTGTGTAACTTCCCAATACGTCTATGACCACATAGATGTAATTCAGTAAAGCCAGGTTTATCAACAAATTGGAGAATTGCTGCCCCCGCACTTGGATCCTGATTCTCTGTAGAGGTAGTTTCAGCTTGAGAGATCATCTTCATATGCATAGAGATTTCCTCTGGTGCTACTCCAATCCTATAGGTAACCGGCATCTGATGTAGAAATTGTTGATATTCTTCGGGTGGTGCGTGAACCCCCCATTGTGTTTCCTCTTGTCCAACGAACCGTACCCGCACAACCTCATATAACCGCTTAAGATTGTGTTTTACGAGATTGTTAAAGTTTTGCGATCCGTTCGCTTTTGAATCACAATATGTTAGCAAATAGAGTGCTGTTAGACGTTCAAGTGAATTTACTTTCTCACAGAATTCAGTGATGGTGCTTTCATCCCACTGATGATACCTTGTTAAATTAATCATTGTGAGATGCTCTCGAATCAGAAAACATATTTCATCTGTTTGTTGTGGATTAAACCCAAATTCTGGAGCAATTCGTTTTGCTTTTTCTGCACCAGTTTGAGGATGAGTTGGATCTGGTTTATCAATATCATGAAGAAAAATAGCCATGTAGAGCGGTGCGGTATCAGAAAGTGTTCGGAAAGCCGTGTTCAACTCCTCTAACTCAGAATTAGCAGAAGGTGTCATCGGTTGACCAAGACGTGGTCCTGCAAAAGGACTGCTTGATTCTGTTTGACGGATTTCATCGAGGTATCCAATCGCAACCAATGTGTGTTTGCCTACGGTATAAGGATCAAGACTTCTTTCGCTACGGGTCATCATTGCTTTTTCAAAGCGTTCGCCACCCTCACCTAAACGAGATAATATTCCGAGTCTGTGTAGACGTGTCAAACTTTTTTCTACATTACCGGATGTGTTGATAAGTTCCGCCATTCTATTCTTGAAATATTTCCAGTCGAATGCATCCGCATAAGCAAAGATAAAGGTCGCAAGTGATGGATCAATCTCAAAATCATATTGTTGGAAATATGTGAACAGTTTAAAGAGTTCATTTGTATCAAGTTCACCGAAGTTATTATCAATGCAATAGAGTACATCTGTTCTCACACCAAGAACGTCTGAAACTGGAATCCCATTGGCAAGAAACTTTCTAATTAACAATTCTGCTTTAAAGTGTAGATATTTTGCTTTGGCATAATAGTCTGCCATAAATTCATATCTGCATTCGTCGGATTTATCGGAATAACCCATAGTAGTAGCGATTTTTGTCTGAAGTATATCCTCCTGTTCAGGATGATAGGAAAGGGAATCGTGAGGTGCATCTGCAAATACATGGAGTAAATTTCTTACCTTAAACATGAAGTCAAGCGAAGGTTTCAACTGATCATCATCATAACGTTCATAGAGTTCAAGAATGGGTGTAAATTCGGGAAGACCACACATCCAGAGGGCATACTGAAGTGTCCTTAGTCCTCCACGACCAGTTTTAATATCTGGTTGATTGAGATAAATCGTATCTTCTGATGCTTTGAATGCATCTGCTTTAGATTGAAGCAAATCTAATACAAGTGAGATATCGGATTTCTCGTTGTATACAGCTTTTCGGAACTGTTCTGTCAGTGAAGAAGCACCAGCAATAAAGCGCATATCAATTAGAGCGGTCATATCTTGATAGTTCCATTTTGCTATATCAGACATTGGACGGTAAATGAAGCTAAACTCAAAGCCTGGAATTACAGAATGAAGACTATCAAAGAAGTCATAGAACCAACGTATCAGTTCCAGTGTGCCTTCATCATAAACATCCTCAAGATCAACAGAAGACGTATACACGACATCGACATCTGAAAAGTAGCAGAGTTCATGTCTTCCATAACTCCCAACTCCGTAAAGTGCCACATCAGGAGTCCATTCTTCGGGTAAATCTGATAGTAATTCACTTGATTCAATATCAGGTATCTTAAGTAGTTCTTCAACTTGTTTCGTGTATTCAGTTTGAATCTGAAAAGCTGCTACTTCGTAAACCTTTCGAATCACTGCATCCCATATTAATGTGTGAGTAGCACAAGCAGTAAATCCACTTTCACCTGACACTATACTTTCTTTTAATAGTTCGCGTTCAGTTTTTATGAAAGAGGATAACTGCTCCTGTAAAACTTGTTGGGAGATATTAGGATTAGGAACAAATTGAGTAAGACGATTTTCTATCTGTGTAGACATTGGTATATATCTTATATTGTTGATAATTCGATGGATTGTTGGGAAGATTTTACTTTTCCAATTATGTTTATTATACATCTACATATCATTATAAACAAGTGATTTTCCAGGGTTATTTAGTTTTCGGTTTTTCTGATATATTTTTCACAATTCAATAGGATACTTTGTAGGTCGTGTAGAGATGTGCGACACCGGACAAGGATAAGTAGTGTCGGGTTTCGTAAACGTTCTACCTATAGGTGTTAATTTAAGGAATATGCCATCGTGTTTAGGGTATTTGATAGTGCTAAATGTCCGAATCACGGAAAGCACTGAAGACGCGGAAGATACTGAAGGGTTTTAGTATATCAATGTCTCTTTGTAGTGTCTGAAACCCAACTGCGTTAAGCTGTGATTCTGACAGATTGCGCTAATTTTTGTGCATGGCGTTCTGTGAATCAGATAGACATGTCGGAGGTTGCTTTATTCGTTCCGACCTACATGTTCATGTTTTGCATTGGGTCCCGATGTCATTTGTTTTCAAATTTCCTAAAAATTATTTCTCCTTAAAAGGTTACCGTACGGTAACTTTTTTTGACATAACGGTAACCTTTGGTGTAATCGGTCTGAAGTTAGTGTCTGTCTGGGTTTGCGGGTTGTTGAAACCGATTTTTTGTCGTTGAAAAAAATAATTTTGGTAACTTTTGTATGTGCTGAATTATGGTCGGTTTTTGGGTGGATGTTTGTTGGGTAACGGGTTGCGGTTTTTGTTGTGAATGTGAGGTGTAAGCGGTTTTTTTTTTCATAGTGGTAGTATTATAACAGGTGTTTGGAGGAGTGTGAAGGGGTTCTGGGGATGGGAACAATATGTTTCATGTATGTTTCATGTATGTTTGCAAAAAGGATTTTTTCTGAAGTAGAAAAGTCACTAAATCAACGGGTATGAATGCCTATGTGCATTCCCCAAATCAACAGAATCAACGCCACATGCCTGTAGGTATTTGTCGTCTTTTGGCTTTCCCCGAGTTGCTTCTACAGAAGAGGGTGTTGGGTGGAGATGGGCGAGGAAACCTCGCCCCTACGAGGGTGTCTGAACCAGAATTTTCAGTATAAAAGGATACTCTTAAATAGGAAGAAGACTTTATTTGGAAAACTGAATGGCTCTGACTGACAATTGACCTACGTTACAATTTACTGTATAATACGCTATGTATTAAATATTGTTTATATTCCATCTATATTGAAAGGTTGTGTACTGTGTGTTATATTGAGACTGAACCTATTCCAGATAAGCTTGTTGTCCTTACATTTGATGATGGATGTAAATCCCAATCGACTTATGTAGTACCAATTCTGAAACATTACGGTTTTGGGGCAACCTTTTATATAACAGAAGGACTTGGTTTTCTAAAGAATAAAGAAGCATATATGACATGGGAAGAGGTCCAAGGATTACATAATGATGGTTTTGAAATTGGAAATCATACACAACATCACCGTAATGTTACACAACAACCTGAGGAAGAGTTGAAGAACGACTTACAACATATTGATGCGCGCTGTTTGGAATATGGTATCTCGCAACCGACTACATTTTGTTACCCAGGATATAGTCATAATGAAGCCGCCGTCAAGGTTATAGCTGCACACGGATTCCACTTTGCCCGTCGTGGCGTTGTTCCAGAGTATTCATACAATTCTGAAGGAGGACGTGGACCTGCTTATGACCCACTTAATCACCATCCACTTTTGATACCTACCACAGGGGCATCTGGACCCAATTGGAATTTTGATGATTTTGTTTGGGCTGTTGAACAAGCTAAAGATGGTCACATTGCGGTACTCACATTTCATGGAGTGCCAGATTTAGAACATGCATGGGTTCACACAGAACCCAAAGATTTTGACACATATATGTCATATCTTGCCGAGAATGACTATACTGTTATCGCACTCCGAGACCTATGTACTTATGTGAAAGTACAATAGAATGATAGTTTCTCCCCATCTCAATTTAGCCATTCGTCATTTACCTTAAAAAGTCATAGAAGTATAATCTTGAATAATAATCCATGATATGATACGCTAACAAAGTCAATCTAAATCCTGAAATATGACTTAACATGAGGTAATCCTTGAACTACAAACAAAAAGCACTGATATGTATTCCAATCTTCATCGTGATATGTTTTGTTCTAATGGGGATGTTCCCAAATATCATTTCCGACGACGGTGATCTTGTTTGGTGGCTTAGCGTCCTACCACCCTTGATTGCAATTACGTTAGCAATAATAACAACCCGTCTATTTCTAAGTCTTGGTGTCGCAGTAGGAGCAGGTCTATTACTCTCATGGATTCACCCTCTATTGAATAAAGAAGAAATAACATTGAAATCATTAGGATTTGAAGTGGTTTGGTTTGTGCGTGCTGTGACGGTTAGTAATGATGGTATAGACCTATTCAACTTCTGGGTTATCCTTTTTGTTCTATTCATGATGTCTATGATTTCTGTCGTAATAGCATCCGGAGGAATAGCAAGCGTCATAACAATCTTATCTCACCTTGCAAAAGGACCGCGCACCACACAAGTCATTACTGCTGTGATGGGTACAATTATCTTCATTGGCGATTATAGCAACGCGATGCTCGTTGGTCCAACAATGCGACCTATAACAGATAAATACAAAGTGAGCCGTGAAAAGTTAGCATATATTGTAGACTCAACAAGTGCACCTATTGCCGGACTTGCATTTGTTAGCACATGGATCGGTTACGAGGTTGGATTGTTTAATGCTGTTGCAGAAAATATCGGCTTAAATAGCGATGGATATTCAATGTTCTTTGATGCTTTACCGTTTCGCTTCTATTGTATTTTAACTATCATCTTCGTTCTCATAAACACAATCAGTGGACGTGATTACGGAATGATGCAAAGCGCGCAAAACCGTGCCCGCGACACCGGCAATGTTTCTGAACCTGATGCGAAAGTTATGGGAGGAATTTCATCGGACATAAACACGCTTAACACCAACACGCAGATACTTTCGGCTGTCATACCTCTTACACTCCTATTTAGCATGATATTAGGGGGTTTATGGATTGATGGAAATGGAAGTGGATCCGTTTTTTCTTTGACTTCGTGGAGAAACGCACTTTTTGAAGCTAACAATGTCAAGGTGCTCGCTTCTTCTGCAATAACTTCATTCGTTGCTGCAATCCTATGTGGGTTAGTATTCTCTAAAATGTCTATCCCACAAATCAGTAAAGCAATCAAAGAAGGACTATCAGGCACTCTCTTACCGATAGCAATTATCTTATGTGCTTGGGGAATCAAAGCAAGTTGTGACAGATTGTCAACAGATGCTTATATCGCATCACTTCTTAGCGATGTTGTATCACCACTTTGGTTTCCCGCTTTAGTTTTTGTAGTCGCATCACTTACATCATTTGCAACAGGCACCAGTTGGGGCACAATGGCGATTCTCATCCCAACCGCAATTCCAGTCGCTTATGTCCTTGACGGTAATATGTACGGAATCACAACAATCATTTGTTTAGGTGCAGTCTTGGATGGTGCTATTTTTGGGGATCACTGTTCACCAATATCTGACACGACCATACTAAGTGCGATTGTAAGTAGTTGTGATCCAATGCATCATGTCCGAACACAAATGCCTTACGCACTTACCGTTGCTGTAATTGCATTGATATGTGGTTATCTACCAGCAGCTCTCGGTCTACCATCGTGGCTCGGAATACTTATCGGAACAGGAGGGATTATACTATTATATGTAGGCTTATCGCGTCTGCGACCAGATTAGCACTGTAGGTCGGAGCGAGCAAAGCGACTTCCGACATGAACGTAAAAGCACATGCAGTGCGAAAGGTATATCACAGCATAAGTTAAACTAAGTATTTCTGTTTGGAAACCGCAAAATACGTTTTGCATTTCCACCCATAATATCTGCTAATTCTGACTCAGACAAATGTGGTAACAATTCTTCAATCACTGACGTAAGTTCACCGTAACCCGGTTCTTCTAAAATCCATGGAAAATCTGTTGCCCACATCAATCGCTTGACACCAAAATCGTTTAGCAAATTGTGATGCCATCCTGCTAAATCTTTGTATGGGTAATCTTGTTTACTAAATGCATACTGTCCAGATAGATGAACCGATACGTTCTCATACCTTGCCAACCTGTATGTTGTATGCATATTGAGATTATATCCTGACACCTGTATCTGTGGACGACCAAGTTCGTCTAAGTTGAACTTACCTTTACCCGGTGTCATACCGAGATGATTGAGAACAACACGCACTTGTGGAAATTCCTGAATGAGATACGGTAGCAGGTGTGCATCTATTGAACGTGGATATAACCACAGCACATAATCTTTTTCAGCTGCACACTTCCAGATGTGGTATGCTTGAATATCTCGCACATCTTTTGTTTCAAATATATCTCTCGGTCCGCCAAGTTCAAATAGCCTAAACCCGATAATACCTGTTCCATCTGCCAATTCTGACATTTGCTCAGCAGGATCTGGATGGTTGATCGGAACAACTCCAATACCGAGAAACCTGTCAGGATAACTATTCAGACAATGTAGCAGATAACTGTGATATTCTATGCTCGTTCCTCCGATCTGAACAAGGACTGCTTGGTCAATCTGATTTTTTTCCATTACATCCAATAGTTTTTCAGCAGGTTCCTCTCGTTCAGCAGGACATATTGGTGTAACTTCACGTGGGAATTCAGGTGTTACTTTAGTAAACACATGCAGATGTGCATCAATTCTTGGCATAATTTTGTCCTATGATGTTAGATCAGGTAAACTAAATAGTCTACGACGTTCAGGTGTTTGACAATGATCAGAAATTGAAGCGTATTGTTCTGGTCCAATGCGTCCTGGAGTGCGTTTCTCATAAATCAAAATTATCGATTTTCGAGGTTCATCAGTAGCATTATCCATAGATGCATGCCAACCACATGAATTGAACATGATCGCTGTCCCTGCTTTACCCGGAAATGTCTTATGACCCGGCATACTCTCTTGTAATAGTGGACGTTTGTAAGGACCAGAATCTGGTTTATGACTGCCAGGAACAAATCCGAATTCACCACCATTGGTAGGAACATCTCCTACATAGATTTGCACTTTAATGTGAAGTGGATTGTCTTTACCTACATCAGGATGCCAACCTGTATAACTAACAGGGAACGGAGCAACTGTTCTGACTTGTGGTCCTAATAAAATCACATCGTCTTCAGTAAATTCCATCAATGCACCGTAATAACTCGGATGATCAATTATGTCTATGAAAATAGTATCTTTTTCAAGTGGATTTGGAATGTCATAAAACGTAGCTGCAGCCTCACCTGCTTCTACTCTATCTAACCATTCATCCTTACATTCAGCAGCCCAATAATCAAATGCTGATTGCAACCGTTTCAACTGATCACCTTGAATGGCATCTTCAAAAACGAGATAACCATCTTCTTCCCACTGTCTTTTCTGTTCTGGAGTTGGTCGTTTCATTATTTCACCTTCCCTCTTCCAGCAATTTGCCATTTGGTTTCAACTATATGTCCACGTACACCCACCAGTTCATCGTGTAAGTTACTTGTCATCCCTTGATGTAGAGGAATAACAGATAATCTTTCACCGACCCGAAACTCATGAGTACACCCACTAACATCAACATGTCCATGTTCAACAGACATTCCGTATATTTTGGCATCAGGATGTTCAATGATATGTCCATAGGGTGTAGGTGGGTAACTTGTAAAGGTCTTCTGTCCTCCATCAATGATAATCCTGTCTGGAGACGAGGTGCTTACAACTGTTACAAGAACTCTAAGCACACATCGTTCAGGGGACAACATCTCTGAATTTCCTATACGCGTCATTCCTTCATATACATAAGAACCACTACGCGTTTCAGTGCATCCTATTTCTTTTGAAGCAGTTTCTGAACCTGTACCCCCGCCGCTGATAATATTCACTGGAATACCATCCTTCCTCAATAGATCAACTGTTTCAGTTATAAACGGTTTAGCATTTACATTGCTTGGGTAGATCATCACACCTTGAATATCAAGTCCAGGCATTTTCTCTATCTTTTGAGCAAGATAGTGTGCAGCCAGTGGTGACTCGACTCCACATCGTCTACTGCCTGTATCCAGTTCAATCACTATAGGAATAACAACTCCATCTACAATTGCTTGTTGTGAAATACCAGACGCGGTCTCTTCAGAATCAACCGCAACTATTATCTTAGCACGGTTTACCAAGTTGGTTAACCGTTTCAACTTATGTATCCCAACGATGTTATACGGAATAAGGATATCCTCAATCCCAGCATCAACCATCACTTCTGCTTCACCTAATTTTTGACACGTTATGCCTTGAGAACCAGCATCAACTTGTAATTTGGCAATCTCTGGCACTTTGTGAGTCTTGGTATGAACACGAAGCGGTATACCAATCTCATTACAATGTTTTGCCATACTACTAATATTTCTCTCAAGTACATCTAAGTCTGCAATTAGAGAAGGTGTGTCAAGTTCATTGATATTCATAAGTATATCTTATTGAAAGAAGTTGTATTTATAGTAAACTTTAGAATTAATGATACATGTTTATAACTTCATCAATGGTTTTATCAGCATTGTATTCTCTGAGGCGTTTGATATTCGCAAAGTCGTGTTCAATCGGGTTGTAGTCCGGTGAATAAGGTGGCAAAAACAA
>JAJEAG010000012.1 GCA_022824265.1 Candidatus Poribacteria bacterium | reverse complement strand
ACGGACAGAGTGTCCGCGATTGCTTTCCTATCCGAATGATGTCCATAGAATACCACAATCAAACGAAAAAGTCAAGGATTTTTGGCGGTGTTTCATCCCAAAACTAAAGCAGCGGGCTTTCACACCGCAACGTTTGGTAATATTAATACCTCAAGTATTTGGTGAATTGTAGCAAAACTGTAAAAATTACACAACCGAAAAAATATGATTTTACAGAGGCATTCAATTGTCACTGTAATATGATTGATAACAATATGATTGATAACAATATGATTGATAACGTGAGTTCCATAAATCAGCACGAATATCTCCGTAGGTTGGGTTGAGTGACGAAACCCATAGGTGTCAACTTAAGGATTATGCCTTCGTGTGAAATGTATTTGATAGTGCTAATTGTCAGAATCACGGAAAGCACTAAATACGCGGAAGACACTGAAGGCTTTTGGTATATCAATGTTTTTTGTAATATCTGAAACCCAACTACGTTAAGCTGCGATTCTAACAGATTGTGCTGATTTTTGTGCATGGCGTTCTGTGAATCAAATAGACATGTCGTAGGTTGCTTTTTGCTCGGTCCAGTCTACGGGACTGTATGTGCACATGCGGGCGAGGAGACCTTGTCCCTATGGAATGTAAGAGGCACCAAATGCCATACGCGCATTTTGCGTTGATTTGACAACAAATTCTTTGTGTTTTTCTTCTAACATCATTGGTTTGTCCTCCTATTTGGACTAAAATTAACAATACCAAATAATACCATTTGGTATTATCGTGGTATTATTGCTAAATTGGTTCTTAGGATAGTCACTGTATGGGTTTAGAGATGTTTTTTGATCATAGAAGATTTTTTTATTTTTTGGTATTGTCTTATATTTTGTATATTTTTTTGATGAGTTGTTTAGATAATACCATTTCTATAATTTATTGTCTGATTTACAGTATTTATGGTTGTAATCCTTCAGGACATAAACTAAAAGTTTGTGCTACAAAAAGAGATATTATTTGTTCGAAATGGTATAATAATCGGTCGAATATCTTACAATCCAGTTCATATTGTTGTTCGGGTGATAATTGTTTTTGCATTTTCCACTCCAGTTTATAATAAAATTCGTAATTACTTGGACACTTTGGTAGGTTCGGTTTCCTAACCGAACCATAAGCGTCAATTTAGTGATTCTTGTCTGTCTGAATTACTTGTTGTCTGAACCAGGATTTACTGGATTTCAGGATTTCCAGGATTAGGAGTTGGTGAATATATATTCTAATGCAAAGGATGAAGGGGTACCTTTGACAAAGGAACATTGGAAGCCAAGTTTCTTATCCTGAAAATCCTTGTTCAGACATAATACATGTTGGAGGTTGCTTTGCTCACTCCGACCCACGAGACTGCATGTAACAATGTGGGAGAGGCAACCTCGCCCCTACGAATGTCCGAGGCGCAATGAATTGCGCGACTACGAACGCGTTTTCTCCTTAAATTGATGCTTATGGTTCGGTTTCCTAACCGAACCTGTGTAAAGAGTACGGTTAGAAACCGCACCTACCAGGGAGTGTAAACATATTTTTGGATTTCACTATAATTTGGTCACTTGTTTTTTCTAATTTCATAAGAATGTTGGTATGGTAAAATGTTAACAAAATTGGGTTACCTGTAATCGGAAATTATATGTGATATATATCATAACATGAGAAAATAACGAATGTCAAGTAAAAAACTTCATTTTAGTGATTTTTTTTGAATTTATCACTATTCGGTTACCCTGGTAGTGCGTTCTGGTAATTTACGCCGGTAAATATACCGAGTACCATCCAAGCTCCGACTATGGCAAATTCACCAACAATCAATCCCATAAACAGTGGTCGGAATCTACGATAGTATCCGATTCCACCTGATTTTAGTATCAAGAACTTTAAAAACCATCCAACAAACATACATGACCAGAGGAAATAGGATGAATAAACTGCCCCCATCACATAGCCTATAGGGTGAATTTGCCACCACATAAATTGGCGCTGCATGATGAGGAGAAATGATGTGATTCCAACACCTAAAACCATGCTATACGCCTCACCCAATTTCATATCTCTGGGATACTGAATTAAGGAAACGATATGATTTAGATATCTCGGTGCACCGACGAAAGGACCACGTTGCAGATTGACTCCACCTTTTTCATATATCAAAGGTAGAGATGCCACGAATGAAACACCAATAGCAAGAATTATCGCAAGCATCATTGCTCCGAGTATTCTTTTGCGATTCAAGTTGAGTGGGTCTGCAGCTTTGAACCCGTGTAGAACACTCGGCATAAGAATACCTCCCCAGTCCCGCATCATGACACGTTGAAATCCTAAGAGTGCTAAACTATTCGCATTGATGATTCTTGAACCGGTAACGATTTCAAAGTATTCTACAGGATACATTGGGGCTTGTATTAGCAACATACCACCATTGACCACCATCCACGATAACGCGGTAGAAGCAATTAAGAACAGTACAATAATGCTACAAGCAACCCATAGCGACATCCCAGCATAAGCACAGAGCATTACAAGTAGCAGGAAACTAAGAAATCCCCCAATAACTGCCCATCTATACGGTAACACCTCATTTGAATCGTCAATCGTTGTTGTTGAAGATTGCTGGAATGTTCGCTTTACAATATCTATAATGTGTCTCCGACTGTTAATTAGAAAAGCGATAACCATCACAACATAGGCAGCCATTGTCTGTCCTCTGGCACAAATCCAAGGACTGATAGGGATTGCAAATGCGTTAATAATGATGTACTGTAGTTTGAAAATTAGAAAGAAAAACCAACAACTAAATGACACATCCATTGCGAGAAAGTAGGTTATACCGATTACAGAGAAATAGAGGAAGAATCGAAATTGGGGCCACCATCTCATCACAATCCATGGACGTTCTGTGAATGGCGCGTATAGGTCATACCGATTTGGAATGGACGGTAGTGCGGGGACATATTCGTGCAAGCCGTTGAGTAGATGAAATGCTGCGGCAATCCCGAACCCTAACCAGAGGAATTTTTTGTTAAAAAAACTGCTTAATTTGCCTTGCGTTGCGGTTTGCTGAACCATCTCTACGGGAATAGTCACGAGTGGGAATATAAACCTTTCCCGCTCAACCCACTGTTTCCGCAAAATGATTGAGACACAGATTGTTAAACAATAGAGCAGTAGGATAAAAACTGTCCACACTATAATTGGTTTTATCCAGAGTCCCCATGGAACAAACGATTCTCCTTCATAGAAATTGGTGACTGCGTTTTTATCCCATACAATCAACCATTCTGGGAAGTGTGGGTGCAGTGTTTCTGCCCATTCGTTTTCAGGTGTGGCAAAATAGACTGGAGCAGCTAAATATGGCAGCAAAAAGCCAATCATCCCTTTTGATGGGATCGCTGAACTTACACCCATCATCACCCAAATTACAATCAACTCCGCAGGATTCAGTTGCGCTTTCGGTACTATCTTTTTTACAACAGGATTGATGACAAGTGTAAGAAAAATCAGTGTAAAGACTGCCCCTAAAGGGAAGTGATTACCGGAGATGTCTGTTCCTTGAAGGTAGTAATCGTTGTAGGGCGTGATTGCTGTTTGGACGATGACGAGTGCTAAACCGATGAGAAGTGCCCTCAAGGTCATCTATTTTGTACCTCGTTTTATATGAAGTGGCGGTTCTTATATCTGAATCCATTAAACACTAATGCGAAGCGACTCTGGGTATCATCTGTGGATGTGCGTAGACAGTTGCGTCAAAACTCTTTTGCATCAGTTCCCACTTGACATCTTGATAATCGTCATGTTCGGAGAGGTCGTTGTGTTCCCACGGGTCATTGTCAAGGTCGTACAACTCGCAAATCGCTTTTTGATGGTATGTGACGAGTTTCCATCGTCTGTCGCGATACATGGTGGCATGTGTCTGGTCTGGTGTTGCGAGTGCCCCGAAGAATTCACAACGAACAGCCTCGCGATGTTCATGAGCAGGGACATCACCGCTTAACAACTGCGCGAGCGATTTACCCTGAACGTAATAAGGGATGTCTATGCCTAATACGTCGTATAGTGTGGGAACGATGTCAAGTAGTTCTACAAGTGCGTCACTTTGCGCGTTTTCAAGGAAATTATTCGGATAGGAGATTATCAGCGGTACCCGTGCTAATCCTTCGTAAAAACGACATCCTTTGTATGTTAACCCGTGATCTCCGAGGGATTCCCCGTGGTCTGAGGTAAAGATAATAATAGTGTTCTCACGGAGACCTTCAGCATCAAGGTAGTCAAGTATGCGTCCGAATTCGTGGTCAAGTTGTTCAATCATGGCGTAATATGAAGCCTGCATCTGCTTGTCGTCCCACTCGGAAGGTGGCTTTGCCTGAGATTGAAAATCTATTCCGGCATCAGTCAATTTTGCTTGGAAGGAGATGTCGCTTTCCTGAAAGTGACAACCGGGTAGTGTTTCTGGGTCATACCGTCGATAATATTCCCAAGGCGCGTCGAAGCCCGGATGCGGGTCAAAAGGGTTGATGTTTAGCATCCAAGGTTGGTCTTTCTTGCGATTTTTGTTGATGAATTCAATCGTTTTTTCTGTGCACCAAAAAGTTTGGTGTAGATGGGGAGGGATATTGTCACAATCTGGTGTTGGTTCAGGAAAACGTCCGGTCTTTTTCTTAGGTTTTTGGACAACTACGCGTTGTTGTAGAAGTTTGCCAAGGTCCTCACCTTGTTCGCGCACCCAATCTGCGTATTCGTGTCCATAAGCGTTTGGCTTCCCGTGATCATGACTATATTGGAAGTAGCGATATCCATCTTTGACACGATTTTCCTGTCCGTCAAATGCACTTGCGAGATGGAGTTTGCCGATCAGTCCACAGTCATAACCGTTTTCAGCAAGCACATGTGAGATTAACCTATCTTCATAATATTCAGGAAAAACTGGGTTGCCATTTCCAGTAACACTTATCGCTGAAGGATACATGCCGGTCATAAAACTTGCGCGAGAGGGTGTGCATATAGGAGATTGGCAATAGGCGTGGGTAAATGATGTTGATTGACGGACGAATTCGTCAAGTCTTGGGGTATGAATATGTGGATTTCCTAACGCTCCAATTGTATCAAAACGTTGTTGGTCTGTGCAGTACCACAGGATATTTGGACGTTTCTCCTTTTCCATTATTTTTCCTTTCCGTGTTGTGCCGATAAAAACGGGTTGGTTTTGATGTTGTGTGTTCTTACTATTCTATCAAATATTAGTGTTTTGAGTAAGTTAAATTTAGTGATGGGAATTTACGAAATCCGAGAATTATTCACGGTTATTCAGATACTTTATTGAATCACAGATTACTCGAAATGATAGAATTGGATTGTCTAATCGTATCTCGTACCATTAGAATATATGTGGGTGTAGTATTTAAATTCGCTTGACATTTTTCAAGAAAAGGTTATCATGAAATAAAAAGGAGTGTAGGGTAATTACCTATGAAAAATGTCAAACTTGCATCTGGACACGAAATGCCGATGTTGGGTTTAGGAACATGGCGACTTAAAGGCAAAGAGTGTGAACGGGTCATCAAAACAGCGGTTGAATTGGGGTATACGCATATTGATACTGCGTGGATGTATGAGAACCAGCGAGCGGTTGGCAAAGCATTGCGCGATATTGGTATTGACCGTGATAAACTCTTTATTACAACCAAAATTTGGCATACGCATCTGAAACATGACGATGTGCTGTCGCAATTTGATGTGTGTATACGTGATTTGCAGATGGACTACGTTGACTTGCTGCTTATCCATTGGCCAAGTGACTCTGTACCGTTTGAAGAAACTTTTGCTGCCTTTCAAGAAATATATGATTCTGGTAAGGTGAAAAGTATCGGTATCAGCAACTTCAGCATTGCACAAGTCGACCGAGCGTGTGAGATATCTGACCTGCCGATTTGCACGAATCAAGTTGAGTACCACGTTCGTAGTCAAAAAGAGGAGTTGCGAGTTCATTGTGAAACACGTAACATTCCTATCACCGCACACAGACCTCTCGCTGTGGGAAATCTTTCGGATGACAAAGAATTAACAGAAATAGGTGACAGACACGGAAAGACAGCTGCACAGGTTGCATTGAGATGGTTGATACAGAAAGATATTATAACGATACCCAAATCTGGTTCAGAGCCGCATCTGCGAGAGAATTTGGACATCTTTGAATGGCAGTTGACAGACGAGGAAATGCAGGCTCTCGAAAACACGTAAGTTTAGAGAAAGGAACAACATTATCGCATGAAATTCGGGTTGTTTTATGAACACCAAATCCCGCGCCCGTGGAAAGAAGGGGCAGAACACAAACTATTTCAAGATGCGTTAGATCAGGTAGAATTGGCTGACAAACTTGGATTTGACTATATATGGGAGGTGGAGCATCATTTCCTTGAAGAGTATTCACACTCATCTGCACCAGAGGTATTCCTCGCTGCATGTAGTCAACGTACAAAACAGATTCGACTTGGACATGGAATCGTCCTGATGCCACCCGCATATAACCATCCTGCTCGCGTGGCAGAACGTATCTCTACGCTTGACCTTGTGTCAAATGGACGCGTAGAGTGGGGAACAGGAGAATCTGCATCACACATGGAACTCGGTGGATTTAACGTTGACCCAAAATGTAAACGGGAGATGTGGGAGGAATGTACGCGTGAAACTGCAAAGATGATGGTACAATCTCCTTATGCGGGTTATGATGGAAAGTATTTCTCCATGCCGGTGCGTAACGTTGTTCCAAAACCCTTGCAAACCCCACATCCACCACCATGGGTGGCTTGTTCAAGTAGAGACAGTATCCGCTTCGCTGCCAGATACGGATTGGGTGCACTAACTTTTGCATTTATTGATGCAACTGAAGCAAAATTTTGGGTAGAGGAATATTACGAAATCTTTGAGAATGAATGCACCCCACTCACACAACGCGTGAACCCAAATATTGCTATGGTGTCCGGTTTTTCTTGTCATGAAAACGAAGAGACTGCACTTGATCGCGGTTTAGATGGATTGCGTTTTTTCCGATTTGCCCTTGCCCATTACTATTACAACGGTTCACAGGTCCCCGGTGAAACAGATATTTGGAAACTGTATAAACAGTCAAAACAGGACCCAGCGGAAGCACGTGCGGGGATCGGCACTCCCGATCAGGTGCGCGAACATTTAGAAATAATGGAGAACGCTGGTGTCGATCAGGTGGTTTTCATACAGCAAGCAGGTGAAAATCGGCATGAAGATATTTGCGAGTCCTTACATCTATTTGCTGATAAGGTGTTACCAGACTTTAAGGAACGTGATGCCGCACACGCAACACAAAAAAATGAGAGACTGAAGGATGCAATTGCGAATGCAGAAAAACGTAAACCTACTTTAACGTCTCTAAGTGAAACCCCAACGGTTGATTCCTATCCTGTGCTTAAGAAGAAACTTGAGGAACAAGCTGCGGAAGTGAGTGAACCTGAAATTGGCGATGATGGGAAAAATTTTCTGCTTTCAATAGAGGGCGGTCCTCGACAAGAGAAGTAATGGACAGATTATCATGAAGAAAAACGTGTTGGTAGTTGACGACGATGAGAAGATCTGTTGGGCGTTTCAGCAGTTCCTTGAGGGTGAGGGATACTCTTCCAGCATAGCGAATAACGCTGAGGAAGGTCTACGTCACATCGCTTCTGACAATCCGGATGTCGTTTTGCTTGATGTTGGACTCCCCGGTATGAGTGGCTTGGAAGCGTTAGAAAAGATTAAAATACAACATCCGTCTGTTATTGTGGTTATCATTACTGCTTACGACGACGTTGAGACGACAATAGAAGCGATGCGTCTGCAGGCATTTGATTTCGTTCCAAAACCGATTGATTTGGAAGTTGTTAAAAGTGTGCTTGAACGAGCTTTCCGCACACAGTCAGTTCGTAGCACTTTGCCAGTAGAAACACAACCCGATTCCTCATCTGAACAACGTGGACATCGACTTGTTGGAAAGAGCGAGCAGATGCGGGAGATTTATAAGCTCATCGGGGTGTTGGCAAGTAATACGACTACAGTGCTAATAGAAGGAGAAACAGGGACAGGAAAAGACCTCGTTGCACGCGCAATTCACGCAGGAAGTGAACGCAAAGATATGCCGTTCATTCCCGTTGACTGTGGCGCGCTTCCAGATGAACTTTTAGAGAGTGAGTTGTTCGGATACGAACCGGGTGCTTTCACAGGTGCGAAAAAAGAAGGTAAACCTGGTCGTTTTGAGTTGGCAAATAGTGGCACACTTTTCCTTGATGAAATAGCGAATATGACTGCCGCACTGCAGATGAAATTGCTACGCGCACTACAAACCCAAGAGATTGAAAGGTTAGGTGGCACGCGAACACTTAAGGTAGATGTGCGCGTCATAGCAGCTACTAATCAGGAACTGGGACAAATAGTTAAACTCGGTCAGTTCCGTGCTGATCTGTATTACCGCTTCAAACGCATAGCACTACATCTACCACCTTTACGAGAACGGAAAGAGGATATACCGTTACTAATCACCCATTTCCTGCAACTTGTCCAAGATGAACTTGGAAAACAGATACGTGGTATTTCTGAAGAGGGTATGGAACTACTCCAAAAATATGCTTGGCCCGGTAATGTTCGAGAGTTAGAGAACTGTATCAGAAGTGCTGCAGCACTTTCACGTTCTGATGTAATCTTACCTGACGACTTACCCGATGAAATCCATTCACCCGTAAGCGCAGCCGTTTCAAATTTGTCACACATGGAAACTTCCCTAAAATCTGTTTTACAGGAAATTACGAAAGCAAGTATTGCTGAAGGTAACAATCAACTGTATGATGATGTTCTCGCTTTGTTGGATCAGACCGTCATTGAACTTGCCTTAGAGGAATGCTCGGACAATCAGAGCAGAGCAGCCGAATTACTCGGTATTAGTCGAACTACACTCATCAAAAAGATAAAACAGCACAAAATTGGAGATAATGGGAAATAGAGTATGACGGATTCATGGGTTCGGATTGCACACCGTGGTGCTTCAATGATTGCCCCAGAAAACACACTCGCTGCATTCAATAAAGCGATAGAAATCGGTGTGGATGCGATTGAACTTGATCTGCACGGCACTGTCGACGGTGAGGTTGTTGTAATACATGATTCATCCTTAGATCGTACCACAAATTTGCGCGGTTCAGTCAATCAAACAACCTTAGAGACTATCAAACAGGCAGATGCGGGTAGCTGGTTCAACCAGCAGTTCGCAGGAGAACCTGTACCGACACTTGCTGAAGTATTAGAATGTATCACAGACGAGACTATGGCTGTTTTAGAAATAAAGGATTCTACGATCTCCGAAGCAGTTGTGGAAAAAGTCCGTGAGATGAATGTGCTTGAACGAATTGTAATTATCTCCTTCCATATATCCGTTTTACAAACCGTACGTCAGTTGGATCCACGTATTCCGACAGGATACCTTATTGGCAGTAGTAATGGGAATACCCATCCCATCCAACTTTGTCAACAAGCCAGTTCACTCGGTAGTGGTCTGCTTAATGTCAATCACCATCTGATAACCGCTGAGTTCGCACATGAAGTCTGTAAGCGCGGTATTTCCCTATGGAGTTGGACGGTTGATGATGTGGACCAGATGCGTAAGATGCTCGCGTGTGGCGTGCAGGGTATTACGTCTAATCACCCAGACCGATTTTCTGTTGTTTGACATTTTCGCCAGAATTCAATCGCAATAAACGCACAGATTGGGTAAGAAAGTAATGCGGTTGACCAAGCAATCCCTTCTAATCCCCAATATCGCATAAAAAGCCAATTGAGAACAGGATTCAATGTAAGTCTGATTAACGTTGCGGTGAGAACTGTGAAGTGGTTTTGACGGGCAAGATGTGCGCGTATAAGCAATCTACTGATGAGACGTGGAAGCATACCGATTAGATAAATGCCTAACAGGGAAGCAATATGTTGTTGTCCCGCTACAGACAGTTTCCCATGTCCAAAAAAGAGTGCGACAATATTAGATCGCAAGAGATAAAATCCGAGTAGAAACGGCACCATAAGAACGATTACTGCTAAAACACCTCTCCATACGCTTTGCTGCAACTTTTGAATGTTTTCGGAAGACGATATTTTTGCCCAGTGTGAAAGTAGCACTGGTAGCGTTACACCTGTTAGGTTTTCGGGAATTGCGCACAAACGGAGCGAATAATCCAGTTTTGAGACCGAACTTGGACCGAGTGTACTCGACATCCCTCTGTCAACTACAGGATTCATACCATCCGAAATAGCTGCACCTGCCATTACTAAGCATTGTCGCAAGAATTGTTTGGTATATGGAAATTCTGATACCTCTGTTCGGTTTCGTGTTACTGTGAATAGACTACGTATTGTTATGTTAAGAGTAGCACCGCAGCGTTGAAATAGAATAACCACTTGAAAAAGTTCACCGATGATGAGTGCAATGGGGATGCTAAACCAACTCACATAAGGTTTGCATAAAAAGATTGCAGCGATGACAATAATAGCGCGGAGTGCATGCACAATAACAGGTATGTAAAACGCTTGGTATGTATCTAAAATAGCCTTCAAAATCCAACGAACAGATGATATGATCGTTAAACAGAGAAATCCGCAGAGAATACCGATTGTGGTTGATGCTGTGAGCCCAACGTTTGGAAAAAAGAGTTGTGAGATTCCCCAAGATACTGCCCCAATAATGCCACTGAGTACTGGCATGAGTATGATGTAACGTGTAAAGATAGATTGGACACAATGTTGTGCTTCGGTTTTACCTTTCTCCCTTGCTTCTGCTAACAGTGGGATAAGAACAGAGTAAGCAGTTGCGCCACTCAGCAACGCAATCAGGAAATCAGCTATACCCCAATAATAGTAGATGAAATCCATCTCCGCTGTATCACCGAACCAAGTGGCGAGGGCAATGTAGATGAGTAGTGTTCCAGCGCGACCTATAAGACTAAGTGGCGTGATTAGTAGAATGTTTTTGAGGAGGGAACTTTGGGACTGGGTGTCATTATTCTGCATGGAATGGTTGGGATGGTGTTTATTCATCCAATATTGTTATATGGTGCATATAGATTTATTATATGTCTGCTTGTGAAAAATGTCAAGATTATGAATAGTTATGGGTGTTAAGGTTTTGACACGTGTTTTCTGTCAGAATCACAGAAGGCGCAGAAAACACAGAACACACAGAAATGCACTGCTGTTTCTCAAGGTGCTTTGCAAAGGATTCGCGTATTGGAGACAGAGTAATAATGTGTTATATTCTGAATTCATTCCAAAAAACCTTACATACCTTCACCGAAAAATTTACATGAAATAAATTCCGATAGGTGCTATACTTTATATATGGAACCTTCAAGAATGCAATAGGTTAGTTTCAAATAACAGGATTTAATAATGAATTTATCGTCTACATTATTTAGTACTGCCACCGCGTTTATATCAATTGCCACCACGATTTTATCATCTGCCGAAACCGTAAAAAAGCCAACTGAACCACCCCCTACTGTCCGTGAAAAATTTGGTATGTCACCTTTTTACCAACAGTGGATTGATGTGGAAGGATTCCCTGTTGTAGCATCCGAGAAAGTGAATCCGCATGCTTTACAGGAGGCTGCTTGGCTCATTAAACAGATGATCGGTCACCGAACAGATCTGTTACACGCACTTGCAGAAAACAATGTCCGTTTCTCAATTATGGCTTATGATGAGATGACTACAAAGATTCCTGAACACAGCGACTTACGTCCTGATTTTTATTGGGATCGTCGTGCTCGTGGATTGGGTGCAACATCCGCGCGTCCGTCAGTTAGTTGCGGTGAGGAAAACCTTCTTAACTATCCGGGGGACCCTTACGGGACTGAAAATCTCCTTGTTCATGAGTTCGCTCATGCAATACACCAAATGGGACTCAGTACTGTTGACCCGGATTTTGATAAACGGCTTAAGGTTTTGTATGAGAAAGCGATGGAAAAAGGGTTGTGGAAAGGTACTTATGCTTCTACAAATAAAGAAGAATATTGGGCTGAGGGCACGCAATCTTGGTTTAACACGAACCGAGAAAACGATGCACAACACAACCATGTCAGCAAACGGAAGATTTTGAAAGATTATGATCCCGATTTGGCAGCATTGCTCACTGAAATTTATGGTGATGAAGATTGGCGATATACAAATGCTATAACCCGTACGCATTTATCGCATCTGGATGGATTCAATCCTGATGATTCACCGAAATTTGAATGGCCTTCTGAACTTTCAGCATGCTATGAACAACTGTTTGACGAGAACAGCAAGGGTGGAGATAAGTGGACAGATTTGAAACGTTATGAACCGAACCAACTTTCATCTTTGGTGTCTAATGACGGTGAGCATACCGCTATTCTTTTTGTGAACAAAACCGAAGCAGACATTACCTATTATTGGATAGATGCCGATGGTAATGAGTCTTATCGTGGACGTGCTGCTGCGGATGCGTTCAGTATTCAACATACGCACGTTGGACATATTTGGCTTGTTAAAGACACAAATGGAGCCGATATCGCCATTTTTCAAGGGGAAGAAAAAACTGGTCGTGCATTAATTGGAGAGTGATACGATAATATATGTCCCTCTCTGGTGGTTACGGTGAACAGCCGGACCGATTCAAGTGAAGTTTTAGATATTGTATAATAACTTACAATGAACTAACTATCTCTAATACTGTTTAGATGTATTCATCTAAATCATCAATTATATTATATTTGAAAGGAAAAAATCATGAGAAAAATAGGTTTTCGTCTTTTAATATTAGCATTAGCATTTTTAATGGTTTTACCACTGTTTGCGGATGATCACGAGAGCATCCTTGATAAAGTTAAAAATAGAGGCAAAGTAGTTTGTGGCGTGCATGGAGGTTTACCGGGTTTCGGTTTCCTTGGTGAAGATGGTAAATGGAGTGGATTTGACGCAGATTTCGGGCGTGCGATTGCCGCTGCTGTTCTTGGAGATCCTAATAAAGTTGAGTTTGTTCCACTAAATGCTGCAGAACGATTTACTGCACTTCAAACAGGTGAAATAGATGTCTTAATCCGAAATACGACTTGGACGCTTAGCCGTGATGCTGAATTGAGTACTGACTTTGCTCCACCGACATTCTATGATGGACAAGGATTCATGTTACTTAAATCTCTGAATATTACATCAATTGATCAGTTAGCAGGAGCAAGTATCGGAGTCACTGCTGGTAGTACAACCGAGTTGAACCTTGCTGATACGATGCGGTCTTTAGGGATTGATTTTAACCCGGTAGTCTATGAGGATATTGACACACTATACAGTAGTTATGATGCTGGACGTGTGGATGCAGTCACGAGTGACAAGTCTCAACTTGTTGCGCGGCGTAAGGATCTTAAAAAATCAGATGATCATGTTATTCTGGATGTGACTATTTCAAAAGAACCACTGGGTCCCCTCACTATTCATGGTGATAATAAATGGAACGATGCTGTGAGTTGGGTCGTTTACGCGACATTTTTTGCTGAAGAGCATAAAATTACGCAGAAAAATGTCAAGTCTTTAAAAACCGATAATCCAGAAATCAAACGTTTCTTGGGTGATTCTGGTGAAATGGGTAAAAAGCTTGGGCTTCCTAAAGATTGGGCAAAACAGATTATTATTGCTGTGGGGAACTATGGCGAAATCTTTGAGCGTAATCTCACTCCTATTGGTTTGCCTCGTGGCGTGAATAAGCCTTGGACGCAAGGCGGTTTGCTTTATGCCATGCCGTTCCGTTAGAACTACACTATACATAGGAAAGTCAAGATGCATGGTGCATTTCTATGCCCCATGCATCAAATACTATGGCACAAAATTCAACAAACATCCCATTCTATAGAGATATTCGGTTTCTGAAAGTCTTTTTTCAGATACTATTCCTTATCGGTCTTATTCTGTTAGCAGGGTTCCTCTACTCCAATATGTTGCATGGACTCAGAAGACAGAATTTACCGCTGGATCTATCTTTTTTAAGTAGTGAAGCAGGATTTGGAATATCCGAAGGCATTGATTACGATCCTTCAGATTCATATCTCAAAGCATTCTGGGTAGGTGTCGTCAACACAGTCAAGATAAGTATCATAGGGATAATATTTGCAACGGTATTTGGTTTTATATTTGGGATCGCTCGGTTATCCAGCAATTGGTTAATCCGAAATATTGCTGCTATCTACGTAGAGATTTTCCGAAATATTCCACTCCTTCTACAGATTTTCTTCTGGGCTGCACTAACACGTGCGTTGCCTATGGTAACAAACAGTATTACCATTTCCGATAGTATAGTTTTAAACGTACGTGGCATATACCTTCCCACATTGGAACGGACACCCGAATTTAACACTTGGTTATCGTATCTCTTTGCAGGTATCATCTTAGCGATTATTGTTGTGTTTGTTCTTGCAGCGTTCCGGCGTTTCGGACGATTTAGTGAAGTTCATCATACAGACCGTCCTTCTTTTATCTCTGATATTATTTTTGGTGCTAAGTGGGCTGCCGCACCTACTTTTTTGATAGTTGCAATTGCGGGGTTGTTTTTAACATCAGAACCACCATTTGTTGTAAACCGACCTGAGCTTCAAGGTTTTAACTATGTCGGTGGCATGAACTTTACACCAGAGTTCTCTGCACTCTTAATTGGACTTACAGTCTATACAAGTGCATTTATTGCAGAAGTTGTGCGAAGCGGTATACAAGCTGTAGTCAAAGGACAACGTGAAGCAGCAAGAGCAGTTGGTTTAAAAGAATCACAGGTGTTGCGATTAATTGTTATACCCCAATCCATTCCGATTATCGTGCCACCGCTTACCAGTCAATATCTAAATCTTGCAAAAAACTCCAGTCTTGCTACTGCGATTGGTTATCCGGAACTACTTCATATCGGACACACGATGATGAATCAGACGGGACAATCCATTCCTATTTTTGGTATGATTATGGCAAGTTATCTCATCATGAGTCTAACGACATCCGCTTTCATGAATTGGTACAACTATAGAATCACCCGAATTGGTCGATCAAGTTAGAACTGAAAAGGAAACAAAAAAGTGGAAAATATTGCAATTACGCAAGAAGTCAAACCGCCAAATACATCAAAGGGTCCGGTGAAATGGTTACAAGATAACCTTTTTAACACATGGTATAACACCATTTTGACTTGTTTAGCACTTGTGTTTCTATTTTTTGTCTTTAAGGGAGGTTTAACTTGGATATTTACGCAGGCAGAATGGGAAGTAATACCTGCTAACTTACAAATATTAATGATTGGACCTTATCCGATAGAACAAGCATGGCGAATATGGATAGTCCTTTGTACTTTGTTTGTATTGTTAGGACTGAGTGCGGGGGTTTGGAAAGGTTTGGTTCTTCGCATCTCAGCTGCTATTGCAATTTTTGGACTGATTTTGCTCCTTATACCTTTAGATGTTGTTAAAAATAGTGAGGCTGAATATGCTGTTCTTGAATTTAATTTTAATATTATTTACCTAATTTTTTTAAAGCGGACATGGTTATTGGGTGGTTTAGTACTCTTTATCGTCACCTTCTTTCTCGGACGCGATAAGAATGTATTGAAGCGGTGGGTCATCGGTGGATGGGTTCTCTCCCTTCCGTACACCATGATGGTACTACACGGATTTGGTGAAAATTCCGTCTCCACAACACATTGGGGAGGACTTTTCTTAACGTTGGTTTTGGCAGCTGCGGGGATTACCATGTGCTTTCCACTGGGTGTACTTCTTGCACTTGGTCGTCGAAGTCAATTGCCAGCAATTAAGTGGGTTTCCACAATATATATTGAAACGATTCGTGGTGTGCCATTAATTACCTTACTGATCATGGGGAGTGTATTGTTTCCTATATTTATGCCGGGAGATTTTCAACTGGATAAAGTTTTACGCGCTGAGCTCGCTTTAATCCTATTTTCTGCTGCTTATATGGCAGAGAACGTACGTGGTGGACTTCAAGCGGTTCCACAAGGACAAGTTGAAGCAGCACAAGCAGTTGGACTTACTTACCCTAAAACGATGCTATTTATCGTTCTTCCACAAGCACTTAGAGCTGTAATTCCAGCAATAGTGGGACAGTTCATTTCGCTATTTAAGGACACATCTTTGGTAACAATTATCGGATTGCTTGATCTATTAGGAATAGCCAGAAGCGTACTCGCGAACCCAACATGGCAAGGTCGATATATTGAAGTATATCTATTTGTTGCGGCTATCTATTTTGTTTTCTGTTATGCAATGTCTTATGTTAGTCAGAAAATTGAAGCAGACTTAGGAGTCGGAAAGCATTAGGGTTTGTAGGATATCTTCGCATCAATCTGAGAATCATGAAGGAAGGAATATATCAATGAATGAAAATACAACGAACGATCCGATAATAATATGTGAAGACGTACACAAATGGTTTGATGATTTCCATGTCCTAAAGGGTATAACGACCACTTTTAAGAAAGGTGAAAAGGCAGTTATATGTGGTCCATCAGGTTCAGGGAAATCCACATTCATCCGAACAATAAACAGACTGGAAGAGCATCAACGCGGGACAATCATTGTTGATGGAATTGAGTTAAGCAATGATTTGCGTAATATCAATCTCATCCGACAAGAAGTCGGTATGGTTTTCCAACAGTTCAACCTATTTCCTCACCTCACAAACATAAAGAATATTACTTTAGGTCCCATCCAAGTTAGGAAGATGTCAAAAAGTGCAGCGGAAGAAGCGGCTTTAGCTTTATTGGATCGGATGGGCATTGAAGATCAGGCGTATAAGTATCCCGCAGAAATATCGGGCGGACAGCAGCAACGTGTCGCCATTGCAAGGGCATTAGCGATGGAGCCCAAAATCATGCTATTTGATGAACCGACAAGTGCACTTGACCCTGAGATGATCTCTGAAGTGTTAGACGTGATGCGTGAACTTGCCCATTCGGGGATGACGATGTTGGTTGTTACGCATGAGATGGGATTCGCACGAGAAGTAGCGGATCGGGTCATGTTCTTTGATGAGGGTGTGGTTGTAGAGGAAGCAGCACCTGTAGATTTCTTTGATAATCCACAGCACGAACGCACAAAACTATTCATATCGCAAACGTTACAACATTAGGGATTTTGTATGTTCAGGTACCCAAGCCTGAAGGCATGGGATTGTTTAATCCTCTGCCAGACTTGATGTTCTTCGGTCTTGGCTCGTAACTTTACCTGTCCGCCACCGAGGGGTCCCAGCGACCCACGATACAGAACCTCAGACACTTCCGACTTCGGAAGTTGTTCGAGCGAACTATCGTCTTCGAGTTACTTGGATACGGCTATGCACGTATCCCTAAAACAAGACACTTCCGACTTGTT
>JAJEAG010000028.1 GCA_022824265.1 Candidatus Poribacteria bacterium | reverse complement strand
AACGTGCAATAGATGTTACAAAGAACTTTAGCAGTCTTGAATCGCAAGGCTTTTACGTGATTGTTTCACTGCTTAACTGTCTACCACAGCATCAATCACAACCGATGCCGATTGCTAAAGAGCAGTATATCAAAATGATGTTCTTGAGTCAAGTTTTTTTGGGACAACAAGAAACTTAGCGGTGTCTACATCCCCGAGCTAAAGCAACGGGGTCTTGACACCGAAGATTGATAAAAGAACAAGCAGGCACCGCTAAGGTCCCTGCTTGTTTTCGTTATATCCAGAGAAATTTACTCACACGCATCACAGACATTAGCACCAGATAAGAAGCAATCCCATTCATCGGCATCCGCATGTGAGAAATCATAAGCATAGGCGTGCGCAATGTGTTCATAGTGGTATTCATGTCCATGGTAATCGTGCATGTTCGCGCCGCCAACAATTTGTGCAGTTGCACTACAATGGCTCAGGAACTTTGCCGGGGGGACAGGTGTTTGGGATCACCTGTCCACTTCCACTTTGCTTCAAGATCATCATCCCACTCACCTGTCCACTCTCCGCGTGGATTATCCCCGGTCCCATCTGGAAAATACTTGTAATCTTCGCGTGCAGTTAGCCAAAAGCCATAGTATCCTTCATAATCATCGTCAGGTGCGATACCTTTGATTTCGCCATACGCCTTGAATTCAGTACCGCGGCTTTGCAATTCAGACCATTTATCGTGATCAACGTCAATACGGGCTTCGGCGGCCAGTTCTGCTTGACTGTCCGTTACCTTCTTGCGCGCAAAGTCTTCTTGTAGGTTCGCTTTTTTGCGTTCTGCATGTAGCGGGACTATCATTAGCATTCCTATGATAGCAGTCCAAAGTATACGATAAAACATTTGTTTCCTCCTTATGGTGGTGTGAGTCCTAAGAACTCGTAAGGATCAATGCCCCCTTCTTCGTAAGGGACCAATTTGATATCCGGTGGTATATCTGCTTCGGTTAAATCATCGTCTTCGCCTCTGCTGAATTTCGCTTCTTTAATGGCGCGTAGGCGGTCACCATCATCTGGGTGTCCAGTACTTCCTGCGATATACCTATATTCACCGAACGGTGTGTTTTCTGTTTCCCATCGAACATAGCGAATACCTTTGATAATTGGGTATACCTTGCCATATTTCATACTAGCACCTCTTACGTCTATACCTTGTGAAATCAGTTTTATCCGCACACGTTTGAGCAGTTCATGATTAGCGGATAGGTTATTCCATGTTTTCTTAGGTGTGCCTCTCCATCCTGGTGGCAGAGGTGGATAGGGTCCGAATCCGTAAGGTGAAACGGGCACGTCTGCGTCTGTTTTCTCAGGCGATGCTACCTTTGGGGAGTTGTTGTCTATCTTCTCTGACACAGTACCGGCAGAATTAACTGCCTCTTTGGTAGGCGTAGTTTCCATAGAGGTGATGTGTGGTGACTCTGCCTGCCTAATTGATGGGGAAGTTTTAGTCGCTTTTTGAAATGCTTCCCATTGCTTCTGCGTTTCTGCTGCCTCTTGTTTATAAGGGCCAATCTCATGCTGAAACCAGAAGTAGCAGCCTATACCGAAAACAATCAGGAAACCAAAACCACCAATAAACCATTTACTGGTAAGAATGTCACGAAACATAATTGACCTCCATATATGTTTAGAACATATACAGGAAATGTGTTTATGATTTGATATGTCATTTCGGTCAAGTTAACTGAATATATACTTCAAAATTCAGACAAGATTGCCATGTATATACATTTTTTGATTAGACATAATAACGAAATAATCGTTAATTATCGTTAGTATTTGTTAATCTTGTATCAATCTACAATTGGTATAGAAATACCTTATACCATTAAGACTTGTTTTTAGGTATAAAAGGATGCATAAAATGAAAATGACAAACTTTGTAAAATTACTTCAAACTTTAGCAGAACTTAGGAAGTTGACATCACGGCAAACAACACTCAGAACTTTTAGTATAATAAACAATCGGAACATTTCGTCCATACACACGCAAGTTACGGTAAAATTCGTAATTCCTTATACACACTTTGGTAGGTTCGGTTAGGAAACCGAACCTGTGTAAATAGTGCGGTTTCTAACCGAACCTACCACGGAGTGTGAACATATTTTTGGACTTCACTATAAACATGCGATAGTGAATGTCAATGATACCGTATTGTTACTATAGTTTGGACAGTTATATTATGATTTATGTTGGGTATTCAAGGATTCTCTACTATTTGCGAGTTTTCTTAGGGATCGTAACTCGTAGAAAAGGATGTTTTATACATATCTGAACAGCCCCAGCGGGGCGGAATGTGTATAGAACAAGAAACTCCCAGACACAAAGCCCCAGCGGGGCGACAGGTGGAAAACTGGAGGAAATGTTCAGCGGCATAATCATGGAACATGTTTGGTTTACACAAATATAGATTGAACTTCAGACCTTGATGTTATCAAACACCTCTGACTTAATCATTATTATTTCTAATCTGAAAAATTGGAAATTGGTAAAATTTTGATGAATTATAACAGATTACACCCTAATTCTGTAAATAGGGTCTATACTTCAACACGCCATCTGCATCGGTAAAACGGAGGTATAATGCCCACGTCCAACTGTTCTGCTCAACGCTGCACACCACCTCGTTCCATCCAACCTTCAACTGACACGGAATTGTATCTGCATCTGGGGTTATACGACGATAGACCCGCTTTCTATGGATTTCTGTTCCGTTTAGCCAAACAGTAACAGTTTCATCACTGCCTAATAACATTACTGTATCCATTGCTTTAGGTGCATAGACATAAGTAACCGCGTATCCAATCACGTTTATGTTCATACCGATGTTGGATCGTAAATCAAGCAGACCGCTTCGTCTTGCCTCTACTTCACGCCATTGAATAGTTTTACCGTCAAGACCTATGTAGGTTTCGTTCAGGTTTTGTGGGTTGTCAGGGGAAATAGATGAGACTATCTTATTAGCATCTGTCTTAGGAAACGGACCTAACACCATGTATCTTTGAACAAACGGAGAAGCATGTAATATTTGATATGAATCAACCCCGATTTTGTAACCTGTAGACTCGGCTGATTTGCCAACACTTTTCAAGATGATACGGTTATCTCCTTGATTCAAGGGGACTACACCAAAGTTCACCAACGTTCCAGCAACCAATTCAGGATTGTAATAATCAAAAGGCTGTCCGACTGTCGTTCCATTAACAGATAATTCTGCTGATCCATATTCAGGTCCGCGAGTCATAATGGCACTGATTTGATATAGGTTTCTATAGGGAACTCTAATCTTTTGATGGACTTCAGCACCTGTAGCATTAGCATCCAATGCGACATGTCCACCGTCAATATCTATTCCCGCATCACGATAACTCTCTAACTTATACCCATCCGATTCTTGTTCAACTAACAAGGATACTGCTGATTCCGTATTCTTAGGCGGTATTTTCCACGTTTTCTCATACCAAAATTGAGGCAGTGAATAGACATCGCGCGCTTCGTTTGTCAGATAGAGATTGTACCCTTCAAAACAGATTGCTTCACCTTGAAAATTGTGTCTTAATTCCCAAGGTTGACCTACTATCGCATCTGCTAAGTTTCCAGCAGCAACATTATACACCCAAAGAGAATTGTAGGTACAGACAGCAACCCGCATTCCATCCGAAGAGATACCCGCACCTGTAACCAGTTTTGCATCTGTAAACTCACCAACCTGTTCCAATACCTGTTTTTCCTCTGCTTTCAATTCAGGAAAACGGTATAGCACTGCTCGTGATTGTTCTTTAGAAACAATATAAGGCATTCCATCAGCAATAAACAAGCCTTCCGCATCAACATTATTATCAGGATAACGATACGGATATTTTGCGATGACATCCGCTTCTGTGTCCGTATCTGGGTTCGGTTCTTTTATAACTGAAACATTTAGATTAAACCGCATTCTGCTATTGTTGCCGATGTCGCCAATCCAGAGTTGTCCTTTGTCGTCAATACCAAGTGCTTCCCAATCGAAATTTCGTATGCCATTTATTTTGATTTCTCTGATTAATTCACCATTTCGCTTTGTTGCATAAAGCACTGCTGGATTGCCAGAGTCATTCAACGTCCAATATACACCTTCAAATTGTCTACTTGCAACAATTCCAGAACTCTCACGGATATCGGTATGTGTATATTTTCCAGAAGGTTGCCACGGAGGAGCCCCAAACGAGGTAGGTTCTTCAGCAATAGCCACAGAAACTGAGAGGAAGAAAATGAGTATTGAGGGGAGCGTTTTCATGAAATATATTCCTTGAAAAAATATGTTGTAATTATTGAGTTGTTAAGTCAGATGTTAAAATTCATTGAACACTTTCACAGGTTTCCCTGTTTCAATCGATTCCCATGCAGCAACACCTACAGCAATAGATTTCGCACCATCAACCACATTCGGAGACGGGTCTAAATCCTTTTCAAGACATTCCTGAAAATGTCGCATATAACGAATCACCGTTTGTCCGTGTCCATAAACGCTCGTGTCAACTTCAGGGGAACACGCCATCTCAAAGGGTTCTCTCGCAGACATTTTATCAAGCATGAGTTTTACCTGACCACCTTTATTATCCGTAAAGTCGCCAATCATAGTACCCTTACTACCGTAAATAGATACCTGCATCATCGGCATCGGAGGATGGACAATATCGTATAGACCCATCGCTCTTGCGATTTGTCCGTTTTTGAATTTCAGATTGAGGAAGAAGTTGTTTTTGATAGGATATTCAGGTGTGAGTGTGCCTTTCGTGCCATACGCATGGACTTCATCAACATCACCGAGAAAACAACGTAATATGTCAACAGGATGCACAACACCACCAAACATCAGGTCTTGTGGAACATGAAGCCGCCACGGAGTAAAATCGTAGACCTCGCGCATGTCATGAACATAATACGCATCTGCCACCATGATGTCACCTAAATCACCATCGTCAAAGAGTCGTTTCATCGTTAAAAACTGTAGGTCAAATCGCATGGTCTGTCCCACGAGGAATTTGACACCGTGTTGACGCACTAAGTCCACTAAACGTTGTGCATCTTCTAAGGAAGTAACCATAGGCTTTGTACAGACTATGTGTTTTCCTGCTTCAATCGCAGCGATGCAGTGTTCAGCATGGAGATGGTCTGGGGAATATATCGCAATAACTGAAATGTCGTCTTGTTGTACTAATTCTCTGTAATCAGTTGTCCAAAAATTAACACCGATCTGTTTAGCGTAGTTTTCCAAGACATCTGGACGATTCGCACAGATACCGAGAAGTTCGTAATTCAGATCCGGCACATTCTTAAGCAGTGTTGCCGTTGAACCCATATTGGTCGGATTGATTCCTATTACACCTAATCCTATTGCCATATTAACTCTCCTTTGATTGGTATAATCATATCATGAATTTGTCTGATTGACAAGTTATCAGTATCATAAAGTAGGTCGGTCATTAGAATAAAGTTGTCTACCTAACCCAGATATGATATACTTCTACCAGATTTCTCTACCTAACCTGATATGATGAATAAAAATAACAAACCACAACAAAACACAGAGATATACCAGCGGACAGCAACTGCAATAAAGCACGGTATAGACTTTTTGCTTAAGCAGCAGCAAGAAGATGGAAACTTTGAGGGACAACTTTCAGCAAGCACGTTTCCATCTTGTGCGTTTGCATGGATTCAACTTGCACAAGGTAAAACCCCAGAAACGGATTTGGTTGACTGGTTCATAAATAATCAAAACGAACAGGGGGCATGGGGATTGGATGCTGCAAATCAGTCTAATCCCGAATCCACGTTGTTTGTCCGGTTGATATTGGAACAGGTTTGTAAAAATACTTCCACCGAAAGACTTGAGCAAACAATTTCACGCATCCCACACAATCCACTTGACCTTGCTTTAGTTAAGCTTGCTTACGCAGCGTTCAATCAATTTGACTGGCAGAAATTGACTGTTCCAAAAAGTACGTTACCTTTGATGAAAATCATGAAGAATTTGTCGCGTATACCAATGTTACAGGCTATTTTGAAACCACCGAAAAATAAACTTCCGCCAGTAGATATGTTCAACACCTCTCTATTTGAGGAACTGTTTATCGCTGAACAACACACGTTAGTACCAGTATTTATTTTGATTGAATTGAATACAAGTAGACGTGACAATATGATTGATGCCTTGCTGACGTGGTTGAAATCACGAGTATTGAGTGATGGCAGTTGGTTCCGGGTCAATTACATCACCGCGCTTTCGATCTTAGCACTCATTGAGCTAAACAAGAATGAATATGATGATCCAGATATACCAGATTTAATCAAAACAGGGATAGAATGGCTACGCGCTACACAGAATCCTGACGGCGGTTGCAGAGAAGCATTGAATCTAAATATTTGGGATACTGCCCTAAGCATAATCGCTTTAACAGAGATTGATGCAGAATATAATGATAGTACGGAGATTATCCAGAAAGCAGCGCAATGGCTTGTTGAACATCAAAATGACGATGGGGGTTGGGCGTTTTCTGGATTGCGTGACAGCACACTTCCAACCGATGCAGATGACACCGCTTTAGCAACTCTCTCCATCATTCGTGCAAAAATGGAATCCGCAGAGGCTAAGAAATCTATTGAACGCGGAATTGAATGGTTAAAGCAGAACCAAGGGAAAGATGGAAGTTGGAGTACATATCAACCCGGACAAGGGGATGTTGGATGTGTTAGCATTACGGCACATGCTATTGAGGCATTATTAGCGTCCGGCAACAGTCAAGAATATATTACTCGTGGTGTGAATTGGCTTTGTTCAAACATAAAGAATGAAGGTTATTGGGATGACTTATGGTTAGCAAAACGCACTTACGGAACCGCTTGTGCACTGAGTGCCCTCGTAAAAGCAGGATTTGCAGAGGCACCGGAGATTGCAAAGGGTGTACAGTGGTTGGAACAAACCCAAAATGCTGATGGTGGGTGGGGTGAAGATATGTTTGGTCATCCTACAGATAGCACTATAGAACAAACAGCATGGTGCACCTATGCACTTTTAATTGTCAATAATGAAAGTCAAGCTGCTAAAAATGGTATTTCGTTTCTCCTTAAAAATCAAAGAGATAACGGTTCATGGCAAGAGAGTTGTGTCGGAATTTATTGGGAGGTAATTGGGGGTTATAGCGATCCAATATACGCCTCAGTCTTTCCTATCTTGGCACTGAACCAGTATATCATGAATTCCGACTTACAGTGATGATAAGATATGATTTCAGTTATCATTCCAATTCTGAACGAAGCGAAGATATTGGAAAAAACACTCACTCATCTTCAACCGCAATTGGAGAACCATGAACTTATTATTGTAGATGGAGGAAGCACTGACGAATCTGTACAGATTGCTGAAAAGTATGGGAAAGTGATATTCTCTGAACGGGGACGTGCGAAACAGTTGAACGCTGGAGCGGCAGCAGCAAAGGGTGACATCCTTGTTTTTTTGCACGCAGATGTCCAACTTGAATCAGGAGCATTCAAAGCCGTAGAGTCGACGTTGTCTTCAGGTTATGTAGGTGGTGGATTCCTTCAAAAGATTGACGGTAAGAGTTTGCTGTATCGTATAATAGAAATCACCGCAAACATGCGTGGCAAATATCTAAAGGTATTTTACGGAGATAGCGGTATTTACGTGCGGCGAGATGACTTTCAACACATAGATGGGTTCCCCGATGTGCCAATTATGGAGGAGATGGGTTTTTCCAAGGCGTTACGGAAGTTAGGAAAAACGAAGATGATTAAACCTCGTATTCATATATCGGCAAGACGATGGAAAAAGAACGGGATTGTCAGAACGACCACAAAAAACTGGTTTATAACATTCCTTTACTTTATGGGGTTCTCTTTAGAACGAATTGCAGAATTATATCGGGATATACGGTAGTTAAGAAAAAGTGGGGACAGCAAAACAACTGTCCCCACTTTAGGTTGATGAGATAATTTAACGAACAGCCTTGATATGTCCCCAAGTTGTAGACAACTTGTTTTTAGCGCGAACATCCAAAGATGCATTTTCTGACAACCAGTTCTCAATAAATTCCGCAACACCGATACCGCGTGGGTCTGTCCCTATCCAATTAGGTGTAGCCATTTGCCACATCGCAGCAATCATACCGAACCCATCTTTACCTGCCTCTTTGCTGATAGCTACTGCTGGATCCGCATTATCCGCGTTCTCTTGTGCAAAAACAACTACATCCCAATTTGAATTGGCAAACTGTTCAACATGCCAGGGGCGGATTGATCGGAATGCCTTCAGTGAAGGGATATATTTTTCACCCAATTCGGTAGGAACTTGATTACCTGTTCCCCGTTCATTGAATGTTAACCCAGGGATATCAAAAACGTTAGCAGCACCGGCTGGTCCATTATCCGCACTCCTGACTCCACCTTCATAACTCATGTAGAAAATCCAGTCAGCTACGTTAATAACAACATTTCCTTCCTCAATGAAGTTTTCCACATTGGAACCGTCCGGTTTTGCATTTGGAAACGGATATAATGCACTTGGTGCTGTTCCACATGCCAGGAGAATAACATCTTGCTGACCATTACCAGTGTGTTCTTTACACCATTCTGCCAGCGGAGAACCATCACCTTTTTCATCACCATCACCGAAGTTTTCAATGCTATTGAAGAGTCCTTTGACTCCTGCGTGGTTCATAACCGTTTCTGTATTCATTTCCACAGCATCAGCAGAAATCCAACCCGGATTTGAAGGTCCTGAGTAAATTGCAAAATCGTTTGCATTTACTATTGAAGTCCAGCGCGCTTACAAAGCGCGCCTACCGTTTTGTGAGTAAATTCTGACTTAAAAAGGTTACCGTACGGTAACCTTTTTTTGCATAACGGTATCTTTTGGTGTAATCGGTCTGCGTATAGTGCCTGTCTGGGTTTATCGGTGATTTTAATCGGTTTTTTCATGAGAAAAAAATTAAATTTTGGTATCTTTTGCATCCTCTGGAAAAATACCAGTTTTTTGACT
>JAJEAG010000038.1 GCA_022824265.1 Candidatus Poribacteria bacterium | reverse complement strand
CGACGGGCAGCTTCGGCTTTTTTCCCGCCAGCTTCAATAAAATCTAAAACGCGTTTACGTAAATCTGTTGAATATGCCATAATAGATACATTCTATAACAAAATACAAAAAATGTCTCTTTAATTCTGATGGTCACTATAGTTTATCTGTGGGAAACTTCTGTGTCAAGTCTTTTGATTGCTAAACAGGATAATTTTGTTTTAAGATTCTTTTGTTGATGATTGTTACAAAGAGTTTATGTCGTCGGACGGGTCTCGCTTGCAATATACAACATGAACACGTAGGTTTGAATTAATATTATAATGATTCTCAATGATTGAAACACAATCTTATGACAGAGAGTTTAATCAACACTTGCAACAACAACACGTTCTATTTCTGCGTAGTCTTTAATGAAACTGATGTTTTTGTAGGAAGGTTGTTCTTCAAGTAAGTCTCTAACAGGGCCTGCCTGTGTGTCGCCAATTTCAATGACAAGCGCACCTTCAGGACAGAGGTATTTCGGTGCTTCTGCAATCAGTGAACGAATGATTGATAAACCATCTTCACCAGCGAAGAGTGCAATATGGGGTTCATAGTCTCTGATGTCAGAACATAATGTGTCATGTTCACAGGTTTTTACATAGGGAGGGTTGGATACAATCCAGTTAAAACTTGAAGCATCCAATAATTTAATAGGTTCAAAGAGATCACCGTGAAGTAAGGTAATTTGTTCAGTACACTCATGGACATCCCTATTCTTTTCAGCAACTGTTAATGCCTCATCTGATATGTCAGTTGCGATGATTTCCCACTCCGGTCTGTTGACAGCAAGTGCAGTCGCTATCACTCCACTACCTGTCCCTATTTCTAATATACGTTGATTTCCATCACTATTAGTATTTAGAATAGTTTCCACAATGAATTCTGTTTCTGGACGCGGGATTAACACACGTTCATCTACATAGAAATCCAGTGACATGAACTCCTTACGGTTGGTTAGATAACTTATTGGTGTTCTTGCTACCCGTTTTTTAATCAGTTCACGTAACATTGTCAAATCATTTTGAAAGACTGGCATATCAAAATGTAGGTATAGTTGTAGACGGCTTTTCTCAAGTAGGTGTCCGAGTAATACTTCAGCATCTAAACGAGGATTTGGGATGTTGTGCTTCTCAAAATAACTTGTAGTCCACTCAAGAAGTTCAAGCACGTGCCAGATTTTGGTAGCCATATTCTAATTGTTATCGAGAACTCCACAAGTGAGGTAGCAATAACGGGAAGGTGTAAACTTGGTAGGATGTATAGAAAGGATAATTACCAAACTTATATCCATTCATGATTGATTCTATAATTATGAGTCTATATACTTAGTTTCCTTCGTTCTTTAACTTTTCTGCTTGGTCTGCGGCTGTCAACCTTTCAATAAACGAATCTAAATCTCCATCTAATACAGAATCTAACTGATGGGAAGTAAATTTGATACGGTGATCAGTCACGCGGGATTGTGGAAAGTTGTATGTACGTATTTTTTCGCTTCTGTCTCCACTACCGACCATAGATCGACGGGTTTCCGCACGTTCACTGTCCAATTCAGCTTGTTTCAGTTCATGAAGTCGTGCGCGGAGGATTTTCATTGCCTTGGATCGGTTTTTGTGTTGCGACTTTTCGTCCTGTTGTGTAACAACAAGACCCGTTGGTAGATGTGTAATACGTATTGCAGAGTCCGTTGTATTAACACTCTGTCCACCTGGTCCAGAAGATCGGTAGGTATCTATCCTTAATTCAGTAGCTTCATCAATCTGCAAATCAACTTCTTCTGCTTCAGGAAGTACAGCAACAGTGACTGCAGAAGTATGAATCCGTCCACTCGTTTCGGTTGTTGGAATACGTTGTACGCGATGGATACCACCTTCATACTTTAGAAGACTATATGCTGACTTACCTTCAATAGAAAAGATTGCCTCTTTAAAGCCTTTTAAACCAGTTGCATTTGTACTGAGCATTTCAACTTTCCAATTATGTCTCTCAGCGAACCGTGTGTACATACGGAAGATCTCGGCAGCAAATAAACTTGCTTCCTCTCCACCTGTTCCAGCACGTATTTCAATTATGACGTTTTTCTCATCGTTAGGGTCTTTTGGAACAAGGAGCGTCTTGAGGGATTCAATTAGATCTTCTTGTTGATTGTTGAGTTCATTTAACTCTTCTTGTGCTAACTCCAACATATCGTCATCAGTTTCTTCATCCAGCAGTGCTTGTGTTTCCTCTATAGCGGATTCTAACTGTTGATAATCCTTATATGCTGACACTATTGGTGATAGTTCTGCGTGGAGTTTTGATAGTTCCTGTAGACGTTGCGGGTTAGAAATTTGTGCAGGATCGCTCAAGGATTTTTCAACATCAACAAATTTATTTTGTATGTCTTTGAGTCTCTCTAACATAACTTTTCACTTCACAGAATGAATTAGTATATACACAATATTATTGTAATATATAACTAAGGATTTGTATCAACTGGAAATAAAGGCACTCTTGGTATAATTACGATTTATCTGTAATACCATAACGACGACGGAAACTTTCTACACGTCCAGCAGTATCAATAAATCTTGTTTGTTGTCCAGTATAGAATGGATGACATTTTGCACAAACATCAACTCTCATCTCAGATTCGACTGTAACTGTTTGATAAGTTGCACCACAGACACAGTTGATAGTGCATTCTGTTGTTTCAGGATGGATTTCAGGTTTCATAAGTTCAATCCTTTACTTAAAAATATATGGCGTTGATTATATTCAAAATAATAAATAAACGTAATTAGGGATAGATTCTATACAAAAATTGATGAACAATTGATGATATAGATTATTTTCCAGATCTGACTGGTTTAGGACGTTGTTTTCCTGTATTCCCTGCATCAGCAGTCATTCTTTCAAGAAATTCTTCATTGGTTCCACACTTGCTAAATTGCTGTAGCAGTAGTTCCATTGATTCAGCCATGCTCATTTGACTAATAAACTTCCGTAAAACCCATACTTTGTTGAGTACATCAGGTTTCAACAATAGTTCTTCGCGGCGCGTTCTTGATTTTTCGATATTGATTGCAGGAAAGATCTGTAGTTCTAACAGTGTTCGATCCATGTGGATTTCCATATTAGCTGTTCCTTTGAATTCCTCATAGATGTAGGTATCCGACCTGCTTTCAGTATCAACAAGAACGGAAGCGATAATCGTTAGACTTCCTCCCTCTTCAAATTTGCGTGCAGCACCACAGAATCGACGTGGTTTCACAAATGCCATAGCATCTAATCCACCAGTTAAGGTTCTACCACTGTTGGGTGCAATCATATTATGTGCTCTTGCAAGACGAGTCATACTGTCGAGTAAAATGACAACATCTTCACCGCATTCAACCATGCGTTTTGCTTTTTCAAGTGCCATTTCTGCGACCTGTATATGTCGATCAGGTGGTTCATCAAAGGTAGAACTGATAACTTCCCCTTTTACTGTGCGTATAACATCTGTTACCTCTTCCGGGCGTTCATCAATGAGCAAAAAGATGAGTGAAGTTTCCGGATGATTCGCTTCAATCCCGCAGGCAATATTTTTTAGCAGGGTTGTCTTACCGCAATAAGGTGGTGCGACAATTAAACCGCGCTGTCCTTTACCGATAGGGGAGATCAGGTCAATAATGCGTGTGCCGAATTCAGAAGGTTTGTGTTCCAGTTTAAGCTGTTCATAGGGAAAAACCGGCATTGGGTCGTCAAAAGATGTTCTGGTTTTAACTAATTCCGGTGGTTCACCGTTGACTTTCTCTATCTGTAGCAAGGCATAGTAACGTTCAGTTTTATTCTCCGATTTTTTAGGAGGACGCACCAAACCCTCTACAACATGTCCAGTCTGCAGCCCAAACAATCGTATTTGTGAGGATGAGACATATATATCTTCATCACTCTGGAAATAATTTGAGCGCGGAGACCGTAGAAAACCGTAATTCTGATCACGGTCATCTAAGATTTGAAGCACTCCCTTTCCATAAAGAGGGATATTCTTTTCAGATACCACTTCAAGAATACGCGCAATGAGTTCATCCTTACGAAATGAATTACAGTCTTCAATACCGTAGGATTGCCCCATGGTTTTTAAGGTGGAAATCTCCATTTCACGGAGCTTGCCTATTTCCAAGCTCTCCATATTTATTTATACTCCTCAGAAAAATCTGTGTCAACTTACAACACGTCAAATATAAAATTATCTTTTGACATAGTTAATTTTGGTACAGGGAATTACTTGTGATTCTGACAGTAGCTGTGCTTTTCACAGAACTGTCTATAATAGTTAATTATATTCTGGTCAGTAATACCAGATATATATAAATGAGTTATAAGAGTTTTTTGGAACGTATTACACATTATAGGGTAAATATTCATCATGCTCGGTGGGCAAACAAGCACCAGCATCAACTATTGGTTAATTTTGGCGGTACATGTCTGACAAATACTGTATTGGAATTTAATTTTGGGGTCCGTATGAAAAGTTGGTAGGAATATGACATCCTCTGTGTGTTGGACCGAATGTTGATCCATCATTTGAATCATCTCAGTTTATATTATACACAATTTTATATTGTATGTCAAGTCTTTTTTCAAGAATACTGTAAGTATTGAAAACTATAGTGACCATCAGAATTAAAGAGACATTTTTTGTATTTTGTTATAGAATGTATCTATTATGGCATATTCAACAGATTTACGTAAACGCGTTTTAGATTTTATTGAAGCTGGCGGGAAAAAAGCCGAAGCTGCC
>JAJEAG010000027.1 GCA_022824265.1 Candidatus Poribacteria bacterium | reverse complement strand
TGCATTACGAAATACCGCATTAGCAGTATTCCGCTTTGCAGGGGTTACGCGGATAGCTGATACGATGAAATACTATGCTTCAAAACCTAAACTCGCAGTTAACCTCATAAATTGAGAATCCTTAAAACTAAATAACCCTGCGTGATTTTGACAATCTTTACTTAAAAACTCAAAATATGATATAATAATTTCAAATTAAGAATGCAAATCAGGAGTAACATATATGAGCAACAGTCCAGCATATAACCTGTTAGCTGAGACATTGGAGAAACAGGGAATACCGATAGAGGAAGTTAAGGAACACCTCAAACAACAACATATTGAAACACCTTCATGGGGTTACGGTAATTCTGGGACGCGGTTTGGTGTGTTTGAACAACCCGGTGCAGCACGGAATGCCGCAGAACGTTTAGAGGATGCAGCTACAGTACATAAATTCACAGGTGTCGCACCAACAGTCGCACTCCACATTCCATGGGATAAAACTGACGACTGGGGAGCATTGAAACAGTACGCTGCAGATGTCGGCATCGGTATCGGAGCGATAAACCCCAACGTTTTTCAAGACCAAGTCTATAAACTCGGAAGTGTCTGCAATCCGCAAGCAGAAATCCGTCGCATGGCGATTGACCACATGTTAGAGTGTGTAGACATAATGGAGAAGACAGGATCGGATTTACTCAGTTTGTGGTTTGCCGATGGTACGAACTTTCCCGGACAAGCCAATTTTAGAAAACGTAAACAGTGGATGACTGATGCGTTAGGTGAGGTATACGATGCACTGCCAGATTCCACGAGAATGCTGATTGAATATAAGTTCTTTGAACCCGCATTTTATCACACAGATTTAGCGGATTGGGGAACCGCTTACTTGATGGCTACAAAACTTGGTCCGAAAGCACAAGTACTTGTTGATCTCGGACATCATCCACAAGGCACAAATATTGAATTCATCGTGGCATACCTAATTGATGAAGGTAAACTGGGTGGGTTCCACTTCAACTGCAGAAAATACGCAGATGATGATTTGACCGTTGGGTCTATTAACCCACAAGAACTCTTCCTAATCTACACTGAACTGGTTGATGCAGAACTTGATCCGGATACTGAAACCGATATTGCCTATATGATTGACCAAAGTCATAATTTGAAACCAAAAGTTGAAGCGAGTATTCAATCGGTATGTAACTTACAAAAAGCGTACGCAAAAGCACTGTTAGTCAACCGTGAAGCATTGGTTGATGCACAGGATACGGAAGACCTTATTGAAGCAGAAAGTATTCTCCAACGTGCGTATGAAACAGATGTGAATCCACTCCTTGAACAAGTTCGTCTGGAAATGGGACGAGATCCACACCCGCTGACAGCATATCGGAAAAGTGGTTATTACGAAAAGATTAGTAAAGCCCGTGTCGGTGGTGAAAGTCAAGGATGGGCATGAGGAAAATTAAAATCGGTATTGTAGGTTCAGGAGGAATGGCGCGTCACCATCTTGAGCGATTTTCGCCTATTGAAACAGCGGAAGTTGTTGCAATAGCATCCAGAAACGAGAAAACGGGGAATCAACTCGCTGCTAAATGGTCTGCTACATTTATCTCAGATTGGAGACATCTGGTAGAACGTGAGGATATAGATGGTATTGTCATCTGTACACATAACAATAGTCACGGTGAAATTGCTATCGCTGCGTTGCAAGCGGATAAACATGTCTTTGTAGAATATCCACTTGCAAATGATGTTGTGGAAGGTGAAACTGCTCTGCATCTTGCCAAAGCTCAACATCATATGCTCCGAGTTTCACATCCTGAAGTCGTATCCAATACCCACGCTGCACTCAAGCAGAAAACTACTGAACTAGGTGAATTGCTGTTTAGCTCCTTTGTACGCCTGACTCCGGGTCGTGGTGCGCGACCAGAGATACTGTTCAATCTGCCTATATCAGGTATACCTGTACATTTCTTTGTTTACCATATCTATCCAGTTGTTGATTTGTTCGGTGAAGCTGCATGGGTAGAAGGTGCTGCATGCTACGAAGGGTTGACCGAATCGGGGCAATACGACCGTTTTGTTAACAGTGTCACCGTCGCGTTTAAGCATGGAGGCATTGGTCAGTGGAGTTGGGCAGGGGGCATCGCTATCAATACCGCTGAACAACACGAACGATATGTTCTCACTGAAGGCACCTTGAGTGATGATGGAAAAGGATGGAAATGTTCAACTCCAACGGAAGTTACTGACTTGGAAATTCCAAAAACACCGAAATCCACACTTCAGGAGTTGTGGCTATCTGAAATTGAAGAATCTGCAGAACAGGAACTATCTTATGCAGACGCTGAAGTAGCACTCTCTTCAATCCGAATTAGTCTCGCTGCGGAACAATCAATACGCGAAAATAGACGGGTAATATTGTGAATATAGAACATCTAAAAAAGATAGCCGCAGAAAAAGCAACAGAAGAAATTCGAGACGGCATGGTTGTCGGATTAGGTACTGGTTCTACCGTCTACTACGCCTTATTGAAAATCGGAACGATGGTACGTAACGGTCTCAATATCATTGGAATCCCTACATCATCAGGTACTGAGAAAATAGCACAAGAACAGGACATTCCACTTTCAACACTTGCAGCACATCCTACGATAGCACTTACGATTGATGGTGCTGATGAGGTAGATGAATACCTTAATTTAATTAAGGGTGGCGGTGCAGCACTGGTAAGAGAAAAGATTATCGCCAATGCTTCGAAAAGAATTGTAATTGTGGTGGATGAAAGCAAGGTATCACGTATTCTCGGTACGTCGTTCGCGTTGCCTGTTGAAATAGTGCAGTTCGGATGGGAGGCAACAAAACGTGTCGTGGATACAGTATGTGGACAATCGAAACTACGTGGTGACATTCATAATCCGTTGATTACAGATAACGGTAACTATATTTTGGACTGTCATTTTGACGGAATTACTGATCCCGAAAAGGTTGAGTTACAACTTAACAACATCCCCGGTGTCGTTGAGAATGGGATATTTGTTAATCGTGCGGATAGAGTGATAATTGGTACAATGAACGGTATAGAATATATGGAGTAGCATTAATGGTAAAATATCTGCTTTTTTTCTGTCTCCTTCTTGGGATAACCATGACATTTTCTGGTCAGGTTAAGAGTGAAGTATTCTTAGATAGTGGATTAGTGGATATTCCGACTGGTGAAGTGCTAAAGCATGGTATATTCGGAGTAGGTGTATATGCTCCTTTCCAAAATACAACACATTTTAAACGGGATCCTGTTGCTTTCCGTGTCAACTTTGGAATGTTTGATAGGATTGAATTAGGTGGATCACATATATTACCGCAGGATAATGATGCCTCGCGCTCGTTTTTGGGACACGTAAAAGCACAACTGATAAACGAATCAGGAAAACTACCGAATGTCGCCATCGGTATTGACAATCTCGGAGATAATGTAATACAAAAGTGGAATACCTATCAGGAAAATTCGGCATATCTGGTTATCAGCAAAACTTTTAATCTGCCACGAATTCATCTGATATCAGGACATATCGGTGTAGGTAATCACCGGTTTGCGTATGAAGACCGTCTAATCGGAATTTTCGCAGGTATGAGTAAAGTGTTTAATCCAGCTTTTGTAAGGGGTGATATTGAACTCAGTTTAGAATACGATGGTGTAGGGGTGAATATTGGGACACGATATACTGTTGACAGTGGACTCCAATTAGGACTCGGCGTTGAGACTTTGAATAAAGCGGATAATATCCGTTATCTTGTCTCAATCTCGTGGTCAAATGCACAATTAATAGAACAAATTGATGCTGCAAACCGCCTTGCACGACAGGCAGGCAAAATCGCAAGCCAATCAAAAAGTGCACCCACAAAAGAAAAAGAATAGCAAAGATATATGTATCCTTTGTTATTCCTCAATAGATTCCATCGCATTTTGTAGCGATTTTAGCAGCTCTGGTAAGAAATCCTGTGGTGGCACAAGGACAATCTCAATTCGACGGTTTTTCGCCTTTGCTTCTGCTGTTTCTTCTGTATCTATCGGTTGATAGAATGCATATCCCGTACCCGATAAACGTTTTGGATCAATACCAGCATTTTCCTGTAAATACTTCACTGCGGAGATAGAGCGATCAGTAGATAAATCCCAGTTTCGCAAAGCATCTCCAGCAATAGGGTTATTGTCAGTATGTCCTTCAATACGGATAGCATAATCTGAATAATCCTTGTTTAGCAATACTTCTTCTGCAATTGCATCAAGGAGTTCTTTACCCTCTTGACTTAAGATTGCGCTACCTGTTTCGAACAGTATTTTCCCTTTGACATCAAGCGTCAACCGTCCTGCTTCATCAAGCACCGCACCGACTGTATCTTTAAATCTTTCTTGTATAGCAGCAATTGAACGTTGGGATTGTTCACGAATCCGCTGTAACTCCGATTCAATTTTTGTGAGTTTGGATCTTAGATTTTCTTTTTCTTTTTCAAGACTACTCTTATCCTGTTGGAGTTTGTTGCGTTCAGCAGCAATTTTCCGCGCTGCTTCGCTTGCATTTTCCAAAATCTCTTTCGTCTGATTTAGTTCTGTCTGAGTTTCTTTCAACGTCTTCTCAGTTTCAGCTAACTTTTCTTCTAAATCGGTTTTTGCTGTTTCAGTCGTTTGCAATGTCGTTTTGGTAGTGGATAGTTCTGCTTGTGTCTGTTTCAGTTCGTCAGAAGTCGTATTTAACAGAATTCCAAGAACGATGGCTGCAACAACAGCAATTACCATAAATATAATCCCAATGATTCCTTTTGTACCCATGTTATTCTCCTTGTATGCTTAATAGTGCTTCAAAACTATCTTCCTTTGAAGTTTTATTCTTTTTTGTTGTACCACATGTGGTGCATTGGTGAATTAGCACATAATCACCTTGTTTCATGGTAAATCCTATCGGTTTCATCAAACCTTTACAGGTCTCGGCGCGATCCCCTGGATTAACGTCTACATGCTGACTCCAAAGACATTCTGGACAGTGATTTGTATAGCCGTCGCCCTTTACAAATACACCGCAATTTCCGCAAGTAAAATCTTCAATGTTGCGTTTGAATCTTTTGTTCAAGAGAGATACTCCAAAGGTTAATCCCAACTTTTACGAATATCATAAAATTAATATGAGCTTGATAAATCAGTATAGACTTGACAAAAGCGTTTTTTCGCATTCTACCTTGGTTAAGAAACCACACCTACGGGTTATGAGAATAAGATTTTATGTAAAATGAAGTTCATGCATCTATTATCAAACTCACGTTAAATTACGTGTCTACATAAGGCTTTAAATCCCACAGCAGTGCGGTGCCATCAAAACTACCACTTGCAAGGATAGTACCGTCCGGTGAGAACGCAAGTGTTTCAACATCTGTCGTGTGTCCCCAAAAAGTGTGTAGGTTTTCACCAGTAGCAACATCCCATAAACGGATTGCCATATTTCCCATGTCTTTCTGCCACCAAGTACCAGATGCAAGATACCGTCCGCAGGGTGAAAAGGCAAGCGCAAAAGGTCTTATACTATCCTCAGGCTGTGGGATTGAACATAATAGAACCAATTTTTCAGCACACCAAATATTGAGTTCACGTAACATCCCTCCAGCAATCATTTTTCCACATGGCGAATGAGTCAATGCCATCGTTGTAAATGGTTTATTCAAAGGTAATGTAGCAATTTCTTCATCTAAATCAACGTCCCAGATACGAGCAGTTTTATCGCTTGATCCGCTCACGAGTCTTTTTCCATCTGGTGAAAATGCCAACGACCATACATGTTCGGTATGTCCTGTAAATTGTCTTGGTACTTTACTGTGCTTGAGATCCCAGAGATAGATAATGCCACCTTTTCCAGCAAAAGCAATGCGTTCATCTGAAAAAGCAAAGGTGTCATTCCCTAACTGCATAGGAGGCGTGAATTCAGCGATTGGAATCACTTCTGCATTACAAACCTTAATCACCTTGTAGACATTGTTGTTGTGGTTCCAGTTGACAACAAGCATGCCCCCTTCGTGCAAAATATTAAAAGTCTTAATGCTATCATGAAATTCACTTGGGATTGATATTCTTTGTGAAATTTTGTTTATAATATTGAACAACACGATATATTGTCTATTTCCCCGCAGGGCAAGTGCCTCTCCATCCCTAAATTGGACTTTACGTGGAAAACAGACTGGTTCGTTAAGTGTTGTAAAGGTGTGTGTGTTTTCAGTTTTTGTCCGTTCGTCGGATAAGGTGTGGGCAATCAGTAACTTCGGGCATTTTGAAAACCATCTATAACCAATACTATCAACTTGCTGCTCATAAGTCTGTAGTTTTTCACCCTGTTCTACGTCCCAAACTTCAATAATTTCACGATTAAAGTCGGTTGCAATTAACCTTCCGTTAGGTAAATAAAATGGTCGTCCACAGTCTATATAAGTTTCTTTAAGCACTCCCATTGATAAGTCCCATACATTTAGTATTTTACTCAGATCATGTGATATAAGAAATTGACCGCATGGTGAAAATCTGATAGTCCTCACTAATTCCTTATGTTCGGTAAAATGAACAATGCGTTTACCTGTTTTTATATCCCACACTGAAACGTCGCTTATCCCGCGAACAGGAGTTGTATCAGGTATTATTGTTGTGTTTTCACACGCTATTAACCCACTATCTGGAGAAAAAGCAAAACACCATCCAGTGAACTTAGTAATTATGGATCCTGTCTTCGGATTCCACAAATAAGTTTGCTTTCCTATTGTAGCGGCAATGTATTGTCCATCTGGTGAAAATTGGAGTTTGGAAATATGATAAACCTTTCCATCATTTGACTCTTGCTCAATTTGAGAGATGCATTCACCACTTTGGACATCTAATATTTCAACAATACCACCACGATTTACAATGGCAATCCAAGAATTGTTTGGTGAAAATGTAATATGTCCTTTTGTTGTATAAATTTCCGATCGATTTATTTCTATTATACATTCACCACTCTGTATGTCTCGGACTTTAATTATTCCGTTCCAATTGGAATATGCAATCAGTCTACCATCTGGTGAAATATCAACGGCGGAGATCAACCCCTGTTCGGTTTCCCACAATGCAATGGGTAACATTGACGATATATCATACCACCAAAGCCCTAAACGTGTGCCGAATGCGAAAAATGTGTTATCTGGAGAAACTGATATTTCACGATCAGTATTATACTCTTGGTATCCTTTTCCTATTCGCGCGATAGCACCTTCCGGTAATGCCCATGTTGTGCCTGTTGGGTCATCTGGGTTGAAATTCAATGGTGCTGGTTTTGGATTTGGCATTGTATTGGATCCTTGATTATAGTTCCGCGCGTGTCATAAAGGTTGCATAAATGGCAGCAGTTTTCACTAAATCGGGAATATAGACACGTTCATTTATCGCATGTCCACCCTCACCTTTTGGACCGTAGCCGATTGCTGGTAATCCTGCATTCACAAAATAGTGTAAGTCTGTGAACCCAGCAGTGCTCTTGAATTTCGGTTGGTTGTATCGTACAGTACGCACTGCATTAGCAAATGCTTGTGCTAAAGGAGAATCAGGATCTGTTAAACATGGTTCAATTCGCAAGATTGCTTGCACATCTGCTTTTAAATCTGGATAATACTCGCATGCTCCTGAAATTGCCTCTCGTAAGTCAAGTTCTGCAAACTCCAGTTTTTCATTAGGTGTGACTCGTCTATCTATAGAGAATGTTAATCCTGCTGGAACAGTGTTGACTTTATCACCTTCAGTACCGCGGAATGTGCCACCAATATTTATTGTTGGATAACGTTCACCACCATCTGGGAGTTTAAATGCACGATCAGGTAACTTCAAATCCCGTTTAACCCGTTGCAATGCTGAAACAAGTTCAGCAGTTTTTTCAAATGCGTTTATCCCTTTGTCTGGTTGAGATCCATGCGCTGCTTTGCCTTGTACCTCAATTTTCAGCCACAATACACCGTTGTGTCCATTGCCGATGTTCATTTCTGAACCACCTTCACAGTTCACCACATAGTCGGCGTTGACCAATCCTTTTTCAACGATATATCCAGCTCCCAACTGACCACCTGTCTCTTCATCACAAGTAAACGAAATTTCAATGTTAAACAACGGTTCAACATCACTTTTCTGTACAGCATAAATTGCAAATAGCAGTGCAGCGATAGAATCCTTCATATCATCTGAACCGCGTCCGTAAAGCCACTCCCCTTCGATTTTTCCACTGAATGGATCATCAAAACGCCATTCACCCGAAACAGGTACGACATCATAATGTGCATTGAAATGTACCGTTTTTTCTGCACCAACATCCCAACGTGCAATCAAATTAAATCGCGGATGGCTTGATGCGTTTGAAATCACTTGGTCTGCACGCCGTTTTGGCACATTCACGATTTTTGTTTTCATTCCTAATTCCAGGCATTCTGCTTCAAGTATTGCGACAAACTTTTCGTAATTCTCACCAGGAGGATTGACGGTTGGAACTTTTACGAATTCATGTAGTAAACCACTTAACCTATGTTGATTGTCCTTAATGTAGGATTGTACGGACATGTCTAAAGTCTCCTTTAGCGATTTTTCTGATTAAGAGACTACCGCTTGGTCACCTGCGGATAAATGCGCAACCGTTTCACCGGTCTCCGTAAAGGTTCGGGTTACTTCAACAGAAGCATAAATCCATAGAATTTTCATTGGGGAATCACTCTCATTCCAGAACCGATGTGGGATACCAGCAGGAACAAATGTTGTGTCATAGGTATTCATTGTAAAAACTTCACCGTCAACTTCACAGGTCGCTTCACCTTCAAGAATGGTAACGGATTCATCGCAGTTATGGTAATGGCGTGCAATTGCTGCACCCGGTTCAAACATCGTTATACCGTTGGTAAGAGATGTTGAATTGAGCCATTTACCTGCCAATGGCACCGTTTGAACACCTGTACCTCGGTCAATGGGTTTCTGTTTATCAAAGTCAATTACATGTGCTTTTGTGCTCATTTATGATATGTCTCTTTAAGTTTGAATTTGTCATATTTTCACATAAATAGACATAAATATCAATATGTTATTTGTCAACTTTGATAAGCTGAATGAACAATTAGATAGAACTGATAACATTTTCAAACCCGCACAAGGCATGTTCTATATCGGAATCTGTGTGCGTTGCCATCAAGGTAACACGTAGACGACTTGTTCCTGATGGTACAGCAGGAGGACGAATTGCAGGTGCAAAAACCCCTTCTATAAGTAGTGCTTCAGCAATATCTGTTGCATGTTGTGGTTCACCAATTACTACTGGTATAATTTGGGTCTGACTCGGTAACAGCGTATATCCCATTTTTGCCAACGATATTTTGACAGTATCTGCATTTTCAAGTAAGCGTTTGCGTAATTTTGAAGAAGAACGCATAACATTCAGTGCTGCATTGGCTGCTGCTAAGGTTGCAGGTGGAAGTCCTGTCGTGAAAATGAAACCACGCGCGCGGTTGATAAGCAATTCAATCAGTGCACGGCTCCCCGCAACATATCCCCCTAAGCCACCAATTGCTTTGCTGAGTGTTCCCATCTGAATTATATCTTTACCTTCTAATCCACAGTGAGCCACAGTTCCACTTCCACCTTTTCCCAGTACACCGAATCCGTGTGCGTCATCTACCAAAAACATCGCATTGTAATTGGTTGCTACTTCGTAAATGTCATGTAACGGTGCGATATCCCCATCCATACTGAATACACTATCTGTAACAATGAGTCGTCGTCTAAAACCAGTAGACTCGGATAACAGTGTCATTAAATGTTCAACATCACAGTGTCGGTAAACTTTTTTTGTAGCACGACTGAGACGACATCCATCAATGATACTGGCATGGTTGAGCGTATCGCTCAAGATGAGGTCATCTTCTCCAGCAAGTACAGGGATAATGCTTGTATTTGCAGCATAACCTGAGCTAAACACGAGTGCTGCTTCAGTCCCTTTTGTCTTTGCTAAGTTGTTTTCCAAAGTTTCGTAGATTGTGTTATTTCCAGAAATAAGGCGAGAACCGCTTGCCCCTGTACCATAAACCTTTGTTGCTTCAACAGCAGCATCAATGACTTTGGGATGTGTGCTCAAACCCAAATAGTTATTTGAACCGAGCATCACAACGTCGCGTCCACCAAGATTGATTGTTCCTGTTGGGGCACTCATCACGACGCGTAGGTGACGTAGTAATCCTGCCTGTTCAAGTTCCGTGCATTCTGATTGTAGCCAGTCATAGTCACTCATCATATTACCCGATGAACTGTCTCAAAAAGATTTGGCTCTGTCTCAAAGCACGTTGCCGTGATTCCAATGTATTTTCATAAGCACGATCTTCAACTTCTACACAGACTGCACCATCATAACCTGAATCATTTAGGGCAGAAAAGAAACTACCCCAATTCACATCTCCGAGTCCTGGTAATTTCGGTGTGTGGTATTCAAGCGGGGTTGCGAGGATTCCCACTTGATCAAGTCGCTCCCTATCTAATCGGACATCCTTTGCATGCACATGAAAGATGCGATCAGCGAAAGTAGCAAGCGGTTTTAGGTAATCCATCTGAAGCCAGATAAAATGTGATGGGTCAAAGTTGAGTCCAAAGTTAGAAGATGAGATTTCCTCAAACATTCGTTCCCAAATAGCAGGACTGTAGGCGAGATTTTGTCCTGCGGGCCATTCGTCTTCGGTGAAGAACATTGGGCAATTCTCAATACCGATACGGATACCGTTGTCGTCAGCAAATTGTATTAGGGGTTTCCACACCTGTTTGAATCGATCCCAATTCTCGTCAATTGTGCGAGTCTGGTCTCTACCGATGAAGGTATTTACAATGTCTACCGATAAACGTTTTGCTGCCAAAATGAGTTGTCTGAGATGTTCACTATAGATATTCGCTTCAGTTTCGTTAGGTGTTAGTGGATTCGGATAGTAGCCTAAGCCGCTAATCGTTATCCCTGCATCCGATACACTCTGTAGAATAGTGTCTACTTCTGCATCGGAAAGTGCAGCGACATCTATATGCGTAACACCAGCGTAACGTCTTTCCGCCTTTCCTTTGGGCCAGCACATCAATTCAACGCAATCATATCCGGTATCTGCAGCGAATTGTACCACATCCTCCAATGTTTGTTCCGGTAGAATCGCACTCACAAATCCAAGCTTCATACACTTCCTCCAAGTCGTTTTTTAACATTATACTACGCAAACCACAATTTTTGACATTAATTAAGTTTGAAAATATATATGTATATGATACAATTCACACCAAATGTGGTACAGGAGGATATTATGACTCCTAAACAACGATATCTATTTGACTTGACAGGTTATCTTCACCTAAAAAACGTTCTCAGTGTGGAAGAACTTCAAAATGCCCAGGATGCAGTTGAACGTTGTGTCCAAACACCAGAAGATAAACTCCCGCCGGGTATTAGTTATGGTGGAGGTGGTTATTCCAACGGTTTTTCGTATGACAAATCGCTTGAGGCACTCACACTGCATCCAAAAACATGGGGCATTGTAAAGGAGTTGACCAGTAACAGACCGCGTTTTAATCGTGGGTCTCTGGTTGCTAAAGGTCCTGAACATGATCAGACTATCGGTAAACTGCATTGTGCCCGTGAAGATTGTGGATGGCAAACACGACGTTACGTTGCCAAGAATGGGCAAATATTCAACAACGACTTTGCGATCTTTTTCTATTTCACCGATGTGTATCCCGGTGATGGTGGGTTAGTTGTTTTACCGGGTTCACATAAAGCGAATTTTGAACGACCTGAAGGGATTTTCTTTCCCGATCCCGACAATCCGTCAGATGAACTTCATCCTGCCCTTGTGAATGTTACTGCACGTGCAGGGGATGCGATTGTTATGTCTGAGTTGCTAACGCACGGGGTTCTCATCTGGCAACCTAAGGAACGGTATCGTCGATTTCTTATATTACGTTACAAGACACAGTTTTTTGAAGACAATAGAGGGAAAAGAGACCCGTTTCCACCTGAGGTGATGGAACGACTTTCTCCTGAAACCCGTGAACTTACACAACCGGCACATTATACACATATCAAGGAAATAGTTAAACGGGAACATGTCAAGTTAACTTAAAAGGAACGAATATGACTCCAGAACAACGTTATCTATTTGACGTTACAGGCTATCTGCACATTAAGAATGCTGTTACAGGAGAAGCGTTGAATGCAGCACAAGAGGCAGTTGACAGATATATCCACATGCCACTTGATGAACGTCCGGATGGATTTACGACGCGTCCACGCGATTTAGAACCCGGTAAAGGCGGAAGATATGAACACGGATATGCCTTTGACCGATCACTTGAAGCGATGACGGTGCATCCCTCTATTTGGTCCCTTGTCAAAGAATTTACCTTTGATATGCCAAGGTTTGTATCGGGGACTCTCACACTGGAACAACACAATCCTGACAGACAACCGATGGGAACGAATCCTGCGGGTTTGCATTGCGCCCGTGAGGGACGGCATTGGCTTACACGGTATGAAATTAAGAATAGCCAAATCTACTGTAATGATTTTGTGGCGTTCTTTTATCTTACAGATGTTAATCCCGGTGATGGAGGACTCATTGTCATACCGGGTTCACATAAGAGTCAGTTTGAACGACCTGAAGACCTATTGACACCGGGAGCAGACGGTATTGATCCTGAACCAGATGACATTTTTACCAATATCACACCAAAAGCCGGTGATTTTGTTATCATCTCTGAACTCTTGACACACGGTGTTTTGCAGTGGAGACCGAAAGATCGTGATAGAAGGTTCCTTATTCTTAGGTATCGTCCACAATTTGAAGGAAGGTCGGGAATACCTGAACCAATATATGAACGTCTGTCACCAGAGGTGCAAGAATTAACAAAAACTGCGTCTTATGGACATATAAAGGAAATTGTCAAACAAGATGTTGTTGAATTAACAGTTTAACACAAACCCGCATTAAGAACATACTTTATGGAGGAATCCAATGGAAACCACACAATATCGCGTTTGTATCGTTGGGTGCGGTAGAATGGGCGGCACAATTGATGAGGAAGTAAGAGGATCACCACACGGTGCCCTACCGTATTCTCATGCTGCCAGTTATACCGCTTGTGAACGAACAGAACTTGTCGCTGCTGCGGATGTAGTTGAAGAGAAGGCAAAATACGTTTGCGATAAGTGGAACATCCCAAAGTATTACCTTGATTATGAAGAGATGATAACACAGGAAAAACCTGACATTATCAGTATCGCAACGCGTCCGGGAAACCACGCAGATATAACGCAATTTGCCGCTGAAAACGGTGTGAAAGGAATCTATTGCGATAAACCTCTCTGTGCATCTATGGAAGAGGCAGATGCGATGCTTGAAGTGTGCGAAAAATACAACATCAAATTCAATCTCGGCACGCAACGTCGTTTTACACCGGGTTACATTAAGATGCGTGAAATTCTTGAGAGTGGACAGATCGGAGAAAGACGTTCTATCATCTCTTATACCGGTGGTTCTGCGTTATGGGGTTACACACACGCTGCCGACTTGATACTCTTTTTAGCAAGTGATTCGGAGATAGAATACGTACAAGGAAACGTCGCTGTTGATGATGCTGATTTTGAGGATAATCAAACGGAATCAGACCCAGGTATTGTAATGGGGTACATTCGTTTTAAGAATGGCATTCACGGCATAAGCATTCTTGGAACTGCTTACGAATTTGAGGTGAATTGCAGTGAAGGCACTGTGCGTTCACTCAACAACGGTCTCGGTTTTGAACTCCGTAAACGGCAAGGACAGTTTAATGAGATATTAAATACAGAATTTCCACCCTTTGAACGAAAAAGCGGTACCGTTGGGTGTATTGAGGACATTGTAGAAGCAATTGACACCGATACTGAAACACAAGGCAATATCCAGCTTGCACATCGCAGCACCGAAATGGTCTTTGCAATCGTTGACTCTCAACGGCAGAAGGGGATGCGTGTACCGATTCCTATGAAAAATCGAGGGCTGTACCTCGGAAGGTGGTAACCGATGATTACAAAATTCCACAAAGTAATAGGCACACTCCATGTGCCGAAACCCCTAAAGATTTGCACCTACGTTGTTGGTATACTTTTTCTGTTAATCTATACAACAACTTCGCCAAAAGGTGATTCGCATTCAAAAAAGGACATGACGCGACCCGTAAGTACACTCTATGAACAACGAGCACCCAGTCGAGACGGGATCGGTAAGATATACATGGGACGTGAAATATCACAAGTAATGGGACATCTCGCTGCAGGCTGGTTAGAACGGCCTGAACGCGAACGTGAAGAGATGCCAAATCTTCTCATCAAATCGCTGAAACTAAAGGAGGGAGATGTTGTTGCTGATATAGGTGTTGGAACAGGTTATATTGCACGTCGCATTTCACCAGTTATTGGTGATACAGGCACTATCTACGGAGTTGAAATTCAGCAGGAGATGCTTGATATCCTCGCTGAGAAGACTGCGGAAGAAGGTATTACAAATATTAAAGGGATATTAGGTACTATTACTGATCCGAAGTTGCCGCCGAATTCTGTTGATCTGGTTATTATGGTTGATGTTTACCATGAGTTTTCGCATCCTTATGAGATGATGCAAAATATCTGTCGTGGACTAAAAGTAGGTGGTAGGGTGGTTTTTGTAGAATATCGCTTGGAAGATGACAATGTTCCGATCAAACGTTTACACAAGATGAGTCAATTGCAGGTGATAAAGGAAGCAACTCCACATCCCTTGTCTTGGGTAGAGACGAATGATAGTCTGCCGTGGCAGCATATTATCATTTTTGAAAAGGTTGCTGGGAAATAGGTAGACAATTTCTCTCTTTAAGGGGTGGGTTAATATCAACTGACCAGATTTCCCGCGTCTCGGATTTTATCAACGAAATCTCCAGTTTGTGTCATTCAGACCGTTCTTCTGCTATCTGTTTGAAATAATATTAAATCAAAAAAGAATTGACAATAATATCTTTTACACCTTAAAATGACACAACCAATTTTAAACTTTTTGATTGCCGTAACGTTACATTGCATAATATTTTGTTAAAACAAACTTTATCCTATAAGCCAATCTGAAAAGGGAGTGAATCCAGTGAAAAGTGCTAAAAGTACCGTTCCACTAACCTATATGTTAGTATGTTTGTGTATCGTGATGATAGGACTTCCCATCGCATCCGCAGATAACCACGAAACCGCACAAACGGCTGTTGATTATACACAAGATATCCGTCCTATCCTATCAAATAACTGTTTCGCATGTCACGGTCCAGATGAGAAAGCGCGTCAAGCAAACCTAAGACTTGATACAAAAGAAGGCGCGTTTTCTGAACCGAGTGGGTATCCGATTATCGTCCCAGAAAAACCGGATGAGAGTGAACTCTTCCTCCGAATCGTTTCTGAAGAAGATGGTTATCAGATGCCACCGGCAGACTTCAATAAAACACTCACACCAGAGCAGATAGAGACAATCAAACAGTGGATTAATCAAGGTGCAAAATGGGAGGACCATTGGGCATTTGCCACACCTGTTCGTCCAATGCCACCTGCTGTCAGAAAAGCAGATTGGGTAAGGAATCCAATTGATACATTCATCTTATCGCGTCTTGAAAAGGAAGGTCTACGTCCTGCTGAAGAAGCAGATAAACGATCACTCATACGGCGGTTAAGTTTTGATCTCACAGGATTACCACCGACGCTTGAAGAGATACATTTATTTCTAAATGACGATTCTCCTAATGCTTACGAAAAGCTTATTGATACCTTCATGGCAAAACCGGAATACGGTGAACACATGGCACGTTTCTGGTTAGATGTGGCGCGCTATGGTGATACCCATGGACTCCATTTAGACAACTACCGAGAGATGTGGCCCTATAGAGATTGGGTTATTAACGCATTCAATAACAACATTCCTTTTGACCAGTTCACGATTGAACAATTAGCGGGGGATCTTTTGTCAGAACCCACGCTTGATCAACGTGTTGCGACAGGTTTCAACCGGTGCCACGTCACAACAAGTGAAGGCGGTTCAATTGCTGAGGAATACTATGTTCGATACGCTGTTGACAGGGCAAATACAACTGCTACTGTCTGGATGGGTTTAACTGCGGGTTGTGCACAGTGCCACGACCATAAATACGACCCAATATCACAGAAGGAATATTATCAACTTTACGCTTATTTCAACAATATTACTGAGAATGCAATGGATGGAAACCGTAAGGATTCTCCACCTGTTGTAAAGCTACCTACAGCGGAACAGACAGCACAACTTGCAAAGTATGATGACCTGATAAAAGATTTAGACGCACAGAGTAAGGGATCGATCCCACATATTGACGCTGCCCAAACTGCTTGGGAAAATAGGATGCCGCGGTGGACGACCATTAAGCCAGAAGTTGTCCTTTCACAAGGACTTGCAACGGTCAAAATCCATGATGATAATTCCGTTTTAGCAAGTGGTACGAATCCGGACAAAGAGGTCTATGAAGTCATTGCAAAGTTACCCCCAGGCAAATGGAGTGCCTTGCGATTGGAAGGTATCCCGGATAAATCTTTACCGGGAAGTGGTATCGGACGTAGTGACAATAGCAATGTTGTCTTAACAGGATTTTCTGTTGATATGGTCCCTGCTGCTATGTCAGAACAGATGCTTGCTGATGCCCAAGAAGCAGCAAAGAAGAATGCTGAAGCAATACAGAAGGCAGCCGAAGAGGCAAAGAAAGCAGCTGAGGCAGCAAAAGCAGCCGAAGAGGCAAAGAAAGCAGCTGAGGCAGAAGAAGCAGCAAATGATACTGATGAATCTGTTGAGGAAGTAACACCGGAAAACGAAAATACTACTAAAGCAGAGGAACAGAAGTTTACTGAGGCAGCAAAAGCTGCTGAAGAAGCAAAGAAAGCAGCCGAAGAAGCAGCAAATGATACTGATGAATCTGCTGAGGAAGCAGCACCAGAAACCGAAGATGGTAAAGATGCTGAAAAACCCGCTGAGGAAGTAACATCAGAAACTGAGCAAACAGAAGGCGGTGAAAAAACAACTGAAGAAGCAGCAGAACCTGTTGAAGAAAAAGATCCTTGGATGTCCGTTCCCATTGTAATGGCTTGGGCAGACAAGGAACAGTCAGGTGCTGATTTTTCCATTGCTAATGCAATTGATGATAAACCGGAAACAGGTTGGGGATTGGAAAGCAATAATAATCGTGGTAACAGCAGGCAAGCGATTTTTCTCGTTGCAAATCCGTTCGGTGTTGAAGGTGGATTGGTAAGGATACGGATTAAGCACGAATCTGAACATGCGAAACATCATTTAGGTCGTTTCAGACTTGCTGTTACAAATGCACCAACAATCTACCCAATAGGTTCTAAGGTTGGAATTGGAAACTGGCATTCAGTCGGTCCGTTTACCGCTGAACACGGAAACGTTGCCTTCTACAATGTATATGAACCTGAAACCAAGCCTGTGAATACAGGTGATAAATTCACTGTCGGTTCACAGGAATTGACATGGAAACAGCAGACTCACTGGAAAGATGGAGAGGTACATAACGACATCATTGGTGAAAATAGTGCCACTTATCTTTATCGAAACATATCCTCAGAAACCAAGCAGAAAGCTACACTTTACCTTAGCAGTAATGATGGGTTGAAAGTGTGGGTAAACCAAACGGAAGTGCTTGCCAGCAATATTCAACGTGATGCTGCAGCGGATTCAGACAGAATCCAAATTCAGTTAAATCCCGGTAATAACGCCTTGTTGTTGAAGGTTGTCAACTATTCAGGTCCGTCTGGTTTTTATTTTAGAATGGAATCCGATACACCGATGGTAACAGCAAACATCGTTGACACCATAGCAATTGAAAGAGGGAAACGCAACGGCGATCAGCAGACACAAATTCGTGAATACTATCGTCGAAATGTATCAACCGATGAAGGTTTGAAGAAACTTTACGCAGATATTTCAGATAACCAAAACAAGCGGAATTCTTTAAACAATTCTCTTACTACAACGTTAGTTATGCAGGAACGTTCAGAACCGCGGGGTGCATTCATTCTTGAACGCGGCGCATATCAACACAAAGGTGAACAGGTCTATCCACAGACACCGGCTGTACTCCCACCGATGGTAAAAGGTTCACCGCCAAATAGGCTTTCACTTGCAAAATGGTTGGTTTCACCGAAGCATCCACTCACATCGCGTGTCACAATTAACCGATTCTGGCAGCATATTTTCGGAGCGGGTATTGTCCAAACATCAGAAGACTTCGGTACACAAGGGATACCACCTACCCATCCTGAATTACTGGATTGGCTTGCAACCGAATTTGTTGCATCCGAATGGGACATGCAAACAATGCTGAAACTGATGCTTACTTCGGCAACATACAGACAAAGTTCACGGGTTACTCCAGAGAAATTGGAACTTGATGCAGATAATTTGTTGCTTTCCCGTGGTCCAAGGTATCGTTTTGATGCTGAAATTGTTCGCGATAACGCCCTCGCTCTTAGCGGTCTGTTGTTTAAGCGTATCGGTGGACCGAGTGTGAAACCGCCGCAACCCGGTGGACTTTGGAAAGCAGTCGGATTTACAGGATCTAATACTGATACCTTTAGGAAAGATTCTGGTTCTGATAAAGTGCATCGCAGAAGTCTCTATACATTCTGGAAACGCACTGCACCACCACCACAAATGAATATCTTGGACGCACCATCACGAGAGGCTTGCACGATCCGTCGTGAACGCACGAATACACCGATGCAGGCGTTAATGCTGATGAACGATCCACAATTCTTTGAAGCAGCACGAGTTTTTGCTGAACGTACGATTAAATTTGGAGGCAATACGCCAGAGGAAAGGATTGCTTACATGTTTGAGTTGGCAACTGCCCGCGAACCGAAACCAACGGAAGCAGCACTAATACTCAATACGATGCAAGTACACGCAGAAGAATTGAAAGCAAATCCTGAGGCAGCCAAAGAACTCATCGCTGTCGGTGAATCCAAACCTGACGAAAAATTAGATGCAGTCGAAGTCGCTACATGGACGATGATTGCAAACCTAATACTCAATTTAGATGAAGTCCTGAATAAAGGATAATAATACTTGATGGACACTGCTTTTCAGTGGTGTCCATCAAGTATTAGAATATGAAATATGAAATATGTTAATGGTTTAATTTCGGATGCAAACTTAGCGGATGCGATTCGAGAAGTATTTGGTTTAAAACCAAATGATTCAATTCTACTAACACAGTTGGAAAGTTTAGAAAAACTTCATGCCGAAGAAAAAGGCATAAAAGACTTGGCAGGATTGGAAAGAGCAACAAGTTTAAGAGTTTTAGAACTTCAAAAAAATCAAATTAGCGACATCACGCCTATCTCAGGTTTGACGAAACTAACTTATGTAGAATTCTGGGATAATGAAATCGGTGATATTACGCCACTTGCTGGATTATCACAACTTACGAAATTAGGACTTGGTGAAAATTATATCACAGATATAACACCGCTGGCTGAATTGAAACAACTCACAGAATTAGGTCTTTGGAACAATCAAATTAGCGATATAACACCACTGGCTAACTTAAAGCAGATTCAGTTGTTAAATATAAGACGTAATCAACTAAGTGACATTTCACCACTTGCAAATCTGAAACAGTTAACACACTTATGGCTTAGCGGTAATCAAATTAAGGATATTTCACAACTTGCTGACTTCACGCAATTGTCGCACTTAGCATTGGATAAAAATAATATAAATGATATTCAATCCATAATCAATTTGAAGGGATTAAAACGTTTACAAATCAAAGAGAATCCAATACAGAACATAGATTTACTAAAGAAACTTAGTGATTTAGAACTGGATGTTCCGTAGTCTGCTGACAATTAAGGTGAATTATAAATATCAACTTTCTATATCGGTTGGCGAGATCTCGTAACATTGCTGGTGCATTGGAGTCTTCTATATATTGAGGTTTGCATAATGAAATCTATTTATATAATGATTTTCATTCTCCTAACTTCCTTCACATATTCATATAGCGATAATGTTGTAATACCGGACGAGAACTTAGCTGTTGCTGTCCGTAAAGCACTCAGTTTAAGTCCAACTGATCCTATTTCGGAAAAGAAATTAAAAGAAATGGTACTATTGAGTGCTGTAAGGAAAAACATCAGTGATTTAACAGGTTTAGAAAAAGCAACAGGATTAACCAATTTAGATCTTAGTCGTAATCAGATCAGTGACCTCACACCGCTTTCTAATTTGAAACAAATTACACACTTACGTCTTAATGACAATAAAATCAAAGATGTATTGCCTCTCATAAGAATGTCGCAGTTAACACATTTATATCTCACCAGAAATCAAATAAGCGATATAACATTCCTCGGTGCATTAACGAAGTTGGATCGGTTAGCTCTTGGTGGTAATCAGTTTCGTGACATCACGTTTCTTGCTGACATGACTAACCTAAAGATGCTATGGCTTTGGGGAAGTGAAATTCAGGACATTACACCACTCAAAAAATTAACACAATTAACAGGTTTAAACCTGCATGATACACAAATTCGTGATATCACAGTCCTTGGTGGAATGACAAAATTGACATGGCTCAGAATTCACAAGAATGAAATTAACGATATTACACCACTCGCAAACTTAACAGAACTAACAGGTATATTGCTTCAGGAAAATCAAATCACAAACATAAAACCCCTCGCAAGGTTGAAAAAATTGGATAGTTTAAGTCTCCAAAAAAATCAAATTAATGATATCACGCCACTAAAAGACTTGACGCGGTTAAAAGAGTTAAATATAGGTGGAAACAAAATTACCGACATAACATCAATCCAAAATTTACGAAATTTGACCGATTTTTGGGCATGGGATAATCAAATAACCGACCTAACACCTTTAACTGAGTTAACGAAAATGCAGAAGTTGTGGCTTTGGGGAAATCAAATCAGCGATCTCACACCACTAACTCATTTGACAGATTTGGAAGAATTAAGTCTTGGAATTAACAAAATCAGTGATCTTACTCCAATAGCAGGATCCACAAAGTTGGAACTATTGGATATAGACAGAAACCAGATCACTGACATCAGCCTTATTGTAAAGTTTCCAAAATTAAAGAGTCTAAATCTCAGAGGAAATCCAATTCAAGATATGGAACCACTCCAAAAACTTATGAAACGGAATGATAAGTTGAAAGTTGATATTCCAGCATCAAATGAACTGAATATTGAACCACCACCTGCAAACAGGTAAGCAATGTTCCAAATTAACATTCAACATTGCAAAAGGAGATAAACAATGGATCCGATTAAAGAATATCTACAACTTGAAACGCGCCGGCAATTCTTTGGTAAATGTGCCACAGGACTCGGTGGTGCAGCCCTTGCCACATTGCTGCCGAAAAGCATTGTCAATGCACTTGAGCAGCAGTCTGGAACGCGGGTTGGTGGTTTACCGGAACTCCCGCACTTTGCACCGAAAGCGAAACGGGCAATATACCTATTTATGTCCGGTGCACCTTCACAGATGGACCTATTTGACTATAAGCCGACGATGGGAGAGTGGTTTGATAAAGACCTACCGGAAACAGTACGAATGGGACAACGGCTTACTACAATGACTTCGGGTCAGGCACGTTTCCCAATTGCTCCTTCTATCTTTGATTTCAAACAGTATGATAATGGGAGTGAAGGCGTATGGCTTAGTGAATTACTACCTCATACTGCCTCTATGGTAAAAGATATTGCTATCATCAAATCTGTACACACTGATGCGATTAATCACGATCCAGCTATAACATTTGTTTGTACTGGTGATGAAACTCCCGGTAAACCGAGTCTCGGCGCGTGGCTTAGCTACGGTCTCGGCAGTGATAACCAAAACCTTCCCGCTTTCATTGTAATGAATGCGACTTGGAGCGGACCGAAGGGGGCACAAGCACTCTACAATCGACTCTGGGGTTCTGGCTTCCTCCCTTCAGAGCATCAAGGTGTATTACTCCGTAGTCAAGGCGATCCTGTGCTGTTCCTCTCAAATCCAAAAGGCATGAGTGAAAAAGCACGGAAACGGATGCTTGATTCACTTGTCAAACTCAACGAAGAAATCTATGAGGAAGTCGGTGATCCAGAAACACATGCGCGTATCTCACAGTATGAAATGGCATTCCGTATGCAATCCTCTGTCCCCGAACTCACAGATCTGAAACAGGAATCGGACAAAGTTAAGGAGATGTACGGTCCTGAGGTAGATACACCTGGAACATTTGCAAATTGCTGTATTCTTGCGCGTCGGATGATGGAACGCGATGTCCGCCTTGTTCAAATCTTCCATCGTGGTTGGGACCAGCACGGAGACCTACCCAAGAACATTCGGAATCAAGCTCGCGACATTGACCAACCCGCAACCGCACTCGTCCAGGACCTGAAACAACGCGGTATGCTTGATGAAACCCTTGTTGTATGGGGTGGTGAATTCGGACGCACGGTCTACTGCCAAGGTGCTCTTAAGAAGGACAACTATGGACGCGATCATCACCCGAAATGCTTTACGCTTTGGATGGCTGGCGGAGGTATTAAAGGTGGTATCGTTCACGGTGAAACTGATGATTTCAGTTACAATATCATCAAAGATCCCGTCTCTGTACGCGACCTAAATGCTACGATCCTTAACCAACTTGGTATTGATCATGAACGGTTGACATATAAGTTCCAAGGACTTGACCACCGATTAACGGGTGTAGAGGAAAAAGCGCGGGTTGTCAACGAAATCTTGGCATAATGGTTGTGCATCGTAGGTGCTAAAACGGTGGTTAAGGAGAAATACCGACTTATACTTCTCATATCCATGAGTATCGCAACATTATTGCTAATCGTTGGCACGATTGGCAAACACTTTTCTGCCTGAAATGTCTTTCATTATGCGTTTTGACAAAAACCAATACACCCGAAAGGTGAGTATCATGAAGGGCATTAATTAACAATCCCAAGCATTTATGCTTGGGTCAGAAAACCTTGACTTTTATAAGTTTTTATGCTGGAATATATACCAGCATCTTGGATAGGATTTCTACCTCAACACTAACCTGTGTTGAGTCCTATCCCCAATCGTAGAAAATTGGTGGTGCTGGTGCGAAATCACTCAAAACATTAGAATGTAGTCGTGGATAATTTTATATACGTTGTTAGGACAACGTCCCTACTACATTCGCTAATTAATTACCGTAGGATATACGGAAAGTTACGCCTGTGGAGTCCGAATAAGACCTCATGCGGAGGCACGAGAGACGGAAGCAGGAATCACACAGGAGAGTTGTGTGCTAAAAGAAGCACACGGCTTTAGCCGTCGTGAGTATCACAAACATTTAATATCAATTCGCATGTGGATCTATGGCAATGCGGAGAACATCTTGATGGAACGACTGTGCAAAAGCATCGTCAATCTCAGACAATGGATATATTTTTCCGATGAGTTCTGCAAATGGGTAGCGAGTTCGATTCTTCTCTACAAAACCCAAAGCCGTTTTTAACACCGTAGGATGATAATTGTGAACACCTTGCAGCTTAATACACTTCGTAACCAGTTGATGAACTTTAAAAGGAATGTTTTCAAGTGGGTAAACGTATCCGAGCGTCAAACATCTTCCACCGATTGCTAACCAGTTAATCATATCAGGTAGTGCGGACGGTGCGCCACTGACTTCAATTGCCAGGTCAATGCCACGTCCATCCGTTATCTCTTTCAGGATAGTTGTAATATCTTCAACAGATGTGGTGTCTGCGTTAAGAGTATGTGTTGCCCCAAACTGTTCAGCCATCTGTAAACGAAATGCGTTTTTGTCTACAATAGCAACAGTTTCGTAACCTTTCTCCCGCAAATAGCATACTGCGTAAATACCTAATGTCCCCGCACCGTGGATAATGGCAGTCTCGCCTGGATATGTACCAACTGTTTCTAAACCGTTTATGACTGTTGCAAGCGCACAATTAATAGGGGCTGCTTCGACATCTTGAATCGTATCGGGAATACTGTAGATTGCTGTTCCAGTTTTTAACTGAATATGTGAGGCAAAACCGCCGGATAACACATCCTCACCTACGCACTGTGCGTGTCCGTATTTGAACATCGTTTCGCATTTCTGCGGAAGTTTATTGGTTACACAATAATGACATGCCCCGCAAGAAGTTGTCAGACTCCAGATAATTCTATCACCCTCTTGAAGTCGTTTCCCTTCAGCAGAATGTAAGTCTGTAGGTGCAGCAACAGTTCCGACTGCTTCATGTCCAAGCACACATGGCACATCGGTGCCGCGTCTTCCCGACACAGTATGAAGGTCTGAACCGCAAATGGTTGCTAAGTTGACGCGCGCAAGAACAGTGTTTGCTGAATCCTTTACAGGTACTTCACAAATCTCAAATGGTGTGTCTACACCGTGAAATAGAGCAATCTGTGCAACTTCCTGTCCGTTTTTTCGCATTTATATTTCTTCTCCTAAAGAATTGTGTCAGTTAACACTTGCCCAGTTAACAATTAAATTTGTTGGTTTTCACATATATTTACTTTGTGATACTCACAACGGCTAAAGCCGTGTGCTTCTTTTAGCACACAACTCTCCTGTGTGATTCCTGCTTCCGTCTCTCGCGCCTCCGAATGAGGTCTTATTCGGATTCCACAGGCGTTTAGTCTCTCTGTCTATCCGACAGCGAGGTGTCTAAGGTTTATTGCAGCGTTGACATCCCTGTCTTTCTGATATTGACAGACACCGCATTGATACATTCTTTCTGATAGCAGTAGTTCTTTTTTCTTATGTCCGCAACTGCTACAGGTTTTGCTACTCGCAAAAAACTGGTCTGCTTCTATGACACAAACCCCGCGTGCTTCTGCTTTGGTCTTGAGTTTTGAGAGAAATCCACCTAACGCACTATCAGATAACGCTTTTGCTAACTTCTTATGCTTTAGCAGGTTAGTTACTTTTAATGTTTCTATACCGATAGTAGATGCATTCTTGACAATCTCTGTTGTTGCTTTATGGTGTGCGTTCCTGCGAATACAAGCAATACGGTAATGAATACGGTCTATTTTTCGTTTCTGTTTGAACCAGTTTTTAGATTTTAGCACTTTCCGACTTAGCTTGCGTTGGGCATGCTTGAGTTTTCTCTCATAACGCCTGAGAGGTCTCGGATTATCATACTTCGTCCCATCACTCAAGGTTGCCAGTGTATTGATACCCACATCTATACCGATAACAGGGTGCGTTGAGTTATCAATGACTTCGGTGTCCTCTGTTTCCACGGAGATAGACGCAAACCAACGATGTGCTGTCCTTGAGATAGTCACCTTGATAATATTCCCAACAAAACGTAAGGCTTGACGCATTTTGATCCAACCAACCTTGGGTAACTTGATACGCTTGCCTTCTACTCGCACAGATTGTTCGTCTGTGGTATAAGCATCTCTAACACCACGTTTTTTAAACTTCGGAAACTTCGCACGTTTGGCTACCCAATTCGCAATACCTTGACCAAGATTTTTGATAGCATATAACGCCGCACGTTGATCTTGTGCTTTTACCCAAGTGTAGTTTTTCTTTGTTTTATTAAAGTTATTGTTAAGAGTTTGCCAAGATTGGAAGGTGTCTTGAGCTAAGCCTGTTTTAAAATCTGCTAACGCTCGGTTATATGCAAATCGCGCATAACCGCATTGCTGGGCAAACCAACGCCTTTGTCTAAAAGTTGGAGCTAATGTGATTTTATGGGTTTTGTATGCCATACCTGATCCCTGATAATATACTGACCACTACTGAGTCAGTCTTATAATTATACGACAAATACCTCCAAATACCAACCGTTATTGGACCCACAGCTAAAGCAGTGGGATTGTCAGTTAATTCCCTTCATTACGAAGTTGGACCTTCAGTGTGCTATCATTTTGGTGTGTTTTAATGGTTGGTTGTTCGGTTTCAAGTGTTTCTAAGACTTTGATGTCCGAATGTCCTATCATAAACTCGGCAAATTCTTGAGAATATCCGAGCATAACATATTTGACTGCATTATCATAATGTTGTGGCATAATCAAAATTATACATCAGATTATATGAAAATACCACCATTTTTATCTTGATTAAACATCAACCTTCAAACTGCCTACCAACTCTTTGATTGACTTCATATTAGCATTATCAAGATAGGAATTGATACCTTCCACAACCTCCAGCGATGCTTTTGGATTGACAAAGTTCGCAGTACCAATTGCAATAGCAGAAGCACCAGCGATGAAAAATTCCACTGCATCTGTCCCTGTCATAATACCACCCATCCCAACAATCGGAATGGATACACTCTTATATACCTCCCAAACCAATCTTAATGCTACAGGTTTTATTGCAGGACCTGAAAGACCACCTGTGATGTTTGCAAGTTCCGGTTTGCGCGTCTCAACATTAATTGCCATACCAAGTAAGGTATTAATAGCAGAAAGGGCATCTGCTCCAGCTTCTTCAATGGCACGTGCTATCACTGTTATATCTGTCACATTCGGTGATAGTTTAACCAACAGAGGTAATTGAGTCTTCACTTTCACCTCTTTGACAAGTTCATGTGCTAATTTTGCATCAACACCGAAACTCATCCCTCCGCAATCCAAGTTGGGACAGGAGATATTGAGTTCTATTCCTGCAACACCTTCTACTACACTTAATTTCTCAACGACTGTCAAATATTCCTTCACTGTTTTCCCACAGACATTGACAATCACAGGCACATCAAAATCCTGAAGATAAGGTAATTTCTCCGCTATAAAACCGTCTACTCCAACATTCTGAAGTCCAATAGCATTGAGCATACCAGAAGGTGTTTCCATAATACGATTCATCGGATTACCGGACCACGGAACACTTGTAACACCCTTAACGACAACCGCACCGAGTCGATTTAAATCCACGAAATCCGCATATTCGCTACCATACCCGAATGTTCCTGATGCAGTCATCACGGGGTTCCGCATGCGTATCCCACCAATATTGACATTGAGAGAGTTATTTAGTGTATTCATCACGCTTAATCATAACAGGTCTGTGTCAAAATTACAAGATACATTACCAACTCAAATAGACAACGCGGAAATCAAAAAACAATCCAATTATGCTAATAATTGACGCAACAATAACATCTCCAATAACCAATCCTATAAAAAACGGTATAGCACGTCTGTAAAGACGAACCCCTCCTGTTGTAAGCATAATCCGTTTTACGGTCCAACTAATTAATAACGGAAACCAAAGTCCCGTAAATGTCCACCAACTTGAAACAACATATCCTACAGGATGAAGCGGCCACTGAATGAAACGCCACCGCAGTAGCAATAAGCTTGTAGCAAATAAAAATCCGCCTGCAGTATACAGCATTCCGCTGATATTTGTATCACTGGGGTTGTATAACCATCCTGCAAGTCGGTTGAATGCTGCACGGGCATACCAAGAACGTGCATTTTCTAAACCTACTTGATACGAGAGATGTAGATGTCCCCATGCAGCAGAAAGTGCTCCTACAAAGATTGCAATTGCTAATACCCATAATAGTTGTGTGCCATTGAAACGAGTCTGATGTGCAAGTTTTAATGCTTCCAATTGATGCGGCATCGGGTGTGCTCGGTAAGAAAGATGATTCAACCAGAAAAACATAGACATGACTGATAAATTGCGATTACCAATACGACGCGATCCAAATGCATCTTTTAATAGAAGATCAGGTCCGGCGTTGTATAAATCATGTGCAGGGGGTCCTAATTCAGCACGTATTCGTGTGATTGTAATTGACATGGCAAAATATAACACAAAAAACAGAGCAGCAAACCACAAAGACATTCCCGCTTTCAAACAAAATACTAATATCAGAATAAAACCAATCAACACCCCTATAATTGCTGTCCTATAGTGTAACGCTTCTCCATCATCAATATTATTATTTGAACGACTACCGATGAATGTATTCAACACAGCCTTGACATGTGAACGTCCCATCCACAACGTCCATAGAAATAGTGCAATCCATACACCCCGAATTTGTGCCATCTCTCTTGGAAATCCTATAGCACTTCTCCATCCAAAACTTTGTCCAATTATCCGCTCAAAATGCCAGAATAGGTGAAAGAACCAACAGGAAAACCCCAAATCAAGTGGAATCAAAAATCCTACACCGATTGCAAACGGGAAGAAACTAATGCGAAATCCAGGATTGTTCATTGCACTCCACGGTTGTTCTGTAAGACGAAAATTATGATAGAGCGGAATTGATGGGAAAACAGGATTGATTTGGTGTAAACTATACAGAAGGTTCAGTATAGCAGCAACACACAAACCTACAGTCAGCATACGTCGATTGAAAAAGCGATTATGTCCTTGTGTTATTTCTAATGGGAGTTGTGCTATCGGATAGGTGAGTCGTTCATGTTCTTGCCACTGTTTTCGTAACAGCACATTCAAGCATAGCATCGTTACACCGAGAACAAGACAAAAACAAACCCATATTAACGTGGGTACCAACCATGCATGTATATGTGATTGGAGATATAAAGTGGATTCTCCCTCATAGAATCCCCGTAAAATATCATGTTCCCCAACAACAAGCCAATCGGGGAGATGTTGATGAAAGAGTTGTGACCACTCGTTTTCTGGCGTTGCATACCAGAATCCGTTACCCATCAACGGCACTAACACTTGTAGCATGTCCCGTCCAGCAAAAACAGATGCTTGACACAACATAGCATAAATGGTCAGCAATTCACTTTGTGTAAATGCCAGGCTTGGACGTATCCGACGTAATAATGTATTGAGGGCAATCAGCACAAGCAACGTAAATAGCACATTGAACAATAATGCTAAACTTGTGGGACGATTGGAATCCCAAATATAACTGAGATGAAGAATCCAGTAGCTATTCAGGGGAATAAGAGCAATACCGATTAACGTTGCACGTATCGTTATTGGACTTTTGGTTTGAGGTGACATTGAGAGGAAAGAATAATGGTGATGGTGGTATTTGGTCTCGTTGTTACGGTTATTATAGGTGGTGGCGTGTTGATAACACGTTTGGCTACGGTAGCAAAATCCAAAGGATCATGGGTATGGGGTGTTTTGATTCTAATCCTCCTTATTTCTATTCCACTATTTCTGTTAGGTATTTGTGTATGGTTACTTAACTTTTATACCATAGACTTTGGACCAATTAATAACTAACTCACTTCTGTTGTAGCGGTGTCGGTGTTTTCCGATTCAGTAGTATCGGTCGTTTTACCCGACAAGTAGAGAAACCACACGGTTAGCACGATCGCAATCACAATCCACAACAGTCCCCAGATTTCTGTCGTAAGAAATTTAGTTTCTTCTGCCAACATCCGAGCATCTGAACGTAAGTTGGACCTATCCAAAACATCACTTTTTATGTCAAGAATTGCATAAAGGCAGCTTGTCATACCGATAACCCGTAATATCCAATCATTGACAACTTCTGGCAGAAACATACCAATCGCAATAAGAGTAACACCAAAACCGATACCAAAAAGGTAGGTAAACCTATCGGATCCAAAAGCGATAGTTATAACAACCATACCAATACCAATAAGAACACTTACGCCTTTATCTAAATGTGTTCTTGCAGCCAACAGCAGGATTACACCACCCCACAACAGACTACCGAGATAACCCGCACTAAGTGTCCAGAATCGGGATCCTCCTTTCGTAACAGCATGTCCTCCCTGTTGGGGATTAATCTCTATTTCTACGATACTACCACCAGTCGCAATCGCTGTAAGTCCGTGGCTAACTTCATGCATAAACACCACGAAAATCTTGAGTGGATACATCGCTAAAGTATTCCACAATAACGTGATAACGATAAAAATTAGAAACAATGCAATATATCGTTTAAAAATGGTCATTATCTTACCTTATGGTATATCCAGATTCGGTTACATTTTACTAATAGATAATAGACCTATTCTATCATATTTCATCAGATTTTGCAATCGGTAGTTGGTCAAATACATTCATTAATATTGACACACGACTAAAGCAAAGGTATAATAGTTGATACTGCCCAACAATCTTGTTTACCATGTGTGCAGAATCTGTTTCTTTAACCTACGAATGCAAAAACCGAGACTTCTCCTCTTGTTCCTAACCCTGTTTTTTGTAATGCTTGGTGTTGGTATCATTATCCCATCCTTTGCTTACTACACTAAAAACACAGGGGCAACACTCATCGAATATGCAGTTTTGATGTCCATCTACTCAGGGATGCTGCTGCTATTTACGCCTATATGGGGAAGATTGTCAGATAAATATGGAAGGAAACCTGCCATTCTCGCTGGTTTATTGGGTAATGCCCTTTCTCTAATCGGTTATGGTTTAGTACAAAACTATATGCTGCTTCTTCTGGCACGCTGCATAGGAGGTATTGCATCGGCTGCAGTTTTGCCAACGGTAATGGCTTATGTCGCAGATGTAACAACAGAACAAGAACGCAGTAAAGGAATGGGATTAATGGGTGCAGCGATTGGATTCGGTATCACTGTGGGACCGGCTATTGGGGGTCTCATGGGGAGACAAGATTTACCTTTCTTTGTTGCCGGTGGGTTATCCTTTCTTAACTCCTTGCTCGTGTTATTCATGCTACCGGAGTCACTTAAAAAGCGTCCACCAATAGAAGCACATATAACAACTACGGAAAAACAGGAGTGGATATCTCTACGGGAAATCCTCCACTGGAAAACGTTGAAATCTCCGTTTACTGCAATATTCCTTGTTTCATTTTTCTCAAGTTTCAGCTTCATGGGATTTGAAACGACATTCCCTTATTTCATTGAAGATAAATGGGGTTATGGACAAAAGGAATTAGGTGGCATGTTTATGGCAATGGGTGCAGCTGTCGTGCTATTTCAAGGTGGTTTACTCGGACGATTGATCAATGTATTTACAGAACGAAGGATAATCCTATTTGGGCTCTTACTCAAGGCAATGGGAATGGCTCTTCTACCAAGTGCTATTCCATATTTCACGCTCGTTTTGTATCTGATATTCGTGGGTATTGGAAGTCAAATCATACGACCGACGAATACCTCTTGGATCTCTAAACAGGTGCATTCCGGACAAGGTACAGTTATTGGTTTTTTAGATGCTTTTTCAAGCTTAGGTCGAATTTTGGGTCCACTGTTTGCAATCTGGTTACATCAAATAAATATATCTTATCCCTATGTGGTTTTTGCGGGGATATTGTTAATTGTCCTTTTGGGGCTATACATACCCTTGCGGAGAGTGTCTCCAAACACATAAGTGGATCACACATCATTTTTCCATCAACTTTGGTAATTCATGTGTCACACGCCGTGTGTTGTATTCAATGCGGTAACGTTGATGTGCTTCGTCATTCGGGTAATGCTCAGTTTCAGGATATGGATATTTGGATATACCGTGAAACGGCAATGGTTCAACCGTCTGTGATGTCAGTGTATTAATATCTCCATCTTTATCCCACCCATCACTGTAAAGGATAAAGTCTCGTGTCCAACCCTCCTTTAGCGTAGGGAGGTATGATGCATCAAATTCAACCGTAATTTCATCTCCTGCATTGAGGATTACATACATATCATCTATTGTTTGTAACAATGGATTGACATCACCATAACGGGTATAAAAACCTTCAAGATCTCGCCACTGTCCATTTTTCGTGACCTTATTAACCTGATACATCTTGTTTACACGGGCGAGGAAACCTCGCCCCTACTGACAGTTTTTTGGTTCAAATGTGGAAAGGAAACCACCACATCAAGAAATCAACGGTATGAATGCTTTTAAGCATTCCCCGCCTACCGTCAAAAGATTCCGTTACTTAATTCTTTAGCATTCCATAGAAAAACTAAACCGTCTGAACTTCCACTTGCTATGGACTTTCCATCTTCTGAAAATACAAGTGCTTTTATGTCTGTTGTATGACCTTTGACGGTAGATAACATTTTATTTGTTGTAACACCCCATAAGCGAATTTTCCCATCCCAACTCCCACTCACAAGTATTTTGCTATCATGTGAGAATGCCAACACCTCAACGGTTCCATTATTTCCCTGAATTGAAGTCATTTGTTGACCATTTACAATATCCCACAACTGAATTTTAAAAGGACTATTAGTGCTCGCAAGTATTTTTCCATCGGGAGACAACGCCATTACACGGGTTTTTCCTGATGGTAGATTTAACAGTTGAGTACCAGTACTTACATCCCAGAGACGAATTGTACCGTCATCACCTCCACTGGCAAGCATTTTTCCGTTTGGTGTGAATGCTAATGCTTTTATGCGATCTGTATGTCCCTTTAACGTGTGGTGTATTTTTCCAAGTGGAACATCCCATAACAGGACTGTAAATCGCGTCTCCTCTGTTGCACGTTCTACATTATTAGCAGTCGCGAGCATGTAACCATTTTGAGAAAATATAACCTCGCTTGGCATTGATAAATTAGATGTGGACGATCCTTTGTTATTATTCTTCGTTTCTTTGATTGATTCAATGGGATATTCAGAAAGAATGTGTCCCGTGCTTGTATTCCATATACTCAATGTATTCACTACATTTTCCTTGGTAATTCCATTCCTGGTTGTTTGATGATACCTGAACCAATCTGCATGGATAACCGTGTTTCCTTCTGGTGAAAATACCAATGCTTGTGGAAAAATGGTTGCATATATACGTTTACTTAGTTGATATGGTGGAAGTGTATTCCACAGTCGAATTGTATGAATGTGTCCACTTGCTATGTGTTTACCATCAGGAGAATACGCTAAAGATGTTAAGATTTCTGTATGTTCTGTTGTAAAGGTTAATAACACATCACCGGTGTTGGAATCCCATATCCGAATCTCACCAATATTACTTGCACCTATTATCCTCTTAGAATCTTCTGAAAATGATAACACACTGATTGTGCCATCTAAGTGAATATCAAGTGAACATCTATGTCTTTTGGTTGCTACATCCCATAACATTAACTCTCTTGATTTCCTCTGGCATACTAAAGTTTTTCCATCCTTAGAAAACATCAGAATACCAAAAATTTTGGGGTCATCTATTAAAGCTGCAATCTGTTGTCCAGTATCAACATCCCATATACGAAGGGAATCGCTTGAAATGTTAGATACAAGTAAATTGCCATCAGGTGAAAATACAAGTTGATGAATATGATCTTTACGTCCTTGTAAAGTCTTTATGTTTTTCCCAGTAGTTGCATCCTCCAAATGTATCTTTCCATTATCGTACCCACACGCATAAATGCCTCTATTTTCTTTATTTAGGAATAAATCTGAGGCTGTATGGTCATTTCCAGATAGGAGTTTCAGTGCACGACCGAAACTATCTAAAGATTTTGGACGGAAGTCTAACTTCTTCTTACCAGTGGTAATATCCCATAATTTAACGGAGTCAATATGATTTTCACATTTAAGAGATTTACCATTTTCAGTAAAACTAAGGTCTTTTATTCGTCCTTTATCATTCCTAAAGGAATTCAATTTGTTGCCAGTAGCAATATCCCAGAGCAATATATTCTCAAACGTTCCACTTGTCAATATTTTTCCATCTGGTGAGAAGGCAACAGTACCAAATTGCGAAGTATGATCCGTAAACAGCGAAAGTTCAGCACCGGTGTTAGCATCATATAGCCAAACACCTGAAGTGCTACTAACAGCAATTACATTTCCATCTGGAGAAAGTTGTATACCTTTAACTTTTCCTTTCCCATAACGTGCTATTGCACCTTCAGGCAAATTCAACTGGTTATTGTCTTGTGCATATCCATTACTGATGAAAGAGGAATAGATTAGCATCAGAATAGAGATGGTAAGTAAGTTTTTCGTGTTCATAAAGCCGCTTATTTAGTTATTGGTGGAAGTTGATGTGTCACACGACGTGTATTGTATTCAATGCGATAACGTTGATGTGCTTCGTCATTCGGATAATGTTCAGTTTCAGGATATGGATATTTAGACATACCGTGAAACGGTAGTGGTTCTACCGTCTGTGATGTCAGTGTATTAATATCTCCATCCTTGTCCCACCCATCACTGTATAGGATAAAGTCTCTTGTCCAACCCTCCTTTAGCGTTGGGAGACGAGATGCATCAAACTCCACCGTAATTTCATCTCCTGCATTGAGGATTACATACATATCATCTATTGTTTGTAACAATGGATTGACATCACCATAACGGGTATAAAAACCTTCAAGGTCTCGCCACTGTGCGTTTTTCGTGACCTTTTGGTAGTCAAACAGATGGGGTGCATGTGGATTAGGACGATACATCTCTGAAAAACCTCGGTAGTGTAGGTCTGCACTGTCAGGTGCCAATTCTGTGATTTCCATTGGTACATCCTGTTCTCCAATTGTAAAAAACGCAGCATCCCAATAGATTTGCATATTAGTTGCAATCCGCACCTGTTTTTCTTCAGATAAAAACTTACCTGTTAAATCAACTGTGATTGTTTTGTTTTTTCCCGCAGGAATACCAATCATCTCCATCACTGTTTTCCACTTTCCTGTCTCGTCCTTCACAGCAACAGAAGGAAAACTCGGATTAATTGCATTATTTTGGGATAAGGCGATGTTAATACTGGTATCAGTCGGAAAGATCCAACCGTTGAGGAACAGCGTAACAGGTTGCTTATCAGGAATATCACCAAGGTCAAGGATGATGGCGTGGGGTTCTACCACGCCTTGATAGGGTCCTGGTTTATGTTCAATAGCGTAGTGATAGTCAGGGGTTTTTAGGGCATCAGTAACATCTTCACCTTCGTGATTCAAAACAGATAATGGAATACGTTTCTCTGATACACCGTATATCTTGAATTCCGCAAAAGGGGGTGGTTTATACTGCTCATCTACATAAATATCCATCTCCTTCGGATGGTCAACTGCAATAAGTTTGACCATATCAAAATATGCTGTTTCCCATAATTCCTCAGTAATTTGTATAGAATATTTCCCATCTTTTGGTTGCATCTGTGATGCAGAAATCTTTACGAAGTCTTTAGTCTCATCGGGTGCAACAAATCCCATAGATGTAATCAGCCCCAGTGGAGCACGCCAAAGCAGATCAGTGACAAATTCGTACTTCTCACCATCATAGACATACAGAAATGGACATGAACCTTTCAATACCTGTTTCTCCATAATTCTCTGTTTTGCCTTCGGTTCAATCACATTCTGTGGAACACCGTTTGTCCACACAACCCGCAGAACATTTGCAGCGTCAAATTTACCTAATCCGAAATGCGATACCTGTTCAGAAACATATTGTAACTGATATAAATCACTGACTTTTACCTCAAGTTTTGACCCGATTCCATCCCTATTCACTTTGTTATTGCCAGATGTTACGCCTTCCAAACGCACCTGTATCCAGTTGTTTTGGTTTCCACCGTTGTTTTGTAATGCACGAAGTTGTCCCTTTTCGTTGATATAGAACAGATCTAAATCTCCGTCATTGTCATAATCTCCTACAGCACCCGATTTGCCACTTACTATCGGTGTCGTAGAATTAATGATTTCACTGGTTTCGGTGTAACGACCTGTGCCATCGTTCCTGAATAGTAACAACCCGTGTTTACTAATAACCCACAGGTCTATAAACCCATCGTTGTCGTAATCAAGAGTCTTTAATTGTGCTGCATCACGTCTTATATTTAATATCTCATCTGAACGTTTGTCAATGACAAAGGTAGCATCGCCTCTATTTTGGTAAAGATAAATACCATTTGTTGAGGCTAAGAACAGGTCAATATCTCCATCGTTATTGTAGTCACCTTTATTCACTGATGTGTACGGAACATCTTGAGGTATTCCAATATTTCTGTTAGCTACCTGAAACTTCCCTTGACGGAGATTATCGTAAAAAACACACCCGGATGATTCATAGATGGTAAACATGTCAATATCTCCATCATCATCAAAATCCGCTGCAATTGCCTCTGTTGGAATCTGTTGAGATTGTTTCTCCGTATCCGTCATAATGAAAGTTTGTTCACTTACATCGGTTAACTTCCCTTCTCCATTATTCCGATACAATATCCTGCCAGATTTTTCAGTAAATATATCAAGGTCTCCATCGTGATCATAATCTATCGGTAGAAGTACATCGAATAAGATATCCTGTATTCCGTCTTTGTCCATATCAGCATAGGAAACAGTGTTCGGATTGTGAGAATTTTGCCCTAAGTTGATTGGAAGGTTTATATCAATAATATATTTTCCATCTAAGTTTCTAAGCAGCGTTGCAGGTGATGTTGTAAAAATATCTAACCTTCCATCATTGTCGTAGTCAAATAAAAAAATGGATCTTTCTTCTTCTGACTCACCTATAACTTTTTGAAGTTCCAATTGTTCAGTGACATCAACAAACTCTACGTTGATGGGTGGACTTAACTTAGCGATAATCCGCGCTTTAAATCCCGGACGAAACGATTCTATTGGATGTCCAAGGATATTGGTAACCAATTCACCAATACCTTGCTGATAGCGCGGACTGGCACGATGCAAGTTCTCAAAAATACGCAAGTTTCGTGAGGCTAAAACTTGGTCATTATTCTTTATTGCATCTATTCCGTGTGTTAGATATGCTAATTTATCTGGATCGGTATCACCTAATAAAATAAGCAACTCTTGACAATGTTTTGCAGCATCATCAAGCCGTTCCTGTCCAATTAGTGCCTGTGTCAACTTCATCAGAATAACAACATTTACAAGTGTACGTCGGTAAAGTTCCTGTAAATGATTTACTGCTTCACGTTTGGCATCTGGATTATTCCGCTGTCCCAGATAATGCTGTACGAGTTTATACCGGAATTCCAATTCTTCAGGTGCTAACTTAACAGCCTCTTTTAATGTATCAATCGCTTGTGCGGTCTGTCCTTTTACTTGGTAGACTTCAGATAAAATGAAATATAGATGACTATCCATCGGAACGACTTCAATGCCACGTTTTACCCACTGTTCTGCAGCATCAGGTTGACGTAACCGCAGGTGTGCGACAGCAAGGTTTCCATAGCCAATTCCCTCATTCGGTATAAGTTCAATGAGTTCAGTGAATGCTTTTACAGCCTTTAGAGGTTGCGATTCTTCAAGATACGCCAAACCCAAGTTCTGTTGCCGAATTGCCTTACTGATTAACCCATTACTATCTGCTTCTTGGGCAAAAACTTTCCCATTAGCAGACAATAGAAAAAGGAATATGAGGAAACATAATAACTGAATAGATTGGAATGAACGAGATTGGATCATTTACTGTGCCTCTGGTTTTACAAAAGATTCTGCGGCTTCCTGTATCGCTTGCCTGAGTGACTTGAGTCTGAGTCCGAGCGAATCCTCAAGTTGTTTTAGATGTAATAACCATGATTCTTTGGAGTCTCCCTCCTTTTCCCCGAATCCATCTGTCATGGAAAGTCGTATATATTTCAGACGTTCCGATTGCATTATCTTCAACTGTTCGTCATAGTCTTCAATCCCTGATTCTAACAGCGTTGCGAGTTCACGTATCTTTTCCATAATGTTCTCCTGTTTGGTAGATGTAAAATATTATTTTCTCATATATGCCCTCATCAGGCAAGCGAATTTATATCATCAACGTGTGTTTGATAAATCAGAATTTTTGGACTTGGTACGGTTAGGCAACCGTACCTGCCGGACGTGGAGACCATTTGTTGTAAATACATCGGTTATTTGCTCCTTCTAAAAACGTACACAAAATGGGCGTTTTTCGTTTCTGCGTACGTTTTGACTTTTGGGATTATGCCAGTCTGGGACTGGGTTTATCGGTGTGTACGAAACTTTTTGAAATTTTCTGTTTGGTACGTTTTTATTTCCTTGGTTATGGTCGGTTTTTGGATGGATGTTTTTTGGGTGACGGGTGTCGGTTTTTGTTGATGATATGGGTTGTGTTCGGTTTTTGTTTATCATAGTGGTAGTATTATAACAGGTGTTGGGATAGAATAAAAGGGTTTGTGGATCTGTGAACAATATGTTTCATGTATGTTTTGGGTGTGTTTCAGATTTAGAATTGTCTGAACCAGGATTTTCAGGATAGGAGAATTGTCTGAACCAGGATTTTCAGGATTATAGGATTTTCAGGATTGTGTTTTTGATGTAGTTTAAGTTTCCGAAGCATGCATATACGCATATACATTTCAAAAACATAGACACATCAAATTCCGTCTTATCCTGCAAATCCTGAAATCCTGTAAATCCTGGTTCAGACAACATGTCGGTAGTCGTTATGCTCGCTCCGACCTACGAGGTGATGTCATTTTGTGGGTACGAATTCAACGCATTATCAAGGTCTTCTTTGAATTCATTTTCGTGGTCTTCGTCGTAGAATGATGGCACCCCAATAATACGATATTTGCTATTCTCCGCCAGAATCCTACTTGAATATTCAGCACGGATTTCTTTCAGAAATTCCTCTTTCCATCGGTCATGTTCAGAGAAGTTATAGATTGTAATAATTTTGCCAAAATGACAAATATAGAGTATTATATAGTTGCCAGAGGACAAAATTCGGGTTCATCCGTGTGATTGGGAGGCTACGGCTCAGAACAATCCTATATCCCTGGCTTTCTTCTCTATAATACCTCTGCTTAACCGAGTATCAAATCGTTCCAATCAGGGAATTCCCCATCTTCCAAAATCTTTATTATTGAGTCCCGACATAAGTCTTGAGCTCTTGGAATGAATTCTGATGTAGGCATTGGTTTCTCTCCCTTTCTAATCTTAACTGTTGGAGGAACTTCCCCATTGTGAACAGCCTTGGAACGAAGGGAGTATATTGCTTTAAACTCGGCGATTAACTTCTGACGATCTGCTTGGTTTTTTCCTAAGTGCCAAGATGCGCATAAACGGAATTGAAAAGATAATTGCTCTATGTTTTCTGCTGGTAAATAGATACCTTCCAAAGCAATTCCCAAGTCAATCATTCTATCAACGGAATTAGCAGATGTTTTCGACTTTATCCATCTACCAATAGGTATTTGCAATCTTTCCGCAATGCTTGAATTAGGATTGTCCAAGATATTGTAATAGCGTTTTGCTTTATCTATTTCTGTCTGTCCTGCCATAGTAGAACTTACCAGTGGTCTACGTTCCCAAAACAAGGAACGAGTTCCAATCGCATTACTTTTACCATGAAGGGATCTGTCTTCCGCTAAAAACCACCCTAAATGATATACGTACACTGAGGAATTACAAACCAAAGAGAGTACCTGAAAAAAAGATTTTATGAAAGCATTTATCTCTTTGCGATTCCTAAATTTCACGGCATGTTCTTCAACTTGAAATGCTAAGTCTGATACTTGAGTTCTGGATTCAAACAGATGTTCAGGAGGTTTGTGAAATATAGAAAATCCGGGTTGATCAATAATCAACAGTGTTTTTCCAAAAAAGGAATCCTTCTGATGCCTGTAAGTATCATAAGGAAAACCAGGTAAATACCGTAAAACTTCATCAGTTGTTTTGGTTACATTCAAAGAGGATAGAGGGATAAGTTTTACGCCTTCAAAGATATTTATTTCTTTTTCAATCTTTATCCCATCAACTAATGCAACGTATTGAAAAAAGCCGTGTACTCCTTCGGGGCAACAACTTCTATCAAAGGCTGATACAGCTTCATCTACTCCTCGTACGAGTGCAATATGTAGAAGGCGATCCAAAATGTGATGTTGTTGACTAATTCCACCACCAGTGCAAAAAATACGGGATCCATCAGTAAAACCGCTTTCTACAATATAACTTCCTGTTGAAATTTCCGGAATATTCCCATTTCTAATAAACGGAGCAAGTTCTTCTAATATAAATGTAAGTAGTTTAGAATTACTGTCTATTTTGTAAAAAGGTTTTAAGTCACCATCCTCTCCTACAATGAAAATTGTAAAATGGGTATCAAAGGTAAACGATAGATAATCTACACCGTAAAACTCCCATCGTTCTTCTAAGTATTTACGATATACATCTATAGGGATAGGTAAAGAACCGTATTTGTATAGAATACATAATTTATTTATTGCTTCATTTAACAACTGCGTCAGTTCTTGTTTTCTTTCATCTGTCATTTCTATTTTCTCTTAATTTGACATTCAACAGCAAATGTATTATACGGTATCGGTATGGAGTAACCTAATGAGATTATGGTCAAGTTTCCATGCACTATCTTTGACTGCTGCGGGGAGGAGTTCACCGGATTCGTCTATAAAGTCGGGGTTAGTTTTGAGGAGTTCTATCAATCTATCATTGAAGTTTTGTTGTGCCATTGAGATGATTACCTTATGTGATATAAAATAACGAGAGTCGGGAGGACAATCCCGTAGTTTATATTGCAAGTATATCAATTATAAGGTAATAAATCAAGACATGATAGACTCTCTCATAGCCATCCTGTCCATCCTTGTTCAGACAATAATCCACCCCTCAATTACCAAACACACATAAAACATATTGGATATATATTGTTCTAAATTTCACAAAACCTACAAACCACACAATACACATGTTATAATACTATCACTATGAAAAACCAAACATCCAACACACAACGGACAAAATCGAGGAATCCAATGACAATCAACCAAATCCAAAGACTAAATCCTCTAATAAATCACACAAAACTTCTGCAATGCGATGACAACATACCAAAACACAAAAACCAAAAAACGAGCAAAAAAAAACTTGCTTTTAGTTGTTTTTTTTAATTTCCGCCAACAAAAAAAGTCGGTTTAAACTCATACCACTACAGGATCGAGGACACCTAACCAAAAATTTAAAAAAAACAACTAAAAAACAACTAAAAACAACTAAATGTTATTTTTTGTTTCTTACACAGGCAAGAAATGCATTAGAAATACCGAATTTCATGAAAATAGAAACAGATTGCAATCAAAACTATCGCACAATTCTATAGCTATGTACCCATACTCAAGGTTATAGCGTTAAAATTAAAGATAAAGTTCTACCTAAAAAATGGTTGTATGTAAAATGGAGAAAAAAATGAGAATTAGAACACTCGTAATAGTCAGTTTCGTAGTGTTAATGTTTGGAAATGTGATGCATACTGAAGCATCATCAGGAATAGATCATCGTGATATCTTTGTCGGTGCAAGTGCAAGAGCCGTTGGTATGGGAAGTGCCTTTACTGCGGGTCCATCGGCAAATAACGGATTTCTCTGGAATCCGTCCTCACTCGGTTTTATGAACGGCTTAGAAGTGAATATGGGTGGGATTCCATTTTCAGGAGAACCATCAGGACCGGACCAAGCATTTTCTTTAGCAGCAAGTCCCTATTCACTCGGATTGACAGATAAAAATGTGGGAAACCTATCATTAGCATCTTGGTTCAACGGTTGGAACAACAGCAACAGCGAATCTACGCAGATTGTGCTATTAGGATATGGAATGACATTAAATGAACAGACTTCGGCAGGTGCAAATATACGCTACTATCAAAACAACACGCCAATCAGGACAAATTATCTGTGGAGTGTAGATATGGGTATGCAATTCACCTATCCATTAGAAAAGACAGGAGATTCAGTAACATTTGGAATAAACCTATCGGAGTTGAGCAACGGCATTCGGGAGAATGGTGAGTTGATTGAAAGTTTACCGTTAGCAGTGCGTTTTGGCACTACATATCGTCCCGATAGTTCAACACTTTTGTCCGCAGATTTTGCGATTCGTGGACAGAATGATACCACTTGGGGAGAAAGACTTCGGTTGCACTTCGGCGTAGAACGTTGGCTATACAACGACCACATCGGATTACGTTTAGGATATACCGCACTAACAGATTCCAGTCAATTCAGTCAAGGTCAATGGACACAAGGAATAAGCTTTCAAAATTCCTCAGGTCAGTTAGATTATGCACATGTGAGAGGCGGAGAATTTGGACAGAGCCTGCATTGGATTACTGCAACATTGCGGTGGGGTGGAAACAAGATACAATCTACTGCTAAACCATCATCTCCCCCAATTGAAACTAAGACTGATGCAAAGCGAGAAAAAACCACTCGGACACCATCGATGATTCTGATGCCGAAAACTTTGGAAGTGGGTAACGGTTCTGATGTAACTTCAAGAGAATTACAAGTAACCAATATCGCTATTTCACCGAACGGTGATGGTGTTGCTGACAGTACCACATTCAATTTTATAGTTAGACCGAATGATAAATGGAGATTAACACTCACTGACGCATATACCGAACAGGTTTGGGAGAAAACTGGAACAGGTACTCCTACGAATGGTATAGTATGGAACGGAATGGGAACAGACGGTAATTTAGTGTCCGATGGAGATTACGTCCTGCAGCTATATATTATTGATGCACAAGGAAATGCACATCTCAGACAAAGCAAAAAGGTAACGGTTGACCTAATTCCGACTACACTTGAGTTGACCAAGAAAGGACATAAGAGTGTTAACGTAAAGGCATGGGACATAAACGCTATTGCAGAATGGAAACTTGAGATATTTGATGCAGACGATAATTTAGTAGAAAAGAGCGAAGGTAAAGATACGCCACCTGAGACTATCGTCCTATCTAAAGTCCCACAACTTACTACCACAACATATCGATTTGAATTGACTGTCAAAGATATTGCTGGTAATCAAAGTAGTCAGCAAGAACGTCTGCAATTCGGTGGTGTAACCGTAGCAAACAATCCTCAAGTTGAAACTGACCAACCTAAGTTAACATTGATGGTCGGTTCATTCGGTGAACGTCGAAATGCTAATATGATGGCTGAAAATCTGAAACGTCTCTACCCAAATGAAATTGTGAAAATATATACTGCCTCAATCAATGGAAATACCTTGCACCGAGTCACTATTGGATCATTCACAGAACGTTCAGAAGCAGATAATCTAAAACAGCAAATACAAGAATCCCAAGGCGTCGAACCTATATTGATTAGACCTTAATAGCGTATATCAAATTACTCGTAGGGGCGGGGTCTCCCCGTTCCCATAGGTGTCAATTTAAGAACATGTCTCATGGGGTAATCCTTATCCGACCAATTTTAGATGGCATACCTTTCGCACCGCTGGTGCTTTGGGTTTTTGCTGTATTAGGTGCTATACACATTCCGCACCGCTGGTGCTGAAATATACCTTGTTAAAGCCTCGGAGAGGCGAAAGGTGTCCAGTAAACGTTGATCTTTCTAACAGCAAGCCCCAGAGGGGCGAAAGGTGTATTAGATGCACTAACGTTACACACTAAATTGACACCTATGGCGCGAGGTTTCCCGCTCCATACTATTTATATGCTAATTCTATAGAATTCCAACGCGTTTTGATAGAAAAATCGATCTTTCTCTGAATCTGATGCTTCATCAACAACCGAGAGGAGTGCAGCGAACCACTCATGATATTCTGCAGCTAAAGTACACACGGGCCAATCGCTACCAAACATCAACCTGTCATAATCGAATACATCCACAAGATGTCGTATATAAGGTTTCAATTCCTCTGTTGTCCAGTCTTCACTTGCCACTGTTACGATACCCGATACCTTACAGCGAACATTCTCATAACCCGCAAGGTTACGCATGCGGGTTGCCCAAGGTTCAAACTCACCGTCTTTTATATTTGGACCCCCACAGTGATTGACAGCATGGATGACATTAGGCGTGGCTTCTACCAATTTTATTGCCGCAGGGAGTTGATCGTATTTAGCACAGAGTTCAAATGAAAGGTTATATTTCTCTAATAACTTCACACCATTAATCAGTTCTGGACTTGCATAGAAATCGTTACCTGGATTGTGCCATGCCATTCTACGGATACCTACAACAAGGTCAAACGCAGCAAGTTGTTCAAGAATTGCCTCTACATTAGGCTTTTCAAGTGGTGCAGCGGCACAAATTGCCCCAATCATACCATCTTTTTTCGCGATGTCAGTAAGCCATTCGACTTCTTGCACAACATGTGTCTCTGCTGGATCCCCTTCAACATGAACTGACTTGACGACGTTGATGTCCCCAATAGCATTGCGGTAATCTTCAGGTGTATATTGTTGATTTAGTAGATCAAACCCATCTAACCAAGGGTATTCCAAGTTAGATATATCCCATAGATGTTGGTGAGTGTCAATGATTCTTTGCATATTTTCCTTTGCCAGTTTCCATAATATAAAATAATGTTGGAATTATACCAAACATTATTGCGTTCTCAAAGATAATATTTGAGAGAAATACCATTGACACTTATACATAGGTTTGTAAAAGTATGCATTTTCATGTTACTATATTATGTATAAAAATAAACTATCCAAAGGCTAATAAATGTCTATAATTCCCAATTCGTTTCCTGCCTATTTATCACTATTCAAACTAACACTACGTCAATTATTCTTGGGTAGACGCGGACTCTTAATGTTGTTAGGGTGCCTACTCCCACTAATCATAGCGTTGATATTTCGATTCACAGTCCGAAGCACATCAAGTGTGAACAGTTTCATACCCAATCTAACATTTATCTATTACGGTTTTTTGACGAATTTGTGCGCCATATTTTACGGTTCAGCGATTGTATCGGATGAGATTGATGGCAGAGGATTAACATTTCTACAGATGCGACCCATACAGAAATCCTTGCTTCTACTTACGAAATTCGCAGCATATATAATTGGAGCAGTTGTTCTCATAAGTGTATCACATTTGCTACTGACAGGAATTATGCAAACACATCCGAAACTAAAGGAACGATTGACGGTTTTAGGAATGAGTTTCTTATATACTGGTTCGCTAACCTTAGGATTGTTAACCTATGGTGCTTTCGCAGTTCTGTTGTCTGTCCGATTTAAGAATCCAGTTCTATGGGGATTGCTGTTTGTATTAGGTTGGGAAAGGCTTACCTCAATTCCTGCAATGCCAATGGGAATCAAACGGGTTGGTCTAACACATTACCTAATGACCCTATTTCCCGATTTCAAACTACGTGGGGATATGCTTAGTGATTTGTTAGGTGATAAACCACCGACAACATGGATAGCATTTTTAGTAATCTGTGTCTTGACGGCAGGGGCAATGTGGCTTGCTATACGAATTTTTCAGGAACGGGAGTATTTAATGTAAGGAAATTAGCATAACTGACAAGTCTTTGTGCTTATTGAGATAAAACCTGTGCAGTTTCACGTGATACGATGAGTTCCTCGTTTGTAGATACAACGAGTATTTTTGCCCGACTATTCTCAGTAGAGATATCGTCTTCGTCTGTAGTATTGATATTTTTTTCTACATCTAATTGGATACCACACCATTCAAGTCCTTCACAGATCTTTGCGCGTGTTGTTGTGCTTTTCTCACCGATACCACCCGCAAAAGCGATGACATCAACACCCCCAAGTGCAGCAATATAAGCACCGATATACTTCTTCACTCCGTAGACATAGGTTTCTAATGCCAAACGAGCATTGTCATTCCCCGCGTTGATCGCTGCTTCTACATCCCGCATATCCCCACTCGTGCCAGAGATGCCTTTAACACCTGAATCCTCAATCAATTGCTGTCTGATTTCATCTGTAGAAAATCCCTCTTTATCCATCATATATAAGACGGCAAAAGCATCTAAGTCACCACAACGCGTAGATTGTATCATACCGTATTGTGTTGATGCCCCCATAGATGTGTCAATAGATTTCCCGTCTTTGATGGCAGAGATAGAGGAACTCCCACCGAGATGACAAGAGATAATCCGAAGTCCATCTGATGATTCCCGTCCAAGTAATTCGGGAACGCGTTCTGATATATAGCGGTGTGATGCTCCGTGAAATCCGTATTTACGAATACCGTGCTTTTCTACCCAAAAGCGAGGCACACCGAATTCGTAAGCATAATCTGGAATAGTTTGATGGAACCAAGTCTCAAAAACAGCCACGAGTGGCGTGTTCGGAAGTAGTTCCTGAAAGGCACGGATTGAGGCTATATAGAATGGATTGTGCATAGGTGCAAGGGGTGTGGAAGCCTCTAATGCAGCAATTACATCTTCTGTAATTATGGCAGAACGCCAATATCCTTTCGCAAGAATGGTTTTGAATCCAACACCGTCCAATTCACTTAGGTCTGATAGACAACCTACCTCTGGATCGGTGATAAGTTCCATCGCGTGAGCAATTGCATCTATGTGTGATGGTGCATCAATTTTACCTTCACGAGACGGTTTGCCAGGTACTGCATGAGTGAAAGCAGATGGAGAATTCCCGATACGTTCTACACCTCCCTTGACGAGAGAAGTATTTGTATCTATATCAATGATTTGGTATTTGAAGGATGTGCTTCCAACATTCGCACAGAGAATATACATGTAGGTTTTATATCGCTTTCTTTTGATGGGTAATTTTATTCATCCGATCTTGCAAGTATATGAGTATAAAGATTATGACTGATTCTAGTGCCATTTACACGGAGTTCATCTTAAAACCCTCAAAGCATTTTCTACTTCAGTTGCTAATTCTTCAGCGGTAAGTTCAGCAAATGGTGAAATTCCTGCAGTTGACATCAACTCTGAAAGATCCCAACGTGAAATGTTTAGTAGTTGTGCAGCTCTACCAGCACTGATGTCACCTTGTCTGAGGAGTTCAAGCACGAAAGCTTCTTTTGCCTTCAACTCTGCATCAGTTTTATGGAGTAGTAGTGTTTCGTCAATCGGTAGTGTGAATTGAATTTCAACTTGGGTTTTTGACATGCTTTCTGCCTACCTATCGTAAATTTTGGAATATATTCTGATATGTATAGGAAACATTGTAACACAAAACTCACTGCAAATCAACGATGTATAGTATTTACATTTAACGAAATAGGCGCGCTTACAAAGCGCGCCTTATGATCAATACATTAGATTGATACTATTCTGCTTTCGGTAATGTTGGCAGAGTTAAGATTGGACGGTCCCCGAAGTCGGGGAGCTCGGGTGGGTTTTCTTCCATCTCTCGGAGAAGAATCTCAATCGCCTTGTCCAGTTGTGGGTCCCCATCTGTCATATAATCTTGTGGACGGTAATCCACTTCAACGTCTGGGTCTGTCCCGTAGTTTTCAACGTCCCAACCGACATCTTCGAACCAGAATGAATATTCAGGTTGTGTAGTGTTCCCACCATCAACAAAACCTTGATGTGGTGAAATGCCGATAACACCACCCCACGTTCGCTTACCAATTAGTTTCCCTAACTTCATCAATTTGAAACAGTGAGAGAATATGTCCCCATCGGAACCAGCATTTTCGTTGGTAACGGTTATCATTGGACCTAACACAGAGGCTGTAGGATAAGAATTAGGTGTACCCCACCGTGGAATGACATAGCCAATACGGTGACGTGATAACTTTTCTAAAATCAGTTGCGATACATTACCACCACCGTTGTATCTAACATCAATGAGTAGACTGGGATAACTCACTTCAGACAAATAGCCGCGATGAAATTCAGCATATCCGCGTCTTCCCATATCGGGTATGTGTACATATCCCACTTTACCATCAGTTTTTTCATGGACGTATTTTCTGTTTTGCGCGACCCATTCGCGGTAACGCAATTCACTTTCCCCTCTGAGCACTTTGATCGTGACAACGCGTTTTTCACCGTCACTTGCATTCTTAAACGTGGTTTGCACCTCTTGTCCTCCCAGATTGACCAATAACTCACCCGGAGAAACGTTTTGACTCAAAGGTTGACCACCAATATCAAGCAGAATGTCACCTTCTTGGATATTAATACCTGGTGCATTCAGTGGTGAATCTCTTCTCTCAACCCAAGTATCACCTCGTACTATATGTGTAATGCGATAGCCTTCGTTTTCCTCATCGTAGACGAAATCAGCACCGAGGAATCCTTGTCCGTAGCTGGGTGAACTTCGGTAATCCCCACCAGATTCATACGCGTGTGATGTCCCCAGTTCTCCTTGCATTTCCCACATTAAATCAGAGAATTCAGCACGGGTTGCTATACGATCCAGTAATGGCAGATAGCGTTGATAAACATTTTCCCAATCAACATCAGACATATTTTCGGTCCAGAAATAATCACGTTGAAGTCGCCATGCTTCGCGATACATTTGCTTCCATTCAGCCGTTGGGATGATAGAAGGTCGCACGCGGTTGAGATCTATCCAACCAGTATGTCGATTTGATCCACCTTTGCTATCAGATTTTTGACCATCCTCAACTTTCTTACCAGCTTTTACTACCCGCATCCGATCTCCGGTGCGGTATAATAGGTTTTTGTAATCTCTTGAAAGCGTGAAAGATGAGATGTCAGATACGAGTACCTCTTTCCTCTGTTCTTTGAAATCATAAGAATGTAATTTTCCTTTGGCACTGGATTCTTCATCACCTGGCGCATTAGTTGCATGCTGAACAGGAGATGAAGTGAAAAGTGCTTTACCCTTAATCCCCGCAATTTGTCCATACATCCCATGTGAATACGGAAAAGCCACAATACGTTGTTCAATACCATCCAACTCGATTTTTATGGATTGTATCTTTTTCTCGTCTTTTTCTTCTTTGGATTTACCTTCTTTTTCATCAGATTTCTCTTCACCGTTATTGTCCTCATTTTCCTTATCCTCTTTTTCCTTTTCCTCTTCAGGTGATGGTGAAGAAGGTAGAAACGGGTTCGGTAATTCTTTCTGCAATGTCACCAGCATGGGGCGTGTAGCGATAGGAAAACTAAGTTCAAATTGTAAAGCGTCACCGACAGGATCGAATTCGCGTCGTGATAAGAAATACAGGTATTTACCTTCAGGATCCCAGGAAGGTGCGTAATCTGTGAATTCTGGTTGAGTGATATACGTTGTTTCTCCGCTCTCCACATTGCAAAGCTTGATTGAAGATGTGGTTTCTGTTGACGCGAAACCATAAACAATCCATTTTCCGTCAGGTGACCAACTTGCCCCTTGTATACGACTATATATGCTTTTATCAAGCACACGTAGTTCTGATGTTTCAAGTTCTAAATGTAGAAGCTCAAATCGGTTGTTAACGATGAATATTTGGTCTTTTAAGTTATCGCCTATTGGACAGACAGCAAAAGTTCTAACATGACCGATATCAAGGTCGTCCAAACGCCGTATCTCTTCGCTACCATCGCAGGTGTGAATTTCAAATGCTTCTTCGCCACCAGCATCGGAAAGTGTAATGATACGTTTTCCATCGTTCAACCATTGAGGTAATCGGTAACGAGCACCGTTTCGCTCTCCGTGTTGCAGGACAGCACCGTCCCAATTTGCCATCGTGAAAAGCTTACCACGAGCAGTCAAGACAATAGAACGTCCATCAACAGATAGCGAACCCGTTTGTAGATACTTTGAAGCACTGACGAATTTGCGTTGACGTTGTATACGTGGACTTCGAAAATCCACTTCAACTTGGTGATTGGTATCATTATCAATATCGTAGACCCATAAGTCCGCACCAGCATGGTAAACGATACGTGTGCCGTCTGTTTGTGCCGAGCGACAGTAATATGTTTCTTGATGCGTGTGCCGTTTCATATCATCGCCAGAGGTTAGGCATGAATATATATTTCCAATCCCCTCGTGATCAGATATGAAGTAGATGCGATCGTCAATCCACATCGGTGTAGTAAAATTACTATCTACAGGGGAAAACGGCTGAAATTGTCCGTCACCTTCATTATCAATCCAGAGTTGACCTGCTGTTCCACCACGATAACGTTTCCATCGTGCTGGTTCGCGCGTTAACCTACCGAGGATTACGCCTCCATTACTTCCGAACGCAATGTGATTTGCGGGTCCATAAGGTTGTCGTTGTGGTTCTCCACCCTCAGGGGAAATGCTCCATATCCATGCACCGAACGCTGATCCAGCACCACTGGAATATAGAATATTTTCTCCAGCTACATCCCATCCGACTATACTAACATTACTTCCTTGATATGTGAGTCGTTTGGCTTCTCCACCGAGTGCTGGCATGACGTAGACTTCTGCTGGACCTTCTTCTCGTCCAGCAAATGCAAGAACTTCACCGTTTGGTGATAATTGTGGTGAACCTGTTGCACCGAGATTTGATGTGAGTCTACGGGCAACACCACCACTGATTGGAACTGTCCATAAATCATCCTCACAAACAAATACAATAGTTTCATTTGAAATAGTTGGGAATCGATAATATCCTGACATTCACACCTCCTGTAATGAATAGAAAATCTAATGTAAGCGTGATTTAAACAAAATATGAGGCGAGATGCCTAATCATCAAATGCATCATCAATACATTCAATGGGATCTCGCCTATCAGATTTAAGTTTCTACATCAAGTAATGACGTATGGTTAATCTTTGTGTTTTTTATACTATGGCAAAATATGGGGAGTAACGTTAATATCATTCTAATTTTGCTTGCTCATCGGAATTTGATGTGTCTCCAAGCCAGAGTTTTACAGCTGGACTACTTGCTATACGTCGGTTTCCAACAGAGACGTTTATAACAAAGGTATGAGGTCTCGTTTGTTTGTTTCCTAAGAATGGGTTTCGACGTAATTCATCCCTACCACCTGAAATTATGTTCGGTAGAAGTGTTATTGTCGCTTCTGATGTTCCCCTTCTGAGTACAGTTGTATCTCGTTGGGTTCTTACACCAAAAGGCAATCCAACAACTGTCAAGTTCATGTTCTGACGGTTACCACCTTTACGATCAACTTTGACGGTAATATCAACCGGAGCATCTGGTGTTACAGTAATTTCATCTGGAGTTGTGGATACAATGATAGGAGTGTTCTCAGTTACACTGACGACGGTACTATTTCGTTGAACTGTTTGATCATTGTTCCGAATCTGATAAACCTCTACAGGTGTAGCTGCACGTCTAATCTGATGTCCGGAGGATGTTGTTACGGTACCGACCACCTGGACGACGCTATGTGCTAATTCAGCATCTGGAGAAGCGGTTAATGTCAGATACCCGACATTATTTCCACCTTCTGTAAGTATTGCACTCTGGCTTGCTGTAATACCCTGTGGTAGATTATCAACAGAAAGCAGGATTGGTTCGGTAAATCCAACCCGACGTTGTAGATTAACCTGCAACAAGACTGTCCCGCCTCTACCGATATTCGGGTTATCGGGTGTAACAGACATAGCAAAATCTGGCACAGTTGGACGTATATCCAAATGATAGACATATCCATCTCCACCCTTCCCTGAAATATCTTCAACGCGTAGAGCGTATTCACCGGGACGTGCAAAACTATAATCAATAATTGCATTACGTCTGCCACCTCTACCAGCGTTATTTCGCAATACTCGACCTTCACTGTTTAACAAAGTTAGTGAAGGACTTAAGGGAGAATTCAGTTTTTCAGCAGATAAATCGATGGAATATCCACCTATATCAGCAAAAAATCCCCATGGACCATATCCATTCGTAACCTTAACAAGAATCTTGTTCCTTCCCTTGGTGACGGGTAATTCAATAACATCATCACCCCGGTTGAGAGGTCGATGTATGTACTTGCTGAAGATGAGTTTATCGTTCACCCAAATCTTAATAGTGTCATCTGATCCAAGTGATAAGATATACTTTTGGTCTCGATTCGATTCAAAGTAGGTTAGAGCATATCCTGTTACATCGTCTTCTGGGACACTGGAGAATACATTTTCTCCTCTGGTGTTGGTTCTATACCATTTTATTCTTCTACCCTCTTTTCCGACATACGTTTTCTTGAGATCAATTTCTACTTCAGGAGGATATACAGTATCAAAACCTTTTTCTTCTGTGTTGTCAAATGGATGGATAACCCACCAAGGACCGAGCCGTGATCCTTCAGCTATTGTGAAGCGGTAATAGTCAACTTCACCCGGTTTAGAAATACGACCACTTATCGCACCTGGGGTATCAATTTGTTGAGAACTTTCAATTTGCTTTGCAATCAGCTGCCCCATGCGGACGACTTCTTCAGCAACAAAAGCAATAATACGGTCACGATCTGTGTTGGTAATATCTGAGTTATCTTTTTCTGCCATACGAGTAATAGTTGCTTCCCACTGTTCCGCTGTTAACGCACGATTATTGGGTGAACGGAGTTCATGACAAACCGAACATTTTGTTTGAAAAAGAATTTCAGATTCAGCATTTTTTGCTTGAGTTTCGTTATCTTCAGAGGTTTCTGCAGAAGCGTTCTGTTTAGTTGCATCTGCTAAATGCTCAACTTGTTCATCATACTCATTAGCAATAAAGGGGAATATACCGTAAGAAGTGCGGATAAGCGTTACCCCAGGCTGTTGATCACTCGGTAGATCGATCTCCAATTGTGTTTCTGGCAGATTTTCCCCACCAATTGTAGTTTGGATTTTGCTACCAATTTTTCCACCTGTTGGGTAAATATAAGTGTTGTAAGGGACAACTCCTATTGTTAAACGGTAAACAGAATCTGGATTTCCCCGATAGAGCAGGTCTCTGATACGAAGAAAGTAGAAACCATCTTCAGGTAATGTATGGTCAATCAGAGGATCAAGACTATAGAAACCGTTACTCCTTGCAAGTTCTGTTCCCTGAGCATCTAATAGTGAGATTGAGGGGTTGAAGAATTGTTGACTGATGTTGTTATAACGAAACGCTTTAACGTTGAAAACACAACGTTCTCCTTTTAATCCTTCAAATGTATAAAAGTCTTCATCTCCACCTGAATTGACAACCCCATTGATGATTATAGGTAATTGAATTATATTGGCAGATTCAATGTCGTTATTTGATTCGGTCTCAATAGTATCGGGAACATCGGTTATTTCAAAGGGCCATGCGGTTGAAGCACCGTTTTTTCCCACGATACGAATTTCACGAGTGCCTATTTGTGCATCTGGTGCGATTGTTAACTCAGCAGTCATCCCACCTGCTGCTTTTGCAGCAGATTTTAGGTAGTGAGTGATTTTCGTTTGATCGTCTTCACTAATTTCAGCACCTTTGTTTTCAACCATACGTTTCACAACAGCTGCCCACTGTGTTCCTGTCATAGAACGATTACTTGGGGAACGTAACTCATGGCACTGACCACAATTCGCTTCAAAAACAGGTTTATGTGTTTCATCAACTTTCCCACCACCCGCATTGAGTGTGCCAGTAATACCTGGGTCACCTTCAACGATTAGGGTATGTGCCCCATCTAAATCTGAACCTTGTATTTTCACTTCAACTATTTTTCCAACTTGTGCTCCAGCAGGAAAGAGTGAATTCAGCCGTGGAGTTGCTTGGGCAAAAACGGAAATAGGCGTACACAATAAAACAAGAAGTGCCAAAATTAGGATATGTTGCACACTAAGCCTTGATAATAAATTGATGTGTTGATTACAACCTAAATAATTATACTTATTTTGTACACGCATTGAATGTTACCTCCAGAATGTTCGACAATATGTTACTACATACTGATCCAACTAAACTGCGTTAGAATTCGTGTGTTAATCTATTATTTTGAATATTCCAGATTCGCACTATACCATCACGGCTGCCTGCAGCAACATGAGTACCATCTGGGCTTATCTTAACAGCATAAACAGCATCAGTAGGTTGATTAAATGTTCTACGTCTGTTGCCAGAAAGAATATCCCATATAATCACAGATGTGTCAGCACTGCCTGATGCGATGATTTGTTGGTCATTCAGAAGACCGCAGTCTACACTATATACAGGTCCTTGATGCGCGCTGAAATTTCTGGCGAGAGTACCACGAGTATTACCGTTGTTTTGCGTAACCCTCCAGGATCGGACTACATTATCAGCAGAACCAGATACAATAAGGTTTTCTTGGGATGCATAAGCAAGTGAATATACCGAGTCATCGTTGCCATCAAAACTGACCAGTACCGTATTGTCTTCAGGATTCCATACTTTTAAGGTTTTATCTTCACTACCAGTAACAAAATAGTCTCCGTTGGGATGATATAACGTGCAGAGAACTCTACCAACGTGTTGCGTTAACCATTTTGCTTGATCGTCTAAAGGTTTTGTATGATCCAAATTAACTAAGTCAATAATAGCACTAAATTCGTCCATACTTGCGGTAAGTAACTTGGTATTATCAGGGCTAATAGAAATTGATTCAATGGTATCTGCATGTATCTCATACGTATTGATGAGTTCTTCTGTGGCAACATTCCAAACACGGATTTCACCGTTACGTGCTGCCTGACCACCACTTGCATACAACGTCTTACCGTCTGATGAGAACTCCAAACATCTAACACGACCCAAGTGTGGTTCATAAACGTGGACCATTTCATTTGTTTCTATATCCCAAAGTTCTACCCACTGATATTTCCCCACAGCAAGCGACTTTCCATCAGGACTAAATTCAAGTGCCCAGATGGGAGATAGAATTTGTTCTTTTTCCTGCTGATGTTCGTCGGCTTGAATAATTAATACAAGCGGTACAGTCAGCATAAGAAGCAACATTAGTGAAAAAAGTGGCGTGTAGAATATATTGTTTTTCATAGTCTTAATAATTTGGTTAACATATCCTAATTGACATCAAGTAACTCAACCTTGTTATTATTTTACACGGCATTTTTACAAGATTAATTTATGCCAAAAATAAGCAGGTAGTTAATAGGAAAGATCGTAACGGGAATGACAATCAGCAAACGAGTAATAAATACTACAGATTTTATATCTTCTGCAGTTCAGTAAAGACTCTGTAACTAATTCAGAATGCAAGTAGCAGCGTGAGGACAACAAGATCTGTTGACCTCACACTACACTTTATTAGGAATGATATAGGTCTAAGACAAGACACCCCGGATGGGTCGTCCACCACGTGAAAGGACGATACGGACACCATCAGGAGATTCAATGCTCTGATTGTAATCAATACCGAGACTTTGATAGATAGTAGCTGACAAGTCTTCAGGTCGCACAGGTGTTTCTGCGGGTTCCATTCCGAGTGGATCAGAAGCACCGACAACTTGTCCACCTTCAACACCACCACCCGCTAACATAATAGAAAATACTCTTGGATGGTGATCACGTCCACCGTTTCGGTTGATGACTGGAGTTCTACCGAATTCACCCATCGTAACGACGAGTGTACTTTCAAGTAACCCGCGTTCAGACAAGTCATTAATTAAGGTAGCCATTGTCTGGTCAAATGCGTTGAGTTTCCCCGGTAAGGACGAGAAGATATTGTTGTGGTTATCCCATCCACCATTACTGACTGTGACGAAGTTAACCCCTGCTTCAACAAGTCTTCGGGCAAGTAGGCAGCTTTGTCCGAAAGTGTCTCTGCGATATGCGTCGCGTATTTCTTTCGGTTCCTTTTTCAGGTTAAATGCACCGCGAGCGTCTTCGGAACTCATAAGGTTGTATGCTGCGGAATAGAAATTATCCATCGCTTCAACCTTTGGATTCCCTGCCTCGTATTTCTTGAAGGCGTTATCCACTGCTTGTCGCAGGTCTTTTCTGTTTTCAACGCGCTCGTAAGTAATACCTCTTGGGGGTTCTAAATCTCTGACTTTGAAATTATTGCTTGCTGGATTACCATCTGGTGAAAACGGATCAAGCGATGCACCTAAGAATCCACCACCAGCATAAGCAACGGGTGAAGGAATAGCGATGTAAGGTGGTAACGCGCTCCGTTGTTCTTTAAGTTCGGCAACAACAGCACCGTGACCAGGAACAGCGAAACCGGGCAAAGGTTGATAACCTGTAATCATATAATGCGTACCACGTTCATGTGCAGCTTCTGGAGAAGTCATTGAACGGATGATACAGAGTTTATCTGCCTGTTTTGCGAGTCTCGGCATATGTTCACTAATCTGAATACCGTTGACGTTCGTGGGAATGGGTTTGAACAGACCACGGATCTCTTCAGGCGCATTGGGTTTGAGATCCCACATATCAAGATGGCTTGGACCACCGCCTAACCAGACGAGGATAACCGATTTTGCTGAAGCTGGTTTAGCAGTTGGTGCTGCAACAGCTTTCAATCGGAAGAAATCAGTTAGACCGAAGCCAAAAAAGCTTAAAACACCGGCTTTAATTAGATCTCTGCGATAAAATCCTTCGCAGTCTGTGGATGTGCAGTCTCTTTGAGGCATAATTGTCCTCCTAATACTTGGTTAGCAGTTATCTTGAAGAGTTTAACGTTCTATATTAATGTATCAATTTTGCATATTACATCGGAGGGTTTTACCTTGGTAATGATGCGATATTTGGAGCGGAAACCTTCCTAACCGCATTTCACGACGATAATTGCTTAATTATATCTTATTAAAATGTTGATGTCAAGGGAAAAATGGAATAACCCTGATTCCAGGGTTATTTAGTTTTCGAGAATTCTGCCACAGTTTATCACAAATGTTAATGTAGTGTAGTAAGGTATTACTTGGGAACTCAACATGGTAGTATGCACACTCTGTGTGCCGTCCACCTGAGAGATATTTACGGCACACCAAATCAACGGTATGAATGCCTTGGCAGAATGCACGTGTGGCATTCTGCATGATTCCCCGGAGTGTGCATACTACTTTGCAAGAGTGCAATCCTAACTATTAGTCCAACTCGTCAACAAGAAATTTATAAAACTAAATAACCCTGCCTGATTCCGATGTGACTTGACAATCAATATAGTTTCTTGATAATCTGTGCTACTGAGTATTTGCCATTAAATTATGTTAACATAAGAAATTGTAGGAGGTGCAACATCATGAAAATAACAGGTATAGAATACCGCACTGTATCCATCCCGTTTTTACCTGCGATAGAGGAGCATTCGGGAATGGTTTATCCGACAACACTTATATGGGTGCACACAGATGAAGGAATAACAGGTTTAGGTGAAAGCAATGCTGTTCATAGCGATATAACAGAACAAGCAGACCAAATTGCCGAAAGATATGTCGGCAAGAATATTTGGGAATTTGATATTGCCGATGAAGGTTTTACATTCCAATCCGCTTTTTATGATATTGCCGGACAAGCATTAGGTGTACCTGCACATAAACTAATTGGTCGACAACATCGTGAAAGTGTTGAACTTGCTTATTGGTCACCTCCGATGCCACCAGAAGCTACTGCTGCTGAGGCGGAACGTGCTGCAAACTTAGGCTTTCGTGTACATAAACTCAAAGCAAGAAAAGCAACTATTGTTGAAACTGCAGGATTAATTCAGAAAGCATGTGGAGACGATTTTGCGATACGTGTTGATCCAAATACAGAATTTGGTGACTTGGAAACCGGTATACGTCTTGCAGAAGAGCTGCAACCGTATAACATTGAAGTGTATGAAGATCCGATTAAATTTGAGGATTTATCTTGGTACTGTGAACTTAGAAAACATACCGATGTTCCAGTCGCAAGACATGTTGGTGGCATTCAGGAAATATTAAGAAATATCCGCGCAGATGCCGTTGACGCGATAAACACTCAGGGAAATGTCAGTGGTATCCGTAAGAGTGCTGCTGTTGCAGAAGCTGCAGATATACCGATTTGGGTACAGTGTTTTGCTTTTGGTTGCTGTGTTGCTTCTACCTTCGCTGCACATATGGTATGTACGATACCTAATTGTAGTATGCCAATTGATGAGCTTCCACACATTCGAGTTGACGACCTTTCTGGAGGTAGCATGAACCTAAAGAATGGAGCAATCCATCTGTCTGATGAACCGGGATTAGGTATTCAACTGGATATGGATGCTGTTGAACGATATAGGATCAAATAATCAGACCTTTAGCATGCGAATTCTTATACCAATTCTAACAAATAAATCCACATTTGAAGCTCAAATACTAATCCTAATGTCCGAGGTGACAAATGCCAAACGCGCATTTGGCGTTGATTTGGCAATGAATTGCGCGACTACGAACGCGTTTTTTATTAATGAGAAGTTATTATTTAGAAATGGTACAAAATATAGATAAGTAGCAGGATGTCAAGTTTAGATAGAATATGTAGAACCAAGTTCTTTTAGGATACGTTTTACAACCTGTTTCTTTTGTCCTTGAACTGCAGGTTGTTCAAGTTCGTAGACTTCATCTGAAATAAGATGTCTATGTGATTCAATAGGGAACCTGCCATGGGATCCGTTATCAATATATCGGTTAAATATGGTAAAGCGAGGATAATCCGCTGTCCAACGTCTACCACCGTGATAGAGTGCTTCTGTGAAGATGACACAATCACCAGCATTGACAGGAACGTTGATAACGGTGGGAGGACCGTCGTAAATTGAAAGATTATCGGGAGGGTCAAAGTTGCGTTTATGGCTGCCGGGAAGACAGATAAATCCTGTTCCTTTAGGAACATCAACTAACGAGGTTCCTGCGTTGATAAACCCCGCACGTGGTTCGCCATTTTCCACACTGTAATCCTGTCCGGATGCATGGAAATGGATGTCGTCTGATGATGTATAGTTTTTGGTCAGGGCACAGTCTACAAGACAAGGAGCTGCTCTTGTCAATGCAATTATGACACGCATTATCTCTGTATTTAATACTAATCTTTGGAAGACTTCATCGCCGTATTGAATGTTGTTAATCCAGTGTGCGATTGTTGGGGAAGAATTTCCAATGCGGGAGGTTGAGGTAAGTGGTGGTGGCAATTCCTCTAAGGTCATATCGTGCCAACTATTGCCTAATTCTATCATTAGTTGGATATCTTCTGGTGGGACGACTTTGCGGAGGATAATGAAACCGTGGTGATCAAAGAACCATTTTTCTTCAGGAGTTAGCATTTGAATTCCTTTCAATCCAAGTGTCAAATTCTGCTACTGACTTAATTTTTTCTGTAAGAACTGCTTGATAGACTGCCATACTATTGTAGACATCTCCACGATAATCTGATCGTTGTGATATTGCATGCTTTATTCGGAGTAATAAAGTGCGGTCTGCATGTTGAATTTGGCTATGTAATGCATCAAAGTCAGTCATGTGTGCTTTATAGGCAGATTCTCCATATCCCCATAGGTCAATCTTCCAATCATGTTCGTTGTATCGTAGTATGATACCCCAATATAATCCGTGATCAAACCCAGGAAAATTGCGAATGAAGTGATTTGAATATGACATTTTTGTGATTTGAAATTTCGTTGCTATTCTTTTGCCTATATCAAAAAACAAACCGACATCCTGTTCATCAGGTAGTATCATACTGATGTCAATATCACGCCATGTCATTGTATCTAAAGTGTAACTGCCGATAACACGAGTTGAACCGTAGGAGGAAAGAATTGAGAGTAATCCTTCTTTATGGAGTAGTATAGATGCTTCCTCCCGCAGCATACGTGCCTGAGTGAGGATCTCCTCATCTTTCATCATTACCCTTTTATAATCAATAGGTTATATTCTATATTTCATCAATGAATATAGGGTTTTGGATTCTTTTCTACTTCATTTAGGAGCGTATCAACATAAGTTTTAATGTGAAAGAGACGACATTCAGAATTACTGACCATACCTTTACTCAAATTACCAAGTGAGTCCCAAAATGCTCCAAGTACTGGACGGTTTAGACTAATAAAATCTGCATTTTGGTCATTAGCAAGACGTTTGTTCCAATAAATTACCTCTACAAGATGAATATAGGTAGAAGTTTGATAATCCACTCCCAGCATGAGCAGTTTTCCATTGGCTTTATATGCACGAAACATTGGGGAGTGAGTTCCATAGGTCTTACCCCATGGTGAATAATCCCATCTTGACTGGTATCCTTCTGTGCTCAGATGATCAGCGACAAACTCCTCAGCCGATTTCCCACGTGCTGCAACGGAATGTGAATAGTTATCAGAACGGTAGGTACCAGGCATTTGACGAAAATATTCTGTTAACCATCCTACTGTAGATGGAGTTGTGTCAACATTCCATGATTGAGCTCGTTCTTCCAGTGTCGGTCGTAGATTGAATGATGGCATCAGGATTAATCCGTCTTTTCCTATTACATATTCCAACGTAGTAATTACAGTTTCTGCGCCACCTTCAACTTGTCCTAAACTTTTAAAGGACGAATGTATAAAAAGCGTATCATCCTTTTCTATACCGAGCTGAAGAAAGTCTGTGATGAGTTTTTCGTGTGAGTAAGGTGTTTTCACAACTTAACTTCCAGATTAACATTATGAATCAACAGAAATAGCACTTTATTTAGCACCATGTTTTTGTAATATATCAACGATTTTGTCGGAGTCTGTTCTACGTTTTTGCTTTGCAACTTGTAGTGGTGTCAATCCTCTATTATTTTTAAAATTTGGGTTTGCACCTTTGATGAGTAATGTATCTAACGTTTCATGTAGTTTTTCTCTATCTTTGATAGTAGACCGAAGTGCTTCAAATAGAGGTGTTTCACCTTTGTTATCAGTGGCATCAATATTCGCGCCTTTTTCAATTAATAGATTGACGACTTTGATAAAACCTGCCTTTGCTGCACAATGTAGTGCGGTTTTCCCTTTACTGCTTTGAACATTAATATCTGCCCCAAGTTTAAGGAGTCTGATGACTTTTTCTGGATGTTCCCCTTTATCTCCACGGCAGGCATAAGGAAGTGGTGGCCATCCCATAAAATCAAATGCATTGATGTCTTTTGACGGTACTCCGTATGATTTCAGTAATTTACTCATATCAGAACCGTCATCGTAAATACGAGGTGCTTTGTTTGGATCTGCTCCATTCTCAAATAACAAATTCACGATGTCAATCCTATCGGATGACACAGCATGATCAAGCAAATCTTTACTATAGGGCTGGACAATTGCTCCCTTTGAAATCAACAATTCTACAATCTGTATATTACCGCCTACTATGGCATAACTTAGAGGTGTTGCCCAATCGACATTACAATATTCAAAGGAATGGGGTTGACCAGGTGGTAGCATCACTGATTGTAGATACCCACTATTTACAATCCCCTTATCTTCTTCAATCAGAGATTGTGCTGTATCATAGTCACCGAGATATGCTGCGGTGTGAATATCAACTGTTGCACCTTGTTGTAGTAGATATTCTGCTACATCGTGCCGTCCTTCGTGTCGCGCAACGCAGTATGGAGTAATTTCGAGATCGTGCTGACTGAGATGACATCCTGGTAGGTTTACATCAGCCCCTTGTTCAACCAAGTATTTAACCATTTCTAACTTTCCACGATAGGCTGCTTCCCATAACATCGTTCTACCGTGTGAACCGATAGTGTGGAGCCATTCGGGTTTATCATCTAAGAATTTTTGTACAGCGGTAAGGTCGCCGCGCCCTGCTGCAGCAACCACGATTTTAAGGAAGTCACTATCTTTTCCAGTGAGTTCAGTTTTTGGCAATATTATCACCTAATTATTTGGTATAAATCGTTGAGCCAACGTGTAGTGGATATTAATTGCTATCAACTACACGCGGTCTCCCACCGATGGATGGTGGTAATAGCATACGTTTTTGCTGTTCCGTTAATTCTCCATATTTACTGATGTCGTAGTAATTACCTGACCATGCTGAGTGTCCCGGACTGTATTTGTATAATAGAGCGCGCCGTTGGTTCTTAGCCTTCCACGGCATTGTCCCGTGAACAAGTGCTTCAGTGAAGAATAGGACATCACCTGCTTCCAGGGCGGGTTGGACGACATAGTGTGTCGGACGTTCAAAATTACGTACATCTGAAGGTATTTCTCTCAGAAAGTTACTTTTATGACTCCCAGGAATGCATGCGAATCCACCTGCACCTTCAGGTGCATCTGCGAGGTTATAGGTCATTACACACAATCCATTGCGCATGACCCCGTCACGATATTTGTACCAATGGTCTCCTTCAGGTCCACCGGGACGACCTCCATCCTCTCCTCCATGAAGTCCGCCACGTCCCTCACCACCATTCATAAAAATAGGGTAGTCGTGATCCAGACGCACATTTGGACCTAATAAATCAATAAGATATGATAGGATTGTTGGATGATCAATAAGTCGTTTAAATGGTTCACCCCATGAACTTGGTGAACCTTGCATCCCACCTTTATCAATGAATGCGTTCATTTCAGCGACTTCATCATCTGTCAGTACGTTTTTGATGACCAAATATCCTTGAAGGTCTACCTGAAATTTTTCTTCTCCTGTCATAGGAAACATTCCTTTCATTGCAATATAATATGCGCGTGTATTACGCGAATACAAATGTGTTTGATACTATAAACTTCAATTTGGATCAACTACACGTGGTCTTCTTCCAATGGACGGTGGCATGAGCATACGTCTTTGTCTATCCGTCAACTCTCCATATTTACTGATGTCGTAGTAGTTTCCGTTCCATGCAGAATGTCCCGGACTGTATTTGAATAACAAAGCGCGTCGTTGATGGTCTGCTTGCCACGGCATCGTACCATGAATGAGTGCCTCAGTAAAGAATAGGACATCTCCTGCTTCAAGTGGTGGTTGGACGACATAATGTGCGGAACGTTCAAAACTTCGCACATCCCCTGGTATTTCAGTTGCAAAGTTACATTTGTGGCTTGCTGGAATACATGCGAATCCGCCGACTCCTTCAGGAGCATCTTTCAAATTGTAGGTCATAACAGATAATCCGTTTCGCATTACTCCATCGCGATATTTATACCAGTGATCCCCCACGTTTCCACTTGGATGTCCGCCATCTTCACCTCCATGCAATCTTCCTCTTTTCTCACCTTTGTTCATAATAATTACATAATCGTGATCTAAACGAACATAGGGTCCCAATAGTTCAATAAGATATGGTAAGATTTTTGGATGATCTATAAGTCTCTTAAAAGGTTCTCCCCATAAACTTGGACGTCCTTCCATATCACCTTTATCAATAAAGGTGTTCATTTCAGAGACTTCGTCATCAGTCAATACATTTTTGATGACCAGATATCCCTCAAGGTCTACCTGAAATTTTTCTTCACCTGTCATTTTATTATACCTTTCAGTATCATGGAAAGAAGTTTGTGTTATTAATTCACTTTTCTATCTTGACATCCATTTGGTTTGGTTACTTCAAAATCAAATCCCCAATTACATCGCCGTAGCATCCAGTGCAAACTTTCTGGTAAAATTTCGTAAAAGCATTTATGTCTTGTTTGAGATAATACCATATCTATAGGATGTATGTCAAACAAAGAGGATTTGGGGCAGGGCTATTTTTTAAGATTTCTAAGTAGATAAGTGTTACTAAGCGTTTATATTATAGGTCGGGTTAGTATAAACCAAACTATACATTCAATCTACAGACATCCATATTTCTGTAGTCAAAACGGGATGGGTAAGATATACTATAATACTTTATTTTATCCATCAAACAGACAAAGTCTATGTCAAAACGAACAATTCTCACGACAATCATCATTCCAAGTTTGTTGATTTCTGGATTGATAATATTTTTAATCAATAATCATCAGGTTGTATCAGGTGAGATAATACTTGATCAGACGAGAATTGACTTTGGAACTGTTCCAGAATGGAAGGGACAAGTAACAAAATCGGTTTTGATAAAAAACATCGGCAAACGTCCGGTCAATATAGTTAATATACAAACTGGAAGTGTTTATGTTGAGATGGAAGGTCCGAGGATAATTGCAGCAGAGTCAGACGCAACATTCAAGGTTATACTGAATCCTGAATATTTGCCTGATGATGTGATTCCTGCCACAGCAATTCTTTATACAGACAGTATTAAAACCCCGCAAGTTTATTTTTCTATAGTTGCAACAGCACAGCGATTTGCATCACTCAGTGCAGAGGTATGCGATTTCGGTGAGATACTTCCTGAAACATCGTATGAAAAGCGAGTGAAACTATATGTCAACGAACCGCTAAACCACCAAGATATTCGCCTCCTACCGTCAGAACATCCGACGCTGACTTGGAATATATCATCAGATGAAGATACAGATTACTATATACTTTCGATACAGATGCGTGCAACCAAAAATGATTGGAAACAAAACGAACTCATTTCAGCATTGCTAACTGTTGCTTTTTCAAATGATCGGACATTAACATTGCCGATTGTTGGAAAATTTGTAGCACCAATAATCGCAAAACCTGAAAGTCTAAATTTTGGGGTAGTAAATGCAGATTCTACACCGTCCCTAAGATTCACACTAAAATCTCAATCGATATTTGATGTATTAGACATTCAGGTTCCGGACAGTATAAATGTTGTTGAGATTAACGATAACAATAAGTCTGAGACAGTTTCCCTATATTATGTTAGACATTTCGAGGTGTCTTGGCAGGCACCACAACCACCTACGTTGTTGCGTGAAGAACTCACTATCAATACCTCAATTATCCCTATCCGCATTCCCATATATGGTTATATCCACATAAATCAAACTGACACACCAACATTATCACAAGATAGTGAGTAATTAATTGAGAGGTTTTATAGTTATTTTTGATCAGGAATTTCAATACAGCGGAGGGATGGTAAATATCTATTTTTTGTGATGAATGTATCTGTCTATTACTGTTTTTCTATAAGTCTTCCAACGAAAAAGACAATGACTCCGAGTGCCAAGAAACCCATCTCAACACCCATTGCCTTGGCTTCACTATACCCATACGGATTGAACAACCCTAAATACAACGCAGCTCCTAAACAGGCAATTCCCATAAGTTCTAATGTTTTTCCAATATAATACACATTTCACCCAATGTTAAAGGGCAATCCCAGCATATTCATAAACCTGTATATGTTGGAATTGCCCAGATATGTTATTAGTAGAGTCTCTTAATTTGCCCCCATCGGATTAACTTTTGCTGAGCATTTGGATTGATTCTTGCTGTGAAAACGAGATCGGGTAGATAAGGGTTTTCTTGCGTATAGTCATGGGGTGCCCATGCGATCTTATTTTGGATTTGTCCATTATCGACATCGGTATAGGATATACCAAAACCGATGGTATTGTCTTTTGATGCGACACTTCCAAGTCTAAATCTTAGTTCACATGTTTGTCCATCATTTGCCCATGCAACAGAAGTTAAAGATGATTTTAGCGCGTTTTCCTCAATTCCAACTGGAATTTCATATCGATGCATGTCATCTTTACCGTGAAAATGATACTCGTCAACGTAGAGGATTAGTCGATCTTCTCTAAAAAGTTTAGATTGGTGTTTTTCAAATTGATCATCTTGTATTTTTATTGCGACATAAAGGAATCCGCTACGCCAGACAGCTTTGAAAGATCCTGTGAAATCGTATTCATCCTGCCATTTCTGACCTGTAATGATCTCTTGGTTTAGTTTGGCTGGTAATATATCTTCCCAAACGGGGTCATCCAGATATCCATCAACGATAGGTGCAACAGAAACAAGTTCAGCGTTATATTGAAAGTTTTCAAGTTTCTCATCGATTAGATGTCCTGTAGCAAAGGACACAACTATTAACATCAGTACACTCATCAAAAGAATCTGTTTTAGCACTTTATGATTCCTCCTGTGGACTATATTGAAAATAAGTATAACATGATGAATTCAATGTTGTCAACTTAAGAATACGATTATGACATTTAAGAGTAGATTTTAGGTTACACATATAAGAATTTTGCACCTCATCTTAATCTATAGTATGCATAATGACGGTATGGTTAGAAACTGTGCAAATAGTTGGTTTTAAGTCTTTATTTAGGTATGTCATTCGCTTCTATGGTGGAAAGCCGTCCGTCATTTTCGATTATTGCTTGACGCGTCATAATCCAGATGGTAGCCTGCGGTGCTGTTTGTTGCCAAGCACCGTTTAGGTTCATGACTGCGTAATCTTTTTCTTCATCTGTTAGTGTGTCGTCTGGAAAGAGCTCGTTTGATTCCCAGCGTTCGTAGGTAATTGGTTCGCCACCATCCCACTGCCATTCACCCTCTTTATCCAAATCATTAAGTCCAATCCAGAAGAATCCACTACCATACAGTTCCATAATCCATTTATGTTCTGCTTCGTCGTTTATGGCGAGTAGATGTGCGCCGTTTTTTGTTGCTTGTCTATGTGCGTCAAACCAATCCTCACATGCGATTAATTTGTATGAATGTCCATTTGTTGGGTTTACGACCCACACATCATGTATTTGCTCATCGGCAGAAAATCCTGGTTCATCTGGTTGTATTTCTTCTTTGGGAGTATCTGGAAAAATTATTGTACCATTAAGTTGCAATATCAATTCATTCTGTTGTTCTTTATCTTTGACCGCAATTGGTCCTGCTTTTGCAGAAAGGACTATGTGTTCAACGTGGAAAAAATAATCACCTTGGTTTTGAACAAATATTGAAAAATCTCCGTTATTATTTGTCCAAATTTCTCTTTTTAATGTATAACCATCTGCATCCCCTAACTGAATTGGTCCAAGTTCTCTATTCTGTGGTTCTTTTACTCTTAACTTCACCAATCTATTTTTAACAGGTGATGCATTTGCGTAGACAATTTTACCACCTATTCGTATTCGTTTTTTGACGGTGATTTCTACGTTTTCAATAGTTGTTCCAGGCTTGATAGCAAACATAAATTGCTTTAAGGAAAATCGTGGATTAACTACTATGTTTTCAAAAATCAATTGTCCAATTTTAATTGACTGCATATCATATTCAGAATCTAAGTGGGATAGAATCTGTCGTCGTGATGTGATATTGTCAGTATCAAAGGAGGAATCCTCAGGTCCAATGAATAGTTGAAGTAGTCCAGACTCAATATTGTTGAATGAGAATTTCCCCGATGAATTGACTTGTGAATTTATAGTGGAACGAGGTATTTGAGATTCCGAGACATTACCTGTATTAAAAAATTCAGTCTCGGGTAAAACCATACCGTGTTTGAAATGCATAGGTTGTAAGGCTAATTTTATCCCTGAGATAACGTTCCCATCTGTATCAACGACATGTCCAGACAATGTTGATTTTTCCTTTGATTTTGTTGCAGTATCAGGAGGAATAGCAGGAGGTTGTTCAGGAAGTTCAGGTTGTTCAACTACAAGTGGTACTTGACTGACCCTGATACTATTGTCCTTTACATTAGTTATCCCACCAAGCATCAACACAAGATTAGGCAGGTCATTTTCTTTTGTAATATGTAATTCATCTGCTGTAGCTATCTGAGCTTGATGTATTACCGATACCGTATATATTCCTGGATGATCAACATATTCTTCAAAGTACCCCTCAGCATCAAGGTCGGTCTTTGTTGCCCAATTACGAATCCGTTCCTCATTTAATGAATGACCATAGAATCTTACTTCTACCTTGATATTTTTCAATGGTGTGCCATCTTGGTTAAGAACACGTCCTCTGATTTGTATTCGCTTACGTACTGTAATCTCAACATTTTTTATTTCTGCTCCTTCAACAATTGTAAATATTGAAAATTCATTAGTATTTACATGTTGGTCGGGATATAAGATTAGTCCTGATATATCAACCTTCCGAATAAAATATTCTGTTTTTCTCTGAGGATGTAACATCAATACCACTGGAGAATTGGTCGTGGTTATAGAGAATGTGCCTTTATCATCTGTTTTAGAGAGTGCCGCTGCATTGAGGTTTATATCTCGAAGGGATACTGTAACATTAGCAACAGGATTGCCTTCTTCGTCAACAACACGTCCTGAAAAGGACTCAGCGAGGCTTTGAGAAGGTAATGCACATAATAGTATGAGACTCGTTAGGAATATCAATATATGTGTATAGTATGAATAGAACACAAGATAATACCTCCGATTGCGTAAGTTCTGCAAGTGATATATTTGTTTTATCAATTATACCAGCAATTCAGCAATATTTGTGCCAAATATGTAACTGTTTTAGATTAGGATTCTCTTTTGATACAACACCAGAATGCACAATTATGTGCATTCTGGCTTTAAAGCAGCACAGTATCGTGCAAGTGCAGACTGAATGCGAAACCCCTAACAAAGCATAGTCGAACAATATACTCGGAATTATAGATGGGATTTAATCGGATTTTTTCCAATCTACATTATATGAAATTGTGTTTACGGTTATTTTGTGCAATTGGAGAACTATTTCAGTGTAAATGTAAGATTGTCATACCGTTGTCCGGGTTTAAGTGTGATTGGAGTAGAAGTTGCTGTAAGACCTTGATACTCAATCGTAAACTGGTAAGAGAAGTGTGCATCTTTTTCATCGAGATAATGAATAAAATAACCATCGGCATCTACCCATAATTTATCCCTTGTACTAAGTCCTCCGCGTCTATTATTTACACCGTAGTTATATTTAAGTTTCAAACGAGCATTGGTAAGAGGCGTTCCGTCTCTAAATAGGACACGTCCCTTAACATATCCTCTCGGTTGCACGGTAACTACTACGTCTTTAATATTCGCACGGGGAACAATACCAAAAGGAATATCATCAAAATCACTTTGCGGATAATAGGTGATTCCATTAATTCTTAGTGACACAATTTCAACATCCGGTTCATAATCATAATGACGAGTTCCGAAGCCGTGCTCCTCAAATTCTTTTATATATGGCTTCAATCTGTGAAATGGGAGTTGGTTTGCACGAGAATTAAACTTTTTTAGAATATTATCAAAGTCTTTAGGTAGACGATAATCAATGTTGTAAGGAAGAGCTCCGAAATATTGTGGTAATGAAGTAACACCTGATATAGCAAACCTTCCCTCTACATCTGTCTGTGCACGGAGTAAATTTGGAAAAGAGTCAGGTAATATAGCAGTTATTAAATACTCGTCTGGAGTAATGTGTTGAGAACATACAAAAACAGGTAAATTAGCAACTGGCTTTCCATCTACATCTACAACCTTGCCGCTTATATTTGCTACACCTCTCTGAGTTAAATATTGTTTTGAAGATCTATTAGTAGATCTATTTTGCCGTGTTTTTGATGTGTAAAGTGTATCTTCTTGGACAGTAATTTCGACATTTGTGATCTCTTGTTTTTCTATTGTTTGAAGCACTATTCCATTAGTACTAATCGATTTATGTGGAAATAGATAAAGATCACCTATTTGTATCTTTACGATTCTCTGCTCTGGTCTATAGTATGGGAGTAATCCTAACTGCACGACTTTACGATCGAATTCTTTGATCGTGAAATTTCCATTGCGATTGATTTCCGCAGGAAATGCCAGCAGACCGTCGTGGATACTGTTCGGACCTCCAATGGTCGTTGGAAACCAAGCACCATTACCATCTTTGACTGGAAAAATAGCGACCTTGACATCATTTACAGGTCTTCCATCCTCATCAACTATCTTACCAGAGGCAGAAGAAGATACGTTGGGTTCAATGTTCTGATTCGTTTCATCATTGTTATCAGGAACATTGATATTCCCTGCTTGATTTTGCACATTGGGATTAGATGGTAGGTTCAACATTAAACCTGCGTCAACGATATCTACAGTCATTTCAGATGTGGCATCAAGACTATACGGTTGCTGAATTTGCACAAGATTATTTGCACCAATTCCAAGCATTAGTACGATAAAGATTACCGTTGACGTGGCAATTACCCACGGCGCAAACGGTTTGCTACCAGAAGTTGTTGTAGGATCAATCTGTGATCCGGTATCTTTAATTATTTTCGTTATTTCCTCGGTTAAGTTGGTTGTGGGTTGTAAGCTACCTAATGTTTCGCGTATCATGTTATCCTCCTTCTGTAAGCGTTTGCGTGCTCGGTGCAAACGACTTTTTACCGTGTTCAACGAAACACCCAAAAATTCACTAATCTCTTTAACTGAACTCCCTGCGAGGTAGTGTAACGTAATGACACTCCGTTCACTCTCAGGTAATTTATTTAGTAGACGCTTGACAAGGTCAACTCTTTTTTCTAATGCAATTTCATCACGGTGTTCTTCTACATACTTAGAATAGTACAACTCTTCAATCTGTGTCTGTGTCATTGCATCTAAGGACTGCATCTTAGGTCTCTGCTTCTGAAACCAAGTGTTAGTCAGACGATTTGCAATTACATAGAGCCATCCTGCAAACAGATTTGTATTTTTCAGTGAACCAAGTTTTCTATACGCTCTCAGGAAAGTATCTTGTGTAATCTCTTCAGCGACGTGGAAGTCCCCAGTCTTTTTCCATATAAGTGCATGCACTCGCTTTTGGTATTTACTTACTAAGGTAGTAAATGCCTCTTGGTCACCAGATAATACTTGATGAATCAGTTCACTGTCATTATTTTTCATGTTTCTACTCCAAAACAAATTACCTCGTGACGCAAAGACACCTGTTTTTGATGAAAAGGTTGCATAAAATTAGCAGTAATGGATAAGTATTTGAGATTTATCCATTTAAGTAAGAATAGTTTATGGTTATATGAAGTGTGTTTTTATCTAAAGAATATAAGTTATTTCAGTTCAAACTGAAACGTAAGATATTGAAGTATGTTTACTTGTAAATAGGTATTCAAGAAAACGCAAAACATTATTGAGAATAATATATAACGTGAGTTCGATTAATGAATAGTATTGTGTGCCAGAAGGAGACCCTATTTGATATGATGATATTTACATTACTTACAGTCTATAGATTCAGAGTTTTCAGAGTCAAGCGGAAAATTGAACAATTTTATGATGTGCCGATAACCTATATCCTGTATGGTTTTACAGGGTAATTATGACTTATTTAGTCAGGAATGACTCTGAAAATTCGGATTATTCTACCAAAACAATGACAACGGAATTTAGGAGGAGGATTCAGCCGATTTCTAAAGTCATTTATTCCATTGAAAACTGCCTTAGGATATGGTATACTTTTCCGATGTTTATATGAAGAGGTAGATATACTGAGAAACTCAAAATAGGAACCCCTTATGCTGTAGATCCTACCCTTTATCTCACATGACTTTCAAACTTTCCCGTGATGCTAACATCCTTGCAACAGATGACAAGAAACTGATACACGCATGCCATCAAGTAGATATTGCGGTTGAAAATCCGCCTGCTTGTCACCTTGGAAGTCATTTTTGGGTATCTGATGTTGGGTGGGTTGATTAGTATTTTTGCGAATAAACTTGCAAGTCGTAGTTAAACTATTTCAGATTAATATTTTACATACTTTTTGACATCATTACACATTTTTGTTATATTAGTGACATTAATATCAAATATTATCTTGAAGCAAATATTACTATATAGGAGGTAATTTTATGCCACGAAACACCGATAAAGAGGTTAAAGATTACCGACATGACACATCAAAACGAAAGAACAACCCACCCGCAGGCATCGCTGGACAAGCCAGAACCCCGAAAACACCTAAACAGGAATACGCATATAATCCACATCTGCCACCAATACTCCGTTCCGACCCACACGGTGATGTTGACAAACTCCACGAACTTCTCCAGAAAGCACAGCGGGAAACACTCACACCAGAAGAAGCAGAAAAAATCGCTAATGCCCTCAAACATCACGAACCATGGTTGGAATGGGCAGGTAAACGGGAAACGAAATCTTTCACCGTTGATCCTGTTGCGTTGCATGTGCATGAGCGCGTCAGTGCCAAAGCCATTCTCAAGGTAGCAGAACGTGAGAACGTCCAACGAAATCTCTTTGCCGATCCACAGCAGACACCCGCCGAGGTGTATGAATTTTACAAGCACGATGTGGATTGGACAAACCGTCTTATTCTTGGTGATAGTCTGATGGTGATGAGTTCCCTTGCACACAGAGAAGACCTTGCGGGGAAGGTACAGATGATTTACATTGATCCACCCTACGGTATCAAGTTTTCTTCTAACTTTCAACCTACCGTCTTTCAGCGAGATGTAAAGGACAGAGACCAAGATTTGACTCGTGAGCCTGAACAGATAAAGGCATACCGAGACACGTGGACACTTGGTATCCATTCCTACCTGGCATATCTCCGTGACCGACTGATTGTGGCGAAAGATTTATTGACGGACAGTGGGAGTATCTTTGTGCAGATTAGTGATGAGAATGTTCATAGAGTGAAAAATATTATGGATGAGGTGTTTGGATCAGAAAATTGTGTAGCTAATATTGTACTAAGAACTCGAAGTACATCTACAAGTAAATACCTATCAACTTTGAATGATTTTATTCTATGGTATGCCAGAAATACAAAACTTTTGAAATTTCATCGTCTGTTTCTGGAGAAAAAAACTGAAGGAAGGTTCACTAAAGCTGAATTACCAACAGGGGAAGTTGTTTCTGAATCTTCAGAGAAAAACCTCCTTAAAAATGCAAGGTTCTTTTCAAGTGGTAGTTTATTCTCTACTTCAGGAAATGATGAAACTGCTAAACCCTTTGTATTTCGTAATAGGACATATAAACCTAAATCTAGTAGAGGTTGGCGGTGCAGTATTGAAGGTTTAGAGAAACTAGTAAAAGCAGAGAGGATAATTCCTCATAATACTAACCTGGGTTATAAGTACTACTTTACTGATTATCCTTTCATTGAAATCACAAATTTTTGGAGCGAACAACTATCTGAAATAAGTAAGGTTTATGTAGTACAAACTAACAAAACTGCTATTCAACGTTGTATGTTGATGAGCACAGATCCAGGTGATCTTGTCCTCGACCCAACTTGTGGTAGTGGCACAACCGCGTTTGTTGCTGAGAATTGGGGTAGACGTTGGATTACGATTGACACAAGTCGTGTCTCCATTGCTTTAGCACGGCAACGTATTTTGACAAGTAGTTATGAGTATTACAAACTCAAGGACGAGGGTGATGGTGTTGCCGGAGGATTTGTCAATAAAACCGTGCCACACATCACACTCAGAAGTATTGCCAATAACACCGCACTTGATCCTATCTTTGAAAAGCACGAACCGATTCTCAAAAAGAAGTTGGAAATTCTAAACGACGCATTAGCAGACATCACGGATGACATCCGAACAAAACTCCTTGCTAAACTGGCAGAGAAGGAAAGACGCGACGGAAAAAGATCCATCACCGAGGCAGATAGACGACGTTGGCAGCTGCCAGAAACCGAATGGCAGGAGTGGGAAGCACCATTTGATACCGATGACAATTGGACTGAGGCATTGCAAATAGCGTTGACTGATTATCGCAAAGCATGGCGCGCAAAGATGGACGAAGTAAACGCATGCATCGCTGCAGCATCCGACGGTGAGGAGTTAGTCGACCAACCAGAGGTGGATAGAAAACGGATACGTGTGAGCGGTTCCTTTACTGTGGAAGCAGTCCAACCTCCCGAAGCATCCCTTGACACGCACACCCCTATCGGCGGAGAACCCGAAGAACTGGACGCTACTTTTGAACAGACCGATACGGAGCAAAGCGAGGATGTCAATGCGGAGGCATATATTGACAAGATGATTCGTCTGTTGCGTGAGGATGGTGTAAAGTTTCCAGATGACCAAAAGCAAAAGTTCGCTACACTTGAACCGATTGAGGCGGATGTGCTACACGCAGAAGGCACTTGGGAAAATGGTAATTCAGAACGCCGCGTGGTTGTTGCGTTCGGTCCACAGCACGGTCCTGTAACCGTCATGCAAGTTGAGGATTGCTTACCGATAGCCTCCCGTCTCGGTTATGATGAGTTGGTTTTTGCAGGCTTCAGTTTTGATGGTGCTGCGCAAACTATCATCCAAAACAATCCGAATCCGAGAGTGAATATCCACATGGCAAACATCAATCCTGATGTTGAGATGGATGACCTGCTCAAGAACACGACTACCAGTGATTTGTTTACGGTGTTCGGCTTACCTCGCACGAAGCTTGACCAGACAGACAACGACGAGTATGTTATCACGATGGAGGGTGTGGATGTGTATAATCCTGTGGATAATACGGTGAGTTCTGCGGGTGCGGATCGGGTTGCGGCGTGGTTCGTTGATTCGGATTATGACGGTCGGACTTTCTGTATCACGCAAGCCTTCTTTCCTGATAGAAAGGCGTGGGATAAAATCGCGCGTGACCTCAAAGGTGTGATTGACGCTGAGAGTTTTGATGTGTTCAGTGGGACGGTGTCGTTGCCGTTTCCTGTAGGTGAACATAAATGTGTCGCTGTCAAGGTCATTGACCCACGCGGGAATGAGGTGATGCGGGTACATGATTTGGGGAGTAAAAAATGAAGTTTAATTTTCTCTATCTAATATTAGCAGCGTTTTTAGTTATTTTTGTTTTCTGGTTGTATGCACAAGTTGATCATACATATAAAACACTTGAATCACAAATTAATTCACACAACGAACGGCATAAAGTTCTTGAGATCCCACCTCAGACTGGACAAGACGAAGAAAAAACTAAGTTATCAACACAACTTGCCGAGGCAAATACTAAACTTATCAATACTGGTTTTGATAAATTGAAATTGGAGTTGAAAGAATCTAATCAACAATGGTTGTGGGGATGGACGGGGTTTTTGGGTGTTCTCTTTGCTGTTTTTGGGGTTGCTTTATGGTTTGTTGTAAAATCATTGATAGCAGATAGGGTTGAAGAGAGGTTAAACGGATTTAAAGAAGCCGTAGAAAAAGTCAAAATACTGGAAAATCAATTAAAGATATTAAAAAAAGAACATGCAGCATCTGTGTTAGAGAATTTTAATAACCCTATTCTTTGGAATATAGAAGATCACCCTGAACAAATTAAAGCACTCACAGAAGAAGTGCTTTTGGACCTATTTGAAGATAAAACACGGGATTTAGGTGTCAGAATCGCATCTATAGAAGTGTTGGCTGCCAGGAAATCCCCGTTATTGGTTTCTCCAGTGCTAACATTTTTAAATATTATAGTTGATTCAGATATTAATTGGGAAGTATCTCGTGAACCAGACGGTTATCCCCGGCAACTTTTGACTCGGCTCAGCAAAATTCACAATGAGGAATCCTATCAAGGTCTCAAAAGTTTCCTTAACCGTTTGATAAAAGACAATCCTAAAAATAAAAATCTCTTCCTACCTTGGACAGTATTTTCACTTGCTCATCTTGGTGTAGAAATGGAAATTAGAGAGTCAGTTGATATGTTGAAAAAGGTTATACCTGAAATGAAGGAACTAAAACCAAATGCAGCAGTTTTACGAACATTAGCTGAGTATTTTAATAAATTCCAAGAACCAGAAGGAATAATGGATATCCTGAACAATGATTTAACAGATAACATACCAGCTATAGAAAAAAAGTGTTTAAAGTTATTGCAAAAGCACGATCCCGAATTTGTAAAAGAATGGAAAGAGAAGAAAAAAGGTACTAATACAGAAAGCGAGAACATCGAATGAACCAAAATAACATCCCAATACAACCCGTAGAACAACCAATCTTATGCAGCCCTTATGACGAACCCGACAACCACTGGATATACGACACCAACACAGGTGAGGCAGTTATAAATCCAGGAAGACGTGACGCTGGATATTGGTACAAAACGAAACGTACGGGTAGTGCTCAGCTGAGTCTTTTTCAAGAGGAGGAACGCGACGATCTGCCGTTGGTGAACGCGCTCCGGGCAGATGTAAAACGATGGCGTGAAACAAACTATCGTAACGCCACAGTCGTCACCCGTGAACTCCTTCGACACTGGGCGCGCGATGACCTACTAAGACGACTCTTTTTCTGTCAACGAGAAGCAGTAGAGACAATCATCTACCTCGTTGAGATACGGCAAGGTGGAAAACGTCTCGGTTTTAATCCAACTTTCACTGATGAAGATCTCACTAAGTTAGTAGACACACCTAACGAACCCGGTATTCCAGACCTAATCCGTTATGGATGCAAGATGGCAACCGGTAGCGGTAAAACCGTCGTCATGGCGATGCTGATTGTATGGGCATTCTGCAATCGCGGAAAGCTACCCTCTGACGAAAGGTTTCCGCACGCTGCGCTTATCGTCTGTCCGAACCTTACAATCAAAAAACGGCTGCAGGTATTACGTCCAGAAGATATGGATAATTACTACGATGCATTTGAACTTATTCCCACAAAACTCCGTCCGTTGCTCAATACTGGAAAGGTGTTGATTACCAATTGGCATCAGTTTAAATCAGAAGAAGAAGATTATGAAAACGGACAGAGATACAAAGTAGTCAATAAAGGTGAGGAAACGCCGGATGCTTTTGCCAAACGCGTTTTAGGCGAACTCTATGACCGTGCACCGATTATGGTGTTGAACGATGAAGGACATCACGCCTATCGTCCTGCCCCTACGACTGAAAGGCTATCGGCAGATATAAAGGAGGAACGCCGCGGTGCTACCGTCTGGGTGAGTGGGTTAGATAAATTCAACCAGTCGTGTGGTGTTAAGTTTTGTGTGGATTTGTCTGCTACGCCTTTTTACATTCAGGGGAGTGGTCATGACGAAGGAACACCCTTTCCGTGGCTTGTCAGCGATTTCGGATTGGTAGATGCTATTGAGAGCGGTATTACGAAGATCCCTCGCTTGCCTGTCAGCGACACAACTGGCAGACCTGAACCAAAATATTTTCGTCTATGGAAATCTATCAACGATGAGATTTCACCGGCAGAACGATTGTCTAATAAGAAACCTAAGCCAGAAGCCGTTTACCGAGAAGTGGAGGATGCTCTAAATACGATTGCAAGCCAATGGAAAGAACGTTTTGAATACATTCAAGAAGCATCCGATGACCAAGATAAAACCCCACCAGTGCTTATCATTGTATGTGATAACACCAACATCGCAGAACATATCTACCGAATGATCTCTGGAGAACGAGAGGTGGAAGTACCTGATGAAAAAGGGAAAATTAAGATACAGGTAGAATATGAACGCGGTAAGGTTTTCCCAAATTTACTTGGAAACAATCACGGAATTACACGCACAATCCAATTTGATAGTAAAGTATTAGATGCAGTTGATAGCGATGATCCGACAAAGAGCCGTAGTCAAGCAGCAGAGGAACTACGTGAAGTGGTGGCAACGATAGGGAAGAAAGGAAAACCGGGCGCGCACATCCGATGCGTTGTCTCTGTCGCAATGCTCAATGAGGGATGGGATGCAAACAACGTCACGCATATCCTCGGCATACGCGCTTTCGGCAGTCAGCTGCTCTGTGAACAGGTCGTCGGACGTGGACTTCGCAGAATTAACTACACACCCGACCCCGAAACCGGACACCTTACCCCTGAATATGCTGATGTCTACGGTATCCCATTCTCCGTTATCCCCTTCAAAGGCAGGAAAACGAAAAAACGTGAAGAAGGCGACAAACCTGTCAATCACGTCAGAGCAATGCCCGGACGCGAGGATTATGAGATACGATTTCCAATCGTGGAAAGATATTCCTTTGCTCTGGAGAAAAACGATATCAAAGCGGACATCGAATCAATGGATAAACTTTGGCTTGAACCTGAATACACACCAACGGCTGTTTTTCTTGAAGCAGCAGCCGGATATCAGGTTGGGAATATATCAACACTGCGTCCCGGCAACTTCGTCAAGCAGACACGCGACCAATACTATCAACAAACGCACCTACAAACGATCAAGTTTGAAATCGCAAAACAGATTGTGTTTAAATTGGTTGGTGACAGACGGAATGCACCAGATCCAGCAAGTAATCCCGAACTTCGTCTGATTTCTCGCCACAGGTTATTTCCACAGGTCTTCAGTCTTGTTGACAATTATATTGAGACGAAGGTAGATTTCCGAGACTGTCATCCGTGTGAACTTGGACACGAGAGATATGTGATGTCAATTGTTGATAGACTAATGACAGCGATTCGTCCCGATAAGACACAAGGTGAAGTACCGTTGATGCCGCTTTTAAACCGTTATAAACCTATCGGCACATCTGCAGATGTTAATTTCTTCACAAAACGTCCTTGTCACGGCACACTCCGAAGTCAAGTGAATCTCGTTGTGCTGGATACGATGACATGGGAACGTTCTGCTTGTTTTTATTTAGAGGCTTCCGATGTCGTCAAATACTTTGTCCGCAATGACCGTCTCGGTTTGAGTATTCCATATCAGCATCGTGAGGTTACGCATAGCTACGAACCGGACTTTATTGTTAGACTCGTAGATGGGACCAACGTTCTTTTGGAGACGAAGGGGTATAAACGTCAACTGGAGTCTCTGAAAAGCGAAGCTGCGAGACGGTGGGTTGCTGCGGTGAATAACTGGAATCGTGAAAGACTTGGCGATGAAGAACAACAAGGAAAATGGGTGTTCCATGTATGTGAAGATCCGCAACGTTTATCAAGGGAACTGGAGCGGTTTGTTTCATAAATAGAACTATAAGCCTTAAAATCCGAAGTCCAGACAAAAACTCCAAAAAACACATAAAACATATTGGATATATATTGTTCCCACTCCAAGAAAACCTACAAACCAACTCAAATATCAGTTATAATATTCCCACTATGAAAAACCAAACATCCAACACACAATCCGAAAAAATCACACAAAACTTAAACAATGCAATGACAACTAACCAAAACATAAAACCGAAAAAAACAACTAAAAAAAACTAAAAGTATATTTTAATCTTAACGTAGGTCCGAAAATGCATCAGAAATACCGAAAGTAAATCACTCTACCATACACCAAAATCTACCCTTGACAGAATATGGAAATAGAAATATAATTGAATCAGAAGTACCTTACCTTACATTATTCAACCACATATCATTATTTCTTTAGAGGATCTCTTTATGTCAATTAGGATACTGTCCAAACTTGTTGTTATCCTTATACTCTGCATCTCCATAACACATGCAACAGCACAGGAGTCTCCAAACACAGACTACTTTGACCATATCACCCTCTTCTCCGATGGTAGAATCACCCGCTTCACACAGATGCCGATTAAGGTGTTTATCTCATCTGTCATAAAAGAGAGTCCATACCTACCTGAAATCCGCTATGCGATGCGCGAATGGGAAACCGCCTCTGAACAACTGATACAATTCCAAGAAATTGATACACCTGATAACGCAGATATCCGAGTCAGTTGGGGATACAGTAGTCTGATGGATATTCACGATACTCGTCTCGGCAGTGCACGACTAAAACGGATGACTAACCAACAAGCAACGGATATAGATAGCAATGTAATTATCAATGTTGAAATAATACTGATGTTGGAGGGTGATGACATCATAACAGAACTGTCCGAGGGAGAAATGCGAACGGTTTGCCTACACGAGTTCGGTCATGCAATTGGGTTATGGGGACACAGTCCGCACCCAGGCGATATTTGCTACCCTACTGCGACAGCACAGCACCCATCACAGCGAGATTTAAACACACTACATAAACTCTATAATACAGCGATTAACACGCCTCAGCACGACGATGCTATTAAAGCATTAAAAACTGAGATTATACAGGAACCGAGAGAGCATTATCCTCGCTTTCTGCTTGGAAATGTCTACTATGACAAGGGTGATATGGAATCAGCCATAGGAAGTTATAAAAATTGCCTTGAAATTAATGAACACTTTCAACCCGCAATTGAGAAACTACTAAAGGCTTATGAAGTAATAGGACAATTATCCACTGCGATCAATTTACTTGAGCAAAGGGTTAAAGAGAAACCGAGGGCTGCTGACTACAACACTCTCGGTATCCATTACTACAATAGAGGTGAAGTTGATAGATCAATAGATGCGTTTAAGAAGGCAGTTGCTCTTGAACCTTTTCACAAGGCATCAAAGCATAACTTACACCAACTATTCAGAGAAAAGACTCTTAACGCGCTAAAAGCCAAGGACTTCGAAACAGCAAAACAGATGTGTGATAGGATAATTCAACTTAATCCGATGGATTCAACCACATATATGTTGATGGGTGAGGGTTATGCACGTGCAGGTATTTACAAGACTGCTATTGACTACTATCAGAAAGCTCTTAAGTTGAATCCTGTTAGCCGATTAACCAAACGAGGTCTTGCGCAATCATATAACAATTATGGGGTAACTCTTAGAAACAGTAAAAAGTGGGATGATGCAATCGCGGCATATCACAAGGCACTGGAAATACAACCCGCATTCCATATTGCTCGAACAAACTTAAGTGATGCTTTTTGGCAAAAAGCAAACACGCTACGCAACACTGGACAATTAGATGAGGCTATCAAAGCCTATCTGGAATTGCAGAAACTTCAACCAAAAGATACACAAATCTCAAGTCTACTCGGGGAATTGTACCTCAAGAAACGGAATTATACCGAGGCAGTCGCAGCATTTCATAGCGTTTATTTGGTAAACCCGGATGACCCTCAAGCACGGCATAACCTGATAGCAGCATATCATCAATCCGCGCAACATCTGATAGATCGCAAAGATTTCGGATCCGCTATTGAACTCCTTCAAAAAGCGTTAGTCATTGCCCCCAACGAGTCCAATATACGTTTGAGTTTAGCACATGTATATCAAAGCATAGGTGAATATGAACGTGCCCAAACAGAACTTGACCGAGTCAAGAAATTTGATCCGCACAACCAACAAGCAACAATAGAACAAATAAACCTATATATTCGACTCGGGAATGACTTGGTAAAGCAGAAGAATTTTCCTGCCGCACTTAACCATTTTAACGCAATTCCTGAAACTGAAAGGGATGTTGTCATCAATAACATTATCGGTTACCTATATCTCGTTCAAGGGCAATATTCCGAGGCATTGACGGTTTTTGATAAAGTAATTTCACAGGATCCGCTCAATAGATCAACATATCTAAATCTTGTTTCGCTTGAATCACAAGTGGCAAACCGAATTTTTAACCGTAACAAAGCCGATATACTCATACGTGTTCGATGTATACTCGCAATTTGCTTGATAAACCAGAATAAATTTGACGCTGCACTAACAAAGTTCCAGCAAGCAAAAAACAGCAAATCAGATAAACATCAAGAACTCTTATATAATACTGGAACAAAATTGCTAAGTAGGTTGGATGCACAGAATGATATAGAGAGAAGTACTACAATTCGGGAGTGGATTGAGGAACTAAACTACAACCCCAACAAGGTGCTTGACGACCGTTAGAAAATAATTATGGGAGATTGAAATTTCACTCATTGCAATAAAAAAGGTCGGGTAAAATACCCGACCCAATTTTTGAATCTAAACCTTATTGAGAAGGACGTTGACCCCGTTGTCCACCTTGTCCGCGTTGTCCACCTTCCCCGCCACGGAATCTGTTTGTTCGTTGCTGTTGTTGCTGCTGCATTGCTGCTTGCCGTTCTCTTGTCAATTCGTTGAGTTTTGTCATGTGCTCTTTACTCATAACATTTTTGAGACTACCTTGAAATTCTGTACCGCTGGTTTTGAGCAAAGCACCTAAGTCCTGATTGATCTCTTCCCGAATCTGCTGTAACGTCTGGAATGCAGCACGCTGGTCACCAGATGCAAACGCCTCTGTCACCTTTGGAGAATATTTTCCAACTATTTCTTTCATCTTTGCCTGAAAATTCTTGCGAGTAGCTTCATAGATAGGACGTGCCTTCATGAGCGTTTCATCATCTACGCCAACATTAAATGTTAAATCTGTCCAAGAATTTTCAACTATAGATACTGGATTGATAGATATCAGATTATTTACATCCATCATACCACCTCTATTGCCTCTGTCTCCTCTGTCACCGCCTTGACGTTGACCGCGTTGTCCCTGTCCAGGTTGTGTATCCCTATCGGGACGTTGTGCTGACGTTACATGTTCAAATACAAAAAGACCGGATACTATCATAAGTGCAATTGCGCTGAGTGCTACAATTTTACGTTTCATCTGTTTCTCCTATGCGGAACCTGAAACCTTGATAAATGTCAAGACTGTCGTTCCAAATATAATGATTGTGTTAACTCTCTACTGAATAGCAAAATGTCGTTGCTGAAAGAGTGTTTCAATATCGTTTCAATTGTTAGTCAAGTCTGTTTTAAAAAGGTTCGTATTAATTCTTTTTCTGCAAAAAGCGCATTTTGTTTCTGCCTGAATACGAGGACTAATCAGCCATTGATACATGCTAACATATCATGTTATAATTGAGAAAAAGGATGGACATGATGGACTGGAAAGACGCACTCTCGACAATTGTTACCGACCCTAACGCACGACTCAGATTTGGAGAACCTCTTTCAAAACATACACACTTTGGCATCGGTGGAGAAGCAGAAGCATATATAGAAGTCAGCACAATAGACGAATTAACAGCGTTAGCACATTTTCATAGTAAATGGGATGTTCCCGTTGCGGTCATAGGCAGAGGCTCAAATCTGTTGGTAAGTGATAAAGGTTTCAAGGGAATCTGTGTTAAGTTAATCGGAGAATTGGCAGAACTTGAGGTAGATGGAAATGTTATCACTGTAGGTGCAGGACATCCATTACCGAGTCTATCTAAATTGATGTCTAAAAGCGGTTTAAGCGGTGTCGAATTTGCACTCGGAATCCCCGGTGCTGTTGGTGGTGCGCTTATTATGAACGCAGGGGCATGGGGAAGTAGTTTCGGAGATGTCGTCACAGATGTTACAGTTATGGACGAAACAGGTGAACTCGTAAAATTAACCCATGACGAAGCAAACTTTGAATATCGAAATAGTGGACTGAATGCATATTTCTGCATTGTTGGTGCAACCCTCACGCTTCAACCTGGGGATGTTGATACAATTACCACATTGATGAATGGCTTATTCAAACAGAAAACTACAACACAACCTTTTGTTGAAGAGAATGCAGGATGTATGTTTAAAAATCCTCCTGGTGATTCTGCTGGACGGTTGATAGATATTTGCGGTTTGAAAGGACATCGTATCGGAGGGGCAGAAGTTTCTACAGTTCACGGTAATTTTATTCTCAATCTTGATAACGCAACGGCATCGGATGTATTAGACTTAGTCGCATATATTCAGAACGATGTGAAAGAAAAAACAGGAATATCTCTACAGACAGAAGTAAAACGTTTGGGTTTTGATTAGATAATTCGTATAAATTAACCATAATCCAACGTCTATACAGAATATGAAGAGAAAACACTTTTGGAAAGTCATTGCAGTATGTCTCTATTTTGGCAGTGTGCAGTTTGTCTATTCTCAAAATGCTTATGAATTGGGAGAAGAGGCATTACAATATGGCAATTATGAACAAGCAGTCAGGTATTTTGAGAACGCTCCCCCAACTGGAAAGTCACTTATCCGTATAGGATATGCTTATTCGCAACTTGGTCGCTATACTGAAGCGACGCGCGTATATCAGGAGGTGCTTCGTTTAGTTAGGCACGGAGAATTTGGTCAGCAAAACCATGTTGTAAAAGCGCAAGCTTTCATTGGATTAGGGTACATTGCATATCAACAGGGAGAGTTTGATAATGCAATTCAATTCTATGCAAATGTAGTGGAGCAAGACACAGTAGGTGTTTCCAAGGCTCAACATAACCTCGGTAAAATCTATGCTGGACGTGGAGAGATAGAGAAAGCGATTGCTGCACACCAGCAAGCAATTTCTCGTGATCCAAATTTTGCTGATGCATATTTTCACCTTGGCGTGTTATATATCCGCACACAAGATTGGCAGGCAGCAATCTCAGCATTACAGAAAACATTGGCAATATCCCCAACGATGTCAAACGCGCACTATCAACTTGCTCGATGCTACCGACAGATTGGAGATGTGCAAAAAGCAGAAAATGCAATGGAACAGTTCCATACTCTCAAGAAAGTAGACACGGACATTCAGAAACATCTTGAAGCCGTCTTCGCTGCGGATGCTGACAACAAATTAGAGACTTTAGTCAAACTCGCGAATACCTACCTAAAATATGAAATGTATGCGGATGCAAAACGCGAATTTCAACGTATCAGTAAATACAGCACATCAGAGGTTGATATTGCACATATATCTTCTGGTTTGGGTAGAATTTCTTTGGAACTGGGAAACAATTCAGAAGCAATCACACATTATAACCGTGCTATTCAACTCGGTTTGAAGACAGATGATATATACCACTATCTCGGTATTGCCTATATGCAGAAACGAGATGCAAAGCAGGCAATAAGGCAATTTAAACGTGCCTTAACCTATAATTCGGACTATCCAGAATCACATCTGATGTTAGGCACACTCTATACAACAGATGGAAGATTTGATTCCGCAGATAAACATTATAGACATGCTATCGAACTGAAGCCAGAGATGGCAGGTGCACACCACGGACTTGCATATCTATACGGACAACACAATAGAGATTTGAATAAAGCAATAGATTTTGCCCGTAAAGCAATAGAATTATCACCTTCGTCAGCACCGTACTACAATACACTTTCATGGTTGTGTTATAAGCATGGGAAATATGATGCGGCAGAAGCTGCAGTTTTGAAAGCGATTGAACTTGATCCTGACAATCCAGTTTATCACGAAGGATTAAAAGAGATCCGTAATCATCGGAAGTAGTCTATAATCCTGTTTTGAGTTTACCCCAAATTGTTGTCAACTTACTTTCAGGTTCAACAGCAAGGAACCCAGTTGCTCTTTCAAGTCCATCGTTCATAATGCTCTCAATGTCTTCCTGTGGAAGTGGCACGTTAAATAATGCAACTTCGTCCAGCAAACCTTCACATTGGTGTCCACCATTAGACCCATCACCTATCCGCATACGTGAGGGGTCAGCATCAAGACTTGGTTTGGCATAAGCTTGTCTACCTGCCTCTACACCATCAGTATATATGACAAAACCATCCTCCCCAAAAACACCAGCAAGATGATGCCAGTCACCATCTGTAATAACGGGACCACCGCTTGTACCTCCCCATGCACCTGCTGCTCCTTTAGTAACACTCAATTGAAGCGTTTGTGTGTCTTTATCCACAGCCAAAAGATAGTTGCGAGGATTCTGTCCACGCATCATGATAGACTGCCAACGCGCTCCTTGTGAGGATTTCAGGTTTGCCCATGCGACTATGGTTAGTTCCTCAAGAATGATGCTGTCATTTGCTGCCACCTCAACATATACATCATTGCCGTTGAATTCCAGTGCTCTACCAAATTTTCCGTCTTGCCATTTTTTGGGACCGACAATAGTGCCATCGTTTCCAGCATCGGAACTATCCTTTGCAACATCTCCGCCACCTTCCTCAAAAAGCCATAGACCAGCAACGGAGTCTTGGTCTATTTTCCCGATTGCATAAGGACACGTAACGAGGATGAGAAGAGCTACGATACTAAATAAACATAATCTCATATTCACTTGATTTTCCTCCTGTTTCAAACAATTAATGTTTTGGCGAAATGATACCATTTCCTTCTTTGATAGTCAAACGCTGATTAGATTGAACATCTTTTATCACATCTTGAACACCATTTTGCCAATTTATAATTATTTGGTCAACCATTTTTGCTGTGCCTAACCCAGTTTGGAGTTGAAACTGATTGTGTGAGAGATAACTTCCACCGCTTTTTATCTCTATGATTTTTGATGTTTCACCATACTGTAATGTCACCTTTGAACCAATAGCATCTCGGTTTGTTTTCTTACCGATCAACTTAATGCTTATCCAGTTGTTATTTGTGGGTGTATCGTTCCGTAGAAGATCTGGTGTATCACCTATATTCGTGACCAGAATGTCCATATCACCATCATTATCATAATCCCCAAAGATGGAACCACGACTGGATTTTTTTATTTGTAATCCGTTTCCACATTGATCCGTAATGTCGGTATATATTCCATTTCCACTATTGTGGAAGAGTTGATTTTGTTGTTTGTAGACTCCTACTTCTTGTAATAGCTCAACGTTGTCGTGCAGGTGTCCATTTGCAAAAAAGAGATCAAGCCATCCATCATTGTCAAAATCCACAAAACCTGTACCCCATGCCAACGGCAAATGGGTCGGTTCACCTATATGACTTTGCGCGGTAACATCCCAAAAGACCCCATATCCATCATTCTGATACAGTGTGTTGGTTTCAGCTTGGTAATGTGTGAGAATCATATCAAGGTCACCATCATTATCATAGTCCGCAGTGTCAATTCCCATGCTGCTTTCAGCATCGCCGTGTTCGTTTCGGGCAATTCCGTGTAATTCAGCTATCTCTGTGAATGTGCCATCACCGTTATTTTTGTAGAGAAAGTTTGCTTCTCTGTCATTCGCGATGTAAAGATCAAGCCAACCGTTGTTGTCAATATCTGTCCAGACTACTCCGAGACCTCTACCGAGTAAGGTAATTCCTGCATCCTGTGTGATGTTGGTGAAAGTGCCATTACCATTATTGCGGTAAAGCCGATCAGGTGCAGGTGAAAATTCTTCAGGTCGGCAATAAGCAGGAATACCCTCTTGTGAACAATCTGGGACGTTTTCCAAATTAAGCAACACATAGTTTACAACAACTAAATCAAGCCACCCATCATTGTCATAATCCGCGAAGGCACACCCCGCAGAAAAAAGCGATTCATCTGTTATTCCTACTTGCTTGGATATATCAGAAAATGTGCCGTCACCGTTATTGCGATAAAGGATATTTTTGCCGAAGTTAGTAATAAAAAGATCTCGATAGCCATCATTATCGTAATCTGCGACACAACACCCGATTCCATAACCTGTATCCCCAACACCTGCGTGTTGTGTCACATCGGTGAAAGTGCCGTCTCCGTTATTACGATAGAGATGATTAGTAGGTTGCACATCAGGTGTTTTCCGTGTGAGTGGTGCACCGTTCACCAGATATATATCCAAGTAGTCGTCATTATTGTAATCAAAGAAAGCGGCACTACCTCCCATCGTTTCCACAAGATGTTTTTCACCGGTAGCACCATTAAAATGCCGAAATTGGATACCTGCTTCATCAGTGATCCGTGTAAATTGTATGTCAGCGTGTGTGAGATTAATCCAAATTGTCGCTACAATAATTGTGAACCACTTCATATTGTGAAAAACCTATGGTCGTATAACTGTACCATCCATTCGTCTGACTGGTGCCCAACCACCGTTCAGAGGATGTTCTGGGAATGGGAATCGTGCTGCGAGTTCCTCGTTGACATCAATGCCAAGTCCTGGTTCCTCATTTGCCCAAAAACAACCGTCTCTTATTTCTGGACATCCTGGGAACACCTCTTTCGTGTTTTCTCCAAATACATGCTGTTCCTGAATTCCGAAGTTATAACATGCTAAATCTAAAGCAACGTTTGCCGCATGTCCAACAGGTGAAACATCACCAGGACCATGCCATGCAGTGCGGACACCAAAGAATTCACAAAACGCAGCGAGTTTACGAGCCGGACTGATACCACCAATCTGTGAAATATGTACTCGTATGAAATCAATTAGACGATCTTTGATTAGATTGACATATTCATTGGGATTGTTAAACAACTCTCCCATTGCAATCGGGATACTCGTCTGTTGACGCATCAGTTGGAAATAGTCAACGTCCTCTGGTGCAAATGGGTCTTCAAGGAAAAACAGGTTGTACGGTTCCAATCCTTTTGCTAAATTAATCGCTTGGATAGGGGGAATTCGTTCATGCACATCATGCAGAAGTTCAACCTCGTCTCCTAACTCTGTCCGTAGGTGATCAAAAAGTTTGATGACTGTGTTGACATAAGGTGTCGGTTCAAATGCTGGAGAGCTCCGCTTTCCCCCGCCTGCGCCATAGGTTGTATATCCGGGAATTGCGACTTGTGCCCGAACATAACGATACCCTTGTTCCATATACCTTCGGACGCTGTTTTCTACATCCTCAAAACTTCCTCCACCTGCGTGTGCATAAAGTGTTGCTGCCTCACGGCACTTACCACCGAGTAATTGATATACAGGCATGTTTGCGCGTTTACCCATGATGTCCCACAATGCTATGTCTACACCGCTGAGCGCGTTGTTCAGTACTGGTCCATTTCGCCAGTAAGAACTAACAAAACTTGTCTGGAAGATATCCTCTATGTTGGAAGGATCTTTCCCAATTAGAAAGGGTTTTAGATATTCATCAACAGCAGTTGCAACTGCCAATGGACGTTGCGTAAAGGTAGCACAACCGATTCCGTATAGACCGGGTTCACTCGTTTCAACCTTAACAACAACAAGCCGAATCCCATTGGGGGCAGTCAGGATAGTTTTGACATCTGTTATTTTCAAAGTAGCAGTTCTCCTATTATCTGGTATGTGAAGTCTATGTATTCAGTGGTATTGTAATTTCCTAATACAAAAATTTACCAAACTGAACATGGCTTGTCAAGTGAAACCTTATGAAGACATAGGGTTATTTAGTTTTAGGTTTTTCGCACAGGTTTTGTTAAAGTATGTAAATAATGGTATTTGTTTATTGTCTGAACCAAGATTTACAGGATAAGAGTAATTCTTTTTGTCTGAACTTGGATTTCCAAGATTACAGGATTCTCTGGATTGGGAGTTGGTGAATATACATTCCGTTGTAAAGGGTGAAGAGGCACCTTTTGTGAAGGAACATTGGAATACAATCTTTTATCCTGTAAATCCTGTAATCCTGAAATTCTTGGTTCAGACGATTAACAACACTTCTACATCCATTATATTCATTTGAATTCCCAGTCAAAATCTTGTATAATATTTATGCATTTAATACATATCAATTCTTTCACAAACAGATATAAACATAGAACTTGGGGGTATCCAACATGTTTTTTGGTTTGTTTGACCCGATGTATCTCGTATTTCTTGCACCTGGACTTGCCTTGTCTCTGTATGCAACATGGAAGACAAAAGCAACATTCGCAAAATATTCAAAAGTCGGATCGCAAAAGCGGATGACAGGGGCACAAGCAGCAGCACTCATGCTGCAAAGAAATGGAATTGACGGTGTCAAAATTGAACATACAGGAGGATGGTTAAGTGATCACTACGATCCACGCAAAAAAGTGCTAAGGTTGTCCAATGATGTATATTCAAGTCACTCTCTGTCAGCAATAGGTGTTGCATGTCATGAAGCAGGACATGCTATGCAGGATGCGCACGGCTATTCAATGCTTAGTCTTCGTAGTGCGCTTGTACCAGCGACTAACTTTAGTTCGATCTTCTCGTATATTGTGATGATAGCGGGATTCCTTCTCCAGTTGAAGAGCCTAATATTGTTAGGTGTAATCCTATTTTCTGTAGGTGTGGTGTTTTCATTGGTAACACTTCCGGTGGAATGGGATGCGAGTCGTCGTGCTAAAGTTGCGATGGCAGAAGTGGGTATGCTTTCGCCCGATGAAAACCGTCATGCGAGCAAAGTGCTTAACGCAGCATTTTTAACCTATCTGGCTGCAGCAATAACAAGTTTATTAATGCTTCTCTACTATCTGTTCCGATTAGGACTTTTGGGTGGGGATGAATAAAATGATATAGATGGCGCGGTATTGTACCGCGCACATTTAAGGTGTTAGCAAATTACCCTTTGCTTTCAATTTCTACACCGGGCCACTGATCGTTTCGTTCAGTAATATCAACGGTAATCCCATCTGGGTCTTCAACTTTAAAAGCTTCTGATGGTAACTCGTTAGAATTCGGATCGTAAGGTTTAGTGCCGTCCAATCCTTCCCATGTAATTTCAAAACCGAGTTCCTCACAACGTTGCGCTGCTTCGCGTAGGTCTGGAACTCGGACTCCTATGTGAAGGTAATCTAACATTCCGCTGACATGTTGGGGACGGTCAGGACCATTATGCTGAAACACGCGAAAATTGTGATAACCATCTGTTAGGTCATAACATCCGTTCATTGTTGAGGCAACACTTAAACCGAGTGCATCTCTCCAGAAACGGATACTTTTTTCTAAATTTGTTGTACGGACACCGATGTGTACAAGTGTTGTTGACATAATAGATTCTCCTTTTTACGACACGCTTTGTGTGTCTACTACATTTAGACCCATACAGTTGGTTCTCTATCTTCTGCGCGGTGTTCAAAAAGCAATTTCACATCATCAGGGAACTGATCGAATGTTTCACCGGGAATCGTAGCAGTATTGACACCGAAGAGTTCCAAATTCAACCACCACGGAGCATATCTCACGACAACAGCGGTTCGACGACCATCACTTGGATTTTCTGCATTAGAATGCCATATACGACTATCCATGATAAGCACACTACCCGCGCTACCGGTTGCTTGCATTTCACCCGTAAGTGGATTGCGGTCTCCGATACCATCCTCTTTACCTCTCGGATTTCTGAGGTCAACATGGGATTTCGGTACAATCCAAGTGCCACCGTTTTCAGTCGTAAAATCGGTAAGCATCCAGAGTGTTGTGATACCAATAACAGCAGATGGGAACGGCTGTGTTATATGCCATTTCTGGTTTAAGTCATACGGAAAATCGGAGTGATATGCACGGACCAATTTATAATGTGGTGGTCGTATCTTATACTCAGTTTGTGAAATACGTACCTGCGGTCCTAATAATTCACGAAGGATTGTAAGGAGTCGTTCGTTTGCCAGATGTTCAGCAAAGTTCGGCATAAAACTTATGACATTACGCTCCCATCTGCCATTGTCTTTACTAAATTGACTATAGTCTGCTTCTGAGGTTTCTACCTCAACACGGACAGAATCGACAACGTCTGCGGGGATAACATTCTCAAGCACACACCAACCTTCTTCATGTAGCTGCGTCACATAAGGATTGGTAGTTTCTGATAAATTATCAGCAGTCATGTGGTTCTCCTTTGGAAGACTTAATTGTAAGTAATGATCTATTATACTAAAATACAGTTACGTTCTTTGTTATGTCGAATTGCAACTTTAATCAGTGGAGTTAGTCGCATGATTTTACCCAGTGAGCCGTTGATACCGATCTCACGTGTCGTGATCGCACGCATAACATTGAGTTCACCTGTCCAAAATTTGTATGCGACATCTCCCGTCATGGTGAGTTCAGCATCTGGCGTAACATTACCGCATTCATCACAAGAAAGGGTATATTCACCATTCGCTGCAGTTAAGGTCATCACACAATCGGGCATGGAATAGTTAAATCTAACACATAACGTTAGGGATTCAAGTGCCTCTTGCGCTTCAGGTAATGTAGCAATTTCTTCAAATAGTTCACTAATGTAACTATGAAGTTGTTCTGATGTTTCAAATATAGCCATAGTTTGCGATATAGCATACAATATAACACATAGAAGGTCAAATAAAAAATGATTAAGAACCCATTTCACATTTTTCGTGATAACTTTGAAAAGAATCTTGATCCCAATGGTAATGAACAAGTTGCGAAAGAATTTCAAGATTTTTATGGTAATCAGAATCTTAGATATAAGATTCCTATTGGTCATATAGACATAATTCAAACAGAACATCATATTTCACATATTTTCTTTAATGACAATCCAGTATATTATGAACCACCATCTATCCCTCAGACAGAGTTGTTAAGTCGTACAAAGGAAATGTTGGATCGGTATTTTATTGGGGAGTCAGTGAATTTTCAAGAGATTCCTGTTAAAATTGAGAACGGAACAGACTTTCAAAATCAGGTTTGGGATATGATTCATCAGATTCCGTATGGTGAGGTACGTAGTTACAAATGGATAGCAGAACAGATTGGTAGACCGAAGGCTGTACGGGCTGTCGGTAATGCCACTGGCAACAATCCGATTACAATTATTATTCCGTGCCATCGTGTAGTTAGGAGCAATGGCAAATTGGGTGGATATGGTGGTGGTCTTGACCGCAAACGTCATTTCCTAACACTTGAAGGATATCCTGTTGAGGTGTTACGTGAAAAATAAGATATATAAAGGTAAGTCAACTGAGGCTATACACGCAGGGGAATCGTTAACTACTCACCCATCAGATGCACAAGAAGACCAATCTGAAAAATCTGGGATTCCGTTACTCCCACCTATTTATCAAAATAGTACTTTTCGTTTTAGTTCAGCAGATGAATGTGCTTCAGCATTCATTGACGAGGAGAGCGGTTATGTTTATACCCGTTGGGGTAACCCTACGCAACAGGTGTTAGAAGAGAAACTTGCAGTACTGGAGGCAGGTGAATCCGCATTGGTTACTGCATCTGGAATGGGTGCAGTTAGTATTGCATTACTCACAGCCTTAGCCGAAGGTGGTCACGTTGTTGCTATGGAGACCTTATATTCCGCCACATATAATCTGCTAAGTGAAGACCTACCACGGATGGGAATTGAAACAACATTCGTAGATGCTACAGACCCAAACAAAGTAGAGTATGCGATTCGTCCTGACACAAAGGTTATATACATCGAAAGTCCAACGAATCCGTTACTCAAATTGGTTGACCTCGCTGCTTGTGCAGAAATTGCAAAGAAGCATAATATAACCTCAATCATAGATAACACTTTTGCAACTCCTTGTGGTCAACAACCGATTGCCTGCGGTATAGATGTTGTCCTGCATAGTATGACGAAGTACTTGAGTGGTAACGGTGCAGTCATCGCGGGTGCAATAATAGGAGATAAGGATTTCATTGTACGTGCCAAAAAAGGGGCATTGCGAAACTTCGGGGCAGTCATCAGTCCGTTCAATGCTTGGTTGACCTTACTTGGTATACCCACATTGCCGCTTCGGTGGACACGGCACTGTGAGAATGCTATCTGTATTGCAACGTTCCTTGAGCAGCATCCTGCAGTTGCTTGGGTGCGTTATCCTGGGTTAGATAGCCATCCACAGCATGAACTTGCGAAACGTCAGATGAACGGTTTTGGTGGTATAATAACGATGGAACTCAAAGGTGGACATGCTGCAGGCGAAACATTGGTAAACCAACTACAAATCTGTTCATTAGCAGTGAGTTTAGGGGATGCGCGAACTTTAGTCTGTCATCCTGCCTCAACGACACATTCGCATGTGCCTGCTGAAGTCCGACAGCAGACTGGAATCACGGACGGTTTAGTCAGGTTCTCCATAGGTTTAGAGGATACTGAGGATATCATTGCTGACCTTGGTCAAGCGTTAGATGCTATTTCAATTTGAACTTCAATTGACTTTTGATGTCTAATCTGATAAAATTCGTGATGCAAATTCATTACTGCAAACCATTAGCTTGAAACATAAACCACTTCATCTTGCACTATAAAAAAATGGCATCAGATATATCACAAAAAAATACTGATAATAATCCTCTACGACAAATTCCTAAGATTGATAATTTGTTATCTTTACCAGAAATACAAAATCTACTGTCATCTTACTCACGAACTCTTGTAAGACAGGTTTTAAGGTCTATTGTCTCTGATTTACGGACGGAAATCTTGAAAGGAGATGCTGACCTGATACTCCCTGAGTTATCAGAATATGCAGAATTAGCATTACAACGAATTCAAGAAATAACAAGTCCACCACTCCGAAAAGTCATCAATGCTACTGGTACTGTAACACATACTAACCTTGGTCGATCTTTGTTATCACCAGCTGCATGTGATAGCCTGGTAAATGCTGCAAAGAATTATGTCAATCTTGAATTTGATCTTGAAACAGGTAAACGCGGACACCGTGACAGGATAACCGAACCACTTCTACAACAATTAACCGGTTGCGAAGCATCAACTATCGTTAATAACAATGCAGCAGCAGTATTAATTGCATTGCAAACCGTTGCGAAGGATAAAGAGGTAATCGTTTCACGAGGAGAGCTAATAGAAATTGGTGGTTCGTTCCGAATTCCAGATGTAATGACAGCAAGTGGTGCGATTCTTAGAGAGGTAGGTACTACTAATCGCACACATATTCGCGATTATGCTGAAGCAATTAATGAGAATACAGCCCTCATTTTGAAGGTGCATCCGAGTAATTATAAGATTATTGGATTTACCACTACACCTGAAATGCATGAATTGACAGAACTTGGTAAAGAACGTGGTATCACAACTATGGAAGATTTAGGTAGTGGTGCGTTGATTGATTTGACACAATACGGTCTACCTTACGAACCAGTTGTTGCAGAAAGAATTTCCAGTGGTGTAGACATTGTGACATTTAGTGGTGACAAGTTACTTGGTGGTCCCCAAGCAGGAATAATCGTAGGGAAAGCAAACTGGATTCATCAAATCCGTAAGAATCCTCTGATGCGTGCACTGCGGATAGATAAGCTGACTATCGCCGCCCTTTCTTCTACGCTACAAGCATACCAGAATCATGACACATTATCAGAATATTTCCCTATGATTCAACGGTATACTCGATCTATTGACGATTTACGTATAACTGCTGAACATATTGCGGACAGACTGCAAGTGATATTTGAGGACATTGTCACAGTTGAAATATCAGAAACGCAATCGGAAATTGGTAGCGGATCACTACCCGTAGAAACTTTACCGAGTATGGCAGTTGTGCTTCAACCACAAACAGTTTCTGCTGAAACACTTTCAGAGTACTTTAGACACGGCAACACGTCAGTTATTGGTCGGATAGAAACTGATCAACTGTGGTTTGATGTGCGAACGTTATATGAAGAAGAGCAGGAATTATTGATTCAGACAGCAGAAGAGATTACATCAAAGTTAGAAAATTCAAAGTAACATCATGGTGTTGGGTATATTTATCATTTTACTTTGCCTGTTATGTGGATGCACAGAGACACCTCAGAATACCTATGACTCAACTGCGTTACCTGAACAAATTGTATCTCACATTGATGACGCAGAAATGCAGTTAATTCCATCTGGATCATTCCTGATGGGTAACCACAAAGAAAATATAGGTGACGAAGACGAATTGCCTGTTCATGAAGTATTTATTGATGCCTTCTACATGGACATTCATGAGGTTACAAATGCACGATACCAACAGTTTGTTATTGCCACGGGTTATCCACTACCACCTTTATGGCACGACAGTAAATTTAATAAACCCGATGCTCCGGTAGTAAACGTTACATGGCAGGATGCCGTTGTATATGCAAGTTGGGCAAACAAGAGGTTACCTACTGAAGCGGAATGGGAATATGCGGCACGCGGCAATCTTGTTGGAAAAATGTATCCATCGGGTGATATAATTACACGCAATGATGCCAATTTCGGTGGTGAAGAGGGTAATGATATTTGGAGATGGAGTGCCCCTGTTGGTAGTTTTATTCCAAACGGTTTTGGTTTATACGATATGGCAGGTAATGTTTGGGAATGGTGTTTTGATGAGTATAACGCGGAAATGTATGCAACATCACCTAAACTAAATCCACGTTACGGTAGAGAAACTGCACCTGATGACGAAAATTTTCGTATATTGCGGGGCGGAGGTTGGAGTGGTAGCAGTACTGACCTACGCGTGTCTGATCGATGGTATCATCTTACAACAGGAAGTACGATTGGATTCAGGTGTGTCAAGGATATACAAAAATAAAATATTTGAAGTAAAATCTACGTATCGCAAAGTAAAACTGTATCCTCTTAAGATTATTTCTAAGGTGACTATTTTATGTCTGTTAGTGTACAACTAAACCATATTACGAAAGCTTTTGGTACCACATTGGCTGTCAATGATATTTCATTGACTATTGAGTCAGGAGAACTTTTCTTTCTACTCGGTCCGTCTGGTTGTGGAAAATCAACGTTGCTCCGAGTTATAGCGGGTTTTTACAAACCTGACACGGGTAAACTCCTGTTTGACGATAAGGAAATGAACAAAGTTCCACCTCACCAACGTAATACGGGTATGGTATTCCAAAACTATGCCTTGTGGCCCCACATGACTGTTGGAGAAAATATAGAATACGGTCTGAGACTACGAAAACTCAGTAATTCAACACGAAATGAAAAGATTACTTCAGTCCTTGAAATGGTGGAGATGAGTGAATACAGGGATAGACCTGTAAACACTTTATCAGGTGGACAACAGCAACGAATTGCTTTAGCACGCGCTTTAGTGATTGAACCCAGTGTATTGCTTCTTGACGAACCGCTTAGTAATTTGGATGCTGCACTACGACAGAATCTACGCGACGAAATCAAAAACATCCATAGACGTACGAAGATTACAACTATCTATGTAACCCATGACCAAGTTGAGGCTATTTCTATGGCAGACCGAATGGCTATTATGAATGATGGTGTTTTTGTTCAAGTCGGTACACCGCGTGAAATATATCAACATCCAGCGGATCCTTTCGTCGCAAGTTTTGTCGGTGAAACCAATTTTATCTCTGGTAACATCAAGGAGAATGCTGATGGTAAAGCTACAATTGAAACACCATTTGGTGTCCTTCATACGGAAAGCGTATTCCACGATTTTACTCTCGGGGAAGAAGTATGTTGTTCTATACGTCCGGAGACGATTCAACTGAATGGTAATATATCATCAAACAAATTGACTGCTAAAGTTGATGCTGTCACATATCTTGGTAGGGTAGAAGAGTACGCACTCATTATATCAGACACACTAAAGCTGAAAGCAATCATTCATAATCCTGGTACTGAAACAAAGAAACCTGGAGATACTGTTAATGTCTCAATATCTCCGGATGCTATTGTTCCACTTCCAATCAATAATTAGCAACCAAATGAATCTAACACTGAATCAGAGTAAAGCTCTCAATATTGACGAACATATCTGTGTAACAGCAGGTGCAGGATCAGGAAAAACCACGGTATTAGTTGACCGATACCTCAATATTTTGAAAAAAGGTCGTGGATGTATTGCACCTCGAGATATTGTGGCAATAACATTTACAGATAAAGCAGCTGCTGAAATGAAGGGACGCATTATTGAACAACTAACTGATGCGGCGGATATAGATGGACGTGATATGTTTCTTGAAGAGATGAATGTCGCTCCAATATCTACAATTCATGCCTTCTGTTTACGTATTTTAAGAGAATTCCCATTCCAAGCAGGTGTTCCAGCAAATTTTAGTATCATACAAGGAATTGACCAAAAACTATTGATGAAGCAAACGCTTCATAATTCCCTTAGAGAGATAGCAACCGATCCCACACATAGGCTTTACGATGATTTGCGGATTAGCCTTCAACGGTACGGAAACCGCAAAGGTATAGTGGATCTGTTGACAATAATGATAGACAAACGGGATGTTATTGAACAAGTAATTCAAAATGTGTATTCAAACCAAAACGGATCTATACCTGAACCTTGGATTTCATTTTATCTCGCTAACTTACCTTCTGAAACTGAGGTTACTGAATATATCAATTGTATTGACTCTGTTCTGGAAGTAGCACGCGGTAAGAATGTCACCGAGGTAAGAATCTTAATCTCAAAATTAGATTTGCTTCCAGATTGTAACCCAGTCTCACCGGGTGTATTGACTATACTGAAAGATATAGGAAAATTAATAACGAAACAGGATGGAGATATTGCCAAGCGTGATTTTGTCGGACTTCGTGTTGATACATCCAATTATGAGGATAAAATCAAAATGCTTGTTTCTGTGTCAAAAAAAATAAAAGATGCACGTATACCTGATACAGAGGACACAGAAACGGATGATCACTATCTCGTAAGTACGACACACCATCTTCTGACGCTTTATGAATATCTTCTTGATCAATACAATTCTGCCAAACTCTTACAAGGTCTACTTGATTACAATGATCTCCAGTTAAAAACACGTGATCTACTTAAAGACAGCAATGAAATACGAGAAACTCTGTTAGAACGTTACAAATACTATATGATTGATGAATACCAAGATACAAACGAAGTTCAATATGACTTAGTCATGCTGCTTACTAATAAGTTACAGAATGCTAATCTGTTTATCGTTGGTGATCCGAAACAGAGCATTTACGGATTTCGTGGTGCAGATGTGCGTGTCTTTGATAGAACGAAACAGCAAATAATTGATAATGGTGGTTTGGATATCAAACTCACAGAGAATTTTCGTTCATTATGCGATAATGTGGGGGTCGTCAATCACTTCTTTCAAGAATTGATGGGTGATGGTTCACAGAACGAATATGAAGTTGCGTTTGAATCTCTGACACAAGCAAGAGATACAAATGGTGATGGAGCAGTTGAAATCATACTTGGACACAGAAATAATGAAGAAAGTAACGAAGCATTAATTATTGCACACCACATCAACAGTATGATTGCTAACAATGTACAGATTTGGGAAAAGAATGAAAGTGGTAACGAAACTTCTCGACCTATAAAATATGGTGACATTGCTATCCTGATTCGAAATAGAAACCATCTACCAGATTTAGAAAAAGCGTTACTCAATGCAAATATACCACATCTCATTACAGGAGGTGTGGGCTTTTATCAAAGACAAGAAATCTACGATATTTGGAACTATCTCAATTTTCTTGACACACCAGAAAAACACGATTCATCACTCATAGGAATCCTCCGTGGTCCAACATACGGTATTTCTGATACTGAGTTATATGAAATATCAAGACAAAAAGGCACAAGTCTATGGAATAAATTGAGTAAATATTCATCACCTTCAGACCAACTAAACCAAGCAATTATAACAATAAAACACCACCTGCAGTATGCAAATCGGATGCCTGTAAATCAATTGATACACACCATTGTCAATGAAACAGGATTGGTAGGAACATTGAATATAGGAAAACAGGGACAGCAAAGATGGGCGAACTACCAAAAGTTATTAGACCTCGCAAGAAATTATGATAGCGATGAAAACAAACAGACATTATCTGATTTTATTGAGTTTTTAGACATTTTAATTAATGAAGAACCTCGTGAAGGGCAAGCACCAATAGAAAACACAAGTGGATCTGTTGAGATAATGACTATCCATTCTGCTAAAGGCAAACAATTTCCAGTTGTAATACTACCATTTCTTAATCGTGGAAGTAAATCTAATAATCCTCCATTTATTGATGAGAAACTTGGTATCGGTTTTAATCCATATAAACCAGAGGACGAATATGCTAAAACCGAACCTGAGATAATAAACCAGATGAAAGAACGCGCTGCTGAAAAAGACGAAGCAGAAAAGAAACGAATTTTTTATGTTGGTGCAACCCGCGCAACAGATAGATTAATCCTTTCAGGTTCCCTTAATCAATATAACAAACTTGATAACATGCAGAAATGGTTCTATGACTATCTTGGTATTGATATAGATGCAGATTCGTATAACACACAAGTAAGTATTAATATATATCGGAATGATGAGTCAACTAATAGGATTATTGACCTACATATTCCTATCATAAAACAAATAGCTTCCACTGAAGATGCAGATATGTTAACTGAGAATTTAGAGACAGTTGAATTTCCTGAACTTCCAATTGTCAAACTTAATCCATCTACCGTAGACTCATCCATTTCTATAGAAGAACTTGCCGACTATTCCCGGTGTCCGCTCTGTTACCAACTTAAACACCTTCTAAAGTTACCACAACTGGAAGGCAGGCAAACCCAATTACAAGAAATGGACATTGACGAAATTATCCGCAATGTTCTTGCTAAAGTTAAACACGTTTCAAATTCACATCACGTAGATACTTTTATTCTACAAGTGTTAGATAGTATATCAAATTTAACAGATGACTCGTCTATATCAGAAAATCTACCTAAAATAAGGGAACATGTGAATAATATTCTGAATTCCCAAATTGGACGAACTGCACTTCAGGCTTCTGATAGTAATATAAACCATCATATTGACGCGGAGATAAATGGACATATTATCTCAGGGTCAATTGATAGACTATATAAAGATCAGACTGGACTATGGCAAGGGTTGAACTATACATCATGTGAAAAAGATGAATTAGATTACTATATGCCAGAAATGGAATTACTTGGACTTCTTTTGCATAAATCCTATCCATCACAGCATAATGTAACGATTAGTTATTACTTACCTAAACTAAATCAATGTCTAAGTAAAAGTTTCAGATCTACCGAATTTCAGGACATTATAGACCGCTGGATAAATAACATTACTTCACTTCAAATGATAACCTATACTAATGAGTTTACACATAGTAGTTCTTGTCAATATGCTGATTCAGAAGAACAGTATACACTCAACTAACAAAGGAGAAAACAGTGAAAATCAGAAATGTCTATGTTTATTGTCTCTTTATCCTATGTTTCTCAATGTGTGCAGTTTTGTCCGCATTTGCAGGAACATGGAGAGATGATTTTGAAGACAATAACACAAAAGAATGGGAAATATTTAACCTCGACCGTCAAGTCGAAAAATGGTGGATAAACGATGGTGAAGCGGTTGGAGAAATATTTCTACCCGATTTCATGAGTCTTTGGCTTACAGGAGAAATGGATTGGAGATTCTATACTGTATCCTGTCGAATTATGTTAGAAGAAGAAAAAAATGATCCTCCCTATATTGGTCTAACACTTCAGGATAGAGGACATGAAGATAGTCGTTATCTATTTTTCCTTTATTTTGTTTCTGATACTGTTAGTATAATAAAAGGTGTTCCAGGTGGTGGAATGGTAAACCGTCCATTTACTTTAGAAAAAGAGGTTTGGTACGACCTAAGTGCTTCAGTATCTGAAGATGGAACATTAACATTTAGAATAAACGATTTGGAATTTACTGCGACTGATCCTGCACCATTAAAGGGTGGAAAGGCTGGTCTGGTCGTTGGCGATGCTCGCGCAAGATTTGATGATGTAGAAATAACAGGTGATAACATTCCAAATGGTGGTCCAGGTAAACCGCGTGATGTTGAACCTCGAGCGAAACTCGCAACGACTTGGGGAAAACTGAAAATCAGGTGATATTAAGATCTGATTTGTTTGATCGTGTCATTCTGTTATGGTAATTAGTTCTTTGTTTAGAAATAATGAAAGGTGTACCTTGCTACTAATACCCGAAAAATTGTCCAATAAGACTTTTTTTGAGTCAACAATGTTGACTTTGGTGTCTTGTATCGTTGTAATTGCATCCTTTATGACTACTGTGAACCTTTTTGCAGAAAGACTCCCACAATTTACAGAAATCACTAAGGAAGCAGGAATCGATTTTGTGCATAATAATGGTGCCTTCGGTGAAAAGTATTTACCCGAAACAATGGGGTCAGGATGTGCAATTTTCGATTACAATGCAGATGAATGGCAAGACATACTACTCGTAAATGGAATGGATTGGGTAGGACACCCAACGGGAAAACGTCAGACATTAGCACTGTACCGAAATAATATGGATGGCACGTTCACGGATGTAACAATACCTGCTGGTTTGAATTTGCCGGTATATGGAATGGGTGTTGCCATTGGTGATTATGACAATGATGGGGACGACGATATATATATCAGTTGTCTTGAAGATGACAGACTTTTCCAAAACGGTGGTGATGGCACTTTTGTTGATGTTACAGAAAAAGCTGGAATAAGTAACCCAGGTTTTGGCACAAGTTGTGCTTGGTTGGATTACAATCTGGATGGTTATCTGGATATCTACGTGGCGAATTATGTTGAATGGTCAATTGAGACAGATATTTTCTGTACTCTTGATGGTAAAAACAAAGCATACTGTACACCTGAATCGTATAAAGGACAAGCGAGTAAACTCTTTCGTAATCGCGGTAACGGAACATTCGTTGATGCTTCCCAAAATGCTGGAATAATTGATCCGGATAGTAAATCATTAGGTGTGTGTATCCTTGATTTTAATCAAGATGGACTTTCTGATATCTTTGAGGCAAACGATACACAGCCAAACAAATTATATCAGAATAACGGTGATGGTACTTTTATTGAAGTAGGTATGCTGACAGCAGTTGCTTATGATGAGAGAGGTGTTGCTACAGGAGCAATGGGTGTGGATGCTGCAGACTATGATAAGAGCGGACGAGAAAGTCTCATTATTGGCAATTTTTCAAATGAAATGCTGAACCTATACCGAAATGAAGGTGATTTCTTTCATGACGATGCCCCTATAGCACAACTTGGTAGAACAAGTTTATTGACACTCACCTTCGGCTGCTTTTTCTTTGATTTTGACCTTGATGGAAATATTGACATTTTCACTTCAAATGGTCATGTGGAAACAGACATTAACAAAGTCCAAAGTGAGGTGACCTACGCACAACAGCCACATCTTTTTCGAAACATGTCGGAAGGTATATTTAAAGATGTCCTACATAAGGTTGGTCAGGATTTAGCAAAACCTATAGTTGGAAGAGGGGCTGCATACGGTGACATAGATAATGATGGAGATCAGGATTTACTTGTTACAACATCAAATGGACCTGCTCATCTATATCGTAATGATGGCGGAAACAATAATAATTGGATTAAAATCCAACTGGTTGGAACTAAAAGCAACCGAAACGGTATTGGTACACGTATCCGACTAAAATCGTCTATTGGCACTCAAACAAAAACAGTGAAAAGCGGATCAAGTTACTGTTCACAGAGTGAATTAACCGCAACTTTCGGCATAAATGGTGATACCGTAATTGAATCAATTGAAGTGTTTTGGTTAAGCGGAGAAGTTTCTGAGTTGTCCAATGTCCAACCTAATCAGAAAATATCTATAAAAGAGGGACAGTGAGAGATATAAACATTGAATAACTATAATTTGATATTGGCTATAAATCAAATATGACCTGTGCCTCCCAATCACCATTAGGATTTTGTTTCACATATAGTTGATGGTATGTAACCGCCTTGATCTCAGTATATACAACATGTTTATCAAAATTTGTTGGTTCACCATAGACTTTAGCATTTAGCTCTGTTGAATTGAGATTTAGAATCTCTACACGTTTAAAAAACATTTCTTCCGTTTCATGTCTATAATTTAATTCATCCAACCAAGCAACAATTAACGCTTCAATCGTATCAGCTTGAACGTGAATGTCTATTTCAGAGACTTCATCAATTGAATTAACAACTGCGATCATTTCAAATAGACCGTGTGCTGCATTCGTGAAAAGGGATATAAGCGAATCTCCCCGAACAAGCAAACCTGCATCGGCAGTATGTTCTATGAATTCAAAAGGTTTCATTACCATTTTATTACTATTTAATCAAAGATCTGAATACATTATTTAGTCTCAAAGTGTAGGACTCGATCAGTTTCAGTAAACTAACAGAATACACAATGACTATGATGTTTTTAGATTATCTATCCTTTTTTATAGACTCACACTATTATATTCAAAAAGTGATAAAGAGTCATCCATTATTGATCTAATGTCTAATTCTATACATATTATCAAGAATTCAACTCATATCTCACGAAAACTGTTTGGCATCTGTACTATCCTTGTAATTGGATGGTTAGGTGGAAACTATATAACACTACATGCAGAACCATGGAAGTGTGGTACACCGCTGTTATGTCAACATATACCACCGACTAACCTGCAGAACAGGACAGGCATTAATAACATATTAGCAGCACCTGCAGCTCCTGCCAAAAAAGGACAAATTGACCGATTTTTTATTCACATACCCACAGCATCAATCAAAGCAAAATGTGTTGCAGTAGGTGTACATTGTTATATCTATATTGACGAAACTTTCCAAGATATGCTTACAGATAATGAAGCAGAAGCAGTTGCGGATACCTTTGATACAAAGATATATTCTGAAGTACATCACTGGATTGGATCAGAATTTCAACCCGGTTTAGATCGGGACAATAAAATCACTATCTTATTTCACGATGTTGGCATGAATATGTCTGCCAGAGATTACGGAGGGTATTTTTCACCAATTGACCAGCACCCAACATATCCAACAAGTAACCGAAGAGATATGTTGTATTTGGACATTTTTCAATTCAAGCAACGTTCACGGCATACCTTCTATAGTAGTCTTGCCCACGAATTTGCACATCTTGTGAATTGGTATCAGAATGGAGGAACGACCGATCAACGTTGGTTAGAGGAAGGTATTGCTTCGCTGACAGAGTGGGGAGTATATGGTACTGTTCATACATTATTTGTGGATGGTTACCTTGCAGAACCAAGTATATCATTGACGACAGCTAACAATTTTGAATCTTATTATGGCGCAGCATTTATGTTTCTTCTATACCTTTATGAAAACCATGGCGGTATTGACTTCATACGTAGACTTGCAGCAGAAGATTCACTTGGACTTCCAGCGATAGATACTTCATTAGGTAAAAATAAAAATATTGTTGATGTCTTTCTATATTGGAGTATTGCGAATTGGTTAAACAATCCTGCTAACGGTAGGCAACTTAGTTATCAAAACCTACCCAATCGGAAAGTGACAAAACGCACATCCCGTATCGCTCGTTTTCCATATATGTCAGATGATATACCTATAGACAGTTGGGGTGTAGAATATATTCTCTTTCAGAATTTACCAGAAAATCTTGAATTATCCTTGATATCAAACAATCAATCAGGGTTATATGCAAATATAGCATATTTTGAACCCAATAGAAATAGACCGATAATCACTCCTGTTCCAGCAGTCCCTGAACCAAACAATCCTAATAATCAAAGTATTAATAAGATGGAGCTATCGCATTTAAAACGTGAAGGAGAGATCCTTTTAATTGTTACCTCCGAATATCCACAGTCGTTCCGTTATCTTGCTATTCAAGGAGAGGGAAATGCAGCAATAAATATATTACAAAATACACCTCAGAGAAATATAGATCCATTGAATGGACAGTGGATACCTAACACAGTCACATTTCCTTCAAAAAGCAATACTGAAATGATTAACACAATACGAAATGTAGGAATATCTTTAGTTCCATCAGATAACTATCCAAAACTTGAACCGATGACACAAATTCATCTATCAAGCAACTATAACAAGATTGTTATACAGGATGATAAAGTCTTTGCTGCAAGTAATTGGGGTGTTGAGATATTTACTTTAAACCCATCACCAATACATATTGGTGAAATTGAGACACCGGGAATTGCGCAAGCTATCGCCATTGATGGAGATAATGTCTATATCGCGGATGGGGAATCGGGAATACATGTTATTGATGTTCATCAACCCACTTCACCACTATTGGTAAAAACACTCTCAGGGTTACAAGATGCCCTTGATGTATATATATCAGATGGAAATTTATATGCACTTGATGCAGTGCGGGGTTTGTTGATATATAATCAACAGGATATACATAATCACGATAAACCGCAACCAAGACGTACATTTCAGACAGCTGGTACACCGTTAAATGTATCTACAAACGATGATGGAACAATTTATTTAAGTGATAATGCTCAGGGATTATACATATTGACTCCAAACCAACTTGGTGGTTTTACGGTTAATGGGATAGTCTCTATTCTTGCAACTGATTTTGATATATTGGGAAATTTTGTACTTGTTGCATCTGGCGATCTTCGTATTATGAATTTTGTTAATCTGATTGCACCAAGAATCGTATCTCAGGCAAACACTCCAGGAAATGTCTCATCAATTAATTTCTTCCAAGAATTATTATATCTGACTGACCGTCAATCAGGACTTCAAATCGTTAATGTCAATAATACGAATTCACCGCGTGTTATTTCTTCAATTCCAACATTTGGAAATGCTGAAGATGTCGCGTTATGGTATTCTGATAAAGATAAGGAAACCTATGCTTATGTTGCAGATGGTAAAGGGGGAATTCAAACCATAAATGTTACACATCCTGATGTGCCAATATGGGTTAATCACTATCATGCTGGAGGTAATGCCTATTCGCTTGATGTGGAAGATAACGGGGTTAATACTACAATTGCAATCGCAAACGGAATAGGTGGATTGAAGACTGCCGAATTGACTGATCCATATAATGGTGAGATTTCGCAGGTCATTCGTTCTTTCTATGGAGAACAGGGAGTACTAAGTGTTCATCTTCAAAATCCACACGTTTATGTTGGATTTGAAAATGGTATGGATGTCATAAATGTGCGAACAGGTGAAAAACTTGTACATATTCCAACAACCCATCCAGTCTGGGATATTACCTTGATTCAAGACTACGCATATTTATGCGCAAAGGATCTTATTGTAGTTGATATAAAAGACCTTGCTCGTAGTCAAATAGTATCACAACGAAATTTACCTGGGTCAGCATACAAAATGACTTATAATGCATCACATATATATGTTGCTTCGTTGGATGGTGGAGTTCAGATTTTAGATATTGAAGACCCAGCACGACCACGTCCAATTTCTCAATATAATACGATAGGTAATACGACAAATGTCACTCTTGATGATAACCACCTATTTGTATTAGACAACCTGAACGGTGTACTACAATTAAATATACAAAATCCTATTCAACCTGTACTTACCCAAGAGTATACAGATACACGATTACCAATTGCAGCTGAAGTGATTGGACATTTTCTTTATCTACTTGATATTGATTCACTACAAATTATAGATACTCGCTCAATGCATCGTCAATCACGTTATACGCAATTGCAATCCCCTACTGACCTTGTTATTAACGATAGTACTGTATATATTACAGATAGATTTCAACTTAAAACATTCCGCATTAATACAGACTCATCCAAACTTGCAGTTGAAGAAATATCAATTGACTCTCTTTCACAAACTAAACCGTTGATTTCATTACCTACAAATCAACTCTTCCAAAACCATCCAAATCCGTTCAATCCCGAAACATGGATTCCTTACTCACTTGCAAACAATAGTTATACATCGCTGTCGATATATAATTCACAGGGTCGTCTTGTGTTTCATCATACATTGGGTTTTCAAAGAACTGGAAAGCACACTGCTTATTGGAATGGACGGAACATGCATGGTGAACCTGTCGCCAGTGGTGTTTATTATTATACACTTACTGCAGGGGATTACTCCCAAACTCGGAAAATGGTTATAAGACGTTAGCATTAGTTTGAAAACATAACAGGATATATTTTGACAGAAATCCAATCAATATACCTTTTCATTCCTCAAATTACAGGGTTATTTAGTTTTATAAATTTATAGTTGACGAGTTGGACTAATAGTTAGATTTGAATTGCATCGGTGCATACTACCATATTGAGTTCCTAAGTATTACCTTACCTACATTACATTAACGTTTGTGATGAAATGCATCAGAAAAACCGAAAACTAAATAATCCTGCTCAAATTATATATTCTTGTAATTTTTTGATCTGTGTGAATGTATATCTATTGAAAAGACAAAGGTGTTGTCTAATGTATGATATGGCACAGTTCTAATGATTACAACTTAAACCTATATCAATTATTATTAGACAACACCTTAATTTTCGACTTACAAGTAGTCAATTTGGTGCTATATTACTCAAAATAATCAGCGTTTATTTCTATGAAATGTTCCCACTCTTCTGGAACATCCTCTTCCATGAAGATAGCCTCCACAGGACATTCTGGTTCACACACACCACAATCGATGCATTCTTCGGGATCGATGTAAAGCATTTCTACTTCTTCAAATTCTTCCTCTGCATCAGTTGGGTGTGGGTGAATGCAATCCACCGGACACACATCAACACAAGAAGCGTCTTTTTCGTCTATGCAAGGTTCGCATATAACATACGTCATTATAATCTCCTTTCTATTATATTATAACGTACAAGTTGTTAGTTTAAACACTGATATTTTGATCTATGAAATAATCAGCGTTTATCTGTATGTATTGCTCCCATTCATCGGGAACATCTTCTTTAAAATAAATAGCCTCCACAGGACATTCTGGTTCACACACTCCGCATTCAATACAGGTTTCTGGATCAATGAAAAGTTGATTAACCCCTTCATACTCATCTGATTCATCCGATGGATTTGGTCGTATGGCATCACAAGGACAAATATCAGCACAGGCACTATCCTTTACATCAACACAAGGTTCACATATTACATAAGTCATATTCCTTACCTTATATTATATTCATTTTTTCTAAATTGTCAATAAATGTTTACTGTTAAAAATAATCAGCGTTTATTTCAATATAGTGTTCCCATTCTTCTGGGACATCTATATCAGCAAAGATTGCTTCAACTGGACACTCATCTACACATATTGCACAATCAATACATTCTTCTGGGTCAATATAGAGTTGATTTACTTCTTCAAATTCGTCTGGGTCTTCGTCTTGCATTGGGTAAATACATTCAACGGGACAAACGATGGTACAAGCGTTGTCTTTTACATCAATGCATGGTTCGCAAATTACATAGGTCATTTTCAATCTTCCTGTATATGTTTTTATTCTGATTAATCTCTCATTATAAATTGCAGATATTAGTACGTCCGACTATTCTACCTTGTTCTCTCAAATCATTGGCGAGGCTGTATTTACCTGAGCAGAATACCAGTGAATATTTTTGTTTTCAACGTTATTTGAATACGAATAACCGCCTTGAACATAACTGATACCGACCATTATCTCCAATCGATAAGATATTTCCTTTATCTCTGCAATATCAATTTCGTCGTCTTGATTTTTCTTAAGATCGAACCCCTGATGGATTAATTTCACCTGTAAACCATGTTCTTCTAATGAAGATGCAAGGTGTTCTGTTAGAGTTTCGGCTTCAGAAAACTGAAGTTTAGGATTGTTTTCTTTGTCCCGTAAATCAAAACCACTATGCCGCACTGCAACATCTAAACCTTCTTTTTTTAACAGTGCTTGAAGTTTAGTCATATCTTCATCATGATAGAAGATTCCATCATTAGCAATTACTGCCAATTCATACCCACGATTAACAACTTCTACGGGTAATGAGCGTTCAGTGATTAATGATTTCAGAATTTCCTCAATTTCTGGTGTGCGATGTGTCTCTAACGCCAGACTGGAAATCGCCTTCTCTAAAACAGGAACCGTTCTTCCAACAGAAATAGAATGGCTCCTACCACATCCGTTTATCCATTGCTTAATTACCTTATCCATACCTTCTCTTGTTTCACTGAATGAGTTATCACTAACCAACTGTGGTCCCTTGTTTGAGGCGTAAATTGGAAGATTCAGTTTATCGATTAATTTATCAAGCATTTCATTGACTTCATTCGGGGTCATGGTTCATCCTCCTTCTGATTCAGAAACCGATACTAAGTCTGTTATTTTTCTCAAAGTTACCGTCGTGGAAAACGCCACAGAGAGATACAGATACTTGCACTTTTTAAGGTAGAATCCCTTTCTTCTGCATCGGAATGTAAGTAATTGTATGAATTTAGCACATAGTTTATACCAAAAGTGTCATCTATCTTTTTTGCAATTGATTTAACTTGTGAGATAAGCATGTCTTCTTCCGAAATCTTTTCTAAACTAAAACCTCTATGAAACAATTTTGCCTTTACGCGATTCTCATCAAGCATCTTCTCAAACCGTTTTACTACTCCTTTAAGTTGTAATGACTGAATCCTATCTTTAGACTTTTTCTCTAAATTAATTCCGCCGTGAAGAATTTTTACTGGGTAATTCGTTGTGTCATCCTCTGCTAATGTAATCAGTCGAAAACCTTGATTAGTAAAACAGAACGGTAAGTTCTCTTCAGTAATGATAGTTTCAAGGAGTACTTCAACGTCTAAAGATTCCAACAATTCAATCGCAGCAGAGTCAGAATCGGTTTTGCTATAGAATTCCATGATTTCAGTTCTTCCAGGTTGGCGATTGTGGATTTTACCTTCCGTATTCCACTGATGAATAACATCTTTGATACGTGATTCCATTGTGGAATCCAATGAACGAAAGTCTTGTGAAGGTGCTATATCAATAAGGTCTATTGGAAGTCCTTCTTCTGAAATTAAGGATTTTAGCAATTCCTTGACATCATTCGGTGTCATGTGTTCCTCCTTTGTAATGTAAGAATGCAAATCGGTTTAAAAGGTTACATATAAAATTGCTTTGTTTATTTAATCTGTTTTGTATCTTCTTGTTTGCCAAATATGTTGTCAAATTCACCGGGATATTCAGACTTTATCCACGCGACGACTTTTTTCTTAGCACGATGATAGCGAACTTTTGTTGCTGATACCGAAATTTGCAATTTATCGGATATTTCCTCCAACATCATTTTGGGATTTACAAGTTTCATTTCGAATACTTCCTGTTCGGAGATGGGCAGACGTTGTGCCAAAGCATAAACGATCTCCATCTGTTCTTTTGCAATGATACGAAATATAGGAGAACGATGTTCAAGGTCTACCAAATATGCTTCAGGATTCCCTTCAAGTGATCCAATTTCAAGCTTTCTATTCTCTTTACGGAAGTGTGCTGCAATGAGTTGATGTGCAATGCTATACAACCAACTGGAAAAACTTTTCGGATTACGTAGTGTACTGAGATTCTGATGAACCTTGATAAATGTCTCTTGTACAAGGTCTTGCGCGGTTTCCCAATTCCCTACCCGTCGATAGAAAAAACTGAGGAGAGGACCTTCGTAACGGTGATAGAGGATTTCAAAAGTTCCGTCATCACTTACGTCTATATTTTGATGTTCCAATTCTTCGTCGTGCAACTCTTCCATATCACTACATCCTCTATTCCTATCAGACCTGTATTGAGACTCAGTTTTTGTAGAGCATATAATAAAAATACACTTGATGTTGTAAAGTTGATATACTATTCTTATGTAAGAATGTATTTCAGAAAAAAAGGTTACATATAAATATGGAGATATAATTTTATGTTCAAACGAATTTTCATTATTACAGGAGTTCTCGCTATATTTATGTGTTTTATTGCATGTGGGGATGATCTTGAAAAGTTAGATGATTCGGATATGCGTGGTATATCATCTCCTCCTGCTGAGGTCATGTCTGCCATAAATGACGTTCTGAATCGGTGGCAAGAAGGTTATGAAAATGAAGATGTTGATACCTTTATGAGTGTGTTCTGGTCTCAGGGTTTCCGATATGTTGGTGATATGGGAACTGAGGGTGATAAAACTGATGATTTTGAGTTTGATGATATCAGACAAGAACGCGATGCAGCGACACATGTTTTTAGGCAATTTCAAGATATTGATATAGTCCTTTCTACGCCTCCCGAAGTGTACATTGATATGGATCTGACTCGCGCAGAAGTGCGAAATCATTACCGTATTCAAGGTTACGTACCAGCGGGTGAATCATTTCAGGGTGAATTCACGGGTTGGTTTGCAGAAGGGAATAACTTATTTATCTTAGAAAAAAGAGATGCAGAATGGCGTATCACCGAATGGTATGATGAAGCATTCAGCGAGGAAAATATTCAAATTGAGAATGATGAATTGCTACCCATAATCTGGTCAACATTAAAACAAACAAGATGAAATGTTAAGAATTAATTTTGCTACAACTGTTATAAATTCTATTGCCTAATTGTTATGTTCTGTTCTTAACACACTATCTTTAGGGGAATCTAATGAAAACCAAAATAATCGGTTGCATCTGGTGGTTTTTTAGATCTGCTGTAACCATTGATTTCAAATGGAAACAATATGCTTTTCTTGTAAAAATAGTTATTAGTGTTATGCTTTTGAATCTTCTTCCAATTGGTCACAGTCAAGCGGGAACATGGAATGAAACATTCGATGATGTAGAGCTCAAAGGTTGGACACGTATAATGGGGGTTGAAAAATGGCGTGTAAGGTGGGAAGTAGTTGAGGGTATTCTGTTCTCACGAATTAGAAGAGGTGAATTCCGTTGGAATTGTGATGAGAAATCAGCGGATTTTATGCACTGGACCGCACACGAATTTCGGCTTGACAGTTTGACAGTTATCGGTTCAGAAATATTTTATCCACCACCGGGGCGAGGTGGATGGGGTGACCTTGCATTGTTCCTTGGGAAACAACAACCTGAAGCGGACTTTGCTGCAAAAGGGTATTACTTTAGTCCAGAAAAAACAAGTGCTGCGAAGTTAAGTGAAAAAGAGGGTTATAGTAAAGGTCAGACGATATCTGTTTATGATAAACATTTTCAATCCACCACAAAACAAATGAAAGTCACTTTTAATTCAGGGAAATTCCGAGTGTGGACAGGCACGGAGCTATTAAAGGAATTTGTAGATAATACTATCACAGAAATTGATGTCGTTGGAGTACTCATTACATGTAGTTTGGATGGAGATTGGTTTGGTGGTAGCATCTCAGGTTTTGCCATTTCTGGAGGAGGTATTCCAAATCACAATCTTAGTCTTGATGTACATTTACGTGAAAAACAACTCACGACAACATGGGGACACTTAAAGCAGTTTGAATAGACAATCAAGAGAATTGATAGAGACTGTATTATTAGCTAAGGAGTTGATCATGAAACAGGTCCGTAATACCTATGTATATATTGTCTTATTATCTGTGTGCATTACCTTTTTTCCATCTGCTTTCTCACAAAGTTATAAAGATGATTTTAATGTTCTCAATGAAAAAGATTGGGTTCGTTGGGGTGACTATTCTATATGGAAAGTTGAAAACGGATACTTAAAAAACTGGATTCAGGGTGTACCTGCATTAATTCCAGGACCTCGAGCCACACCTGAACTGCTTCAATTCAAGGGTTTACATGGTCCCTACGAAAACATAGACATTAGAGTAAGCGAGGACGAGGTAATTCAAAGACAAATTAAAAATCCTGGCTATGAAAACTTGAAAATTACCGTAGAAGACATGGTAGCAAAGCGCGTAAATTTTGGAATAGCATTGGGATGGATGGGTGAGTCACGTACAACACCGTTTTATTATCTGTTTTTGACGAGTTATATAACAACTGCGAGTTTTAATGGGTGGGGTGGTGTTTCAATTAGCAATAAACGATTGCTGGAATTGGATAAAGATCTCGACAAATATTGGGATAATTCAAGTGAATTAGAAACTATGGAAATTCGTTTTAACAGTGGACATATTCAGTGGTTCGCGAATGGTGAAAAACGCGCTGATTTTGTAGATCCTAATTATTCTCCCATAGAAATACTTGGGTTTGTCGTGATCGGGAGCGACCTTCATGTTGGACATGCATGGGTTGATTCTTTCAAGATTTCCGGTCCAGGGTTATCTGTTTCTCCACGAGCAAAGTTAGCAACAACCTGGGGACAACTAAAGCAACAACAATGAATCTTACAGTCCGAGTAATTAACTTTACTTTGCAACAAGGTAGTCAAATTGCATTTATAACGCTGTTGTTGCTATGTTTCGGGGTCTCGATAGGTTTCTGCCATCCACAATCGGTATCCGCCACAATACATGGACAAATCACAGATGAACAGAAAAACCCTCTTCCAAACTACATTATCTCGGCAATTTCACAAACAGACAACGTAACATACGCAGTAAAGACGAATTCTGGTGGTCAATATACTCTTACAAACCTTCCTATTGGAACTTACCAGTTAGATGTCAGACACTTCAGCACATTACTTGCACAACGTGAAGTTTCCATTACTAAAAACAACGAAGTAACAGCAGATTTTGTAATTGAAGGCACAGGTGTTATTTCAGGATTTTTGCTTGATTCTGTCAATAAGTTTCCTTTATCTATTACAGGTGAGATTCAGATTGGTCTACTTACCCTTGATGGTGAGCAGATAGAAAAAACTTACCAAGGCAAGGTAACTAACGGATATTTTGAGGTAAAAAATCTGTTGTCGGGACGCTATATCATAAATGATGTTTTTGATGGTTATGTATTTGATATGGTCGATTCCCCAGTGGCAATGGTTTATCCGAGAAGCTATGTTCCCGGTGTCGAAGTGTTTTTGAAACCAGGGGCAAATGTCTCTGGTGTTTTCGTTGATGCTGAAAATGGATCTCCTATTTCTGGAGTCACCGTTAATGTGACATCTGAGGTTAAGAATACAGTTTATCCTGACAATAAATATACTCATCCAACAGAGACAAACACAAATGGAGAATTCCATCTAACAATACCAAATGATCCTGATACATATTACGCCTTCACCTTAATAGTATCACATTTACGGTATCAAACGAACATGTGGCGATGGGAAATGTCTCCTGACAAAAATGTGTATGCTTTAGGTAAACTTGTACTGCAACCTTTTCTATCGTTACAAGGAAGGGTTTCTAAATCAAAATCAGGCTATGCAGTTAATGGACTCAAAGTGCATTTAAAGATGCACAACAAACCAAGTGACTTCTTCCACGCTGCAGCACAACCTGAACACACTGTGCAAACTGACGTTGAAGGTAATTTCCTCTTTACCGAACTCCATCCGATTGAATACAGTTTGACAATATCCCAAAATAATGTTATCATAGCACTTATAGATTCGATCAACCCACTAAACAAAAATCCACTTAAAATCCCTTTACCGAAGTTGAAAATACTACAGGGTAAGGTCGTTGACACACAGCAACGTCCTGTTGTAGATGTTGATGTTTTGGCAACGCGACGTAGTGAAAATCCACACGGACACGGTGTAATCCTATCCATGACACATACCGATGTGAATGGTATATTCCGACTGCAACTTGTTGATACAAAGCCAAATCTGCTGTCTGTTGAAGTGTCAAAAAGAGGTTACCTCTCAAATGTATATCCGAATATAGAGATCGGTAATAAACCATTGGTTGTTACCCTTAAAGAAGGCTATGATATTAAGGGACATGTAATTCTACCACAAGACATTCCTTCTGATGGATTCTATGAAGTAAAAGTGTTTGCCGAAAATGCTGAAATGGCTCCAACGTTGAATCCCTTATTGTTGAACAAACCACTTATATTAAAAAGGTTTCCTGTTTCAGAAACGACATTTGTATTGGACGGTCTGTTTGATGAGACCTATACACTATATATCGTAGGTGACGGCATCGCTGCAACTCCTATTATTGTAAAAGCATCAATGAATGGTGAGGAAGGGTTAATTGTTGCAGATCAACCAACGGTAACGTTAAGTGGGCAAGTGCTTTGGTCAGATACGGGCAAACCTGTTCAAAATGCTGTGGTGTCGCGCTCTTGGTATCCGTGGGAATTGAGTCAATACGATATGACGTTAACTTTAGATCGTTTTGAAATTGTAACAGACGCGCAAGGAAGATTTTCGTTTTCAAATTTAACTCAGGAACGTTATCTGTTAAACGTTCATACTGTTCAATCGTTGTTTGAAAGTGAAACCCAAACCTATCAACGTTTTCACATTCAAAAGCAGATTACTATTCCGTTCTGTAGCGATGAAGTTATTCCTATCTATCTTGGAAGGGCAGATGGCACACCATTTACAAAGTAGTTTGCTTTCAATAAAGCGTTTTCAATATCATATATAAACATGAAATACTATTTGAGAATACTCATTACGTCTATAACCTTACTCATCTTACAAGAATTCGCGGATGCTGTTACATGGCAGGACGACTTTAATCAGGAAACAGAAGATAACTGGCAAGTTCAAGGTAACGATTCGGTATGGTACATTGAACACGGGTTTTTAAGAACAAATATACAGACTCAAAAACAGTGGCAAACCATATTTGAACTATATCAATTCACAGCAATCTCTGGACCTTATAATAACATTACGGTCAAAATTGAAAATATTGGTGGGAATGATGTCCGATTCGGCATTGCACTTGGTAAACGTTTCCTAAACGATGATGGAGAAGTTGAGGAGATCGGTTATTATCTATTTTTTACAAATGATATGCAAGCGTCAAGGAATGGCAAAGTGTTTCTAAGCCCTGGCAAACGTTGGCATACAGATGCTCTAAATGAGATGGTGTTGCAATTTGACAATGGAAGGTTTCAATTGTTTGGAGATACTGAAGCTCGTTTGGATTTTTTGGATGCGAATATGACGAAAATTGATATCATCGGCTTTGTTCTGGTTGGGTATGTTACAAATATTGCAAACAATGGCAGTGCATGGGCAGAAAAGATAACGATTTCAGGACTTCCTGTTTCCCCAAAACGGAAAGTAACCACTATTTGGGGACAACTAAAACAGAAACAACTGTAAAACAAATACATAATGTTAAGAAGAAATATTGATCTGATTATTGATGCATTCTTATTAATTACGGTGTTAGGTATTGCGTTTTGGAGCACTTACGCGAAAGCTAAATTGAATCCAAGTGAGACTGCTGAACCTGGTGAATCGGGGGCATATTATAGAACCCCAGGGAAAAATGGAAGGTGGTTCGGTCCTGAGATCAACTCCTTAACACTTTGTAAGGGTGTGCATAATCCATATAACAATAGAGGGTTTTTTGACATTGTAGAGACGATTGAGAATGCGGTTGTGTCAAAATCAAGAATTGATGGTGCTTTACATTGGTATCGACGACAACAGTGGCAATTTGCCAACGACGATACGCCTTGGGGAACAGACTACTTCTATATAACGTTACGTGATGACCTCGGATGGAGTGAAATTCACACAGGAAGAGGAGGCACGACAGGTTATCCTTGGAGTGGCATTGAAAGACATTGGCGTGATGGTAATATTATACGAGCACAAGCTTCAGTGATGGGGTGGCGGCAGTATTCTCGCAGAGGTGAACGGTGGATTTGTCCAATGTATTACAAAATCGGTGGTTGGCATGGTGAAAGTCTTGAAGTCCATTGTAAAACTCTCCGAACATGGTTTCCTCCTGACTGGAATGTCTTAGCACAGAGATATGGTGATTTTGGTACTCCCGTTGAACGAAAACCGGGTGTGATTAGTCGTAAAGGTAGGCGAACAAACCGTTGGTTTGATTGTATCAAACTAAATTGAAAACAATGCAGAATAGAAGTTTCAGTATCACTTTATTAGTAAATTTGATTCTTATTATTACTTCAATTGGTTCTATTTCTCTTGTATCTGCGGAAACTTGGCATGATGATTTTGATGCTGAAAATCCAGATGCATGGAAAATTGTTGGACACGATGATGTCTGGAAAGTCGCAGATGGTTTCTTACGAATTGATGTGAATAGAGATTGGGCAGTTCAATACGATTTATATCAACTTACGGCATTTCCTACGCCTTACCGTGATTTTAGTATTAAAATAAAGAACATTGGAGGGGATAAGATACGTCTTGGTTTCTGCGTAGGTCGACGTTTTCCAGATACACAAGCGGAAGATCCGTTCTTTTATGTCTTCTTTACAGATGAAATTACGCCTCGTCGCTTTGACGGTAAGGGAAGTAGTCATCCCTTTCATAGTAGATTGTCACGTGAACCCCGTACCCGTTGGAATACAGATGAATTGTCAGAGATGGAGGTACACTTTAACTCTGGACTGTTTCTTCTCTTTGCAGATGGTGAATTTCGTGCAAAATTCCAAGACCGAAACTTCAATAAAGTTGACATCCTTGGATTTGTAGTTGAAGGCATTAATATAGCAAATCAGTGGATTGGCAAAGGTTGGGTTGATTCATTTACTATTTCTGGGTTAAACGTAACACCTAAGGTAAAAGTAACATCGTCTTGGGCACAGCTTAAAAGAAACTAATGCTTAACAATTCAAATAAAACTAAAGTCAAATTACAAAACATTTCTGACTACAATGTTTTGCAACACATATTAAAAGAAATACTGATCGTCTGTGTTTGGATTGTGTTTGGTGCATTAACACTTTGGGGGATTGATGGATTTGGACTTCTTTCATCAACATTCAAGTCCTTAGGGAATCCAACGCTTCAGGTTGAATTCCCTGAAGTCTATGAAATATGGAAAAGTAAAAAGACGATTTTCGTCGATGCGCGTTCTGAAGCAAGCTATAGACGGGGACACATTCCAGGAGCAATTAATTTACCAATTAACCGTATTATACCACATTTAAAAATGCTACCTACAAACAAAGAAATACCTTTAATCACATATTGCGGAAATATATATTGTCCCAATGCACATCAGTTGATGGAAGTGTTATTGGGACGAGGATACAAAAACGTCCGATTTTTTCCACGTGGAATCAAAGGTTGGCAGGCATTAGGATATCCATTGAAAACCGAATGACCATTCAAAGTCTGTTGATAACGGTTCTAAGAGTATTTCTCGGTGTAATTCTGTTCTTTGCGGGAATTGCTAAACTGACGAGTTTTAGTGTATTCATTGCTGATGTAGCTGCATACCAAATCCTACCTTTAGGACTTGTTAAACCGACGAGCTATCTAATAGTTTCATCAGAAATAACGTTGGGTATGACATTGATTATTGGATATATTTCACGCGGGGCAGGTGTCCTATCAGCGTTAATTTTTTTGATATTTTCAGTGGCATTGGTAATTGTATTGTTGCGAGAACAACCGATTGTAGATTGTGGTTGTGGCAATATACTATTTAGTCTATTAGATAAAATAGGTTTTTCAGTTGCGACAACACCAAATTGGAATATCGTTATTATAGATTTAATGTTGGTGTTAGCAAGTGTAGGAGTTGTATATTCTTCACAACAAGGATATGGGATGGATTCTCTGATCCAACATTTGTTGGGTAAGAAAACAACGATATAAAATGCTAAACGTTTGGCAAAATGTATGTCTACATAACTAATCCTACGAATCGCTACATATCGCATCATCACGTAATAACTCATAATATGGCAAACATTCAGATAAGATACCATCTAACTCATTTGGAAACGGTTCTTGTTTAGGTTGATATGGCACAAAACCTTCACTCCGATGCACATTCTGATACCAGTACGGTGCCCAAACACCATCCGATGCATGTCCACCCTTTTCCCAAGACAGCATAGACTCCTCAAACTGAAGTCCTAATTTAACACACAACTTTGTCAATACAATCTTCGGTGATAACAACAGTTCACGTGAATCTATTATAGACGGTGATTGACCCATTCCTTGTAATTCTGTATATAATTCGGCTTGGATTTGTAAACCGGTATCTGACAAGGTAGGAATCCCAATGACCTTCGTTAATGAAGGTAACATCTCTTTCGGGTCTCGGATTAGCAAAATATTAACTGTTTTCTGCATGAATGATCTGTCAATATTAACGAGATGATGTGCCATCTGCTTCATAAATAGCACTGGCAATGTACAAGGACCGAGGATAACATCGCGTATCACATCAGCACCATCAGTCTGCATTGATGCCATCACCTCTTCACGACCAGGATGCACCGCTCCAGTGACATGTAGGTAGTGTGCGTATAGTGGTTCATCAATGATTTCGGTATCGCTTCGTTGACCAAAGGCATACATTAATGCAGTCGATATGTTCCGAGGTCCCGACCAGAGACAGATTCGTTTTGTTTGCATTTTCATTCCTTATCCTACATTATACTGTTTACCATTACAGGAGTCAAGTATTCTGTAATTGTGACTGGGTTATTTAGTTTTAGGTGTTTCTGAGGCATTTTATCACAAACGTTAATGTAATGTAGGTAAGGTAATACTTAAGAACTCAACATGGTAGTATGCACACTTCGGGGAGTGTGCATACTGCTTTGCAAGGATGCAATCCTAACTATTAGTAAAACCCGTGAAATAGAAATTTATAAAACTAAGTAACCCTGGATTTGGCGGGGTTTAGACTCTCAGTGGTAACAACATTGAAACAGTAGTGCCTTCGTCCAGAGTGCTTTCAATCTTAACTGTACCACCGTGTTCCTCTATTACTCGCTGGACATTAGCTAAACCAAGTCCTGTGCCCTTATTTTTTCGGGTAAAGAAAGGTTCAAATATATGTTCAATATCTTCTTCAGATATACCAATACCTGTGTCTGTAAGTCTAATGCCAGCCTTGTGTTCATGTAGAAAAGTAGATATTGTTAAAGTGCCTCCATTAGGCATTGCTTCCATTGAATTTAATACGAGGTTCATAAACGCTTGTTTCAACTTGTCTGAATCAAATTGAAAATCTGGCAGATCAGGTGAAAAATCTAATACTAACTCAATCTGATGATGTGTTAAGTTTGCTTCCATGAGTGCTAAAACTGATTCCAATGTTGGTGCTAACGGTTGTTTCTCAAGGTTTAGGGTTACAGGTCGCGCGAAATCCATCAGACCTTTGACAATTGTGTCAATTCTTTCGATTTCATCAAGAATATATTGGATTGATTTTTGTTGTTCAGCAGATAATTCAGGTTTCTGAAGTAACATTTGTGATAACATCCGCATAGATGATAACGGGTTACGAATCTCATGTGCGAAAGATGCAGACATTTTTCCAGCAGTTGCAAGTCGCTCAGCTTGAATTAATTTGTCTCTTGATTGCTTGAGTTCCTGTGTCATCTGATTGAAGGCGATAGTTAAATCACCTATTTCATCCTGTGCCCTTATTTCACATAAATTGTCAAGGTTACCCTCAGCAACTTGTTCAGTGAAAATAACTAAATCCTTTATCGGATCAGTAAGGTTTTTACCTATCCGATGGCTTATGAGTGCTACCAGGGCAATGACAAGTGTTGCTAATCCTAACATATATAATGTAAGAGTTCGTCTTGCTTCTGCAATTTCATCCATTGGTCGTAATAAACAGTACAGTCGTCCAAGTGGTATCATGCGATAAAACACTTTGTAAGGCTTTCCACCAAGTGTAACATCTTTTGTAATGGGAGTTTCACCGGTAGAATCAAGTTTTTGTTTTACATAATCCAGATGTAATTTTTCGGCTAAATAGGTCCGATTATGTTCTGTCTGAGAAAGTGTAGTTAATGTACTTGCGTTTAGGGTGTAATCCTTACCAAAAACCATTATTTCAACACTGTAAGCCTCCTTTAATTTTTCAATTTCTTCATGAATATTTCCTGTTTGCATGATAACGTTGAGCCATCCATGTGTTTCACGAGTAAATTGTTCACTATATTTCCACGCAAAAAGTTCAACTGTGATTAGCGGGACAAAAATAGATACGAGGGCAAAAAGAAGCAAAAATGGGAGTACGATTTTGGTTTGTATGCTGTAGCGACGCATAGGTAATCCTTGTATAGGAAGGGATAATATCACTTTACCTTAGATTAACGTTCATGTCAAGTTAAAGGACGTAGAGGCATTCAATTGTTGCTTAGTAATCTGTGTAATCCGCGTAATCCATGATTCTGACAACACAGCACCCCTCTTCGTAGCACAAATTTTCATGTATGTACAATTCAGTACCAACAGTGTGAAAGGTTTTCAGTATAGGCAACAAGATCTGATACCTCCATTTCAATAATCAGCGTTCATCCTATATCTTCAGAATAGTTTCTTGTAGATGAAAAAAGCATATAGTACTATCTTTTAACCGAACTAATTACCTATAGAATAGTCTAATCGTGTGGAATTATGGAACATTTTAGGACATATAGTGTATATATAAATGCTATCCTCGTGAAAATAATGTAAACCAACCCAAAGTTAACACCACATTTACCTCAATATGGAGACTAAGAATGCCAGCAACAAATAAGAATTTGGAGTTAATATCTGCCGATGAATTAGAATTAATTGATGACTATGAATTGGTAAGAAGTTTTCAAAATGGTGATACAGAAGCGTTTAATACCCTCGTACTAAAATATCAGAACCGTATCGCGAAACTAATTTACAGACATATACATGACGCAGAAACCACAAAAGATCTATGCCAAGAAGTTTTCTTGAAAGTCTACAAATCTTTATCAAAATTTAAAGGAAATTCTGCCTTTTATAGTTGGTTATACAGGATTGCAATGAATTCATGTATTGACTATGTTCGTCAACAGAATAGAAGAAAAACAATCGGATTAGATGATTTGGAGGGAGGCACCGAGGAGTTTTTACTAATTAGCAAGCAGCCATCTCCATCTCACCTGATTGAGATGGAGGAGCTTGGCGACATAATTGATAAAGCGGTGAATCAACTTCCACCAAAGCAACAACAAGTATTCAGACTTCGTTATGAAAAGAAACTACAAATTAAAGAGGTTGCAGTTCTCATCAATCGGTCAGAGGGAACTGTAAAAACACATTTGCATCATGCACATCGTCGTTTACGTGGATTGTTACGTCCATATTTAGAAAATCGTCCGTTAGATTGGGATGATGAAATCTAAATGATCTGTTAGGCAACTAATTTATCAGAACAAGCGGGTCTCTGCGACCCGCTTTTTTGTTCGGAATTTACAGGATAACGGTCTATTGTGCTCCAATTAATTCCAGCATTTGCTTTTAATGCAACCATATTGTCTGATTCTATGTCATAATATAATGAAAATAGGATATTCATTATAGATCCATAATATAGATTTGTAGGTTAATCAGGCACATTATAAAATAGTCCCAATAACTGTAGAACTTCAGGAGTCAGAGATGTATAAAAAATCAATAATAATAGTTACTATCTTGTTAATCAGCATATTTATGTCAGACAGCATTGCTCAGGAATATACTCAATGGCATCTACCAGAGGATGCGACTGCGCGTCTTGGGAAAGGGAGTATACAAGACATTAAGTTTTCATCTGATGATACACGCTTTGCAGTAGCAACCACGATTGGTGTGTGGATATATGATGCACAGACTGGAGAGGAAATATCACTCATTAAAGTTAACTTTCGTAGTCCGTTAACTATCCACAGAGTAGCCTTTTCTCCAGATAGCAAAATACTGGCTACAGGTAATTGGGTTTTAGGTGGAGATATTGAATTGTGGGATGTGAAATCGGGAGAAAAAATCCGTACGTTAAGAGAAAAAATCGGTAGAGTATATCATTTAAGATTTTCACATGATGGAAGGATATTATCCTGCGGAAGTTGGAATAGAAGTGTCCAATTTCATGTATGGGAAGTTGATACGGGACGTGAGATAGCCTTTTTTACTGGAGAACAAAACGGATATAGCAATTTTCAGGTTTCACAAGATTCCAGTCTAATTGCAACTGATGGAGAAAGACAAATTTTGATATGGGATACATTTGAAGGAAAACTTCGACATGCTATTGATTTTCCGATTGGTTTTGTCTCAGGATTTGCATTTTCTCCTGATAATAAAATGCTTGTAAGTAGTGGGAGAAGTTCCACAATTTGGGATACAGAAACTGGCAGTAAAATATTAAAGTTGTATGATAATGAATATAAAGCCAGTGAGATGACCTTTTCTCCTAACGGTAAAATCCTTGCTGGAGGAGGAAGTGATGGAAGTATAATGTTGTGGGATATTAATCAAATACTTGAAAAACATAAGGAGCAAAAGACCTCACTTTCATCATTATTAAATAAAATCACCAACAAAGAATCTTCAAATAAAGAGCATAAAACCTTTCCTGGACATACAAGTGTTGTTAATACAATAATATATAGCAGTAATGGGAATACGCTTGCAAGTGGAAGCAAGGGCGGGACAATTATAGTATGGGATGTTGCAACCATGCAGAAGCGATTTACTATACACGGACATACAGGTCCAATGACGATTTTGCGTTATGATGAAATTGGACAGAAACTATTCAGTGGATCTGCTAACGAATCAGTGTGGGTATGGGATAAAGATTCTATGACTTCGCAATTAATAAAACCAAACTGGAATACATACCCTATTGTCTTCTCGCATGATGGAAAAACAGCTGCTAACAGAGGAAGAAATAATGAACTACAGATATGGGACATTGAAACAGATCAACGTCTTTTTACAATCAGGAATGAAAAACAGAAGACATTTTCAAAATTAGCATTATCCCCTGACAGCAAATTCCTTGCGAGTGGAAGTCGAGATGGATCATTGGAAATGTGGGATATTGTTAACCGTAAACATTTTATGACCCTTGATAAACATACAAATAGGGTCAATGTTATACTTTTCTCTCCTGACGGAACACTGTTTGCAAGTGCAAGTGAGGATGGTACAGTTCAATTGTGGCAGATTCAGACGGGTAAAAAGAAAGTACTGCAGACAGAACCAAATAGAGGTGTCAGAGCATTGGCATTTTCCCCTGACAGTAAAACACTTGTTAGTGGTCGCTGGGACGGACCTATTCAGAATTGGGATACGGTAACTTTTCAACACCTTGGGGATTATATTAACGCGGCTGGTACTGTTGACTCATTAGAATTCTCACCGGATGGAAAAATACTTGCCAATGGGTTATACGGTTTGATCCGTCTATGGGATGTGGAAACCAAGACGAAGATTAAGGAAATATATAGGGCACATAACAATAGTATAATAAAATTTGTCTTTTCTCCTAATTCCAAAACACTTGTCAGTGGAAGTAGTGATGGCACGTCTCTTATCTGGGATTTAGAGAAAATGGGAATTGGAAATAGGTAATAGTAAATATGCTTATCTGAAATTAAATTGAAAACACATAATAAAAATATTTGCAATTACACTCATATTATGATATTATAAAATTCATAAAGACATAAGAAAGACATTTCTGATGAAGGAAATTATGAAACTTCACCGTTCACACTCCACTCTATATAGCATTTCAAACCATTGGCATTGGTGGCGTTCCGATTCCAACATAGGAGTGTGCGCGCACTAAGAATTTTTATATTATAGTTGATTTTCATTTGTAAGCCTTATGCACACTCAAGACCAGTGGCATAAGGTTTTTTGTTTTTAATTTGATTAAGGAGATACCATGAAGATTTTATCAGAACTGAAATATGACCGTGATGGTTTAGTAACAGCAGTTATTCAGGATCGTACGAATGATGAAGTGCTTATGGTCGGTTATATGAACGCTGAAGCGGTTAAGCACACTATATCAACGGGTCGTGTCTGCTTCTGGAGCCGTTCCCGTCAAGAGTTGTGGATAAAGGGGGAAACTTCAGGGCACACACAGACAGTCGAATCAGTAGCAGTAGATTGTGATGGAGATGCCTTGCTCATTAAAGTTGAGCAGAAGGTAGCAGCGTGCCATAAAGGTTTCCGTTCCTGCTTTTTTCGCGAAGTTTCCTCCGACGGTGAGTCAACACGAGAGATTGGTGAAAAAATATTTGATGCTGATACAGTATATTAGGATTGTTTATAATACGACTATCATATCAATGTATCAGTCATTGAATTGCCATTTCACATTTCTCATTATATAACTACAGAATGATTGTTTTTTCCAAAATGTGAACTAATGAAAGTGATTTGATACTAAAAATATGAATAGGAGTTACAATGTATTATCCAACGTTGGAAGAATTTCGGGAAAAAGCGAAAATAGGGAACACAATTCCTGTATATCGACCGATTCTGGCAGATATGGAAACACCTGTATCTGCTTTCTATAAGTTGTTACCAAATGATTATGCGTTCCTGTTAGAGAGTGTTGAGGGTGGTGAAAAGGTTGCACGATACTCATTTATAGGTAGTCAACCATCTGTTCTTTTTCAGAGTAAAGGACACAAAGTTACCATTGAGTATATGGCAAAGAATGAAAAGGTGTTTATGGAATATGAAGATCCATTGACAGCCTTAGAAGAAATAATGAATAAATACCAACCTGCCAGTATTGAAGGGTTACCAGAATTCCACGGTGGTGCTGTTGGTTTTATGAGTTATGATATGGTGCGTTTTGTAGAAGAATTACCTGACGATACCGAAGATGAACTGCAACTACCCGATTGCTTTTTCATGATTGCGGAAACAATTTTGATTTTTGATCATGTAAATCATCAAATTAAAGTTGTTGCTAATGCTCATATTGATGGAGATGTTGATGCTGCTTATGCTGATGCTATTCAACAAATCGATGCGTTGGTAGAACAATTGACATCAAGTATTGAAACTACCAAATTAATTCAGAAAGGTAATGGATCAGGTAATCCACCGGAAACGGTACCAGATCCACCATCAAATTTCACCAAATCTGAATATGAAAACGCAGTAAAACGTGCCAAAGAATACATTGCTGCAGGAGACATCATACAAGTTGTGCCTTCACAACGATTCAGCCGTCCAATATCCGTAGACTCGTTTGATATATATAGATCATTACGTGTTGTCAACCCGTCCCCATATATGTATTTTCTCAAATGCAATGCTTTTGACATTGTTGGTGCCTCTCCGGAAATGATGGTACGGGTAGAGAATGGAATTGTTCAGACTGTTCCTATTGCTGGAACACGTCCGCGTGGCAAGACAATTGAAGAAGATAAGGCATTAGAACAGGAACTTCTTACTGACCCAAAGGAACGTGCAGAACACGTCATGCTTGTTGATTTAGGGAGAAACGATCTTGGACGTGTGTGTGAATATCATTCCGTTGAGGTTACTGATCTGATGATTGTAGAAAGGTTTTCTCATGTGATGCATATAGTTTCACACGTTATAGGAAAGTTGCGTGAAGACCTTACAGCATTTGATGTCATCCGTGCATGTTTACCTGCAGGAACACTCTCTGGTGCTCCCAAAATACGTGCAATGGAGATAATTGAGGAACTTGAACCGACACGACGTGGCACTTATGGAGGAACAGTCGGGTATTTCAGTTTCTCTGGTAGTGCTGATACTGCGATCACTATACGTACTGCGGTCATCAAAGACGGAATTGCTTATGTACAAGCAGGTGGTGGTGTTGTTGCTGATTCTGTTCCAGAAAATGAGTATTATGAAACTGTCAGTAAGGCATGGGCGATGCTGACGGCTATTGAGATGGCACAACAAGGTCTGTTATTATAGGAGGTGTAAGATGGTTTTGATGATTGACAATTACGATTCATTTACATACAATTTAGTTCAATATCTTGGTGAACTTGGTGCGGAATTAGAGGTACATCGCAGTCGAAAGATAGGGTTAGATGAATTGGATAGATTGAATCCTGAACGTATTGTGATTTCACCCGGTCCATGCACACCTCGTGAAGCAGGTATATCCAACGATGTCATAAAATCCTTTGCTGGAAAAGTACCGATTTTAGGGGTTTGTCTTGGACATCAGTGTGTCGGTGATGTGTTTGGTGGTGAAGTGGTACGTGCGGATCGGTTGATGCACGGAAAAACATCTATGATTCAACATAATAATGAAGATCTATTTGTTGGCTTGGATAATCCTTTTGAAGCGACTCGATATCATTCACTAATTGTAAAAAAAGAAACACTACCGGACTGCCTTGAAATTACAGCATGGACAGATCAGGATGAAATTATGGGGATTCGACATAAAACCTTACCCGTATGGGGTGTACAATTCCATCCAGAGTCTATTTTGACATCAGCTGGAAAAAGTTTATTGTCAAATTTCTTGGCATTGTAGTAAGGAAGACTATATAAGAATGCATATAAAAAATCAAATGCCCACACCGGTTATGGTATCCTGGTCATCAGGAAAAGATTCGGCGTGGGCACTTCATACCTTACGTCAACAGCCAGAAAAATACGATGTACGTGGGATTTTTACCACCGTCACGAAGACATTTGAACGTGTCTCTATTCACTCCACACCTGCTTGGGTTTTGGAACAGCAAGCGGTAAAACTTGGTGTACCGTTATATCAGATTCCTATTCCTTATCCATGCTCAAACGAAATATATGAGGATGCTATGCGTAAGTTTCTTGCAGAAGTAGAAGCATTACCACAGCATTTGACCGCTTCGCATTTTGCGTTTGGAGATCTGTTCTTGGAGGATATTCGTGCTTATCGAGAAGAAAAACTTAACGGAACAGGCTTCACACCGATTTTTCCTGTCTGGGGAGAGGATACGACACAACTTGCAGACAAGATGGTTGCTTCTGGTCTGCGTGCGATTATCACAGCTCTCAACCCTACAAAAGTTCCCGCGGACTTTGCAGGACGTTGGTTTGATGCAGAACTCCTTGCAGACCTACCTGAAGATGTTGACCCACTCGGTGAAAACGGTGAATTCCATACCTGTGTAATTGATGGTCCAATGTTTAGTTCTCCTGTTGCAGCGAAGCCGGGTAAAGTCGTTCATAGAGAAATCGTTTCTGCATCAAAAGACGATGATGATAAAATACACAGCAGAAATACCGTTCCTCCGACTTATGTGTATGCTGACGTTGTGCCTATATAATAACGTGAGTTCGATTGATGAATAGTATTCCGTAACAGAATGAGAGCCCTTTTATTTTATCATATTTACATTACTGACGTTCTATGGATTCAGAGTTTTCAGAGTCAGAGGGAAATTTGAACATATTTTTCATGTGCCACAAATCTATATTTAGTAAGGCTTTATAGGGCTATTATGACCTATTTAGTTAAGAATGACTCTGAAAATTCGGATTATTCTACCAAAGACAATAACAACGGAATTTAGGATGTGGATTCAACCGATTCCCAAAATTACTTATCCCAATTTCACGTTAAATAATACTACGATACGTGTTTGAAAGACTATTTTCTTATCAGTAAGTATACATTTTGCATAATTTTGCACCCGATTTACACCTTCAAGTTGTCACTTATAGTGTAAAATCGGAGGTGAACTATGAAGAACAGTGACACGCAATTAATTCACAGTATACTTGACGGCAATGATGCGGCTTTTGAGGAACTTGTGAAGAAATATCAGAAACAGGTTCATGCCCTTGTGTGGCGGAAAATTGGTGATTTCCATATAGCTGAAGAGATTACACAAGATACCTTTCTTAAGGCTTACCACAAACTCGGTACGTTAAAGCAACCACAACGTTTTGCAAGTTGGCTTTATGTAATAGCTGCAAACCGTTGCAATACGTGGATGCGTAATAAGTATTTACGGAAACAATTGTTTGAGGACAAAGATGTCACACAACATGAAAAAGCAACTTATTCTGAGTATGTGCATTCAGAAAACGAACGTATTACTGCAGAAACCCAACGAGATGTCGTAAGAAAATTACTTGAGAAACTTGAGGAAAGTGAACGCACTGTCATAACATTGCATTACTTTGGAGAGATGTCGTGTCCAGAAATAGGTGCGTTCTTAGGTGTATCTTCCAATACTGTAAAAAGTCGACTTCACCGCGCAAAGCAACGTCTTCAAAAGGAAGAAGTCATAATAAGAGAGGCGTTAGACAACTTCAAAATTTCACCGTATCTGACAGATGACATCATGCGCGATATTTCGCGTCTGAAACCTGTTGCACCGTCCAGCGGGAAGCCAGTAGTTCCATGGGCAGTTGCTGCTTCTACGTTGGTAGTCGTTTTACTGATACTTGGATTTGGAAATAGCAGATATTTGACCCGTTTTCAAGAACCTTATAATTTGGATGCAAATGCAGAGATGACGGTTGATATTATAGATGCACCCATAGTTGTCAACTTTGAATCTAAACCAGATATACGAACTCAAGTTGGAAGTGCAAATGCTCAGGATGTAATCAATAAACCTAAACATTTACCTAATGATTCAGATGCAAAAGTTGGAGAGGTGCAATCTGAAGAAATAACAAAAGATTATACACAATGGGAATTGCCTAAAGCAGCGAAAGCACGTCTTGGAAAAGGGGGAATTAATGTACTACAATATTCACCCGACGGTTCCAAACTTGCAGTAGGGAGTAATATAGGTATATGGATTTACGATGTGAAAACAGGAAAAGAAGTGACAATGTTCCCTGGTATGTGTCAATCCATAGCATTTTCTCATGATGGACGATTCCTTGTTAATGGTGGTGGTAGGTATGGGTCTGGTGGTAGATTTAGAGGAAAAGAACTTACACTTTGGGAAGTAGCTACTGGTCAGAGAGTGTCTCTCACTGGCGACCATCTACCCGCATCTGAATTGCTGTTTTCTAAAGATGGTAAAACCCTTATCAGTTTAGGAAATTGGGGTGACTCAATTAACCAGTTGGATATTGAGACCAAAAATGGAAATATGAAGATGATCGAAGAACGATCTTGGGAAAAGATAAAGAGAAGAAGTCTCCCTGAACCCTATGCGCTGACATACGATAAATTTGCAGTCGGTCTAAAAGGAGGAAAGATTGAGTTATGGGACACGTCTACCGGTGAAAACTTATCCACCCTCAACGGACAGATATATAAGCTTTCCACCTTCAGAAGACTCTCAAAACGACTGTTTGGTGATAAACAAGAACCCAGGCATTTGAGGGAGGAAGAACACATATTAGCTTTGGAATTTTCACCCGATGGTGGACAACTTGCTATTGGGAGTAATGATACAATTGCATTATTATGGAATACCAACAGCAATGATGAACCAATCACACTCCGTAAGCATACAGGTTGGATTAACGCATTAGCATTTTCGCAAGATGGACAAATGCTTGCAAGCGGGAGTACTGATAAGACTATACAGTTATGGGATACTACCACAGGTGAGTATATCAGAACTTTCACAGGGCACAACAAAAGTATTAGTGCATTAACTTTTTCACCAGATGGCACAACGCTTGCCAGCGGAAGTGCAGACGGTACGATCAGATTTTGGAATGTAGAAACTGGTCATGTATTACCAACTCATCTTACAGGACATACAGAATGGATGAAAGCAATAGCATTTATTGAAGATAACAACACACTTGTTTCTGCGTCGGTAAATGGTATTATTTCCTTATGGAATCTGAAAACAATGTTAAAATCTGATATCCAAACGAAAAGAAATCAGGACTTTTTATCTGGATTAGCTTTTTCATCTGATGGAACTAAGCTTATAAGTTTAAGTGCAGATGGAGATATATTTTTTAATAAAAGTGTTGCAACCTATTTTGGCAATACCAGACCAGATGGGTTGTTACGTTTGACTGATGTTCAGACAAGACGTGAGTTGGCAAGCTTGGTGACAGGAGGTATGCTTGATGCAACTGCTTTTTCACCTGATGGTAAAACTGTAGCCTTCGGCAGTTTCGGAAAAGTTAGTGTTTGGAATACGGAAACAGGAGCAGTTATCAATAACCCACTATCAGATAAAGTTCAGTTAGATAAAAACGGTGCTTTGATATTTCCACCTGGAGTTATCCTCGACGACATACTTCCACTCCGTATGATACGTGCTTTGGTGTTCTCACCAGATGGGAAGAAACTCGTTAGTGGATCTGACCAAGGACATGTTGAGATGTGGTCAGTGGAAACTGGCACTGTGATAACTACGTTATCAGATCAGACTCAGCGGGAATCTATTGCAGCATTGTCTTTCTCTTCAAATGGACTTCTTCTTGCCATAGGAAGTAATAAAGGAATACGAGTGATGGGAGGTAGTAAATTGACTCTCCTGAGAGAATTTAGCAGTAGTGTTGAATCATTAGTTTTTGCGCCAAATAGTACCGTCCTTGCTACTGGAATAAGGAACGGCGGAATTGAAATATGGGATGTTGAATCTGGGGACAAACTCACCACACTTGATGGACATTCAGAACCAGTTGGAACGCTGATTTTCTCTCCCGATGGTAAAACACTTGTCAGCACGGGACAAGATGGCACAATCCTTATATGGGATTGGGATGAAGTTCTCAAGGGAACTGACAAAAAGGGATTATGAATCTTGTAACCTTTCTGATTCCAACCACTTTTGAATACGTGCTAATTTATCAGTAGCAATGTGTGCAACGTTAGCATCCGTTGGAAAGTCTCCGTTTTCTACTTCTTGTTTGTATTCACAAATTGCCTCAAAGGTGAGTTGGTTGTAATCTTGGTAACGTTTAGCATGTTTGAACGGGATCCCTAACCCTAAAATATCGTTGATAACGAGTACTTGTCCATCACAAAATCTACCAGCACCAATACCGATGGTTGGAATGTCAATCGTATCCGTAATGATTTGACTAATCTCCTCAGTGATTTTTTCAAGCACGATAAATTTCGCACCTGCATCTGCGAGTGCCGATGCGGTTTGAATGAGTTCCTTGGCTTTAGACACCGTTTTACCGTGAGTTGCTGCTTTAGTGCCGTGTATCTGTGGGTTGTGTCCAATGTGTGCACAAACTTCTATATCTTGCTTTGTGAGGGCAGTAATAATCGGTGCTTTTTCAGTGCCACCCTCCAGTTTTACCCCATCAGCACCGTTGTCTAAGAAGAGATTGGCATTGGCAACTGCTTGCTTTTCATTACGGTCAGATGCATAAGGCATGTCAATGAGGAGATAAGCATTCGTCACACCACGTCGGACTGCTTTGAGGTGATGTAGCATATCTGCCATCGTCACATCCATCTCGCTTTTGTATCCGAGGATATTCGTTCCGACACTATCACCTACAAACACAATGTCTATCCCTGCCTCGTCCTGCATACAAGCGGTAGGATAATCATAGCAGGTTAACACCGTGATAGGTTGCTGCTTATGTTTTTTATTATAGAGATAGGTGATGTCTTTTGTGATACTCACAACGGCTAAAGCCGTGTGCTTCTTTTAGCACACAACTCTCCTGTGTGATTCCTGCTTCCGTCTCTCGTGCCTCCTTCCTGAACTACTTGAGGTCTTACTTGGACTCCACAGGCGTTTAATCTCTCTGTCTATCCGACAGCGAGGTGTCTAAGGTTTATTGCAGCGTTGACATCCCTGATAAGAACCTGACCACCACTGAATCAGTTTTATAATTATACGACAAATACCTCTAAATACCAACCGTTATTGGACCCACAGCTAAAGCAGTGGGATTGTCAGCTAATTCCCTTCATTGTTTAAGCCAATACTTCTGCTACGGTTTCCCCGATTGTGGTGAGATCGTCTGCAACAGCAATTCCTGCATCTTTGAGTGATGCTATTTTATCTGCAGCTGTACCTTTTCCGCCAGATATGATTGCACCTGCATGTCCCATCCGTTTACCTGGTGGGGCAGTTTGTCCAGCAATAAAACCGACCACAGGTTTCGTCATTTCGTTTTTGACAAATTGAGCTGCTGTTTCTTCTGCTGTACCCCCAATTTCCCCAATTAAAACAACAGCATGTGTGTCATCGTCTTCCTCAAATAGTTTGAGAACATCAACAAAGTTTGTCCCAATTACAGGGTCACCACCGATACCAACACAGGTGGATTGACCAATATTGAGTTGCTTGAGTTGATAGGCTGCTTCATAGGTTAATGTACCACTTCGTGAGACTATGCCGACATTCCCAGGAGAATAGGCAAACGCTGGCATCACACCGATTTTACATTCACCGGGTGTGATGATTCCCGGACAGTTCGGTCCGATTAACCGAGTCTGTTTTTCTTTTACATAGGCTTTTGCTTTTACCATATCAAGCACAGGAATATGTTCGGAAATGCATATTATGAGTTCTATTCCAGCATCTGCAGCTTCCATTATTGAGTCTGCAGCGTTGAAACGCGCAGGAACGAATATTAGAGAAGTATCTGCCCCGGTCTCTGTTACTCCTTCTGATACGGTGTCAAATACCGGGATACCGTTGACATCAGTTCCACCTTTACCTGGGACAGCACCAGCAACAACCTGCGTGCCGTAATCAACACACTGTTCTGTGTGAAAACGTCCGGACCTTCCAGTGATTCCTTGAACTATTACTTTTGTGTCTTTGTTTACAAGTATACTCATTTTTCCTTATTCAATAACGAGATAACTAACACTTTTTGCTTCCATTTTAATTGGAATCTCAATGTTGTAGTATCGGTCAATATTGTACCTTTTTGGTTCTCCTTCTTTTTCACGAATGTTTGCTGATTCAGACAATCCTGTATAATATAGAGGTAATTTCAAAGTGATCTCTTGCTCTCTAAACGTAGGATTATAGAGCATCACAAGTCCACAAGGGTTGAGTTGTGGGTTAACGTGAAGTATACAATCGATGGAACGTCCATCAGGTCGTCGCACATGTATTATGTCAGACTCCAATATTTCACGATACTTTGTGAAGAAGTCAACCCATTTCTTGACTACAGTTTTTGTTTCATCAGTATCATAAAGTCTGGGACCGCGATAGCATGCAATTACACCACTACCAAAGTTCTGTGCAAGGTGAGATTCGTAATCCTCAAGATGTTCACACAATGGTTCAAATGTTGCTGCTTGTCCACCACCGTGATACTCCACTAAGGGAACGAACATCCACCCCATACTCGGTGTCTTTTCGTAGGTAGCATCGTAGATATTTTGTCGGGCAATAAGTATTTGCCGTTCACGAGGTAAGCTGAAATTTGTTTCTCGATAACCCATACCGCATTTATTTGATCCATTGAGATAATACCAATCAGGTGAATTGATATGAATTCCGCGTTTTCTACATTCGTGGTAGAAATTCACGCACACTTCCCACTGTCGCAACTGAGAATCTTCCAATCCGTTATGGTGTTCATGTTTCGTTGAAGCACAAACATCACCGTGATAGGGTCCATCAGTCTCTATAATATCCATACCCGTTGCATCCATGAAATTCAGCACACGTTTGACATAACCATCTCCCCAACTGCTTGCAAGACAAGCACTTTGTCCGAACTTACTTCCGGGCTCATCTGTTTCTGGGTCTATACAATTAAACTCTTCACCCACACCTCGTGAGGCACACATCAACGTATAGCCACCGATTCGTATCCCTTTACTGTGTGCGTAATCTGCTAATCTTTTCATTCTGGAGATGTACTCTGGGTCTTCACTCTCTATATTGAAGCCACTTCCGAAGGTCATAATCACCATCTCAAATCCGACTTCCGAGCATTGATCAATCGCCAAACGGACAGCATCCGGTTCAGCACTCCGAACATGCATAAAGATAGGATTTTCCGTGACCTGCGGCGCGACCGTGCGATACATCTTACGTCGAGCAAGTCCTTTTCTCTCACGTTCATCGCTGTCATGTAGTATCTCAAAAGTGCGAAAACTTGTGAAAGTATCCCCCGGTTTTAGAAGTACACCTGGACCCAGTGGATAATGACTTGTCATCAACAGCGGCATCTGATAACGGTAATCAATTTGCGTTAGGTATTCCTCATCTGGTCCCCATTGTGTTGTTTGCATTCCACTGAATGCATAGTCGCTCTCAACCTGTAATCGATATTTTTCCTGTTCGTTGACAGCAAGGATTTCACAGCTTAATGAATCCAGTTGAATCAGTTTTTGTCCCTCATTACTAATAGTAATCCACTTGGAAAGGACTGGAATACCTTGGTAGAGTTCATAATGTACACACACCTGAAGGGAGTCAATAGATGATGGCGGTGTGAATTCAACAGTCAGCGTCACGCCTTCTGGTGGATATGGGGATGCATTGGAACGTCTATGTTCCCAGGGATACGGACTCTCAGGTTTACTGATATGATATTCGTGAAATTGAAATGCATTCTCGTCACTGGTCAAGTCTGCAATCCACGCATCGTCAAGATATGCGTAGTCGGGTTGTCCCTTTAAGCCACCTACTTCAAATTCCTTTCCCTCAATCGTGAGAATAGCTTCTGGTTTGATACCGCGGAGAATACTTGTCTCGGAAATCAAATTGGAATAATCAACTGTTGCGAAATTTGGTGTAGTAACGAATCTTCGCTGTATTAGTCCATTAGAGAGAATAAGTCCAATATCTGTTTCTTGGACTGTAGCGGGTTGCGTGTAGGGTTGGACTAACCAATCATTTTTTTGTGATGTGTTGTGCATGTATAGTTCTTCTTATATTATTGATGTCTGCATACAGTCATAATCTAATTATTCATCATCAATATAATCAGCTGCAAAGAAATAGACTCACAGGATTCCTTTACATTAGTCTTCAATTACTATAGTTTGGACAATTTTAATAGTTATCTGAAATTTGTCTAATGAAATACTGTGCATACTAACCAGTTTTGTTTTTTTTTACCTGTCGCCCCTCTGGGGCTTTGTGTCTGGGAGTTTCATGTTCTATACACATTCCGCCCCGCTGGGGCTGTTCAGATATGTATAAGACATCCTTTTCTACGAGTTACGATCCCTAAGATAACTCGCAAATAGTAGAGAATCCTTGAACAGCCAACATAAATCATAATATAACTGTCCAAACTATAGTTCAATTAGTATCACATCTTTAAATATGCCCAACTTGTAGTTAGCTTACCATGTGCTTTGACATCGGCAAATTCCTCAACATAGTTCAGCAGATTCTCCATGAATAGTGCTGCCATATCTTTCGTATTGTCATCATTTCCAGCAATATGGTATTTATCAGGTGCAATTGCCATCATTAAGAACTTACCTTTACCGTATTCTGCTTCCATGATGACAGGTTGGTTCAAACTTTCCATTAACACATCAAACCCGTTTTGAGAAGCGATGACTTCCCAAACTGTTGGCCAGTTTTGAAACCCCCAGTCTTTGAACGTATTGTCATCCATACGGTGTGGTTGGTTAAAGAGCGGATGGTCTTCAGCAAGTATTTTGAAGTCTTTGCTATCACGGTCACTTCGGACACAACTCAATTCAGGTGGCAACCAATCAACATTCGCTTCGTTCTGATCGGCTTGGGTCGGTTCCCATACAATACCTCCATTTTCAACGAAATCTTGAATGGCTTGTGCATTTTTGTCAAGGTTTTGGTGAAGCACAGCATTGTTAGTAGTCATACTGCCGATTAAGAAGATTTTATCATCTGTTTTGAATTGTAACTGTCCTCCTTCAAGGTCATTTGTAAGATCATCATACTCAACTTTGAATTCATCCAATGTCTGACGCAATGCATCAACCTTTGTCCATTGGTCAGCAAAATCAACAACGATAATACCAGAGGCTTCTACAGTTATTACCCTCATAACCAGTGTCAAAATACAGCATCCCAAAAACAAACGGTATAACATGGGTTCATCTCCTTACACTAACTTTTAAATGGTAAAGGAACATTTCAAGTTTTATGTCTCTTCGGTGAGTATCCATCCATAATTCAGAGGATTCACTTATGCGGTAAATTACTTTTTCAAAATATTGATGAGTAAAATTGTAAAACAAGCTGCCAGAAGCACTGTATTAATACACAAAAGTATCAACATTGCGAACAGTAATGGTGTATTATGCGAGCACCCACTAAAAGAACATCCGACCCAAACAACACTCAATATAATCAGTACCACTTTGCCTAAACACTTTATATTATTCATGAAACATCCTAAATTCTTTAGGGTTAACATAAAATCAGCAGAAAAGGTAGAATACGATTGTGTCATTCTTCGGGATGTAACTTGTGATATGTTAGTATGCCCGCGCAAATATAGTTATCTCTTCCGCTTGTGCGCCGCAGACAATACACTTCCCATCCCCATCAGGTTGTTCCATAGGTATACATCGGATAGTTGCTTGTGTCTCTTCTTTGATCTTATCTTCACACGCCTCGTTTCCGCACCACCATGCACGTGCAAACCCGATTTCAACAATTTCCTTAAATTCATCATAATCTGTTGGTTCAAAGGTGTTTGCATCTCGGAATTCTGTGGCACGTTTGAGCATATCCGACTGAATCGTGTCAAGCATCTGTGTTGCTGTATCTGCTACATTGGCAATTGGAATAAAAGATTTACCTTCCTTACCCGGAATATCTCTTCTTGCAAAGACGACTTGCTCATTTTCAATATCGCGGGGACCAATTTCTATTCTCAATGGCACACCTTTGAGTTCCCATTCATTGAATCGCCATCCGGGTGAATACTCATATCGGTCATCAACATGGTATCTGATATCGCCTAATGTTTCACAGATATCGGCAACATTTTGCGTCACGACCTGCCTTGCTTCATCGTTATTTTTTGGAATAATCGGCACTATAACAAGCTGTGTGGGGGCAAGTCTTGGCGGGAGAACTAATCCTTGGTCGTCCCCATGTGTCATGATAATTGCACCTATCATACGAGTGCTAACCCCCCAACTGGTTGTCCAACAGTGCTGTTGTTTCTGGTTAGCATCAAGATATTGTATATCAAAGACCTTCGCAAAGTTTTGTCCAAGGTCGTGTGATGTGCCTGCTTGAAGCGCGCGTTTATCACCCATCATCGCCTCAATTGTGTATGAGGTTAAGGCACCGGGAAACTTTTCACTATCGCTCTTACGACCAGGGATAACCGGTATTGCTGCTTCGTTGACTGCAAAATCGGTGTAGATGTCAAGGATGCGGAGTGTTTCTTCCACTGCTTCTTCATGTGTTGCATGTGCAGTATGTCCTTCTTGCCAGAAAAACTCCATTGTTCTAAGGAAAAGACGAGGACGCAACTCCCAACGAACCACATTTGCCCATTGATTGATAAGCACAGGGAGATCACGATAGGATTGTATCCATTGACTATACATATAACCGATGATTGTTTCGGATGTCGGACGCACAACAAGCGGTTCTTCCAATTTTTTACCACCACCATGTGTTACGACTGCGAGTTCGGGTTTGAAACCTTCAACATGTTCCGCTTCTTTTTCAATGAAACTCATCGGAATGAAAAGCGGAAAGGCAGCGTTTTGGTGTCCTGTTGCTTTGAAGCGGATATCCAGTTGTTCCTTCACGTTTTCCCAGAGTGCGTAGCCGTAAGGACGTACCACCATACATCCACGAACGGGTGCATAGTCTGCCATCTCTGCTTGACGGATGACCTGTGTATACCATTTTGAGTAATCTTCACTACGAGGTGTTATTTTATCAAACATAATTTTGCTTTCATTTATTTATCAGTTAATGCTGTGATACCTGGTAAAGGTTTGCCTTCTAAAAACTCCAATGATGCACCGCCGCCAGTAGAGACATGTGTTATCCTATCCGCGACACCTGCTTGTTGTATCGCTGCAACGCAATCACCACCACCGATGATACTTACCGCATCGGAGGCAGCGATCTGTTGTGCAACTGCAATTGTCCCTTTCGCAAACTTTTCAAACTCATAGACACCTAATGGTCCGTTCCACACCACCGTTTTCGCTGAAGCGATTCGTTCACCAAATGCTGCGACGGTTTTGGGACCAATGTCTAATCCTTGCGAACCGTCAGGAACAGATACACTATCAATTATTTGTGATTCTGTTTCAGGATCAAACGACTCTCCAACAACATGATCCGCCGGTAGGAGAACGGTATCAGAAAATCCTTTTTTCTTAATAAGAGATGAAGCCACATCAAGTTTCTCTGTTTCAACGAGTGAATTACCTATTGAAACACCCATCGCAGAAAGGAACGTGTAAGCCATGCCTCCACCGATGAGTAGATTGTCAACCTTCCCTAATAGGTTCTCAATCAATGTAATTTTGTCTGAAATCTTTGCACCACCGAGGATTGCTATGTATGGACGGGAAGGATTTTCAAGTGTCATGCGAAGATAGTGTATCTCACGTGCCATGAGTGAACCAGCAACACAAGTCGTCAAGTGATGTGTTATTCCTTCTGTAGAGGCATGTGCACGGTGTGCTGTACCGAAAGCATCATTGACATAAACATCTGCAATTGAGGCAAGTTGCTTTGCAAATTCTGGATCGTTGTTTGTTTCCTCAGTATAGAACCTAACGTTTTCTAAAAGGAGTATTTCACCATTCTCCAACGATTCCACAGCACTTTGGACATCATCACCAATACAATCATTAATATGCGAGACGCGTGTTCCAAGTTTTTGACTTAAAGCTATAGCAATTGGTGCAGTTGAAAGTTTCTCACGATCAGCAGCGGAACCTACTGTTGGTCTACCTAAGTGAGTGATTAAGATAATCTTGGCATTTCGGTGTATAAGGTCTAATATAGTGGGCAAAGCAGCAGTAATGCGGGTTTCATCCGTAATCTTACCGTCCTGTAATGGGACATTAAAATCCACACGGACGAGAACCCGTTTTCCCGATACTTCTATATCTGCTAATTCAAGCTTTTCCATTTTAATATTTGTTAAAACTTATTTATAATTTTGTTGTGTAGTCGAAAATTCTTCACACAATATTATTTCGCACCATTTTGTTTATTCTGAACCGAACGAATGAAATCTTCTAAGTGTTCAACATCTAATGCTTCTTCGAAAAGTTGTTTGACTTGTTGTAAATCGTCTATAGTTTCAAGTAATGGTGTTAAAACAGGAGTAGTATTCATCTCAAAACGTTTATCAAGAAGCACCAAAATAGATTCAATTATTCCACCTTTTGTTCCTTGTTCAATACCTTGTTCAATTCCTTGTTCCATACCGCGTTCCACACCGCGTTCTATAATCATTTCATATACTGTTGAATTATTCACAATATCCTCCGATAGAGTTTGTAGTAAGTCTTGACGTTCATGTCTCAAATCACTCATGACCCATAACTCAACCAGTAGATTATTTCGGGTTGAAGTGTCAACTGCCAATGTCCTCGTCACATCAACACATTGTGTAGTCCATTCAATACTTGACATACCCACAGGGGATTTCATCAATGGAGTAAATGGCATCATACCTGGTTGTCTATCCTGAAGAAATCTTTCTCCATCAATTTCATTTAAACGAATTACCTGGTACTCAACAATAAAACGGTGTCGAGGAATATCTTGGATATACCCTCCAGGATCTCTTATACCGGCAGTTGACCTAAGGTATAGCACATAGGAATAAATTGGTAACCCATACCTTTCAAAGCATTTACCGAGATATCCAACATTACGCTGAACCATGTTAGGATTGACACTATCATCTGTCTGGATTTCACAATGGACTAATACAGGTTTCTCATCATGTCGCACCTTAATCAATATGTCCATGTTACGAACTTGAACAGTGGTTAAGTTGGTATCAACATGTTCAACAAACTCGAATTCTTTGTTACCCGTAAGGAAACTGAGCATATCATCTGGAAAGTTATAAAAAGGATCTTTTGCTACGATGTCAAACCTTTGATGCGGTAAAGTAATCTGGTCAGATCTAGTTCGTGTGTTGCCTTGTTTGTTCAAGAGTGTCCTTTAAACTATGTTTGCTGCTTTCACTGCAAGTTCAGCCGCTTCAGAAAGTCCTTCTGCAAGTTGTAGGTTCAAGTCAGATTCAGCAATAATCTGTTTTCCAAGTTCAACATTTGTCCCTTCTAACCGAACTACAAGCGGAACGTTGAGTTTGACCTGTTTTGCTGCTTCAACGATACCTGTCGCGATCGTATCACACTTCATGATACCACCGAATATATTAACAAGAACTGCTTTTACATTTTCGTCAGCAAGAATAAGTCGGAAAGCATGTGCGACTGCCTCAACTGATGCTCCACCACCAACATCAAGAAAATTAGCAGGTTCTCCTCCTTTTTGCTTAATAATATCCATCGTTGCCATTGCAAGTCCGGCACCATTCACCATACAACCTATATTTCCATCAAGATGGATATAACTCAACCCAGATTCACTTGCCTCTAATTCACTTGGGTCTTCCTCATGAGGGTCGCGCATTTCAGCAATTTCAGAATGTCGCCAGATTGAATTGTCGTCTATGTTGACTTTAGAATCAAGTGCAACTATATCTAAGTTGTCACCTTCCCCAATAATTGTCAGCGGATTTATTTCTATCAAGGAACAATCACATTCAACAAATGCATTGTAAAGCGACAATATTAACTCAGTTGCGTTTGGTATGAGTTGATGGTATAAAGGATCAGTAATTAATTCGTAAGCGAATTCGCGTGCTTGAAATTCGGTTAAACCAAATGCAGGATGAATCTGTGTTCTGATAATTTTTTCTGGTGTTTTTGCAGCAACTTCCTCAATATCCATTCCACCCTCTTCGCTACCTATTAGCGTGAGTTGTGAAGTCTCTCTGTCAAGTAGAATAGCAAGGTAAAACTCTTTCTGTATTTCCGCTGCTTCTACAATGAGAACTTTTCTGACAAGTTTGCCTTCCTCCCCGGTCTGTGGTGTCACAAGCTGCATTCCAATCATATCTTCAGCAAGTTGTTTAACTTCAGAGACAGAGTTTGCAAGTTTGACTCCACCTCCTTTACCACGTCCCCCTGCATGAATTTGTGCTTTGACGACAAATTTTGAAGCATTAATTTCAGTTGCAACAGTTTCAGCTTCTTCCGGAGTTTCTGCGACATTTCCTATTAATGTCTTAACACCAAAAGATTCTAATATCTCTTTGGCTTGGTATTCATGTATATTCATCTGTTAAATTATGATTGCAGTAAAATGCCTCTTAGCATTTGAAAATCTGTAGGATAATATCTTATGAAATCTGTGAAATAGATTAAAATGATTATACTATACACACCTGATTATTGCAAGTCTTTTGATTCTGTTAATGGTTATATTGTAGACATCAATTTCTATTTATGATACTATATCCAAACAACCCAAATCATATAACATTTAGAGTAGAGAAGGAGTATATTTCATGGAATTCGTCCAGTTAACAGATACCCAAAGACAGGAATTTGATGAAAATGGATTTTTCATTGTTCGGTCAGTACTTGATGAAGATATGATTACTCGGTTGATAGAAGCAGGTGATCGTATTGTGGATTCACGGGATACGGATGCACAGTATGTACATATTAGAGATGGATTAGTGCAGGAACCTGCCTTTGCAGAACTGACTTCACAGACAACAGCAATTCCATTAGTCATTCAACTTCTCGGTACAAATCTACACATTACGAATACTGCCCTATTATACAAAAACCCACAGCCAAAAGAGTTACCTGAAAATCGCGGATGGCACCGAGACGTTGGTTTACATTTAGATCTTGGACACAAAATTTGTCCGCGCGTCGGACTTAAGGTCGCATACTGTCTAACCGATTGCCATGTACCAGACTCAGGGGCAACTTTATTTGTTCCAAAAAGTCATGTATCGGGAAAACCATTAGAAATACCCGAAGGGGAAATTGATCCCATAGAACCTTACGCTGAACCACTTCTTCGTGCAGGTGATGCATATTTCTTTGAAAACCGTATCTACCACGCCACTGGACAGAATTATACAGATCAGACTGCTAAACTTGTTATTTACGGTTATCATTACGCATGGCTCAAACCGGAAGGTTATCTATTATACTATAATGACAAACAGCAACCTGACGATGATGTGCTTCAAAATGTGGATGACCTTGGCAAACAATTTCTGGGTGGCGGAGGTGGTGCTGCAGCACAATGGGCAGCAGAACACAGCCTCAATATACAACAAGAACCACAAGTCGTTACAATTTAGTCGTTGTTGAAATAGAAACATATATGTCTAACGAAAGGAATTATTATGAAAAAAATAAAAGTAGGCATTGTTGGTTGCGGTGGCATCGCAGGAGGAAAACATCTCCCTGGACATAATAGTGTAAAAGATGTTTCAATTATTGCCGCATGTGATATAGACAAATCGCGTGCAAAAGCTTTTGCTAAAAAACATGACATACCGAATGTCTTTACTGATTATGAAAAGATGGTTGAGATGGATGAACTGGATGCAGTCAGTGTATGCACACCCAACAACTTTCATGCTGGACCGACTATTGCTGCACTTAATGCTGGAAAACATGTTATATGTGAGAAACCTATTGCAGCAAACGCCATAGATGGACAGGCAATGGTAGATGCACAAAAAGCAAGTGGGAAAGTGTTACAAATCGGGTTACAATCAAGATTCAGTGCTGGTGCACGGACACTCAGAAAACTCCACGATGAAGGTTTTTTTGGTGATGTATACTATGCACGTGCTATGGCAATGCGACGACGCGGGGTCCCAGCATCACCTTCTTTTTTAAGTAAAGCCATTGCTGGTGGTGGTCCACTCATTGATATCGGTGTACATATTCTTGATGTTCTACTATGGATGATAGGCTGTCCTAATCCTATTGAAGCATTTGGAATGACTGCCAAGAAATTTGGTGATAGAGCTGATGTTATCAATCCCTGGGGTAAGTGGAACCCAGAGGATTTTGAAGTGGAAGATTTTGCTATGGGAACTATTAAGTTTGAAGGTGAATTAACAGTAACCTTAGAAACAGCATGGGCATCACATATTCAAAATATCGGTGGAACTTTTTTCATGGGAGACCAAGCAGGGGCAACTTATGAACCGCTTCAGATATATCTTGATAAGAAGGACGAGATGGTAAATCATGAGCCAGAATTGCTCAAAGGATTACCTGGTGAGTTTGAGTCGTTTCATACTGCTATAAGAAAGGATTTACCTTCTCCTGTTCCAGCAGAAGAGGTGTTGAAAGTTGCGAAAATTTTTGATGCACTTTACGAATCTGCTCGAATTGGACGTTCAGTCCCAATTTTCTAAATTAAATTCGATTAGAATTCAGTTTGTGCTTGCTTTATTCTCTCTTATAACTTGCACTGACGACCGTCTTCATTCCACCGCGAATGTTGAAATCACCGGTTACTTCCGCAGATCTCGGTTGACATGCATTCACAAAATCCTCAAGGACTTTATTGACAACATGTTCATGAAAGATCCCAACATCTCTAAAGAATACAAAATACTCCTTTAAAGACTTGAGTTCAACGCAATGCATATCCGGAATATAAGTTATACAGATTGTAGCATAATCAGGTAACCCTGTTTTTGGACAGACAGCAGAAAATTCCAAATTGGTAATTTCAATTGTATAATTTCTATCGTTATATTTATTCTCCCAAGTCTCTATTGTAGGAGTTTTAAGGTCGCGGACATGAGTCTGTAATTCGTCGTAACTTGAAGATGTGTTCATTTTAATCCTTTCAATTCATCGGGTATAATTATCTGTCATAAAAAATGTTTTATTATGGTATCTGTTCTGAGGTAATTTTTTCATATTATATCTTATCACTCACTATAAAGCAACAGTTCAACAATTCAAGTACTTGATGATGTGAATGTTTTATGATACTATAAATTATGAGTTGAAATCGGTTTCAACTCATCTCCTTAGCTCCAGCGGAGCGAAAGGTGTATAAATTCCAACTTGATTAAATTTGGGGCGTTTTCACAACATACTATACGATCAGTTTCAAAAATGTCCAAACAATAGTATAATTATACGCAATGAGTAGTTTTGGACATCTAACTATTGTTATATTTAAATTATCGGTTTATTTATTGAAGGGTTCCTGCGGATCGATCTTGCTGGAGAGTATAGCATGTCGTAGGAAGTGAATGCAATGATTTATCTTGATTTTTAATTGACAAAACCCATATTTTTGTTATAAAATTACCACATAGTAAAATGGTAATCACAGTAAAAAAAACAGCTGATGAGAAAATACATTACAACAAGATAAGATTTCTCATCAGCTATACAGCATTGATAATCAATGCAAGGGAAAGAATACAATGACTAATGAATTTGAATTTGACATCATTAATCACGTAAGGTCGGATCAAATAAACTTATCGAAAGTTGCGAAGGATGTTAAAAGTATCTTATTCGGTATTCCGACAACGGAAGAATTGAGAACATATTTTGGTTATCCTAAGTCAAAATATCGCAAGCGATTTGTTGTCCGAACTTCAGTGCGTATTATTATACCAGAATAGTAAAAATTACACAAGTGGAATACGCTTGAA
>JAJEAG010000076.1 GCA_022824265.1 Candidatus Poribacteria bacterium | reverse complement strand
GGTTTTCATTCCCTCGACAGGTAATTGTGTAAGAGAAGATGACGTTGTGAATTTGATTGCACATGAATTGGGACATGCCCTAAATCTAAACCACGATTTCCGTGACGTTAAATATATCATGGCAAAGGGAGGACCGCAACGGACACAATTTTCGGAATGTTCAGCAATGCTTTTGTCTGTTAGTCATTTCTTAAACGAAGTCCACACGCATGAAAATACCAAAGGACAGATTGAGATGTTAACGCCAAAGTTCTACACTATAAACCATAGGGAACATAAACTTAAATTTAAGGCAAGTGATCCAGACAAAATAAATCAAGTATTTTTAGAATACTCAACACCAGATAGGATGGCAGGAATCGCCAGTTGTCAATCAATTTCTAATAAATTAATAGCAGAGATAACGTTTGATATGCCCGACGATGCGATAAAGTCTCAAAGAACGCATATATGGATACACGTCGTAGACATCAACGGTCATAAAACGACAAAGGAATATGAACTCACAGGCACAGAAAAGAAAGATTTAGATTTTACATATCTAACACTCGAATACGACAGTCCAAACGCACTTACACCTATAAACCCACAAATAGATTGGGGTTGGGATTGGGGCGGATGGAAACACTATTGGGAGAGAAAACCTAATGAAAACGTCCCTCCGAGACCACATCAAGGATTTGCTAATGTTTGGAATATGCCTTTTGTTGGTCAATGGAAACATTGGTTTTACGTACATGTTGAAGGTGAGTTTATATACGATTTAACATTAACAGATATTGATCACAAAGTATTTGATGCCTATTTTTACTTGCCAAATCCTTGCGGAAATATCGCATCCGTAGAAATGATATGTAAGGCAGATGACGTAGAAATATACCGATCAGGAATAATCAGATGGGCGCAAGCACAAAATAAACACATCACATTCAACATCCCAGAAAATACAAAGGAATTTGTGATAGAGATGAATGATGCAGGTGATAACGGAGTTTGCGATCATTACATAATAGCCAATGCAAAACTAAAAACAATTGAACCCGACGAACCTGAAGAAGAGAAGGAAACTGATGAAACAGAAAAAGACGAACCCAGATCTGTTGACGCAAAATCAAAATTAGTTCTGACGTGGGCAAGAATAAAAAGAATAGATTAGGGAATGAGAACCCTTGCTAAAACGCAAGAAATCCATCAGTCCGATAGTGACTAACGGATTCTTTTTGATAAAACCAAAATTCTAATAATATATACTTTATAGGGACGTGAGAAAGAGATAGCAACGGGGTTTGCACTTTACTATAATGAGTCTTATTGTATGTTTTACAATAAGGTAGCACTGCTCTTAGAATATAATCCATACGTGTTCAAAGAATAACGGGAACAAGATTGTTTACTCAAATAACAAAAAGGGAATTGCTTAAGACTTACCCGGATTTGACAGATGCAAAAACAGAGAGTTTACTATCTAAATTCAGACAATGATCATATTCATCATAGACGAGGTATCAATATGCGGATGTATATTATAGCCTATATTGTGTTTGTCTTATTTTCTATTAGTGCATTCGCCGAGCGTCAAGTGAAAGTTGTTTACTTTGTCCCAAATGACCGAACAATTCAGTGGGATTTGCCACCGATATTAGACACACAAATGCGAAAGATTCATACATTTTATGCTGACGAAATGGAGAAACATGGGTTCGGCAGAAAGACATTTGATCTAAGTGTGAACACACACGGGCAAGTTGTGCAATGGATACAACCAGGAATATATAACAACGAATACTATCTCACTGATACATTTGAAAAGGTTTATCAAGAAATATCGGCTGGCTACGATATTCGATCAGACATCTATGTTGTGTTTCTTGATACAAGGTCAGAACTCATTGAAGGTTTCTGTGGATTAGGTCAATTTGATGGCGGGATGATATTAGTGCCAGCAACAGGTGCATGTGTGGAAGGCGACCAAGGCGCAATGACAATTGCGCATGAGTTAGGTCACGCTTTCAATTTAGTGCATGATTTCAGAAGTGAGTCCTATATGATGTCATATGGACAAAACAGAACAGAAATTTCGACTTGTGCTGCGTCCGTTCTAAACGTTAACAGACATTTTTCTACACACACAAATACACCGAATACAACAGCAACAATTGAGATGCTAACACCGTTAACATACATTTCTAACGAGAAAGACTTAAAACTCGAATTCAAAGTAACTGATCCAGACGGCATTTACCAAATTCAGTTTATACTTCATGTATTAGCAGGTGAACCAGCGGGGGTACAGCACTGCAAACAATACGAGGATACAACCACGACTAATGTTGAATTCACGATGCCCGAAGGTGCAACAGCAGTGAAATCAAATAAAATCTCTATCCGTGTGTTTGATAAACATGGCTATGTAAAAAACTCTGATTGGACCTTACAGACTGTAGAGGAGACGACTATAACGAATAACACAACTGATCAACGCATTGTATATTTATCATTTATCAATGGCGATCAACCTATTCCAAATGAGTTTGGACTTAACCCGAAAAACGATCGCGCGGAGTGGTCGCACTACCGAAATAATGAACTGACAGAAAATCAGACACCAGATGGCAACCCACTTGTAGTGGGAGGACAACGATTTCAGCGTGGGCTCTGCATGGTACCGGGTAATGACCATCGCAAGGCTATTCTTGTATACGACCTAACTGGTGCAGATTACACCAGTTTTGAAGCGTATCTGGGGACGGCAGACGAACAAGATGCACAGATAGGTAATAACTTAAAAGGGTGTACACTTGGTGGTAGCGTAATATTCAGTTTCGACATTGATGGACATAATGTTTATACATCACCACAACTTACTGGTGAAGATGCTGAGGCTGTAAAAGTGTCATTCAATATACCTATTGATGCAAAAGAAATGCAAATAAGTGTTGACCCAATAGAGGACAAAGGATGGTGTGATTCTGCGGTTCTCGGCGATGCCAAATTGCTTGTAGGAACATCATCGTCTACCATTACCAAAGATGATACAGAACTTGACCCACCCATGTCACCTGTAGAAACTGAACACGACCCAAATGATGCAGATGTCAACGACGACGGTGTCGTGAATGTAATAGATCTTGTTATTGTGGCAATAAACTTTGGAGCGGAATCATTTAATCCGAAAGCCGATCTAAATGGTGATGGCAAGGTTGATGGTGACGATATCCGGATAGTTCTTGCAGCATTGGAAGGACGTGCCGCACCAGCAATATATACATATCAAACAGAATTATTGGCGAATTATCCAAACCCGTTTAATCCAGAAACATGGATACCTTATCAGTTAGCATCGGATTCGGATGTGCAGATAACGATTTATGCCGCAAACGGACAGATAGTAAGAACGTTAGATTTGGGTTTGCGCACGGCAGGACGATATATTCGTCGCGACCGTGCGGCATATTGGGATGGTCTAAATATGCATAGTGAGCGCGTCGTAAGTGGTGTGTATTTCTATACACTAACAGCTGGGAATTTCTCCGCTACAAGGAAAATGTTAATAAAAAAGTAAGTAAGTAAGTTAACAGGACTATTCAACGATGTCCAAGTAGGAGACTACTTCTACCAATGTTATTATTGTAATTGATAACTCAATTGCTATAAAAAAAATGAAAATATCTTTTTTAATTTCATTGACCTATAGAAACATTTGAAATATAATATATTTAGACAAAAGCATTAGTGTATTTGACATTTTATTATTGTTGTCTTAATATGGCTATTGTAAGTAACGGTAGGTATCAACTTAAGGTATATGTATCTGAACATTATAAAGGAAATAAAATGAAAATTTTGAAGAATGTCATCATAGTCAACTGTCTATTATTGTTATTATTAAGCTATCAAAATGTAGAGGCACAGAATATTGCACAAGAAGCGTATGCTATCTTTGAGAATAGCTGTAATGATTGTCACGGGGAAGGGGGTTCCTACACTGAGCAACTTCTTATGGAATATCCTGCGGTAATCAATGATGGGCACGTTATTCCGGGAGATCCGCTTAATTCTGAACTCTATAAACGCTTACTTGGACCTACCGAAAACGGTCTCCAAATGCCATTCAACAGTGATCCGTTGCCACAAGAGCAAATTGAGACAATACGTCAATGGATTTTGGCAGGGGCACCAGATTGGAATATCGTTCCTGAATTAGACCGTAGTTTCGTCACAACTGATGCAATTCTTGATTCTATACAGCAACATCTGGACACACTTGCCCCATTTGACCGTCCTTATGCTCGGTATTTTACTATAACACATCTTTACAATGCGGGGGTACTTCCTGAGACACTCGTTGACTATAGGAATGCACTCTCAAAACTGGTGAACAGTCTTTCTTGGGGACGTGATATCTTCAATCCTGAACCGATTGATCCAGAAGAAACAATCTATTACATTGATCTACGCCGCTACCAATGGGAACAAGGAATTAATCGGTGGACACAGATTGAAGAAGCATTTCCTTATAGCCTTAATTTTAATTTAGAAACAGAAACAGGAACCCTTAGAAAACTTACAAATTTGCGTGAAGCGATGGAGTGTAATGTGCCGTTTGTGCATGTGGATTGGTTCCTTGCGACTGCCTCTTTACCACCGCTTTACAACGATATCCTTGGATTCCCTGAGACCGATCGCGCATTGGAGGCAGAACTTAATGTGGATGTTGCTGCGAATTTAGTGACAGCACCCGGTATTCGCGTTTGGCGTGCGGGGTTCAACGATTCTGGCGTTTCACGACACAATAGAGTCATCGAACGTCACATATCCGATCACGGAGCATATTGGAAAAGTTATGACTTCGCAGGAAGTGTAGGCACGCAAAATATCTTTAACTATCCACTTAATTTTACCCATGATGGTGGCGAAATTATTTTCAACCTGCCAAACGGTTTACAGGCTTACTTTCTTGTAGATGCAAATGGTAACAGACTTGATGTCGCACCAACAGAAATTGTTTCAAATCCTGCTGCGAGCGATCCAGCCGTTCGCAACGGACTTTCATGCATTGGGTGCCACACTGAAGGTATGAAACAGGATTTTAAAGATGGTGTGCGTGCAATAATTGAGGAGACTGATAATCCACCTTACGACAAAGCACATGCACTACGTCTATATGTGGAAAAATCGGTGATAGATATGCTTGTAGATGAGGATGCTGAACGTTATAGAGTAGCACTTGAAAAGACAGGAGGGGACATTAAGGATATCGAACCTGTGCATCGATTCTATGAAGTGTTTCAAAAACCGGTTGATGCAGTGCATGCAGCAGCAGCGGTCGGTTTGGAAAAAACGGACTTCCTTGATAAGATAAATAATAGTTCACCTTTACAAAGTTTAGGGTTGATACAACTTGTAGGTGAGAACGGACAGATGCAGCGGGATGCGTGGACAGTAGGCTTCCAAGATGTGGTTTCTACGCTGTATGATGACACCATCGTAGACCCATTACCACCAGGTCCAGAACCAGGTCCTGGAGGTATAGTCTTAATCCCTGACCCGAACCTCAGTAGCGCAATTAAACGGACCCTCAACATGGCACCCGATGCTACAATTACACCAGCAGATATGGAAAGGTTGAGGATTATTGTAGCGGATGATCAAGAGATTGGTGATTTAAGGGGACTTGAATTTGCCACCCAACTTGAACGGATAGAATTTCGTCGCAATTCCATCATAGATTTATCTCCATTGCGGAATCTAACTCGACTGAACAATATCAAATTACGGGGAAATCAGATAACAGACATTACCCCTCTGGAAAACTTAACCAGAGTGGATTGGTTAGGACTTGAGCAGAATCAGATAACTGATTTATCACCATTGGGGAAATTAACTAAATTGCAGGGTGTAGGTATTTCAGGTAATCCTGTAACCGATGTGTCGCCGCTTGCGGACTTAACAAGTTTAGAGAGGATTGATGCTTGGCGAACACCTGTGTCAGATTTCTCTACGTTGTCATCATTGCCAAGACTTAGGTGGATAGAATACGGAAACGATAGAAATATCACTGATATGCCCGCCTTAAAAGAATTGAAACATTTAAGACGTTTGGAAATTCATGGTTGCACTATTTCTGACCTTTCCGAAATATCAGAATTAACGCAGTTGGAATGGTTAGAATTAGTAAACAACGCCATCACAGATCTAACCCCATTACAAAATCTTACAAATTTGACAATCCTGAATCTTGATGCTAATTTGATTTCAGATATATCACCGCTTGCAGGGTTAACAAGATTGAATGTCTTGTACCTTGAAAATAATGTAATATCAGATGTATCACCGCTCAACAAGTTAAGTAACTTAGAACGTTTAGATCTTCGCAACAATGCCATATCCGACTTTACATCTTTAGATAGTTTATCCGATAACACATTTGTGCGAATGGTTGGGAATCCCGGGTTCCCAACTGGCGGTCCAAAGATAAACGGACCGTGGTTATGGGCAATAGTTCCAGGAACACGATTAGATTCACGAACAGATTTTCTTGCACGTGCAACTGGTGGTGCAGCGACGGAAATAAAGGTTTCTACCAATGGTCCGATAGCAGGAAAAGCTGTCGGGGAAAGCACATGGACATGGCACTCCCTCGGATTCGGCGGAAATAACATCAATGAAATGACGGAATCACTCGGTTGGGGAACAGGAGAAGAAATATATGACCATATCGTTTACGGTTCTGTCATCATAGATTCTCCTCGGGAACAGCAGACATCAATGTTCGTTGGCAGCAGCGACTCTGTCAAGGTCTGGCTTAACGGTGAGTTGGTTCACCAAGCCTTCGTTAACCGTGGTGCAAACGATTTTGAAGATTTTTTCACTGTCACGTTGGAACAAGGTCAAAATGTATTGTTAGTTGCCCTTGACAATCACGGACATGGTAGTTTTAGCGGTCATTTTGGTTTTGCACTCGACGCTGAATATGATTTATTCCGTGCGGGCACCAGATTCTTGTTTGACACAGATGCTACGAGTTTTGAAGTTGGGGATACGTTTACTTTGGAATTGAAAACAGAAAACGTGCGAAATTTAACCGGTTGGCAAGCGGACCTTGTGTTTAATCCTGACGTGCTTGAAGCAGTTGAGGTAAGTGAAGGTGATTTCTTGAAGTCAGAGGACACAGAAACCCATTTTAGTGGCGGTACAATTGATAACGAAAACGGAAAAATCACTGGTATTAAGGTAACACGATTTTCCAGTGGGGTCAATGGTAAAGGCACGTTGTACTCAGTGAATTTCACTGTTATCGGTCCCGGAGAGTGTCTATTAACACTGGAAAACTTTCTGGCAGGTTCTGGTTTCGGTAACCCTATTCCTTCTATTCCACCAGAATATATAATTACTGTGGAAGGTGAGGAACCTACCAGACCGCCGTGGGATTTAAATCAGGATGGAAAAATTAATGTTTTGGATCTAATTATTGTTGGTCAAGCCATAGGTTCTGATGCGTCTGTGAATTCGCATGCTGACGTAAACGGAGATGGTGAAATAAACATCCTGGACCTGATCACTGTGGCACAGAACTTTGGTGAATCATCTGCATCTGCTCCTGCATCTGTCGTTTCAGGTAGTGAGGAACTAACACCCGCAATGATACAGACATGGATACAAGAGGCACAGGTTGAAGATGACGGTTCTATTGCTTTCAAGCAAGGCATAGCAAATCTCCAAAAACTTTTGGAGAGCATCACAGTACCAAAGAAAACAAAGTTGTTGACGAACTATCCGAATCCATTCAATCCAGAAACTTGGATACCGTACCATCTTGCTGAACCCGCGGATGTTACTTTGACTATCTATGCTGCGAACGGAATAGTGGTCCGGACGTTGATGTTAGGACATCAGACAACTGGTATTTACCAGAGTCGTGGTCGTGCAGTCTATTGGAACGGCAAAAACGATATTGGTGAATCTGTTGCGAGTGGTATCTATTTCTATACATTCACAGCGGGGGATTTCACTGCTACCCGTAAAATGTTACTAATGAAATAATTTCAGGGCGCGCTGCTAAAGCGCGCCTATTCTATAACAGGAGAAGATGCATGCTACGAATGAAATTATTGACATGTATATTTACATTTTGGGTGGTGCTTTTCACCATTCCGTTGGTTACATCTGCACAAACCGTTAACATACCTGACCCGAATTTGAGAGACGCAATTGCTGATACACTCAACAAACAACAAGGTGTTGTGATTACTAAGGAAGATATGGAAACCTTAGTGAACCTTGAAGCACGTGATAGAGAGATTACAGATCTAACAGGACTTGCATTTGCTACAAACCTGCAAGATCTTGATCTTCGTAATAATGTGATTAATGATCTATCGGAACTGACAGAATTGAACCAACTGGCTGAAGTTCATTTGGGAGGAAATGCTATTATTGATATTTCACCTCTTGATAGTAAAATCACTTTGGAAGTTCTAACGATAGATAATAATTCCATATCTAATCTCAAACCTTTATTTGGTTTAATAAATTTGGAAGTTCTAAACATCTCGAATAATGTGATTAACGACCTATCTCCACTCTCTGGTTTAGTAAGACTCGAAGAAGTAACAATGAACAACAACCCCTCTGCTGATCTATCGCCACTGGACAAATTAATCAGCCTGAGAATTTTTCGTTCCTCAGATACCCGTATATTAGACTTCACAGCTTTGGCAAGCTTACCTAAACTACAGTTTATTACTATGAATAACGGAGAAATATCAGATCTGACTCCGTTAAAGGGATTAATAGGTTTGAGAGAATTGCATCTTGCAAATAACGATATTAAAGACATAGAACCATTAGAAACTTTAACAGGATTGAGACGTTTGAGCTTAAATCAGAACGAGATATCAGATGTTACCCCGCTTGCCGCATTGCATAATTTGACATTTGTCAATCTTGATAATAATGATATATTGGATTTTTTACCTTTGAATGCTGCAATTCGTAGAGGAGCAATTATCTTACGCAACAACAATCCAGGATTCATAGTCGATGCTCCAAAAATAAGAGGTCCCTGGCTATGGGTGATTGCCCCAACTGGAGAACTATCCGGGTCAGAAGCGGCAGATTCTGACACAGATTTTCTGGAACAAGCAAGTGGTGGCAAAGTAACTGAAGATATGATTGCAACTCAAGGTGCCGTTGAAGGTGATTCCGTTGGGAAAAAGAGGTGGAAAATTGGTAGACTCCCACGAAGCGGAGGCAATAACATCAATGAACTTGTAAACGAGATAGGACTTGGAATAGATGATATAAATCATCATGTGGCATACGGTTCAATCATTTTGGATTCTCCGAGGGAACAACCTTCAACTATGTATATTGGTAGCGGTGATGCTGTAAAGGTATGGCTAAACGGTGAATTAGTACATAAAAATGCTGTAGATCGAGACGCTGACGATTATCAAGATACTGTTGGTGTTGTACTAAAAAAAGGGGATAACATCATGTTAGTTGCCATCTACGAGGGTAAGGGTTGGTGGTCAGGCTTTTTTGGACTTGATCCCGCTGCAGAATTCAATGTACGTCTTCCGAATTATCATATACCAGAACAACATCCAGCAGATGTAAATGGTGACGGAAAAGTGGATATCCTTGATATGATCCAGGTAGCACGGTCATTTGGAGTTCTCAAACCCGGTGGTTCACCTGTTGATATAAATAACGATGAAGTTGTTGACATCAGAGATCTCATCAGTGTAGCACAACATATAGACGAACAGTTAAAGAATGTCCCTGCTGCACCACTTTCTCCTGCATTAGTTCAAGAATGGATAACACTTGCTTGGACAGAATACGATGGTTCAATAGAATTTCAAAAAGGTATTTCGAATTTGGAGAAAATCTATCAGTCTCTGGTGTCAGAAAAACCAACAAAGATACCAGCAAAGAAAACTGAACTGTTCGCAAATTTTCCAAATCCGTTCAATCCTGAGACTTGGATACCTTATCAACTCGCGGATTCATCAGATGTTACTTTAACGATCCATTCTGCAACCGGCACAGTCGTGCGTATATTACCATTAGGGCATCAGTCCGAAGGAGTATATAAGACACGACAACGTGCAGCACATTGGGATGGTAAAGATGAAGTAGGTGAACCTGTTGCAAGTGGAATCTACTTCTACACCTTAACAGCAGGAAAATTCAATGCAACTCGGAAGATGTTGATTTTGAAATAATATCATGCTAAATCCTGAATTTCTCACACAACTTGAGCAATTCCGCATTCGTTGTACACAGCCGTTTCGTGGGAAATTCAAAGGTGACCGCAGAAGTCTCAATCGTGGTTCAGGTGTAGAATTTTCAGATTACCGTCTCTACGAACATGGAGACGATCTCAGATATCTGGACTGGAATATCTATGCACGTTCCGAAAAGTTGTTTATCAAGTTGTTCCAAGCGGATGAAGAATTACCGATCTCTATTCTAATTGATACAAGCAACTCAATGCAGTTTGGTGAACCAACAAAGTTGAATTTTTCAAAACAACTCGCTGCATCGTTAGGTTATATTTCATTGGTAAATTCTGATCGGGTATCGTTATATACAATAGCGGATCGTCTATATCCAGCTTTACCATCTACTTACGGTAAATCACAATTCCCGCGTTTACAAAAGGCACTAATGTCTATTGAGACAAGTGGTACTACCCGTTTGACAGAATCTTTTAAGCATTTGGCTACTTACCAACCACAAGCCGGAGTTGTAATCATACTCAGCGACTTCTTGGACTCGGAAGGATACTCAGAAGGTATTAATTCGTTATTAGGTCGTGGATATGCATTGATGTTTATTCACATTCAAAGCATTGGAGAAACTGATCCGCCGCCTACTGGAGATTGGCAGTTGGAAGACGTTGAAACCGGTGAGACAAAGGAAATCACGATTAACGAAGAAACGATCACACAATATCTAAATCGTCAAAAAGAATTCTGTGATAACTTACAACGCTTTTGCACAAGGAAAGGTGTCGGCTATCTCCGTATACGCACAGATGCTGCAGTTGATACTGTAGTTATGAATGATATGACACGTGCTGGATTCATACAACGTAGATACTAACATTACAGGATACAAGTAAGGAGCAATCCTCATGCAGAAACAATTGGAACAAACTACTATAGAACTCATCCAAGGTGATATAACAAAAGCAGAAGTTGATGCTGTTGTAAATGCAGCAAACGAAAAACTCATCGGAGGGGGTGGCGTTGATGGTGCAATTCGTCGTGCTGGTGGTGATGCTGTTACCAAGGCATGCGACGTTATCCGAGCACAGCAAGGAGGTTGTCCAACTGGCAAAGCGGTTATTACCACCGGAGGAAATTTACCCGCACAATACATCATCCACACCGTCGGTCCTGTGTGGCACGGAGGCAATTCAGGTGAGGCTGCCCTACTCTCAAGTTGTTACAAAGAAAGCCTTCAGTTAGCTGTAGAAAATGACGTAAAATCAATTGCATTTCCATCAATCAGTACAGGTGTCTACGGCTATCCAACAGAAAAAGCAGCCGCTGAAGCACTTCAAACAATTCGGAACTTAGCAGAAAGTGGTGTAACAGTTCCCACCAATATTCAGTTTGTTCTCTTCGATGACGCAACCTATAGTTGTTACGCAGATGCGCTTACCAACCTTTAAATAAAATCATTGTCAATAATCTCATTTTGAATAGTATGATAGTATTATGTTAAAATAACGTGAGTTCGGTATAACAGAAATGAATGAGATTGTAGATTGGGTCGAGGAACGAAACCCAACATGTAGTTCGTCATCAAGCAAGAAAAGTTCAGTTTCGCGCCTCAACCTAATCTACAAGTTTTATATCAAACTCACTTAAAATACGGTAAAAGAACTCAAACAATTCAAAACCTTGTCGTTCTGTATAAAGTTAAATACATCTTATTCGTATATATTTTAGCACGCTTCACCATACCTATCAGGAGAAAAAAATGGCAAATGAAATCCGAAGAGTAAATAGAAAAAAGCGACAGATCCAAGCATTATTAATATCATTTATCGTTCATTGCGTTGCTATTATTGTGTTAGGAATATGGTTGTTAAAACCTCTCATACTTGAAAGCGAAGATAGAATGTATGTGGACTTTGTGAACACATCATTAGACCAACGGCAGATTAGGAAAGATATACCAAAACCAAGACCAAAACCGTTACCAAATGTGGAACGAAAAATTGCAACAACCGGTGTCAAAGGTATATCAAGTTCGGAAAGAGTCCCTACACCTGTTAACCCTGTTACTCCTGTTCAGAATGAAATACCTTTAGATGCCCCATCCATGATACAAAATGTTACAAGACTGGCTCCATCACCAGAAAGCATATTGAACAGTTCTGAACTTGATGGACCAAAATTGAGTGGAGGTGATGGTCCTATTGAAAGTGTCTCATCCGTAAGAAGTAAAGGCAGTAGCGGTTCAGCAGGAATTGCCCCTCGTGGGAAAGGAAGTTCAGGAATTGGTAATTTTACAAAAGGTACAGGGACAGGTTCGGGATATGCCGATTTAGGTGAAGGATACGGTAGGCTGCCAACACTGCAAGATGAAATTGGTGATAAATTAGGTGGTATCATAAAAGGAACAGGTTCAGACCTACAGGCACATATACGTGTAATTCGACTAAAGCATTCACTCAGTGATTGGTGGCAAGACCCGACTGCAATTCCATCTCTGATTAAGTGGCTTAAAGAAAACACGCCAGTACGTGCTGATATGAGTTTCGCAGGTGGTGCTCTAAGAATGACTGACGAAGAAATAATGAACGCGCCGCTCATTATTATGACTGGACATGAAAAGGAAATGACAACCAACCGAAACCTGATGCGCGGTGAAAAAAGGAAAGAAGGTTTCTCAGACGAGGAACGTGCTGCACTGCGAAGATATGTACTTGAAAGAGGCGGCACCCTATTCTTTGATGATTGCGGTTTGAAAGCAGGTTTCTCTGGATTGATTGAACGGGAACTGTATATGATATTTCCTGAGTATGCCTTAGAGAAACTTCCACATGATCACGAAATATACAATATCTTCTACCAACTGGATAAACCACCTGAAGGTGGTGAAGTATTTTGGGAAAGCGAAAATAAAGCACGTCCAACAAAATATAAATTCCAACGTGGCATATATGTGCCACGCACACCAGGTGCAAGGAAATCACCTAACCTAACCTACAAAGATACAAAAGGTGTCCTACGAACCACTAACCGGTTAGGGGTTATTTTCAATAGAAAAGATTATCTCTGTGCAATGGAGACAGCGGAAATAGAATCCAGAACAGCACTTCGTAATCGTCGCTCCACTGATGTATATCGGTTTATGACAAACCTGATGGTTTATGCACTAAAATATGGTGGGAACACTGACCGTTCTGAATATAAAGAAAAATAATCTTGCAGTAACGGTCAGCACATATTTACCTAAGATTGTATAGGTACAACCCACAGCTATTTCAACAATTCCTGCAGTTTAGACGATCTATATTCAAAAATCTTCTCTATATCAGGACGAACAAATAGTTTATTAATCAATTGTCCTCCCAACACAGCATATTCCACCTCGTCCTGTACAAGTGTCGCACCATTCGATTCAACGAACTTGTGCTGGTGAATCCAGCATCGATAGGGACCCCTACGTTGTTTATCAGCGAAAAAATGCGGAGGGTCCCATTCTGTTATCTCGCTCTGCCATCGAACAGGAATGCCACGGAGTTTCAAGCGATAATCTATAAGTGTTCCGACTTCCATTTCAATCGGACGCGGTGTTAACACCACAAAATCAAGCCATGGTGGTGTAATTTCTGTAAGGTTATGTGCATCAGAAAAAAATGAAAATACCTCAGCAAGAGGTCTTTCAATTCGCTGTTCTGTTGTAAGTGTAAAGGTTTTCATTTTATCCTCATAATATATCTTTATGTTCCGTACTGATTATTCTTCAAGTATATTTTCGTTAATATAACGGGCAATCGTCTCAATCTCTTCCTCTTCAAGATAGAGACCAATATCAATCATTCGATTTATGATCTCAACTGTTTCCTCTTTGAATGTAGGTGGATAATCTATTACGTCTTCAAAAGGGTGGCATTGTGAGCATTTATTCTCAAATAATGCTTTTGCCTCAGTTTCATTGTAATTAACCGCAGAGCCTACATTTATCGGACCATCCTCCATTACAGTAGATGCAATTTCAATAGCAGCTTTTGCTTCATCTGTCCGCATTTTCTCTTGTCGTTGCTGTTTTACTGCGGTCTTGATATCGGGAGTAATTGCAATCAGATATGTTGATACACTCCATTCCTCTTGTTCGGTGATCGGTTCACCAATAACAGGTTTTATTGCCATGCGATGAACTAACCGCACCCAATCTGGTGGTGTGCGCGGTTTAGCAAGAATTGTGCGTAAATCATGACAGACAACACATTTACGTTGTAAAACATGTTGTCCTTCCCGTAGTTTTCGTTTTGAAGCGAGTTGATCAAGTGGTGCTTCCGTTGGTAACTCTGCGGTATCTAACAACTTGCGTGTCCTCGCGATCCCTTCCTCACTAAATGCACGTGTTTGAGAGCTTAGGATAGTTTCATGAAATGAAAATGGCACTGACAACCCAATCAAAAGATAAGTACATATTAGTAAAGATACTCCGATATAAGGCATTGATTCCTCAAAATGTCGAAAAAACCGAAGGATGGCTACCTTCACCAAAATCAACACTCCGATGGTAATGCCGAGCATTAAATGTGCGACAGTACGCGGAGGTAATTCAACCTGATAACTCCATAAGCGGGGAACCATGTGCCACATCATAAAAATATAGAGTAATGCATAAGCATAACCGAGGCAGCGATGCAAAATCGTCAATGATCGCGGGGCTTCACTCTTATGTGTTTCCTTATTAAAGGGGTATCCCCATAGTTTAAACATCAAAAAAACTGAAGCATTCGCCAAACCTAAAAAAATCAGTCCAAAAATAGCACTTGTTGATGATGACATTATTGTATTCCTTATAATAAAATAGTAGGAGGAACTCCGATTCCCGACTATCATTATGTTTGGTCGTGCTTCAGAGATTACTCCTACAGAATTGTAAACCTACCATTTCATGTTACGCATCCAACATTGGACGATTTAATCGGGAATGATACGGAGGCTCCATTACTGCTCGTTGTCTTTCATTTGCCCATTCAGGTATCTCATAAGCAGGAACATAAGCCATATTACCTGCAGTGTAACGTGTCAAAATTGAACGTCTCGGATGGTCTGCTGTCCACGGAAGCGTTCCATGTGTTGTTGCTTCAGAGAAAATAATCACATCACCAGCATTACAAACGAGTTGACGGATGTGCTCCTGGTGTTTCTGGTAAAGACGCATCTCTTGTGGACATGGAAAATTGCTTTTATGACTTCCCGGTATCACAATAAGACCACCAGCACCGGGTGGCACATCGGTGAGTTGAAAAGTAACCACAGTCAAACCGTTATGCATCCGTCCATCACGGAAAATGTAGTATTGATTAGGATCAAACCCAGGACCGGATGATCCGTGAAAAATAAAACCTTCCGCACCTTTGTCCATAGATAGTAGGAACATATGATGATCCATTCGGAACCCTTTACCCAAAATGATATTAAGGTATGGAACAAGTGTCGGGTGCGCGAGCATGTGACGGAAAGGGTTACACCACGGTTCCTCCCATCCGAGCATCCCTCCGAGTTCCCCTCTACCCTGTTCTCCTCTCAATTCTTCTGACCCACCATCAAGTGTCTGTTCACGTGGACGCAAACGCATCTGTTCACTATGTTTGTCAATTGCCTCGTTTGCTAATGCTACCTCTTCAGGTGACAATACATCTTTTATGATAATATAACCGTTCAGATCAAATAGATATTTCTCATCAGCATTCATCTCAAACTCCTCTGATTTAGAAACTGTTTTCTGTTTGTCTTTATGCTACAATTTTATGACTTATACGGCATACGCAACTGACCCATCCTCACGCAACGGTGTTGAGCCAGTATTCATAGGACGAAACGGTGTCTCCTCTATAAGACTATCATCAAGTTCGACACCTAAACCGGGAACTTCCGGTATTGGAATGTAACCACCTTCACGTTGATATGCAACTTTGTAAACAGCAAAAGCATCTGATTCATCACCTTTGGTATATTCTTGTGTTACAAAGTTCGGTATACTTGCATCTAAATGTAGAGACGCAGCAGTAATCAGTGGACCCAAAAAGTTGTGCGTGACAACCGCGCTATGATACGATTCTGCAATCGCAGCAATCTTCTTACAATGTGTCAACCCGCCTGCTAAGCCGACATCTGGACGGACATATTGCGGACCACCTACTTCCAATAGCTCACGAAACTCCCAGATGCTAACATTACGTTCACCTAATGCAAGAGGCGTTGTCATCCGTTTCGCTAATTCGGCTTGTGTTGTTATCGTATCTATCTGAATTGGGTCTTCAATAAAATATAGATTAAAAGGTGCTAATGCAGACTCCAGTACTATACTGTTCATCGGTGTCAGTTTACGATGCACTTCAACAATAAGGTCGAGATCAGGTCCACCACCTTCTCGGGCAGCTGCAACGATGTCGCGTGCTGTTTTCACCAATCTGTCTACTGCCATATCCTGAAAATTCCCTACCAACGGATCAAACTTGAGAGCAGTAAAACCTTCCGCAGCAGCAGCTTTTGCTGCCTCAAACATTGTTTCTGGCGTGCCACCTCCGCCAAGTAGGTGCAACCGAATTTTATCTCGACAATTACCACCCAACAACTCCCAAACAGGTACATCAAAATGTTTCCCCTTGATATCCCACAAGGCAATGTCTACTGCACTTATAGCCCCACTCAATGCGGTGCCTTTAAAGGGACCCATTCTGTAGAGATATTGCCAATGATGTTCAATACGTAACGGGTTTTGTCCAATGAGATATTTCTCAAAGGTATTGACAATCTTATCTACCGCTTCTGGATATCCCCAACATGCAGTCTGTCCAACACCACTTAATCCCGTATCTGTCCAGATTCTAACCACATATCCGTTACCGATAAAAAACGACTCGATTTTATCAATTTTCATATAATCCTCCAACTTAGAAGTCAGTTATCTACACTTGAACGTATTTTAGCATAAGGTGTTGACATTTGACAATAGGACAACGGTAATGAACAGGACTATTCAGTTTTAAGATTTCTAAGTAGATACGTGTTACGAAGCGTTTATATTGTAGGTTGGGTGCCGCTGCTGCCCTACCCATAGGTGTCAATTTAGTGTTGATTTAAAGGTAATAGGCAACATGCTTGAATACCATCTCTACATCTATAGAAGATATTGTTATCTATAGAAAACTGAATGGTTCTGGGATATCAATTCTATAATATTGACATTCTTCACATAGAATGATATAATACCCATGATTTGTAAATCACTGCCTTGGGATATAAAATGTCCACCCTCAAGTTTCTCATTTTCCACATACTTTTTTTTCTTATTTCAAGTATTCTTTGGGTTCATGCACAGGATGTCCAAAAACCGGTAGAACTTGAGAAAATTATTGTCACTCCTGGACGATTTACTATCTATGATGGGGCAACCCCGCAAATCTCACTCTCAAAACAGGAGATTGAAAGGTTTCCCTTAATTGACAATGATATAATGCGATCTGGTCATGTCTTCCCCGGTGTCATCGCAAGCGACTACAGTGCACGTTTCAGTGTACGGGGCGGAGAAAAGGATGGTGTCGCCGTTAGATTAGATGGTATGGAACTTTATAATCCGTATCATCTGCAAGATTTCGGGGGAGCTGTTTCATTAGTTGGACTGGGTTTAATCCAACGTTCGGATTTGTTGATGGGCGGATTCCCAGCAGAATATGGTCAAAAAATGTCAGGGGTTTTTGACATCTCTACAAAGATGCCAAATACTGAAAAGGTCTCTGCAAATTTCGGACTTGACCTTATCAACGCAACCGCTATGGTGGAGGGTCCCCTAACTGAAAAAGGAGGGTGGCTGCTGTCAGCACGCAGAGGATATGTGGACATCATTCTCACACTCATGGATATAGATGAGAAATACAAGCCACAATACGCTGATGTCTATGGAAAACTTGTGTATCAGTTGACAGATGCGGATACACTCACGTTCAACGGCTTGTACGGTTGGGATAAGAATAGGATACGTATAGAGGACGTGGATAACAATTTGGATTCCCAATATGATAATACTACCGCTTGGTTAAAATGGAGACATACATTTGGCACTTCGCATTGGACAGATATTTATCTATTTGCCGGAACATCAAGTCAAGAAAGAACAACAAGAGAGACTAATTTTGACAATAGAGATTTCAGATTTATCGGTACAAAAGCGGAATTAACAGCAAATGTATTTGAGAAACACACCATTCGAAGTGGTATTGAATGGCGTTGGTTGACTGCACAATATGAATACGATGTTTCGGAACGTATAGCAGGTATAAATAATTACAAGCATATAATGGCAGATATTGACGACAATGGGAACGACATCAAATTCTTCTTGCAAGATGAATGGCAAATTCATCCGAAACTTGCTGTCAACGTAGGTGGTCGTTATGTCGTTCAAAACTATAGAAGACCAGATGTTCAAAACTATGAGATTGGACCACGTGTTGCAATTGCAGTGCGTCCGAAGGAGAATTTAGTGTTTCGAGGTGCTTGGGGCATCTATCATCAACCCGTTGATCTAATGTCAGTACCAGTTGAGGACGGTATTCAAACTGTTGGATTGGCGGAGCAGTCTACACATTACATTCTTGGTGGTGAATATAGCCGGAACAATTTCCTTATCAAATTGGAAGGTTACTACAAGACATTTGACAATCTCGTAGGTAGACTTAGAGAATTTGGGCGGCAAACACAGATTTTTACCTCCCCTAAATCCGCAGAGGCAACAGGATTTGATGTCTTCGCAACACAAGCCGTTTCATCAAGGTTGACGTGGGGACTCGGCTACGCTTATGGAATTGCAGAAGAAATTTCGGGAAACACCACCATCTATCGGCAATACGACAGGCGACATTCTATTTTTTTAAGTAGTAGCCAGCAGATAACTTCAACGTGGCATCTGTATGTCAGTTGGCGTTTTCACACAGGTGACCCAAGAACACCCTTGATTCACGAACTTATAGATGATGGGACCGCATGCAACCGACAGTTCGGGGAAACGCATTCTGACCGACTACCACCTTATCACAGTCTTAATTTTCGGATTACAAAACGAAGTCCGTACAAACGATGGACCCTCACATGGTATTTCCAAATTTTAAACTTGTATAATCACACCAATGTAGACCAATATGCATTCAGTGAAGTGTTAGATGAGGAAACAGGTGCGATTGTTGAATGTACTATTGAAGAGGAACCACAATTTCCAATTGTTCCCACGTTGGGCATGACGATTACATTTTAGGAGTATATGTTTTTTATTTTAGCGGGACTTATGCACAAAACGGTAGGCGCGCTTTGTAACCACACTTGAAACCCACAATTCTCTTGAAAATTACGACATTTTAGTCATAATTTTTTGAGAATTCGTAACAATCGCGTAAATCCTATTTAGATGAGAACTAGACATGTTTAAGCGTATTAAAGAACTGCTGCATAGAATCTACGAATCAGCCACAATTAGCTCACGAGACAAAGCAATACCACGAGCGGCACCCAGTGTAGAAGAAGCAATATTACCATTTGATCCAGAAGATTATACCATTCATCCCCATGAACTGAAATATATGATAGAGACTGGTAGAGACTTTGTTTTGCTTGATGTTCGAGAAAAATGGGAATATGAACTGGTACACATTGAACGGGCAGTATCTATTCCACTCGGTGAATTACCGAGAAGGTTTCGAGAACTCACACCGGTAGATGAGATCATCGTATATTGTCATCACGGCATGCGGAGTCTTGATGCAGCATGTCTTCTACAACAACTCGGATTCAAGTCTGTACTCAGCGTAGTCGGTGGGATAGACAAGTGGGCAAGCGAAATTGATCATGACCTACAACGTTATTAGTCTATTTAGGTAACTTGATGGCAATTTGAAACTCCTACTATAATGTTGAATATAAAGACACAATGAATTGATCAACTGTCAACGTTTTGTGATAACAATCAAAAACAGAAAGGACAGGTATAAATACCTGTCCCTACTAATGATATATTCAACAGAAATAGGAATTATATTGCGGCGGGACCTTTTTCTCCTGTTCGGATACGGATTGTTTCGTCAATCGGTATGATAAAGATCTTTCCATCCCCGATCTTACCTGTAGATGCTGCCTGCTGGACTGCCTCAGCGACTTTATCAACATTTTCTTCCGCGACGACGATTTCAAGTTTCAACTTCGGCACAAACTCAATCGTATATTCACTACCACGATAGAGTTCCGTATGCCCACGGCTACGTCCGAATCCGCGGACTTCACTGACAGTCATTCCCCGGACACCAACATTGCTGAGAGCTTCTTTGACTTCCTCCAGTTTGAAGGGGCGAATAATACACTCTAATTTTATCATTGGATTTTCTCCTAATACCTACGCAAATTGGATAGGATTGTCTTGGCGGATCCAGAGATTCGCCTTAATTAGCCACAAGGTTGTTTTGTTAACGGATATGTAATCCGTTTTTACATAAGAATTAAGGCATCAACTTAAACACGTTTCATTACGAAGCATATTGAGTTAATGTGCTGTAGAACCCCGTCCTGCAAATTAAACAGATAAACTACGAGCCAATTCACGCGTATCACCATTTCAACGCACGCGCTTATGTGATGCCTTGCAACGGGGTTCTTACAACACAATAATCATGTCCTATATATCGTGATAGAGGAAGAACTCATACGGATGAGGACGCATATTAACTGCATCTACCTCATTTTCACGCTTATAATCGATCCAGACATCAAGGACATCTTCTGTAAACACATCGCCTTTGAGGAGATATTCGTGGTCATCCTCAAGTGCATCAAGAGCGTCTCCAAGTGATACTGGCGTGGATTCAATCTCATCAAGTTCCTCAGGTTCAAGATCATAGAGGTCTTTATCCAGCGGATCACCAGGATGAATTCTGTTCTGAATTCCGTCAAGACCAGCCATCATCAACGCACTAAATGCAAGATATGGGTTACAAGATGGATCAGGTGTCCGGAACTCAACTCGCTTAGCCTTTTCACTCTTGGAATACACGGGAATACGAACACAAGCACTACGATTTCTCTGTGAGTAAGCGATATTAACCGGTGCTTCATAGCCGGGGACTAACCGTTTATAGGAATTGGTTGTCGGAGCAATGATCGCACATAATGACCGGGCATGTGCAAGTAAACCACCGATGTAATAAAGTGCTGTCTCACTCAAAAGCGAGTAGCCTTGTGGATCAAAAAAGACGTTCTTTCCGTCTTTCCATAAACTTGTGTGCACGTGCATTCCTGAACCGTTGTCTTGGAAAAGCGGTTTTGGCATGAAAGTCGCCACAAGGTTATGTGAACGCGCAACATTCTTAACAATATATTTATACAAAGCAATTTTATCGCCAACAGTGGTTAACGTGTCATAGCGAATGTCAATTTCACCTTGTCCTGCTGTGCCTACCTCGTGGTGATGTACTTCTACATCAATGCCAGATTCAATAAGCTTTAAGCAGATCTCTGAACGGATATCTTGAAGCGTGTCTGACGGTGGAACGGGGAAGTATCCCTCTTTATAGCGAGGTTTATAACCAAGGTTCGGATTCTCTTCTCGACCAGAATTCCAACTTCCCTCAACGGAATCAACGTGATAAAATCCAGAATTTTGGGTCTGACTATACCGTATATCGTTGAGAAGATAGAACTCAGCTTCAGGACCCCAATAACTTATATCAGCTATTCCTGTGGATTGAAGATAAGCCTCCGCTTTCTGCGCAATATGCCGCACGTCACGAGTGTAATTCTCTAAAGTTATTGGATCTTTAATATTACAGGTAATACTCAACGTCGGTATTTGGCAGACAGGATCAACCAGGGCTGTTGCTGGGTCTGGAAAAAGCAACATATCACTCTCATTAATCGCCTGAAAACCACGAATACTTGACCCATCAAAACCGATGCCATCTGTGAACAAGTCCTCGTTCAATTCATCAACCATAATAGAGAAATGTTGCCACATCCCTGGTAGGTCCATGAATTTTAGGTCAACTATTTTAATATTCTTTTCTTTTGCAAGTGCAACCACCTCACTTGGTGTCATTCGCATTTCCTCCTAATGAATCAAATATAGTAATTATAACTCGTGATGTGTTATCATATTGAGCGCATAACTATGTTTCACAAGAATCCTTTGGTTAAACTATGCAAAGTCTATGCCAATTGTATATGTTTTGCTGAACTCGGCAATTAAACGCACTCCGTGATGACAACAGAATCACACAGCGTATAAAGTTTAGTATAGTAATAATACCTTCGGTAAAAGAATGTTTATAAAGAAAAATACAAGAATGCGCGACAAGATATGCTAAATTATTAGGCATAAAATTGCCCAAATTTTCAGCAGAATTAGGATTCATTCTCTTGTTTTAATTCTACATCTTCAGCAAAACGACTGGTTTCAGGTCCATCTTGACCGGCATATTTATTCGCAGGTTTCAGACGATAAGGCATACTTGATGGCGATGATAGTTGTTCAAAAGTAAAAGCACAAATTCGCATACCCGGATAGAGTAAAACAGGCATCCGTCCGAGATTACCTAATTCTAATGTAGCGTTCCCAACCCAACCAGGATCGAATAGACCAGCGGTACTGTGGACAATAATTCCGAGTCTGCCGACACTGCTTCTGCCTTCAAGCCGTGCCATTACGTCGTCCGCTAATTCCAGTTTTTCGTGGGTTGCTGCAAGAACAAACTCACCCGGTTGCATCGTGAATGCCTCACCATCAGGCACCTCCACTTTCCGCATCAGATCATCAGCGTCAACCTTTGTCTTTAAATCAATAAATGGATATTTACTATGCTCAAAAACGCGAAAGGTATTGCCCAACCTGAAATCAATTGAACAACTTCCTAACTGTGTATCAAAATCTGGATCAGGAGTAATTTTAATTTTCCCTTCGCGTATATATTTTTCAATGTCAACATTTGATAAAACCATATATCAATGTTACCATAATTGCCTAAAGATGTCACGTTTTTATTAAGGTAAATCGGGTAGAGATTACAATATCTGATATTTGAACAATGATTCTTACCTTCAACCTACGATTCTATTCCTCCCAATCTTCTGGGGCAATACCGCGATAAGCATAGTCTAAGAGTGTTACAGGATGTATTGCTTTCATATCTAAATTATGCTTCTTGATTCCGAGTTGAATCTGAAGTAAGCATCCGGGGTTACCTGTGGCAACAATATCCGCATCGGTTTCAGCAATGTGTTCCATTTTCCGTTCAAGTATCTCCTGTGAAAGTTCAGGTTGTGTAATATTATAGATACCCGCGCTACCACAACACCACTCCGATTCTGTCAACTCAATTAGTTCAAGTCCTGGTATTGTTTGCAAGACTTTCCGAGGTTGTGTTTTCACGCGTTGTCCATGTAATAGATGGCACGGCTCATCGTATGTAACACGTTGCGGGATCTCACCTTGTGGAGGTATCATCTCAATTTCAGCTAAGAACTCACTGATGTCTCGCATTTTATTGCTGAAATGCTCCGCTTTCTCTGCGTAAACATTATCGTTTTCAAGTAGTGCCTCATATTCCTTGAGTGTCGCACCACACCCCGCGGAGTTAATGATAATTGCGTCTAATTGTTCGTCCTCAAACGCATCAATGTTCTGTTTTGCAAGGTCTGAGGCAAGATCACGTGAACCGTTGTGTAGGTGCAACGCACCACAGCAGGTCTGTTTACGCGGTGTAACAACTTCACATCCATTTTCTGTTAATACACGGATCGTTGCCAAATTGGTTTCCGTAAACATTTGGTTCATGATACAACCAGGAATAAAACCTACGCGATATCGAGTCTCACCTACTGCTGGTGTGATGTCCTGTATAGTATATTTGAGATGAGGGGGTGGTATTTTGGGTAATAACGACTCCATCTGACCGAGTTGACCCATTAACTTGAGTATCCCGGATTTCTGGACTAACCATCTAATACCAAGTTTTTGGTAAAGCCACATCAGTTCAAAGATTAGGTCTAACCTTGCTTTGTTCGGTAGTATTTGTTTGAAAACGAGGTTACTCCAGAATCTGTGGTTTGTTGATCTGTGTGCGTTTTGTTCATATATTGCGCGTGCCTGTTCGAGAAGTTCACCGAAATGGACACCGGATGGACAAGCGGTTTCACATGCTCTGCAATCCAAGCATCGGTAAATGTATTCTGCCCAATCTTCATTGAGTGGCGTGGCATCATGCGATTTGAATGCACTCCCCATAAGATACAATCGTCCTCTGGGGGAATCGGTTTCTAATCCTAATTCTCGGTAAGTTGGACAAGTAGGTAGGCAGAGACCGCAATGAGTACATGCATCCCATTTTTTCCAATTGAAGGTCTCCATGCCAATCAAAGGTTGTGTTTGTTGGTTGGACATATCTATAATTATTACTTTAACGTGAGTTCTGAAAACGATTTAATGTATATGCTTTGTATTTTACACCGAAACAACGGTAGGTGCTGTTCACTGTAGCACAATCTGAATTTTGCGTTACATATAATCTCATCTACCGAACTCACGCTACGTTGTTAACCTTTTGTCACAAACTTGCTATTTATGAAATCTTTCTAATATAATGTGCGTAAACCAAAGCAATACTAACAGAATCAAGCCGATTGTGGCGAATATCATACCCTTAGAACTGACTGTGCCAACGAAACTTTTCTTGATGTTATCTCTTCTGCTCTCATTGATTTTATCTGCAAGTATCCGCTTATCGTAATCCGTCATATTCTTTTTTTGTGCAGGTAATATGTCAGATGGATTGCGTCTATAAATTCTGCTTTTCCACTTTCTGTATAGAATACGAAGAATTACCACACAACCCACAGTACCGAATAATACAGCGACGATAATGAGAATATCTGTAAATGGTAGGAATTCAATCGGATCAACAGGACTCGGTTCAGCGTACAAAATCTTACTTATAGTGTAAGCCGCTCGAGTTGAATCCATTTTATTTATGTTCCTGTGATGATTTTTGTTATCCCTTCATTTAGACTACCAGAGCGATACCCTTGCAGATCAAGTGTGACGTGTGCGTATCCGAGTGATTTAAAGTGTTCGCTGATTTGACTACGTCTTTCTTTCTGCTGCAACCGAGATATTTCCTCAGCTTCAAGTTCAATACGGGCAAGGTCTCCGTGATGGCGAACACGGAATTGACGTATACCTAAATCGTAGAGGAATTGTTCTGCAGCATCCACCTGACGTAGCAATTCACGGGTGATACGCATACCGTAAGGAAACCGTGAGGATAGGCAAGCGAATGCGGGTTTATCCCATGTCGGTAGATCCCACGCTTTTGAAACCTCACGTATTTCTGCTTTTGTTAGGTCAACATCAATTAAAGGGGCTTTGATTCCCATCTGTTTTGCAGCATCCATGCCGGGACGATGATCCCCTACATCATCAGGAATTGCACCGTAAACGATTGTTCCCACATCGTATTTATCTGCTATCGGACGTAGTTTATCAAACAATTCCGATTTGCAAAAGAAACATCTGTTCGTAGGATTGCTCGCGTATCCTTCCTGTTCTAACTCTTCTGTGTTGACCGTTTCAAAACGGATACCAATCTGTTTGGCAATATCCTGTGCTGCTTTCATCTCGCGGATAGGATAGGAATCAGAGATAGCAGTAACAGCAAGGGCATTTTCACCTAACGCGTTTTGCGCAGCTTCTGCGAGAAATGTGCTGTCTACACCACCTGAAAATGCAACAATAACCTTATGGTAGCCACGCAGACAGTCATAAAGTTGATCTATTTTTGTTTGTAATGGTATCGGTAACATCTGTTCGCATCCTTACGATCTATATAGGGTGTTCGGTTTGTTGGATTTTCTTCAAATCACCCCTGAGTAGTTGTCTCTTCAAGCCGCTAATTCTATCAATAAAAAGTGTGCCGTTAAGATGGTCAATTTCGTGCTGAAGCACACGGGCAATAAGTCCATCCGTTTCAATCCCAATTTCTTCACCTTTTAGGTTCATTGCTTTAACGATGATCTTCTCTGGTCGTTTCACATCTGCTCGGATATCAGGGATACTCAAACAACCTTCCTCAGCAACGGATTCCCCTTCATAACTCAATATTTCCGGATTAAATAACAACAACGGTTCAAATGTTTCCTCATCAGTGTCACCTATATCTACAATGAGAAATCTTTTTAAAATCCCTACCTGTGTCGCTGCGAGTCCAATACCGTTACCGGTATCATACAACGTCATTAACATATCATCAGCAAGTTTGACTTCTACTTCGGTAACCTCCTGAACCGGTTCTGCTCTTTTACGGAGAACAGGATCACCATAATAACGAAGTTGTAAGGGTTTTGTTTTCGCTAAACGCGGTATTTCGTTTATGTCTTCAGGTTGTTTATTTTTGCGTTTTCTTTTCGGTTTTGACATGCCTTAGTCATTACTCCATAATTCTATCGTCAAAGTAAAGTCTTATTAAATCTTAACACCTGTTGCGGGTTATGTCAAGTGAAAATTATGGTATAGAAGTGTGTGTAATGTTTGTGTTACAAAGATACATTTTTCTGATATTTCATCGGATAATTCACTTTGTAAAAAAGGTTAGTTGATAGTAAATATTCTATCTATAAAACATGCTAAAGATTCAGAGTTTTCAGAGTCAGGCGTTAAATGAGACGAATTTATAATGTGCTACGAATTGTTATTGATGTTGGGTTTATAGGCTTATTATGACTTATTTAGTCAGGAATGACTCTGAAAATTCGGATAATTTTACCAGAGAGAATATTGTAGGTTTTTGTTGTCGTTTTAACCCAGTTCTATTTGATCAGACAGCATTGTGCAAAATGTACTGAAATGCAATTTGATGACAAAAAACATACGGTATTTTGCAGGCTATTTTCATACATTTTAATTTTTGGTCTAAGCGATAACGAATATAGATTTTTAAATATCGTTGAAATACTATACACACCCAACAGTCAGATAAATAAAAATTTGCATAGAGTAATATTATGTGATATAATTAACATAAAGGAATAAATCAAAGTCTATTATGTCATAATATATAAATTTTCTTTTGTTAGACAATTTATATGACTTGTAGGTTTGAGAATAAAGTTGGAAATGCTAAAGTGTTGTAAAACTTTGTCTTAAAAAATTTTGTAAGGTTTTTATGTAAATCGTAATTGTGGAGGAAAATGATGGTCGATGGAAAAGTTAAAATTACCCAAACTAACGGTTTCTCTAATCATGATAATGAATCAGAACGGAAAGTAGTTGATTTGCAGAAGGATTTACATTCAGATTTGAGTGAGTTGTTTAAAAGTAAGAGATTAAGTGGATATGAACTTGCAGATGCAGTTGTCAAACGTGTATTTCGTTATTCGGTTGCCTGTGTGTCTCAATCTGTTGATGATGATAATCAACAGATAGGTGATGCAGGAATGGAGTTCATTGAAGATGTGATGCGAGATGAATTGAAACATTGGGTGCAGTATTTTGTAATTGATGAACATAGATCGTTTGTTGTGCGATGTCATGCCCGTGGTATGTCTACGAGTGAAGCTGCTTGGGAATTGATGAATGAAGATTATACACTGAACCGTTTAGCACGAGATGATGCGTTAGGCGTGGATATACTTCGGAAGAAATTGATTCATAGTTTGTCGTATTTGAAACCTGGTACGGCGCGTTGGCCTGAGCAGAAATATGGAAATATATGGCGTGAAGCCCGTGAGGAATATAAAAAAGAGATTAACAATGTAGCGTTTACGTCTTCAGTGGAACATGTTTTGATGTTAGCCAAGCATACAGCGAAAATCAATTCGGTAATTGAAGATGAAAAGTTACCTGCGAAAGAGTTGCAAATATTGACGAATTCACTGTTAATGACATTGGATGGAATACACAAGTTACAATCTGAGAAACAGGAGGAGGAGAATATGTCTGCCCCGCAGCTTGTTGCTGTTTTAGAAAGGCTGACGGTTGCGTTGGATGCTCCTGAACAACTTTCATTCAGTGGTGATGCAGATGTTCTTGTATCGGCATTAGAACAGTTGACACATGCGCTGAAAACTTCTAAGCAGAATGTACTTGAAACGGGATCTGTTGAGGATGTGGAGGTTGTCTCACGTGAGGATGATGATGGGTGAGCTTACACGTATTACGTTCACCTAATCTTCACCTTTGATATCTTTTGGGATATTGTAAATTACACCTGGCAACGTAATTATTTTTACAATTAGGGATTCTCTTCTGATTATTTTTGAATCAGGTAAAGACTTCAGTTTTAGTGTAACCTAAATTGCAACATTAATTCATGATTATTGATATTATCTTAACTTTGTTTTAATTGTAATTATGAAGTTAGTGTATCTTTACCATTTAGGTTATCCCAATCAATTTCATCAAGTGTTTGTGCGGTTGCTACTATCTCAAAGAGTGTATCAAGCCGAGAGAGGCTACGCATTGAGGTAATCTTGTTGATTACTTGTTTGGGGACAGTGTCATGTTTTAGATGGATAAGTTTAAGGATAGACTCTCGTTTCGCACGGGTTTCACCTTTTTTCTCACCTTGTTCTAATAAGTAATCTGCCATTGTTTGTGCCATTTTTTCACCCTCCTCTCTACGAGATGGTCCTTGAATTTGTTGTTGAACCACTGTTTTCAACTCATCATGCTCTTCTGGTGGTCGACGATTCATAATTAGTAAGTATAAATAGAAAATCGCCCGTTTCCATTGTAGACTATCGTTTTCATTAAGAATGTTAATATGAGTAACTGCTTCCTTCAACGCATTACTTATATCATCTTTACTTGCGTATTCCTTTTGCAGTACCGTTAATAACCAGCCGAATGGATGATCGGTCTTTGTTAACTTTGCTAGGTTAGCCTCTTTTACCCCCAGAAACAGTGTCTCAAAATTTGGAATGAATTCCGACAATTCCTCTGATAAAACTTCTATTGATGTGTGTGAGTTGGCTAAAATCGATGTGTGACACCAAATTCTCGGATACAATTTCTAAAAGACCGCAAACGTTATCTCTATCTTCAAGCAGCCATCGTGTGCCTCGGTCATGGAATTGTTCAATCGGAAAACCGAAAAATGATAGTTCCTCTGTTTCTTTATTTTTCATAGACAATGAAATCGTAAAATACAGTAGAATTCACAATTTATATTACACTGATGCGATTATAGTCTGTATAGTTTTAGTGTACCATACAATAGGATAGAAATCAAAGGAATTATTGGTTCATATAAGAAAAGAGCGTTTTGAATATTTAGGTTCAAATTGTGTGTAAAGACATGAAGCATTTCTTTAATTCACATCATTACATCTATCGCAATTAATCGAAGGTGGTTTTAATTCATCAAGGAGATTTTATCAGATATAGGTGAAATCCTTCATCGCCAATTGTGGAACCTGTGAAAGATTCCAACTGTGTGAGTTGATATTTTTCTTTCAACTCATCCGAGAATGTACGATTCATGATAATCAGAACATCTTGTGAATATCGTTTGCTCAGCATTTTTGCATCAATGATGATACCTTCGTTAAAGACACCGTGTGTTCTTAATTTATCCCATCTGACAAACGAACCGAATCTGCAGCCCTTTGGATAGTAAACCTTATCCTTCTCTAAATATCCCACAACAGTACTGACTGCAAAATCTGTGTCACCTACCATTGGCAGGTCTTGCATGTCTTGTTGTTTTATATACTCGGCAGTTTCTTTTCCGTAAGAGAATACGTGCCGTTTTTCCATTGCAATGGCAGTGATACCGCCGAGATAATGAATAATTAGAATGCACGTAAAAACAAAACTGAAACATCGTTGTGCTAAATTACTAATAAAGTTTGTTGGTAGTTTTATCTCAGGACAATCGTAGTAAATCCAACTCGTCAGAATGAATGTTGCAAATAGAAACCCGTGATGACGGATACTACCACCATATTTTACATAGAAGAACGCGAGAAGTCCAACGGTGGCAGTAACATACATGATAAGCGTGGTAGGACGTTTCAAGAAGCGTAAAATACACCAGAAAATGATCAAATAACAGAGTGACAAACGAATTAATTGAAAAAACTCAAAACTATAAAGTCGATTGCTACCCCAAAAACCTCTTGCATGTCTTGTGAACGGAAGAAAAGCATTTGTTATGATTCTGACAATGTTATTCATGCGTTGAATAGTAAAGTTAAAGTTCCATCCAACTGCAAAGCCTGTATCTGAAGGAGGGTTGAGTTGAAGCACAGCAGTTACGATACCAAAACCGATGAGGACAAAACCGATCCAGATGTGATGTCTATTTGCGTTAAGTATTTCTTCCCTACAGCAGTAGAAATAGAGATACTCACACAAGAGACCTAAACCGATGGCTATTGTTACAATTAATGCATGCACGCTGGTATGAGAAAGCAGAATTAGAACGATACCGATCCATACAAATCGCTTATAACGTTCCCGATAGAGTATACAGAAGATTATAATTAATAGAATACCAATAGCATAATTTCGGGCAACAATAGCGTATTCGTAGAGTGCGAAATATCCGAAGGAGAAAAGAAATTTTTGGACTTTGTTGAACGGGGCATATCGTGTAAATAGGAAAACCGTTGTAGCAGCAATTAAGAGATGAAACACTTGCATCATAATAGGAGATGCATTTATACGTGTGAGGGGCATAAGGCACAGGTGCCAGAATGCGGGGTGTCCCTCATATTTCATATTAGCAAAAAGATCAATAATAGATGTGCTGTCCCTCGCGAGTAGCCATGCTTGGACTTCGTCTCGCCACATTTCATGGTGTATCGCACCATATCCACCAACGAGAAGGAAAAGGAAGGTCACACCTATTGCGTAGAAATCTTTTGTTACTATGGGTATCTGACGGTTGGATTTTGGGAAGGTTGATCTATTTACATGCTGCGGAGATTGTGAAAAATGCTGAAGAAACATTGTGTGATTTTAATGTGCACCTAAACTTGAAATAGGTAGCCATAACCCCCCAGTGCTACTTGCAATGAATTTTTGGAACGGTTCATCTCGACCAATGACATCCACTTTGATTTTGGCACGCCTGATTTTGTTCAATACATCTTTCGCTGAATAGTTTCCACTAACATATTCATCTGTTATAAGAATGAAGTGGACATCAGAGTTCTGCCTAAAATCAACTTCGTCAGCAGCACGAATAAGTGCATCCAAAGCCTTTTCTCCACCTTGACACTTCACTTGTGCGAGGAGTCTTTTGGTTTGCGGTACAGAACGGGTTTGTGGAAATATTTCAAAATCAATACCAAACATTTTATCACGGAACACAACGATACCGAGTGTAAAATCTATTTCTGCTTCATCAAATAGTTCTGTCATACGGTTTAGATGACTCCGGACTGCATTGATGTTATCTTTCATACTACCACTGCCATCAATAACAAAGGTAATATCCACATTATTACTGGAACGGTTTGCTATGATGTGCTGTCCAATTTTTACCAGAATTACATGTGGCAACGGAAGATCACTAACCTGAGGAAGTGCATTATCAATAGGTGGTTTGAAAGTTTTCTGTTTTGTGTTTCTAAGCACACGCGGTGATATGATTTTTCCGACGCTTGATTGATTTCCTATATCCTGATTGACTGTAGGGGTTGTAGAATCTATTACTGAATTACCAGTTCCCAAAGTGTTAGAAGTCGGAAGTGAAAAACCGCTGTCCGTGGTGATAGGATTTCGGTGCGCAATCGGTTGTGGTGTAGGGACTGATGGTGCCGACGGTTTGACGTTAACCTCAATCTGTTTATATGTTATTGGTGTGATTTTGGGTGGAATAAATTTGTCTCGTTTTAGAGGTCGTAAAGCACGTCGCGAATGCACTTCGGTGATTTCAAGGTATGTTATGTCGCTAATCGAACGCGGTTCATTTTGATGTAGACCGATGACAACAAAACCCAGAATAACATGAATGCATATTGAAATAAGGAGGGCACTGCGGATAGACTTACTAACTTTGGCTTTCATTTCGCGCACCCAGATATTCAGAGATGTAAGTTTTTCCTCTGATAGGATAAAAGTAAGGTTATTGATATTTGTCTATGCGTTCAATCACATGAATACGTATTAGTAATGTATAATTATCTCATTAACGTTGTGAAATATCAAGGTAAATTGTACAGAGATATTCAATTGTCGATTTTCCTTTCTGAATTGCGGAAAACGGAGGATTGTCAGAGGTCGCTTTGCTGGTTCCAACCTACGATAATAATACCTTGAAGACAGGCGAGGTGACCTCGCCCTACGATGTTGTCTGAACCAGGATTTTTGGGATAAAAGGTCGCGATTCGGAGAGTTCTTTTACAAAGGAAGACTTATAGTAAAATTCGTAATTACTTATACTATTTCTGTAATTTATTGTCTCATTTACAGTTTTTATGGTTGTAATCCTTCAGGACACAAACTAAATGAAGATTAAGAATTTAATCGGGTAAATTTTAGTTCTTTTTAGCGTCCAGTGCGGTTAGGAAACCGCACCATAGGCATCAATTTAGTGTGGATTTAAAGGTAGTAGGCACACTCCGTGTACCGTCCATCATACAACTTTTTGAATACGCCATACCACATCTGCATTGAAAACTCTTATGGTATACGGCACACGGAGTGTGCCTACTACTTTGCATCCGATGACAGAGATACTAACTAACTCCCAAAATTAACCACTGAATTTCCTTAAATTGACGCTTATGGTGTGGTTAGGAAACCGCATCTATCGGGTTTAGGTCCGAATTACCTAATTTATTTTTTAATCTTCATAAAGTTTGTGCTACAAAAAAGAGATATTATTTGTTAGAAATGGTATTATACACTTGATAGGTTCGGTTTCCTAACCGAACCTTTGTAAATAGTGCGATTAGAAACCGCACCTACCAAGGCGTGTGAACATATTTTTGGATTTCACAATATTATTGAAAATAATAGGATTTGGAAAACTGAATGGTTCTGGCTAACCGTGTTAATTGGTTGTTATTTTTCTGACCTGTTGTTATAATAATGTTAAATTGAAATCAGTCAAGGAGACCTATATGAAAGATTTTGCGTTTACAGGAGGCAGACCAGACCCTTATACATTTCCCACCGAGGCGTTGATTGAAGCAAGTACAAAGGCACTACGTAAATTAGGAGGGCAACTGGTCAATTATCCGGGTGAGTCTGGCTACCGCGGGTTACGTGAACTGGCATCAATGCGTTTTGAACGTAGAGAAGGCGTTCCACTTCCAGTAGATAATACCTCAATTACTTCCGGCTCAATGCAGGCACTTGAATTGGTGTTGGGAACATTCATTAAACCTGGGGATACGGTATTAACAGAGGAATATACCTACAGTGGTACCCTCGGTATTATGCGACATCTCAAAGCAAATATTGTCGGTATCCCAATGGATTATATAGATGGCATGGATATGGACGCGCTTGAGGAGAAGTTAAAAGAACTTAAGCGACAAAATGTCACACCTTCTCTCATTTACACCACTTCCAACCACCAAAACCCTACTGGTGCTATTTTGTCCCTTGAACGGCGGCACCGTATGCTCGAACTTGCAGAGGAATACGACACGCTCATCATTGAAGATGACTGTTACGGAGATATCGATTTTGTGCCGAATCCGACTCCTGCATCACTCTTTAAGTTAGATACAGCAAATCGGGTTATCTTCATTGCGACATTCTCAAAGATACTGGGTGCAGGTGTGAGACAAGGTTACTTCGTAGCAAAACAACCTTATTACGGGATGATACATCAGAACCGATGGGATGGTGGTACGAGTGCGCTTGCAAGTGCTATTGTGGCAGAATTTTTTATGGAGCATCTTGAAGCACATCTTGAAAAAACGAACGCTGCTGTTGGTGCTAAATGCAAGGCTGTAGTGGACACACTTGAAGAACATGTCAGTGATATATGCTCGTGGACAAAGCCGCGTGGTGGTCTATTCTTGTGGATTGACCTTCCTGAAACAACCGATATGAAAAAGCTAAATGAGTATGCATCTGCAAAAGGAGTCGGCTATAGTAACGGTAGTGCATTTCACTATGCCGGTGACCCTGTGAAAGCAATACGTTTGGCGTATGCTTATTGCCATGTAGATGATGTTCCTGAGGGTATTACCTATTTAGCAGATGCAATTCGTAACGCACAGATAGCAGCAGTTGATGCAGCTGCAGCCGATTAGTGTCTACCTCAGTTCCCATATAGCATTACATTTGAATAAAAAATTCGCTCCGGAGGACTATATTGCGTAATATCATCCTTTTCTCATTAGATACATTACGTGCGTCGAGTATGAGTTGTTATGGAAACAAACATCTAACCACACCACATCTTGATGCTCTTGCAGCAAATGCAACTCTCTTTGAAAGTTGTATCAGTCCACATATCCCGACTCACCCGGCACATACGACGATGTTTACCGGGAAAGATGTGCTGACACACCAAATTATCACGCAAGGTGGACGTATAGACCTTGCTGAAAACATCAAAACACTTCCAGAGTTGCTTAGTGAGGCGGGATATTTTACTGTGGCAGCTGACAATTTGGGACGTTGGTTTCAACGCGGTTTTCCAGATAATCAATACCGTGGTTATAGTTGGGAAAGTCGTTATCAAAATGCACGAAAAGCAGAGGCAGTAAATAAGACAGCGATAGAACTGTTGGACCTCGCGCAATCACAGGATAAACCGTGGTTTGCATTTCTTCATTATTGGGACCCGCATACACCATACTTACCACCACTTCCGTTTGAGCGTATGTTCTATAGTGGTGACGAATGTGATTCGAATAATCGGAGCATGGATGACGTTTATGCTTGTGAACCGTTCACAGACTATTTTCGTCAGTGGATGTGTAAGCCAGATCCGGATGACCCAGACAATATTGAGAAAAAACGGTTATGGACTGACCGTAGGTATGTGAACTCGCAATATGACGCTTCTATTGCCTATATGGATGCATCCTTAGCACAACTTTTTCAATATCTGCACGACTGTGACCTCATGAATGAGACGCTTTTGGTTATTACAGCTGATCACGGTGAGGAACTTGACGAACATGAACTTTGGTATGACCACCACGGGTTGTATCAGACAAATTGTCATATTCCGCTGCTCCTACACTGTCCCAACATTATTCCAAAAGGACAACGTCTCGAAGGGATTGTGACGTTGAAGGATATTGCCCCCACTATTTTGGATTATGCATCAAAGACATCACTGGCAACCCGTGAAAAAATGGAGGGAACAAGCCTTCGATCTTTGATAAACAATGGATCAAATGACGGTTCGTGTGATGCAATCTATCTGACTGAATGTGGTTGGATGAAAAAACGTGGATGGCAGACGCGAAAGTGGAAACTAATTGTCGAGACAGGTGGCACCCCTGCTGTTTACAATAAACCCGATGTTGAACTCTATGATCTTGAAGATGACCCAGATGAGATATACAACTTGGCTGAGGAAGCGGAGGACGTTGTTCTGCAATTGAAGAACGAGATGGATGAATTTTTGAAACGACGATTGTCTGAAACAGGGTTACCAGACCCAACAGTGAAACAGGAAATTACAATGCGGAAGATTGGAGACAAAACAAAAGCAGTACCGTTACCGTAATTAGGACATTTACATCTAATAATAGTTGGCTATTACAATTATTGACATACTCCCGCTGCTAAAACATGGGGATTCTTAGAAAGGAATATAAAGACAAGATGAAATATAGAACCCGATTACTAAATACTTTGACAGTGAAAATACATATAGTTATATTTCTTGTTGCAATTGGATCATTTTTGTATGGATGTGCTGCATTACAAGAAGCAGGAGAGAAGAGACAAAAACGACTCGATGAGAAGCGAGTGGAAAAACGCTTCATGCTTACTGCGTCAAAAGGAAAAATTGGTGTTGATGCAAACCCACTTGAAGGTAAACCTCACGGTGAAAGCGAGCACTATACATTGACATTCTCGAAAGATTTGCTTGCGAAGGATAAATTTGATGAAGAAAAAGAACGGGAGATATTTACAGGTAGTGCCCTTAGCTACATGGAAAGTCTGTACGATGAATTGCACAGAATTTACGGTTTTAAGCCGAAACATAAAATTCACGTAACCCTATATGACCTCTATAGAGGTACAAACCGAGTTGCGGTTACTGGAACTCAGTATAAATATGGTAACAATATCAAAACTGTCACTGGCATTACTATGCATTTTCCTATGGCAATGTACGAAAAGCATGAAGTCAGGGTGCATGAATTAACGCATGCGTTTACCAATATCTATTTCTTACCTACGTGGTTTAACGAAGGTGTCGCTGTGCTGATGCAAATGGAGTATGCTAAAGGAACTGGACACCCTAAATTTGAAAGTCTTGAAGGTAGTTTGAAGACTGATTTGAACGGGATAAATGAATTAGAAAATTGGGGAGGACATATAGAATCCACGCCATTAACACACTGGCGATATTGTTACGCATATACCGTTGTGTCAGAACTTCGAAAACGGTTCGGAAACGAACTTTACATCAAAGTTTTTGAATTGATGGAGGCTGACCAACTACATCAAAAATTGGCTGGATCAATGCCGACCAGTTTTATTGTTTATTATATTAGTCAAGCAGCGGGTGTCGATCTGGTGCCGTTTTTTAAGAACTTAAAGTTTAATGTACGCAAAATAGATAAAGACGATATTTTGCAATATATTCAAAACCAGAACAGACAGTGATGTCTACAGATTCTACGCGTTACTTGACTGAATTATATGCTAAAAGCACCACACAAATTGCGGAGATAGAATGATCCGGTTACGTTGATACCGCACCTTAACAGATTGAATGCAGTCAAATAGAGTTCTAAAATTCTTTGATAGATTTGTCGGTATTCCGATCTGCATATTGTTGTCCATCATCAAATACATTAGAGCTTTTCTAGATAGAGAAGTTGAAGCACAAAACCGTGAATTTCAATCTCAAAGTGCATCCGTATACTCTATAGATGAACCGAAAAAGATATTATTTATACAACTCTCTGCTTTGGGTGACACAATCTTGGCAATTCCCACTGTTCGTGCCATACGTTGTCGTTATCCGAATACAGAGCTTTCGTTTTTAGCATCACCTACAAATCTATCATACTTAGAACGGTGTCCCTACATTGACCGTAAGATTCTGTTCCGTTCTCCACTATACCAACTAATTCAAACCGTTCGACGTGAGCATTTTGACTGGGTGATTGATCTGGAACATTGGTCTCGGTTTAGTGTGCTTCTTGCATACGGGACTGGTGCGTCCCGTCTTATCGGATTCACTGCTGCACATCAATATCGGCACTATCTATTTAACGATACCGTTCCACATATCCCAGGAAAGCATGAAGTGCTTAATTTTCTGAGCATTGCACATGAATTAGGCTGCAATACCGATGATTTGAAACTTGATACTTGGATAGATAAAATAGAAGAGGAATGGTGTCGTAGTTTGTTAGTACAGAAACATATCCACCCTTCTGACTTATTGATTGTGCTTCATCCTGAAGCAGGTAGACGCGGTGAACCCCGTCGTAGATGGTCTCTTGAAAAATATGTGGTGTTGGCGGATACACTATCGGAACAATACAATGCACGAATCGTTTTAACAGGTGCACCGAATGAGGTTACAGTATCTGAGTGGATTGCGGAACGGACAAAGTGTGAGACAGTTGTTCTGGCTGGTCAAACACAGGTGAATCAACTTGCTGCTCTGTTTGTAAGGGCAAATTTGGTTGTCTGCGGGAATTGCGGTCCAATGCATCTTGCTGCTGCTGCAGGAACACCGATAGTCGCTATTCACGGTCCGACAAATTCAAAACAGTGGGGTCCTTGGACTGAAAAGTCAACCTATCTTGAGTCAAATTTACCGTGTAGTCCATGTCTCAATTTGGGATTTGAATATGCTTGTCAAGCTTTACCGGATGGGACATCGCCTTGTATGCATACCATTAGTGTAAAGGATGTATTAAGAGCATGTGATTTGCATTTAGTGTCGTAATTGTTAAACTAATTCAAAGTATTATTGTTTCAATACAGGATTCAACCAGGACCAGTCCTATAGTTTGTTCAGTGTATAGAATAAAAAAGAAATCGGATAGATTTATCATCCACCCGATTTCTTTTTACTATTTATGAGATAGTCTCTGAGATTAGTACATGTCACCGCCTGGAGGCATTGGAGGTGCTGGAGCTTCCTTCTCAGGAATTTCAGCGATAAGCGTCTCAGTGGTAATCATTAATGCTGCAATACTGGCTGCATTTTGAAGAGCAACCCGTACGACCTTTGTTGGGTCGGGGATACCGGCTTCAAACATGTCAATGAAACGTTCTTCGCGTGCATCGTATCCAATATTTCCACCATCGTCTTTGACTTTGGCGATAATAACTGAGTCTTCTTTGCCAGCGTTTTTCGCGATCTGGCGGAGAGGATCTTCAAGTGCACGAGCGACGATTGAAACACCAACCTGTTCGGTAGCATCATCAAGCGTGAGTTCGCTGAGTGCGGTTTGTGCTCTAACAAGCGCGACACCACCACCGACAACGACTCCTTCTTCAACAGCGGCGCGTGTAGCGTGCATTGCATCTTCAACGCGTGCTTTCTTCTCTTTCATTTCAACTTCGGTTGCTGCGCCGACATTGATAACAGCGACACCGCCAGCGAGTTTCGCAAGACGTTCCTGCAATTTCTCGCGGTCGTAATCAGAGGAAGTATCTTCAATTTGCCGTCTGATTTGGTCAATGCGTCCTTGAATTGCTTCGGTTGTCCCCGCACCTTCAACAACTGTAGTGTTATCTTTGTCAATAACAATCCGTTTAGCAGTTCCGAGATCGTTTGCGGTAACATTTTCAAGTTTGATACCGAGGTCTTCCGAAATGACGCGTCCATTTGTTAAGACAGCGATGTCTTCCAGCATAGCTTTCCGACGATCACCGTAGCCTGGTGCTTTGACTGCGGCACAACGGAGTGCTCCGCGTATCTTATTAACGACGGTCGTTGCGAGTGCTTCACCTTCAACGTCTTCGGCGATAATCAGCAGCGGTTTACCTTGTTGTGCGACCTGTTCAAGAACAGGGACAAGGTCTTTCATTGTGCTGATTTTCTTTTCGTGAATCAGGATCACTGCGTCTTCAAGGATGGCTTCCATCCGGTCAGGATCTGTCACGAAATAGGGAGATAAGTATCCTCTGTCAAACTGCATCCCTTCAACGACATCAAGGTTCGTATCAAGACTCTTTGCTTCTTCAACAGTAATGACACCATCTTTTCCGACTCTATCCATTGCATCTGCGATGAGGTCACCGATAGCATTATCGTTATTTGCGGAGATAGCTGCGACTTGTGCGATTTCTGTTTTCTCCGAAACCTCTTTGCTGAGTCCTTGAATAGCATTAACGACTGTAGCAACTGCTTTTTCAATACCGCGTTTAAGTGCCATTGGATTGTGTCCAGCGGCGACGTTTTTCAAACCTTCTCGATAAATGGATTGTGCCAAAATGGTTGCGGTTGTTGTTCCATCACCAGCGACATCACTGGTTTTGGATGCAACCTCTTTCACCATCTGTGCGCCCATATTTTCATAGGCATCTTCCAATTCAATTTCTTTTGCGACCGTCACACCATCTTTTGTGATAGTAGGAGCACCGAATTTCTTATCAAGAACAACGTTGCGTCCCTTTGGACCTAAGGTGACTTTGACCGCTTCTGCTAACTTGTCAACGCCTTGTTTAATAGAATTCCGGGCTTCTTCATCAAACGCTAACTGTTTTGCTGCCATGTGTATAACTCCTTCACTTATTTAGTTAACCTTGGCTAAGATATCATCTTCGCGCAAGATGAGAAATTCAACATTATCGTATGTAACTTCGGTACCGCCGTATTTTGCGAACAAGACCTTATCACCGACTTCTACATCAACGGCTTGACGTTCGCCACTATCAAGTATACGACCTTTACCGACCGCAACAACCTCACCTTCTTGAGGCTTCTCTTTAGCGGTGTCTGGAATAATGATCCCGCCACTGGTTTTCTGCTCATCCTCTTCAGAACGTCTCACGAGGATACGATCGCCAAGGGGTACAAGTGCCATATTAAATATTTCCTCCTAATGAATAATTGAACGTATACCGGGCTTTATTTAGATTCATAAAAACCCGAACTTAGTTTTTCAGTAATGGTATAGATATAGCAAGATATATGCCAATTTGAAGAATCCAGACGTAACACACAGTTAGAGGGTTTGACAGTATTTTCAATATGTAAAATCTATGACAATTTGTCCCGCATTATGATGTATGCAAAATAAGTGTGCCATTTTGGCACACAATTTGGAAACTGACAAATATTAACGATGAATAATTGCATTATTCTGCAGAATTTATCTGCTGTTATCAGCAATGAATTACTTTGTCAGTACGTGCAGATTGGTAGGCTGCATCTAAGATGACATTTGCTCTCAGACCATCATCACCACTTGCAAGCGGGGCAACGCCAGTGCTTATACATTCTGCGAAATGCTCAAATTGATGTTGGTATAAGTCTTCGTATTGGGATGCGATAACCTGTTTTTCACCGTCAAAGTATGTTTGGATTTTCCATCCATCGTCGTTGATTACAGTCACGGTGCCTTCTGTACCGTAGATTTCGAGGACTATGTCGCACTGGGCAACAGAGAAACTGAGATCAGTGAATCCTTGTGCACCGTTCTGAAACTGTACGAAAATCCCCCCAGTTTCTTCAACCTTATAATTATGGATTGCACTGTTACAAAATGCCGATACCTCTGTTACTTCACCGATGAGATAACGCAGTAAATCAACGCTGTGTGGTCCCAAGTCCATCAGACACCCACCACCACCTTGGTCGGGTAGTGCACGCCATTCATCTGCTGTCAATAGGTATTTTTTTAGGAAAGGCATCCTTGCATGAACTATTTTTCCGAGACGATTTTCGTCAATCCATGTTTTGATTTGTTGAAAGCAAGAGTGAAATCGGAATAAGAAACATACTTGAAGATGTACGTTGTTTGCATTGCATGCGGCGATCATCCTCTCACATTCCTGTGGAGTGAGTGCCATCGGTTTGTCACAAAGGACATGTAATCCGCGTTCTGCGGCAGCAATGACCTGTTCGCAGTGGAGATTAACCGGTGTTGAGACGTAGATTGCATCAAGTTCACTGTCGTCAAGTAAGTTGTCAATATTGCTGTATGCTTTTGTAGCGTTATGTTCTGTTGCAAGTTGTTTGGCACGTGCTGCATCACGTGAGAAGAGTGCGTGTAGTTCTGCGTTTGTTGCTTTGTGAATAGCAGGCATAGCACGTCGTTGTGCAACGCTACCCGCACCAAGAACACCCCATTTTAATGTCATAATTATTACTCCGTTATAAGGTTGTCTGAACCAAGGCTTATCAAATCCAAGGTATGAATATCAATAGCATTTCCTGAGTCAAGTCTACGAGTGAATGTTTAATTTATGTCAAAAATCACCATAATTGCACTACTATAGACCTACTTTTACTGTATACGTATTAGGTTAACAGAAGATGTATCCCAGTTGCAAACAGAACGATAAGTACAATTCTGGAAAAGTTGCGTTCCGAAAAACGGCTGTTTAGATATACTCCTGCTTGTACCCCGAGTCCAACAAACGGGAGCAGTACCAATGCCTCAATAATGATTTCAAATGAAAATAACCCGAGCTGGTAATAGGCAGGTATCTTTGTAAGATTGATACAGAAATAAAGTAGTGTTGTTGTTGCTACGAATTTACGGTTGCCTAATCTTTGCGGTAGAAGATACATGACGATGACCGGTCCAGCCATGTGCGCGAGTGTTGAAAAAACACCTCCGAGGATACCTAATAGGACACCGTGCCATGCTTTGAATTGTAGTGCTGGTGCTTCATCAGGGACATCCGGGTTGAGTCGTCGTATTATCCGGGGACGAAGAAATTCTAATACTGAAAATAGACAAGCAATACCTCCGATTGTTTTCTTTAAATGAATATCAGAGATGTCATTTAAGATAAAACTTGCAAATACGATACCGATGATTGCCCCTGGGATCAAACGCCAGATGCTTTTTTGATGCCACTGTTTCCAGTAATGTCCTAAAGAGATAACATCGGTTGAGATGAGAAGGAGAACCATCAGTGGAAGCACTTGGTTACGAACAGGACGGAATTGTGCAAATAGTGGTACGACTATCATACCGATACCACCCCCGAAGCCTGCTTTGCTTACACCTGTTAACCATGTCCCAAAACAAAAGATAAGTATTTCGTAAATAAGGATTTCTCCCGATACTGTTTGATATTTGTGTGTTTTATGATAGCGGTTTGTGTCGGTTTCGTCAACAGTGGTGTGTTAGTCATGAAAACTGAATTATCATACTACAGAATTTGATAGGAGATTGATTCCTTGCAGAATCAACGTCCATACTGTTTCATTATCTGTTTTAACTTATCCAATGGAATGGCATGCATGGTTCGATTGTTACGTCCAGTTGTTGTGGTTGCCATTGTCATGGAATTAATGACTGCCTCTTCAGTTGCCTCCATAACTGCCTGAAATAGAGAGCTTAAACGACTGTTTACGACCATCTGAATCTGGAATGTTCCGTTCTCTGTACGACGTGGAAAAATATTTGCCGTTGAAAACGCAATGACGAACTCCCCACTACTGTCTGTACTTGGTGTACCCGTACGTGCAAGCCCGTGTGTTGCACGAATTGCTAACTGTTTCAACTGACGGTGTGTCAACGGTGCATCCGTTGCAATTACAATAATAAAAGAACCATCCCTACCCGGTTTTAATTGATCGTTTTCCAAAACCTTGCCAACAGGTACTCCATCAATACGTAGTTGATGCCGTCGTCCACCGTTGGAATTTACCAGTACTCCAACTTTCCATCCGCCGCTGTCATTTGGTAGCACTCGCGAGGCAGTACCGATTCCAGCTTTGAAACCGTAGCATCGCATACCTGTACCTGCACCGACACACCCTTCTGCAACCGGACCAGACTTTGCATTTTCAATCGCTTCAATTGCGTGTTCTGATGTTACGTGCAGTCCACTGATGTCATTCAAACCACCGTCGTAGCACTCTGCCACAATCGGTAGCACGATGTTATTGTCAGGATATCTTTTGACAATATATCGGACGACTCCATCGTGTACAGCCCCAACACTGAGCGTATTTGTCAGCAAAATTGGTGACTCAATCCAACCTGCTTGGTTGATTCGAGCAATACCCGTAGCTTCACCGTTTCCGTGAATTGTATAACCAGCACCAAATAACCGTGATCTCCAAATATCATCGTGTGGAAGGACTGCAGTAACACCTGTACGAATGGAGTCTCCCTCGTTCAATGTAACATGTCCGACTTTCACACCCGGAATATCGGTAATAGCATTATGTTCACCTGTAGGATATATCCCTATATGGATACCAAGTTCACGCACACGTACACGGGAACTTTCTTTCGCTTGTGCATTGATAGATAATCCTATCTGCATTAATAATACACTGAGAGACAATAATAAAAAGAATTTTAGTCGTGTATGTGAACAACCGATAGGTTTTTTATTGTATTTTTTGATTGACGACAGACATATTTTCATGAGTTGAGCTGCTCCCGATAAAGTGTGCGAATATGATTAAATATATTAATGTAAGATTGGGAACGATAATCTGGATATGTCCATTCCCATGGTTGGAACGTTTTATGATAAAACCGTAGTGTAATTTCCGCATAGATACTGTTGCTGAGATAGATTCGGTGTGCATGATCCTTCGTTGATGCGAGCACTAACTTTGCCATACAGATATAACCGACATCTAAATTGACACGTCTTCGTGGAGAATTTTCTTCCGTAAACTCTTGTTCTACCTGATTTGTAAAGAGTTTTTTGTCCGACAATGTACCTGCATCAATCAAGTTTTTAAAACTGATGAATTGCCTTTGGATTCCTTGTCCCATCTCCGCTTCATAATAGTTAGTATAGGTGAACGGTAAAAGTTCACTGGTATAGTCTAAGGGACCGAATTTATCTGTGAGTCGTTGATAGACGGTTGGTAATATTGGGGGTTCTGCTGTCAGTACACCGATAATTGCTTTGACAGGTAATTGTTCTACAAGTGTTCCCATAATTCTCGTGTAATAGTTAATCCAAATAAGACATTTCAAACAGTAAAATCTAAAAATTAGATTAAATTGAAAAATAATTACAAAATATTACATTTTTTCTTGACATTAATTAAACCTTGATGTATAATTTCACGTTACGCATTTAAGAAGTTTTAAAATCATACGTAATTATAAATTTAAAAGGTGACTTTTAAGGAAGTATATAACTTCTACAAAAAATAGGCAACTGTTTTTGAAACTAAGTGATAAGATAGTATGTATAATCTTTTCGTTTATACTGGAGGTCGTTTAGTACTTCATCCGTTTTTCTTGTCGGGTATATGAAGTCAAGGGATTTGTCGCGCCTACTACCTGATATCATCAACTAATCTTATTGTATTGACCTACTACTCCCATGTATGGAGGAATTGAGGCAACAAAAAAGTCTTAATTTATGCTACCCCCGTAACCTATTAATGAACAATAGTTCTTCTGAGAAGTCGTTTCTCTCTTGAAGAAACACGAATTGACTATCAATTGTTGGTTGCGTAGGCTTCCGACTACTATTTCACTACGCAACACGATACCGAACTGTTCTTATATGAATATCCTTTAAAGTAATTCAACTATATGTCAGAAGATGTGAAGGTGTTTTTCAGAAACAGTGTGTCCCTGTTTTCCGTAAGAATCCTTTATCCAAAATCTAAATGTTATTCTCTGTCAACTTGTTCGGAACAATTGTCCAATCGTTAAACCTTCAATCCATCCGCTACCTTGCAAGGTGAAAATATATGCCCAATATAAGTAAAGTTAATGGAAGTCCGGCTGCGTTACGACAGCGCGTCTCTTTTGCTAAAACCCCATCAGTTCTTGAACTGCCTGATTTAATTGAGACACAAAAACGTTCATACGCCGCATTTCTGCAACGTTTTGTTCCAGATAATGAACGCGAGTCTAAGGGTCTTCAGGCATTGTTCGAAGAAGTTTTTCCGATCTATGACTTTAAAGAAACAACAAGTCTTGAATTTGTCAGTTACACACTCAGTCCACCGACACATGATCTTTCGGATTGCCAAGCACGCGGTCTGAACTATCAGGTCAGATTACAAGCCCGTCTGATGTGTGTTGAGCGTGAAAAAGATGAAGATACAGGTCAAACGCGTGTGTTAGACATCACTGAATCTGAAGTTTATCTGGGTGATATTCCACTGATGACTGAAAATGGCACCTTTATAATTAACGGTTCGGAACGTGTCATCGTGAATCAGTTGCAAAGGTCTCCTGGTGTAATATTTCTTGATAAATCGCATGCGTCAAGTGTCCAGAAACTTCCTACAGGTCAAATAATCCCTTATCGCGGTGCCTGGATAGAGTTTGAATATGATTCGAAGGATTGCATTCATGTCCGATTAGATCGTAAGAAAAAATTGCTGGTCACTGTGCTTTTACGCGCACTCGGTTGGGAAACAAACGCGGAAATCCTAAAACTATTCGGGAACACAGAGATCGTTCCGATGACTCAGGATGTTGTCGGACGCGTAATTGCTGAATCTGTGGTTAATAAGAAAACTGGTGAAGTTCTGCTTGAAGCAAATACAAAGATGTCTGAGATAGAATTTGACAGACTCATGGAAGCTAATATTTCAGAAGTAGAAGTGCTGGTAGAATCAGATGAACAGGAACTTCGCTTTTTGCGAAATACCTTGTCCCGTGATACGGTCAAAGCTTATGCAGGTGGAACGTTGCAGGAAGGTGCATTACTTGAGATTTTTCGTACGTTGAGACCTGGTGATGCCCCGACACGTGAAGCCGCTTCATCATGTTTGGAACGTCTCTTTTTTGATGGTGCTCGCTACGATTTAGGTGTCGTCGGTAGATATAAAATAAATTCAAAACTCGGTGATCTATCTACCTATCAGGAAGAATCTGGGGAAATGCCGTCAGAAGAAATACGTGTGCTTCGGAAAGAAGATATTGCTGCTACACTGCAATACCTCATGGATATCCGAAATGGTCACCGAAATGTTGATGACTTAGACCACCTCGGAAATAGAAGGGTGCGAGTTATCGGTGAACTTCTTGAGAATCAATTTCGCATTGCGTTACTGCAGATTCGTCGGTCAGCCCGGGAAAAATTGAGCACAACCACCGATGCGCAGCTCAAGAACCCTAAGAATGTAGTGGTACCAAAACCTCTCATGATGTCACTCCGTGAATTTTTCGGTTCTAACCAACTTTCGCAATTCATGCAACAGATCAATCCACTGGATGAACTTACCCATAAACGTCGGATTTCAGCAATCGGTCCCGGAGGTTTACACCGTGACCGTGCAACTGCTGCCGTGCGAGATGTTCATCGCACACACTATGGTCGTGTCTGTCCCTTAGAAACTCCAGAAGGTCCTTCTATTGGTCTTATTGTATCTTTAGCCACATTTGCACGAGTTAATCCGTATGGATTTTTAGAAACACCCTATCGACCTATTGTAGACGGTGTAATTGGAAATGAAATATACAAAATAACACAAGTTCCTGAGAATTCTGATGGAATTAAGGCGGTTGAGCGTTACAAGGTTTCTGCAGTGCCTGATGCAATAGTAGGAACAAAAATCTATAAAGTCATTGCAATGCCTGACGATATTATAAAGTTAACTCATGTGCCTGATGCAATAGTAGGAACAGAACATCATGAAGTTACCGCAGTACCTGATGGTTACTCCTCTCTCAACGATTTTGCCAACGAATTTGATGATGATAAACAAAGATTTTATGATTCGAAACCATGGAAGCACCTCTCACAGGAATATCGTAAGTATGTCAATTGGAAATGTGAGAAATGTTCTATTGACCTTAAGGGGCATACGAAATATCTTGATGTTCACCATATAAATAGCATACATGATAACTATCCTAAACACCTAGCTGCACTATGCATCGGTTGTCATGATTTACAACCAGATCACGATTTTAAAAACGCTGAGCGTTATATAAATTTTATTGATGAGTACAGTGATAAATGGGATCCTCCTGACTCTTTCAAAAGTGATATAGATTCGCTTCCAGATGAAGTCCAAGAGGAATTGTATAAGCTTATCTGTGGTGTGAAAGTAGGTGATATTCTCAGTCCTAGGGAATTGGAAGAACTTGAAGGACAGTACAATGGATTTGAAACAAAATCGTTTTGGAGCATTACTACAGTCAACAACTCAGAATGTCCATTGAAGAAAGGAGAAGTCATTTCTGATATCGACTATGAAAAAGTACTGAAAAAATATGTTTTTCCCCAGAAGAAGGGTGACCAAATCACACAGGAAATATGGGATACTCTCAGTAGGACTTGGAAAGGATTGAAATATGAGAAATGTTGTGTGGAACTTGGTGATGAATTCACTCCGGATGAGTGGAAAAATCTGATTGATACATGGGAGGGACTAAAACCTGGACTTCGATGGCGTATTACTGAGGTTAACAATAGAGAGTGTTCACTAAAGATTGGGCAGGTTATCTCTCATACAAAATATCAAGAAACACGCAAGGATTATGAATGTAAAGTGAAACAAGATGATTTAATCACCAGGACCAGAAGAGTAAATCTTCTTAAAACATGGGTTGGTTTAGAGACAGAACAAGGTAAACAAATCAACAAAGTTTTTAATCCAATATGTTTGAATATGGTTAATCATTTTGTAACGGATACAGAATATGAGAAGGTATATAAGAAATATCAATCTCCCAAGGAGGGGGATGAACTTACTCCCATAGAATGGGAAAAACTCAAAACATGGGATGGATTAGAAAGTGAACATTACAGAAAAATAATTGAGGTTAACCATCCAGATTGTTCATTGAAGGTTGGTGCTCTTATTTCTGAAACTGAATATAAACTGGCATGTGAAAAGTATCCACGTTTTTTCTCTAAAGATGTTGAATATCTAACTGCAGATGCGGAAGACAAATACAACATTGCTCCTGCTGACGCAATCGCAAAGGACAGTAGATCAAAAAGTTTACGCAGCCGCAAAGGTGAAGAGGTAATTGAACGCGACATAAAAGAGATTGACTACATTGGGATTGCGCCTCAACAGATTGTTGGTGTCTCTGCAGCACTTGTACCCTTCTTAGAACATGAAGATGCCAACCGTGCGTTAATGGGGGCAAACCACCAACGTCAGGCTGTTCCGTTGATTTGTCCGGAGGCACCGTGGGTTGGCACAGGTATGGAACATCGGGCTGCACGCGATGCAAATGCGATGGTTGTTGCAAATCGTGGAGGTGTTGTTTCCAGCGTTGATGCAGAAGAAATACTGATACGTACTGGACAAGCACTACATCTGGAAGAGGGTGAAAACACTTTCAGTGAAATGGGTTACGATGTATATAAACTGAAAAATTTCAAACGAAGCAACAGTGGTACTTGCATTCATCAACGTCCGCGCGTGGATATCGGAGATGTTGTGGAGGCTGGAGATGTAATTGCAGATGGCACTGCTACAGAAGGTGGTGAACTTGCTCTCGGAAGAAATATTCTATGTGCCTACATGCCGTGGGGTGGACATAACTTTGAGGATTCAATCCTCATCAGTGAATCACTTATCAAGAACGATACATTTACCTCTATCCATATTGAAGAATTTGAAGTTGCAGCGAGGCAAACGAAGATGGGAGACGAGGAGATTACCCGTGATATACCGAACATGTCTCCTCGAAGTCTTGCACAACTTGATGATGAAGGCATCATTCGGATAGGGAGTGTCGTTGGTACAGGTAGTATACTCGTTGGTAAAATATCTCCGAAAGGAGAAAGTGAATCTGGTCCAGAGGAAAAACTCCTACGGGCTATTTTCGGAGAAAAAGTCAAGGAGGTCAAAGATGCATCCGCATATACACGTCCTGGCGTTGAAGGTGTGGTTATTGATGTGAAGGTGTTCTCTCGACAGGCGACACCTAATAGCGAACGAACGGCATGGAGGCAGGATGCACAACGTAAAAAGATTGAGCAGACATATCAGGAACAGTGTCAACAGGTATTAGAACGTCTTACTGAAGGACTACGCGAGACTTTGATTAACAAAGAACTTGCATATCCAACGACTTTTGAGGTTGCTAATGACAGCGAAGGTACAGACAACAGCGAAACACCCACACAATTGAATGCAGGTGATGTATTGACGCGTGAGTATCTGGAAACACTGTCAAAAAGCGAACTGGAAACGCTTCAAGTTACTGACAAAGATGCATCTACCTATATAAAAAGCCTACAAGAACTTGCTAAAGGTCGCATTGATGCCTATACCAAGGAAAAAAATGATGCTTTGGAAAAGCTTGATGCTGGTGAAGAACTGAAACCGGGTGTATTAAAACTCGTGAAAGTTTATGTTGCAAGCCGCCGTCCTATCTCTGTTGGAGATAAAATGGCAGGACGTTATGGTAATAAAGGCGTGGTGGCAAAGATACTTCCTGAAGAAGATATGCCCTACATGCCAGATGGTACACCAGTGGATATTGTTTTAAATCCTCTCGGTGTGCCTTCTCGAATGAATGTTGGTCAAATCCTTGAAATTCACTTAGGGTTAGCATGCAAGGAGCTCGGATTACACATTTCCTCACCCGTATTTGATGGTGCTACGGAAGATGAAGTGTTTGACATGCTGGATAAAACGGATTTACCGGATAACGTCAAGGAGACCGGAAAAAGTGTTTTATACGATGGACGCACTGGTGAACCGTTCGGACAGGAAGTGACTGTTGGCTATGTCTATTTCCTCAAATTGAATCACCTTGTTGCTGATAAGATGCATGCGCGGTCGACAGGACCTTACTCGCTGGTAACACAGCAACCACTTGGCGGTAAAGCACAGCATGGTGGACAACGTCTCGGTGAAATGGAGGTGTGGGCATTAGAAGCTTATGGTGCTGCACATACCCTGCAAGAGATGTTGACCATCAAATCCGATGATGTTAAAGGTAGAACCAAAATCTATGAATCTATTGTAAAAGGGCAAAGTCCTATGAAACCCGGAACTCCTGAATCATTCAATGTATTAGTCAGAGAACTGCAGAGTCTCGGTTTAAATGTGGAATTAACTGAGGGGGATCCGTCAGATGCTGACACGGAACAAGCAGGACTTCACGATACCGACTTCCCACTCTTACATACATTGGATACAATGGAACCCATAGAAGATGAACCGCCTTTGAAACTGACATGGGACACCGACGATACCGAATAGTTATCTTTTGTCAGTTATCGGTTATAGAAGTAGATTTATTATTTAGTACCTCTTAACTGATAACTGACACTATTATATTATAAGGAGCATGAACAATGGCAGACAAAGAGAATCGTTTTAATCGTATATCTATCAGTATCGCCTCACCTGAGCAGATAAAAGAATGGGCAAAACGCACATCTTGTAAACGACGAAATCCAGCAAATGATACATGGTCGTGTCCAGAAAAAGGCACTTGTGATTGCGGTGAAATAAAGAAAGCGGAAACGATCAATTACCGTAGTTTTCGTCCTGAACATCAAGGTCTGTTCTGTGAAGCTACATTCGGTCCTCAAAAGGATTTTGAATGTAGTTGTGGGAAGTATAAACGGATTAAGCACAAAGGTCTGATTTGTGACCAGTGCGGCGTTGAAGTGACAAAATCCCAAGTCCGTAGAGAACGACTCGGTTATATCAAACTTGCAACCCCAGTCTCGCATATATGGTTTTTCAAAGGGATACCGTCGCGTCTCGGAACATTTCTTGAACTTGCCTCCCGACAAGTTGAACGTGTGCTATACTTTGATGCATTTATCGTCACAGAGGTGATGGATGACAGTTGTGGCTTAGCAGTAAAAGATATACTCACCGAATTAGAAGTACATACTAAGTTACGTGAACACCCAGAATCGTTTAAAGCGGGAACTGGTGCGGAAGCGATCCAGGAACTACTTCGCAATATTGATCTACCGGAAGATGTGAAAAAGTTTAGAGAGGAACTTGAGGCTACATCAAGTCATCAGAAAAAAGTAAAACTCTCTAAGCAGCTCAAAATGGTCGCCGGTTTTGACAAGGCAGAAATGCAACCTGACTGGATGATTCTTGACGTCCTCCCAGTCATTAGTCCTGACCTCCGTCCTTTAGTATCTCTGGAAGGTGGTAGATTCGCAACAAGTGACCTCAACGATCTATACCGTCGCGTCATCAACAGGAATAACCGTCTACAGAAACTTATTGACCTTCGGTCGCCAGAAGTTATCCTGCGTAACGAGAAACGGATGCTACAAGAATCTGTTGATGCATTTCTGGATAACGGCAGACATGGACGACGTGTAACAGGTCCTGGTAAACGCGCACTCAAATCTTTGTCCGATATCCTCAAAGGTAAAGTCGGAAGGTTCCGTCAGAACTTGCTTGGAAAACGGGTAGACTATTCCGGTAGAAGTGTGATTGTCGTAGGTCCAGAATTAGAACTTCATCAGTGTGGATTACCGAAATTAATGGCTGTTGAACTCTTCAAGCCATTTATTATAGAGAAACTTTTGACATCTGGAGAAGTACAGACTATCAAACGCGGAAAATACTTGACCGAACACGTTACACCAGACTCACCTGTCTGGGAAGCATTGGAAGAGGTTATCGCTGATCATCCGGTATTGTTAAATCGTCCGCCAACACTCCACCGTCTTGGTATACAAGCGTTCATGCCGGTGCTTGTTGAGGGAAAATCAATTCGAATTCCACCGCTTGTTTGTAAAGCGTTTAATGCTGACTTTGATGGGGACCAGATGGCAGTTCATGTGCCACTGTCTATTGAAGCACGGACCGAAGCAAAGATGTTGCTGCTGAGCAGTGGAAATATACTCAAGCCTTCACATGGAGAACCAATTTCAGTACCAGAACTTGATATGATTTTGGGAGCGAGTTTTCTAACGAAACACCTCCCGGAACATCAAAAACGAGCGGAACAGTTACACGCTGCATACACTGAGAAGACAAAGAAAAAGACTACGTTTGCAAAATTGGAAAACGAAGTTTGGGCGAAACGGCGTTTTACAACTTTGGATGAAGTAACACACGCGCACGGTTGCGGAACTCTCAAACTGCATGATTCCGTTGTGCTTTTCTTTAAAGGTGTACGTGAACCGATTCTAACAACCGTCGGACGCGTAATCTTTAATGAAGTACTTCCACATACAAACGGATCTGCTTCACTTCTATGGAAAGATGAAGTAACAGGTCTCGAATTGCCGTTCTTCAATGAAGAGGCGCGCGGCAGGCGTTTGTCAGAACTTATCAAAACATGTTTCAACGAACTTGGCACCGCCGAAACTGTATCACTGTTGGATAGATTACAGAAACTTAGTTTTGAGTATGCTACCCGCAGCGGTATCTCTCCTGGAATAAAAGACTATCTGATACCACCTGAAAAGGAAAAGATTCTCTCTGAAGCAAGAAAACAAATTGAACTTCTCTATGCACAAGAAAATCTTGAGGTGGAGGAATTGGAGAACCAGAAGATTAGAATATGGTCTAACGCAGTTAACGAAGTAGGAGAAACACTGTTCACTGTTCTTCCTGAAACAGAAACACATCTGGTTGAACAAGGGAAAGAAGTAGAAGGTTTCAGTCCCGTTCATTTGATGGCAGACAGTGGTGCACGTGCACGTAAAAATCCATTCACGCAAATTAGTGCTATCGTTGGATTGAAGTCTAAACAAAGTGGTGAAATTTTATCCACGCCGATCCAATCCTCTTATCGGGAAGGATTAGATGTGCTTGATTACTTTACCTCAACCTACGGTTCACGTAAAGGGTTGGTGGATACTGCTATGAAAACAGCAGCATCAGGCTATCTCACGCGGAAACTTGTTGATGTCGCACAAGATGTTATGATTACTGAAGAAGATTGTGGCACAACACACGGTATCCTCAAGTTTACCACAGATGCTGGTTCAATTAGTTTCAAAATCAGTGGACGTGTTACGGTGGAACCTGTGCTACATCCAACGACAGAAGAAATTATGGTCGAAAGTGATACTTTAATTACGCCACAGATTGCACAAGTTATAGAAGAAGTTGAAGTTCCAAGTGTACGAGTTAGATCAATACTGACATGCGAAGCGGAGAAAGGTGTCTGTGCAACCTGCTACGGTGCGGATTTAACATCAGGACAACTCGTTAATGTCGGAGAAGCTATCGGCATTATTGCAGCACAATCTATCGGTGAACCCGGCACACAGTTGACGATGCGGACGTTCCATACAGGTGGTGTGGTTGAAGATGTGAGTGAAGGGCTCGCACGAAAGATACTGGCTAAGTCAGCAGGAACTGTGCGATACCGAGATTTCATCCCAGGACGCACCGTCCGTGAAGAAAGCGGACTTTTTATTGCACAACAAGTCGCTGAACATCTTGACCAAGCAAAGTATAAAGTCAAAACTGTCGAACACCCTGAATGTAAGTTGCAACCCGACGAACTTCTCACTGAGAAACAATACCAGGAAAACCTTGAACGTTTTCCCGGATTTGAGGTGGAAAACATCGTATATCAGGTAGCGAAAGTGAACCGTCCTGATGTCGTTGAGGCGAATGCAGGAAAAGATATTTCGTTACAAGAGCGGCAGTATCTAACGGAGCATGAATATGTTAAGTTTTCACAAATGTTCTCCCTTTTACGATGCTCTGAAGCACTTTATCGGGTTGAGAGTGTAAAACATCCAGAAACATCTCTGAAACCTGGTACGATGCTGACAGATAGTGAAGCAGAAACTTGGCGTGCGGAAATTCGACCTTTTGACGGTGAATGGGTGTACCTAACAGATGATGGCACTACACTGACTGAAAGCGAATATTTACAAAAGCAGAACAGTGTTACTGCTGAAATGAAGTTTCTAATTAAGTCGGTAACGCATTCAAGTTGTCCATATAAGGAAGGTAAGTTACTTACACCAGAGGAAGAAAGTCAATACCATCTAGAACTCAGTGAACCTGTGTATACTGTGACTGAGGTTAGTGAAGGTATTGAGACAGAAGTTGGTGAGGAATTGTCTGCCGCAGAATTCCGTCGGCTACAAGAAATGCACAAAGCATTTGATGTCCAACGTCCCTCAACACCGCAATGCAGAGTCACACATGTTACGCATTCAGAATGTCCGTTAAAGCCGGGAGAACTCGTTGAAATTGATAAGTTAGAGGCACTCCAGGATAAATTCAGCGGATTTACTGCTGAACGATTAAAATATCGAATAACTGCTGTGCATCATCCAGAATGTAATTTAGATCCCGAAACGCTGCTCACAGAAAATGAGAAAAAAGCAGTGTTAAAGGTTTATCCAGGATTTGAAGTAAATGTGATAAAAAATGAAGACGCTTTTGAAGTTGAACGGTTATATCGCGTTGTTGCCTCACATCACCCAGACTTTCCAGTACCTGTAGATGAACTCATCACACAATCTGAGTCAAACCGTTATCGTCGCAATTATAAAGGATTTGATTTTGAGAAACTTTACATACGAATTGTTGATGGTGATGAAACTGAAGAAGTATTAGTTGAGGCTGACTACAAATTACTCGTTAAACAGCACCGAGATACAGATACACCACTGCCCGAATTAAAACTTGTGTATCATGTACTTGCTGTTCATCATGAAGAATGTCAGTTCACCGCAGGACAGCAAATTGATGAAACTGAATATAAACGCGCACAACGTCTCTATAAGGGTTTTGATACTGAGCGCGTATATAAGGTGACGAAAGTTAACGCATCGGATGCGGAAGTTAAAGTAGGTGAAATCCTCAGTGATACAGACTACAAAAAAGAAGTATCATCCACTTCAAGGAATACCTATCAGGTAACAAAAGTATTGCATCCGAACTGCACACTCAAAATTGGACAAGATCTAAAAGACTGGGAATATAACACAGCTCTTGAACAATACACGGGTGTTGATGTTGACGGTCTCATCGAAACATTCCGGATAGAAATCATAAATCCAGATGGTGGACACAAATCACACCTTATTCCCGCTGGATATTCCGTTTCTGTGAAAAATGGTGAGGAAGTCAGAGCTCAACAACCGTTAGCAGAATTGCACGAAAAAACTACTAACCTTGACATTGTTGTCGGTATCCCACGTGTGACCGAACTTTTTGAAGCACGTCGTCCAAAACGTGAGGATGCTGCCGAAATCGCTGAGATTGATGGACGTATCCAACTCACTGGACAGAAAGCGGGTGTCCCCCAATACCGCATCGTAGATGATGCTGCAAGAAGTCGGTTATATTCTATACCGGACGAGAAACGCCGTGTAGACGATGGCGACTGGGTGGAAGCGGGTCAACCCTTAACAGACGGATATCTCAATCCACACGATATCCTTGCAATCGGTAGAACGACGTTGAATGGGCATTCTCTCGAAGGTGAAGAAGCACTGTGGACATATCTCGTTGATGAAGTGCAGACTGTCTATGGAACCAACACAATCAACGACAAACACGTGGAAGTGATTGTGCGTCAGATGCTTCAAAAGATACGTATTCTAACTGTCGGTGATACGACGTTCTACGCGAATGATGAAGTCACAAGAGTCAAGTTCCATGCAGAAAACAGACGCGTTGAGCAAGATGGTGGTATCCCCGCAACAGGTGAACCTGTCCTGCAAAGTATTAGTAAAGCTTCGTTGAGCACGGATAGTTTCATTTCTGCAGCGAGTTTCCAGCAGACACCTAAAGTCCTAACTGATGCCGCTGTTGAAGGTCAAACTGACATGCTGACGGGTCTGAAAGAGAACGTCATCCTCGGACGACTTATCCCCGCAGGAACCGGTTTCTCTCAGTGGCAGGAACTTGATGTATCTTATGACGCAATTGAGGAACAAGATTCGGAAGCAATTCCAGAAGAAATTCCTGAGCAAATCGCTGAAATTGTTGAAGATTAGTCATAAGATAAACTGTTTTTTGAATAAAGTAATTAACGCCAAATGCCATACATGCATTTGGCGTTAATTGTTTCTAATGCTAATAACATCCTTGCGTGATGTAAAATGTAGACTAATTATGTATGTACAATCCGTTCTACAACTTCTCTCCCCGACCTAAATAAATCATGTAAATGTAGATATTGGAAAAGTGAACTTCTCCCTGTAAGATACATATTTTCAAACTGCTTGAAGTAACTGACGAGACACCCCACTTTTTCTTCAAATCCAACTTCAAGTACAGGATAAGCAAATGGCAGCTTATAGGTTTGATAATGAATGATTTCATCAGAATTTAGCGGCTTGACTCGATTCAATGCTTCCCAGACTTTAGAGTGTAGTACTTCCTCTGACATTTTCCACAAGGAATCTTCATTAAAGCAAGGTATTTCAAGCACGATTACCGTTTGTCCTTCTGGTGCCATGTAAGGACTACGGTTTTTGGGTTCATACAAGCGCGTAAATGGAAATTCATCACTCGGAAAATAGAGTGAGGCATTGGGAGAGAAAGAATCTATGTTCAGGCAGTAGACACATAATCTAAGGTTACGGTATTTAATTGTTTTGGCGATGGCATAGAGTTCCTGTGGTGGTGCGGGTTCTAAGATTTGCATAGAAAGGGTCAATGGTAGTGTATTATAGTGGACTCCATAATTACTTGGACATTTTTATGATTTCATCAATTGACGCTTCGCTATTGTATTCCCATTTACGCTTTATGTTCGCGAAATCTCTTTCAATAGGATTGAGTTCAGGCGAATACGGAGGTAAAAAAAGTAAACTCGCACCACAGGCAGCAATCAATCTCTTTGTCTGTGGACTTTTATGAAAAGACGCATTATCCAATATGACAACATGGGATGCGTTAAGTAGCGGACACAGCACATTCTCAAGCCACGCATTGAAAGCAAGTGTATCACAAGCACCTCCAAAAAGCATTGGTGCTGTAAAACGACCCTCA
>JAJEAG010000047.1 GCA_022824265.1 Candidatus Poribacteria bacterium | reverse complement strand
CGGTCAATCTGCGCAACGTGCTTGCCTCGTTTTTGTGCTTGCCACTTGATTTTCTGCATGAAGTCTCCGAATGCGTAATCGGATACCTTTCTACCCCAAAGGCGTTTCATGCCTTCAAGGTTGAGGTCTTCAAAGTAGCAGACATCAAACTCTCCGACAAGTTCAAGTGCGAGTTTCCAATGATGATCTTCGCGTTGTCTGTTGACTTTCAGATGCACACGTGCCAAATCTTTTCTTGCGCGGTTGCGATTATTACTGCCTTTCTGCTTCCGAGATAACGCACGGCTTGCGCGCTTGACCAGTTTAGAAGCAGATTTATAGAACTCTGGCGATTGATATTTCGTGCCATCCGAACAGGTGAGAAAGTGCTTGAGCCCAAAGTCAAACCCTGCTGTCCTACTAGTCTTAGGTGCGAGTTCAAGGACTTGTGCATCTGTTGTGAGCGTGATATACCAATCCCCTACAAAATCTTTCTTGACGGTAACCCTTTTGATGTTGCCTTCAATCGGTCGGCTATACCAGAAACGATACCATCTTCTATTGATACGGATTTTCGCAACAGGACATCCATTTTCTTTCTCAATAGTTTCTATTTTGACTTGGCTACCATCAAACGTCATGGACTTGTATTTATGTCTACTTCTAAACTTTGGTGGACGCTTGGCTCTACCTTCAAAAAAGTTTTGCCAACCTCTGTCAATGCGTTGGATACACTCTTGCAACACCCAAGAATAGGGGATAGTCCAGTGTTGGTATTTCTCAAGACGTTTCAGTTTCGTCAGATGTTTGATCATCCGAAACGCACTCGGTCGCTTGTAGCCTTCGCATTCTCCATATATCCTGTAGTGGCGTTGCCACAACGCAACAAAATGGTTGTGGACATGTGCAATGATATGCAAGTCTTTTTGCATAAGACGATTACGCTTATGGTTCTGTATCTTGTATTTGTAGGTGCGCATTGTCAGTTCCTTTCACGTTGTCATACCATTTCTAAATGGTGCGGTGGCACTCTCAAGCAAGAGGTAGAACCCACCGCGACAATGCTGAACATATCATACTAAAAATACACGTAAAAGTCAAGTTTTTTGATACGACAAGGAACTTAGCGGTGTCTACATCTCCGAACTAAAGCAACGGGGTCTTGACACCGAAGATTGATAATTCACTATAACTGTATCGGTTTATGTGATTATATCATTTTCTGCTACATTTGAATATAGAATAATAAAATAGTCTCTCAACCGTTTTAGGTTAAGAGACTATTTTTGCTATACATGTTAAATTGCTAAGAATTGTGTTAGGTAAATTATTTCACAATTACAAGCCTTCGCGTAGAAGTATATTTCCCCGCATTAAGTTGATAGAAATATACACCACTTGCCATTTTTTCACCTGCATTGTTGCGACCATCCCAGTATGCAGCTTGATCTCTGTTGAGATAAAAACCGCTGTTTTTGAATCCGAGATCTAAATTTCTGACTAAATGTCCAGACGAATTGTAGATACGGAACACAACGTTTGTGCCTTCACCCAATTGATACGGCATCCATGTTTCTGGATTGAAGGGGTTTGGATAGTTTGTGAACAAAGCGGTACGCGTTGGTTTCATCATTTCTATATCTAAATTCAGGTGTGTAAATGCCCTGTTAATATCTTGCGGTGTAACTTCATGATGTAAGACACCGACTAACTGTCCTTCATCACTGAAAACGTGGATTTCCAATACATCACCCACAGCGGCTACAGATTGACGGTTGAGATCAGCCCAAACTGCTTGCATATTTCCATGTGAGTCAGTTGCCGTCATTGTTTGAACATCACCTATACGAGAATTTTGGACAGTTATTTTGCCAATATCTAATGAAGAAACATCAGCAGAAAGGATAAATGCCCATGCATCCTTTGAATTTAGAACTGAAGGTGCAGAATGGATAGGTACTGAGTTTTGCCATGCGCCGCCAACAAACGATACGACTTTTGCCTCAGATACATTAACAATGTAACCGCTACCACCTTCAATTGCAAATCCGTCACCATCATTCATAGCAGTGAACCCGACAAAGCGATTTGAAGATTCATCTAATTTTATTACGACAGATGCCCCGATTTCATCCATTAAAGAACGAGCAGTATATTGCGCAACAGGTTTCAATGGCAAACTGACCATATTTAGACCTGCATTTAATTCCTTGAAAAATACATAATCGGAATGTTCTGCTACTACACCTTCAGCTGCACTATCCGGGTTGAAAAGTGCTACCAGTTGTCCACCTTGTACAAGTTCCGGATCCTCATGGCTATAATGTGCTTGAACATTAAGCAAAAACCATCCTGCCCCAAGAACTTCGGTTGCATCAATGATACCTGAAGACTCTTCGTTTGTTGTAAACGGTTCTACTGCATCCGAATTTAGGCTACCGAATCGGGCAGGATCGTGTTCAGCGATGATTTTTAACGTGCTATTTCGTGTACTATACTGCCAAATTTTAGCGGTTCTCGGAGAACCACCTGGATCTTCCTGAATTAGGATGTTTCCATAGTTATCCATTGTCATGTTGTCAAACATAACACCCATAGTTCCATCAGACATCTGATACACAATACCACCTTGAAGTGGATTCATTACATTGTCGAAACGCAATCTATATAAACGACTACGACCGATAGTATCCCCGAGACCATCCTGTGTTTGGTCAAAACGGTCTGTGGTTACAAAGTAGAAATCAGAATGATTATTTGGATCCCATACACCATCTTCTGGACGAAGCCACCGAGTTACTTGCGCATCATCACTTACAGATTCCAATTCTGCACCACTCATAGCTGCAACATTTTCAAAATGGTGGAGAGAGAAGCGTGTACCTGTCAGTATTCCCAGTTCACGTTCTTCCGCAGGATTACCATCAACCACGACACCGTAAAGTTGTCCATGCACTAATCCTGCTTTCTCCGCATCATTTCCTTCATCGGTTTTTGTTCCTATGTAGACATATATTTGTCCTGGTGATGAATCGTCAATTCCGATCACCAGTGTTTGGTCTCCAGTATTTGGATGAGCGACTACATTTTCCCATGCAGATTTACCAAAATAAGGTAACTCATAGGTTACTCCTGCACTTGCTCCATCAACAATATGGGCAAATGCACGTCCTTCACGTGTTTCTTCACCATTCATATAGATTCTACCTGCATAACCATTTCCTGTCTCATGGTTGTAAAATGCGTCCATTGCAGGTAAATCAGAGGAACAGAAACGATTAAAAACTGCCCCTTTTGCAGGCTCATTGTATGTATTTGTATCAGAATTCCAAAATGCTGTGAGTTGAATCAAGTCTTCACCAGATTGTACTTCCAACATAGTTTGTGAATTCCCGGTTAATCCATTTACGATCCATTTTGAAACAAAAGCACCACCTTCTGTAGTGCTATGTGCTCTTGGCACTCCTTGCGTGGAACGAAGTTCGTGGTTAACCAACCACGTAAATGTGCCGTTACCGTTGTTATAAGCACCTGTACCATCCGGTATCCCGACCAAACGATAACCACCTACATCATCGCCAACTGTTAAGATAGACCATGTTTGTACACCCGGTGCTACTGGTACAATATATGGTGTTTCTGAACTGCTGACTCCTTGAATTACCTGTGCAGAAACATTAAAGGCAGAAAGCAATGTGACTGCTACAATTAAGAAGAATGTTGAAAACTTCATTTGTTGATACACTATTTTAATTCCTCCATAGAATATATAAATCATGAGAATAAAAGTTGTAGTAATGAATTTCCAGATTATATACTTAGACATATTTTAGTACATTGAAAATTTATCAACTACGCAATTACTTAACGAATGTCCGATTTTCTACGTGTCATATTGTAGGTTTAATTTGTGTATGAAAGTGTAAATTGGTATGAAAAAGTGATGAATAAATTGTAAAAGAAAATCTGTAATTAAGTCGAAAATTATTTACACTAATAATTCAGATTTGTATAAATTGAGTCTGTATAATCCAGGAATGTGATAATATATCTGTAAAACATCAACAGTAAATAGTTTTTTCAAGGAGAAGAATATGAACGAAGAACTTTTTATTAGTTCAGAATTTACACCAGTCAACGGATTCACATCTGGTATTGAAGGACCAGCATGTGATTCTGATGGTAACCTATATGCTGTCAACTTTGAAAGACAACATACAATCGGTAAAGTGACACCAGAGGGTGAAGCAAGTGTATTTGTCGAATTGTCAAATGGAAGCATAGGCAACGGTATTCGGTTCAACAGCCAAGGTTATATGTTCATCGCTGACTATACAAACCACAATGTTCTGAAGGTAGATATGGATACGCTTGAGATCAGTGTACATGCTCATGAACCGAGAATGAATCAACCAAATGACCTTGCTATTGGTGCTAACGATATTCTCTATGCAAGCGACCCAAATTGGGGTGCATCAACTGGGCAACTTTGGCGAGTTGATACAGATGGTAAGACAACTCTATTGGAAGCAGACATGGGAACGACTAACGGTATTGAAGTTAGTCCTGATGAGAAGGTTCTATATGTCAATGAATCATCACAAAGAAATATCTGGAAATACGACCTTTCACCAGATGGTGAAATAAGCAACAAACAGTTACTAATACAGTTTCCAGATTTTGGGATGGACGGTATGCGATGTGATGTTGAAGGTAATCTTTATGTTACCCGACATGGCAAAGGGACAGTGGCGAAACTCTCGCCTAATGGTGAGGTATTGTTGGAAGTAGAATTGTCAGGCAAGAATTGCACAAATGTTGCATTCGGTGGTCCTGATGGACGCACTTGTTATGTCACGATGGCAGATAGAGGGAATGTTGAGGTGTTTCGTGTTAACGTGGCAGGTAGAAGTTCGATGTTATACCATAGATAATTGACTCAGAATGGTATTTATGATATTCTTGTGAATATATATAAATGATTTAGGAGGAATATCATGAAACATTTGTTAATTGTTATAGCCCTTGCCTTGATATGTAGTCCCTATGTTTCCGCTGATTTGGCGGAAGGACTCGTATTATATATGCCTCTTGATGAAGGGAATGGGAATGAGGCAAAGGATTTATCTGAGAATGGATTTACGGGGGCACTCAAAGGTGGTGCCAAATGGGTTGAAGGTAAATTTGGTGAAGCCCTTGAATTTAATGTATCTGCTGATTTCGTTGAGTTAGTTGATAACGATGCATTTCATATTGAGGATGAAATAACACAAGCTGCATGGATCAAACTCAATCGCCTACCGGGAGCACATGCGATCATCTTCGGCACGCGTGGTGGTGGTGGTGCACGACATATCGGTTTCGGTTACGGAATGAATCCTGGAAATGGCATCAAAGTTTGGACTAACGGTGCAGGTGGGGGTTTCAAAGATATCAACGATAATGCCACAAAACTTCAACCTGGGACGTGGTATTACCTCGCATATACACATACTTCTGATAACAACGGAAAAGTAAAGATATATGTAGATGGCGAAGTCACCCTTGACAACGATTCAGGTAATCCTGTCGCACCTGCAGGCGTAACAAGCCGAGTTCAGATTGGTACGTGGGCAGGAGAAGCATGGCCTGGTGTTGTTGATGAAGTGCGTTTATGGAATCGGGCACTATCTGATGATGAAATTGAAATGAGTATGAACGTAGGTGAAGGAGATTTCTTGGATGTTAATCCAAAGGACAAACTTGCTACTTCATGGGGGAAAATTAAACGACAACGTTAATTTTGATAGGCGGCAAAACATGCCGCCTTTTTCATATTGATTCATAAAGGACGGTAAATGTCTGAATTCTATGGAAAATACGAACAAACATTAAAACGACTTGAAAAAACTGCAAAACAGTATACAAATATCGCTCCAGAAAACGGACAATTTCTATACATTCTAATCCGTTCAATTCAGGCACAAAATGTACTTGAGATAGGAACAAGCAACGGATATTCAACGATCTGGCTTGCTGCTGCCCTAAAAGAGACAGGGGGAAGACTCACAACTTTGGAGTATGATCAAAAACGTGCGAAAGAAGCACAATCAAACTTAAATGAGGTAGGACTTGATGAATTGGTTGAGATTCGTGTAGGTAATGCACTTGATGAAATACCGAAATGTAATACAACATTCGACCTCGTTTTTCTTGACGCTGAGAAAGATGAATATCTACGATATCTTGAATTAGTATTACCGAATATCCGTACGGGTGGTTTAATTGTCGCTGATGATACCGTGACAATGCGTGCTGAAATGTTAGATTATGTTGACTTTGTTTTTAACACACCTATTCTTAATTCTGTTGACATTCCTTTAGATGATGGCATTATTTTAAGTTATCGACAAGAATCATAAATTGCTACTAACACATTTTTTTGACAATCTGATATAAAATCTTAAATTTGATTTCTATTGTCTTGTATCACTATATACCTTGAGACAAGGAGGAATAAAATGAAACGTTTTATAATTTTTACCATCGTAATAGGTTTTATGATTGTACAATTTAGTCACGCTGAAATCGATCCGACAACTGTTGTCGGGGCATGGTTGTTTAATGAATCAGATGGAAAAGTAGCAGCAGATTCATCCGATATGAACAATGATGGCAACCTTGTAGGTGGTGCGAAATGGGTCAAGGGTAAATTTGGAAACGCCATTGAACTTAACGGCACAGATGCTTGGGTCACTGTACCGCAAATCGCTCCTCTTGAGGATTTTACATTGCTAAAATGGTTCAATTCCACAGGTAGAGTTGGCATGTGGAGATGCTTTTTTAACCGGAATGGTTGGGCAGCAGGATTTGTCCATTATCAATTTCGTCCTGACAATAAGATGGAAATGGCAATTCATTCTAACAATCCTGTGCGACACCCTGGGTGGGAAGCTTCAAATTTTACTGCAGATGCAAGTATACTGAATAAATGGATCCATCTTGCAATTGCATACAGCAGCACGGAAGAAACAGTACGCGTCTATTTTGATGGTGAATTGGATGCCGAAGGTAAATGGGGACCTTTATCTGGTGAATTTGGTCCTGGACGTATTGGTTCATGGGATGGCGGAGGTAGAGAATGGGAAGGGATGTTTGACGAAATGTTACTTTTTAATGTCTCATTAGCAGAAGATGATATCAAAATGTTAATGGAAAAAGGTTTTGAAGGAGCACTCTCAGTTGATGCGACAAACAAAGCTTCGACTATATGGGGTAAAATAAAAGAAGAATATTCCATTCAAATATATGGGGTAAAATAAAAGAAGAATATTCCATTCAAACAAATCAGTAATGATGAAAATATATCTGACGCCAAAATATACGCTTTATATTAGTCAACAGACCTTATGTATATTAACAGCCCCAGCGGGGCGACAGGTGTATAGAAACGGTTATCTGATAGACGATAAGCCCCAGCGGGGCGACAGGTATATAGAAACACACAAAAATAAAATACATCAGCACAAACCTGAAGGTATTTTTATTCAAAATATCATCCAACATTTCAGATCAACTCGTGATATTTGTTGACTAAACAATCAATACAAACTCCGAAAAATGGCGAAGGTATTGCTAAATAAGAGGTAATTTCCTGTCAACGTTCAACATTATATGTCACTAAAATCCAAACTATCACACAAATCCACACGTTTCACAGAATCTGTTATCCGTGGTATGACTCAGTTGTGTCTACAGCATAATGCAATTAATCTCTCACAAGGAACACCAGCATATCAACCTCCCCCAGAGGTTAAAGCTGCAGCAATTGAGGCTATTCAAGAAGGCTATAACCAGTATAGTATTACTTGGGGTGCACCTGAGTTTCGCGAAGCAATCGCACATAAAATGACGACTTTCAACGGTATTCAAACCGATGCAGTAAAGAATGTTACTGTCACCTGTGGGTCTACAGAAGGCATGTTGTCTGCCCTGCTTGCGATAATTAATCCCGGTGATGAAGTCATCATTTTTGAACCATTTTATGAAAACTATGGACCTGATACTATTATTTCAGGGGCAAAACCTAAATATGTTGCACTACAGGAGACACCCACAAAAGACCAAGGAACAACCTTAACCTATGATCCTGATGAATTAAATAGTGCATTCTCACCTAACACGAAAGCTATAATTCTAAACACACCAAATAATCCTCTTGGTAAAGTATTTACACAGAATGAAATACAACATATTGCTGATCTGTGCTGTGAATATGATAGTATTGCAGTAACCGATGAGATATACGAACATATGATTTATGACGGGAAGCCGCATATCAGCATTGGATGTCTACCACAGATGAAGGAGCGAACAATTACTGTATCTGGATTAAGTAAAACATATTCCATGACTGGATGGCGTTTAGGATATGTTGTAGCACCAGAAACATTGACCAATGCTATCCGAAAAATGCATGACTTTCTAACTGTTGGCGCACCACATCCATTACAACGTGCAGGTGTTGTTGCACTAAACCTACCACAGAGTTATTATCAAGATTTGATTGAAAAATATGATAAGAATCGTAAACTTCTCGTTGATACGCTTACAAAGGCTGGCTTCCGTTGTGACCCGCCAGAAGGTGCATATTACATAATGACTGATATTTCTGAATTTGGATTTCCTGATGACACAACATTTGCCCATTGGCTTGTAAAAGAAATCGGTGTGGGTGGGGTTCCTGGTTCAAGTTTCTATAGTAATACAAATCTTGGAAAAACTAAGTTCCGTTTTATGTTTAGTATGGCAGATGATATTCTATTAGAAGCAGGAGAACGTCTGATGAAAATTAAATCCAAGATATAATCCCTTTCAATATCAACTAATATTGCATTTATAAAGGATAAACTAATGGATACAGTTCTTGATGATGAAACCAGAGAAATATATAAAGCCGAAATTGAAGCACTTATACAGCATGAAGACAAATACATAACGGTTAGTCCAGATGAACTTGATGCTATTGTAGAAGCATTTGATTTTACATTAAAAAACGGTCGTGAAAAGGTTAGGGCACAAATGCTATACGATCTGATTCAAACAAAAAAAGAAAAATAATATGCAGTTGGAACGAATTCGTCTCAAGTCATTCGGTTGTTTTCAACAACAAGATTTTGAACTGTCTGACGGTATTAATCTCATTTTTGGTCCAAATTTCAGTGGAAAAAGTACGCTTGTGAATGCAATTTTTTTCACATTAACTGGAAAACCTATAGTGCCACGAGTAGATGCTGCATCAATAAAAAATGCTAAAGCATATAGTGGAACAGCTGGACTTCAATTTAAAGTTAGTGACGAAAGATATTTACTTTTCAGAGGCACACATAAACGATTTCAACTTAGACAAGAAAAAAATGATGTGTGGAATATTATATTTGATGATAACCGCATCACAGTCGTTGAAGCAACGTTGAAACAACGATTTGGTTTCTCATACAATAAACTTGCATTGACAACATTCCTACGTGAAGGAGAAATATTTGAATTCCTTGCACGACAACCTGCGACCAGACGGGACATACTGTACGCTCTTCTTGGTATAGACAGATTGATAGAGGTGCGAGAAAGGTTTATCGATGCGCGCCGTCTTGCAAAACGCGAAAGAGGAAGGATACAATCACATCAAAGCAGTTTACGAGTCACCGCTCAAAATTCCAACAAAATAGAAATTGAGAAATCTGAAGCAAAATTGAAAGAACTTGATATGGCATTCAGTATGGAAACTGGGGATGCAGAATTAATCGCAGAATGGAGAAATAGCAGGAAACAAGCACAAGAACAGTTAGATTTATTGACACAAGAACAGACAGAATTAATTAGTGGATTTAATAACATTACACATTTGCGAGAAATGATTGGCACTATTGAATCTGCTATTAAAGAATCCATAGGATTAGAAGTTGAACGCGAGGAATTAATAAAAAAAGTAGGTAGTCTTGACACACAAGTCAACGCACTAACAAATGTTTGTAACACCCTACGCAATCTTATGGAGAATGATGATGGACACTGTCCAACATGTCTTCAGAAGGTTGAAAATGAAGTGATTCAGAAGATTGTAGACGAAAAGGAAACTGAGAGATCACAACTTACTGAGGAATTGGAAATTGATAAAAAAACTCTTTCCGAGAAATCAAATAATTTGGAAAGTAGACATCAGCTTGATCAACGTTTAAATACACTACAAACAAGATTAACACGCTTAGAACAACTTGATAGGGAAATTAAGAAAACACAAGAACAACTTGATAATATTACTAAGAGATTAAATGAGAGAGGAGTACAGTTAGACGTAGAATCAGACACATCAAACGAAATCGTAAACAATTTAGACAAAACACAACTAAAATCACAAATAGATAGGGAACGACAAAAACTTGAAAGGCTAAAGCGAGAGGATGCAGTTCAGAAAGATAGATTTAATAGGCTTCAGGAAGTAAATGCTGAGGCAGAGCAAGTTGAAAAGACAACACTTTGTCTTGAACTCGCTTGTGCTGGTGTTGAAAAAACCATAGACACACTTCAAAGACAAATCCTAAAACCCGTAGAGTTAGAACTTCAACGTTGGCTTAGTGAGATGGAGTTGTTTGGTAAATCACAAATTGATTTACAACGACAACATCTGCTTCCCTCACTAAATATAGATGGTGTGGATAGAAGCGTTATGTTACTCAGTGGTAGTGAAAAGATGTTCCTGTATCTCTGTTTCAAGATAGCACTTGCTAAGGTTTTAGGTAATACAGGATTCTTTGTTTTTGATGATCCAACATTACATTTAGATGGTGAACGAAAGTCATTGATGGTTGACTTTATCCGACAACTATCACAAGAATATCAGGTTATTGTTACCAGTTATGATGAACAAGTGCGAGAAGGTTTAGATGGGGCACATTTGATTGAAATGAATCGTGAAATGCACAAGTAACCCGATTTAACCCATATACACATCGTGTTGGGAAATTGGATATTGATTTTAATTTGACATTTTTTTTATAATGTGTTACAATAACAATGCTTTTGGGATTCATATACAATCCTATGAGAATGTGCGGGAGTAGCTCAGTGGTAGAGCTCCACCTTGCCAAGGTGGAGGTCGCGAGTTCAAATCTCGTCTCCCGCTTTACTATCAATACCAATTGTTAGGTGTGCTTCCTTGAGCACACATTTGGTGGCGTAGCCAAGTGGTAAGGCCGGAGTCTGCAAAACTCCTATTCGTCGGTTCGATTCCGACCGCCACCTCCACTCCCAACTATGGGCGGTTAGCTCAGGTGGCTAGAGCGTTTGCTTGACATGCAAGAGGTCACAGGTTCAAGTCCTGTACCGCCCATCCCTTAATGTTGAACCAACAATAAAATGTAAAAATAGCAATTGAAATCTACTTGACGCATTTCATAACCCAATAGGAGTATTATAATGAGAAGCCTCTACACACTATTTCTGATTATTGGTCTATTGATATTCGTTCAAGGACAGATGGTGTCCGCTGAGCCTTGGATAGAGAATTTTAGTGATGAAAATCTTGATTCTTGGATAATAAAGCATCCTGACCCTAAGCTCAATACTTGGCAGGCGAAGAAGGGGTATTTGGATTACAATTTCACTTTTCCGATAGGTAAGTTATTTTTCCGGTATACAGACATACTTGAATTCAAAGGTTTTCCACTTAACACTGAAAGACTCAACGTAAGACTTACTATCATTGAAACATTTGATTCTATGGTTGGAATTGTTATTGGTCAATACACAGAAAATAATAGTAATAATTGGAGAGGGACTTACAAATTTTTTCAACGTTCTATATGGTCTCCGAGAGATTTTCCAGGTCAACAACCTGAAACTCAATTTGATATTGAAAAAGATTTTGAGATTATCTTTAACAAAGGACATTTTCAACTGAAGTCTGAAAGAAAGCATATTCTTGAATTCAATGAACCTAATCTGCCAACCGTTAATTGTCTTGGTATCATCGCTTATGTGGATCAAAAACGGTTAGCAAGTTTTCAAGTAGACGACTTAGTCATTTCTGGTCCTAATATTTTGGATGTTCATCCTAAAGAAAAGGCTGCGGTTTTGTGGGGAGAACTGAAGCAACATTAATGAAGATTATAACTTACCTTCCAAATATTTCATTTTGAATAAGGTATCAGTTTAACTGATACCTTTTATTTTCCATGAATTCTGAATAAGTAACTATCGGAATCGGTTAAATCCACATCCTAAAATCCGTTGTCACTGTACTTAGTAGAATATCCGAATTTTCAGAGTCATTCTTGACTAATTTAGTCATAATTGCCCTGTAAACCCTGATAGAATATAGGTTTGTGGCACATGAGAAAATAGTGTCATTTTCCCTTTGACTCTGAAAACTCTGAATCTTGAGAACATAATTAATGCAAATATCATCCAAAATTTTAGCGTGATTGAAACTAACAATATGTAAATCGGTACGGTAAATGCATCAGAAAAACCGAAAACTAAATAATCCTGCCTTCAAATTGCTTAGGTTGTAATTTATTTTGTGCATGTGATATAATTCTGGTATAATTCATTAGGAGGACAAAAATGGCAAAAATTAATACACTCGTTTTCGCAGGTGGTGCAATTCATAACTGGAAAGGCTGCAGCGAGGAAATCGTAAAATCTCTCTCTCAACGAGACGAATTTGAACTAACCGTAGTTGAAGATGATCTGGACGCATTGGTATCACCGAAATTAGATTCGTATGATCTAATCGTTTTCTATTATACTGTCGGTGAAATATCTGACGCACAGAAAAATGGATTGTTGAACCATGTAGCATCAGGGAAGGGTTATGTTGGGATACATTCCGCTGCGGATTCATTTCGCGGATGTCCAGAATATCGTTCAATGGTCGGTGGTTACTTTACCACACATCCACGTTATCGTGATTATCAGGTCAGCATTGTGGATAATGAGCATGAAATTACGCAAGGACTTGACGAATTCGTCGTGAAAGATGAGCAGTATATTCTCGATTATGATCCGCGGAATCATGTGCTTGCATCAGCATTGTGGAAAGGTGCAGCTATGCCTGTAGCATGGACAAAAAATTGGGGTGAAGGTAAAGTATTTTATCTCGCTCTTGGACATGACCCCGCTGCTTGCCAACACGATATGTTCAGTACACTCCTTCAACGCGGGGCACTTTGGGCTGGAACAAATGGTGAGTAATCATGTTTCTGTCTCAGTATGTTGATAAATATTGAGGCATTCGTTTCATAAGTTAGATGTAAAGTGGGTAGATTTGTAAATCTGCCCACTTGTTTTGTAATATAGACACATGAAGCAGAAAATCACTGATATACAGCAAGTATCAGAAAACCCATTGCAACATAAGATATATTTGGATGACGAACCGCGTATTGTTATCCCTTCTATACTAATCAATAAATTTGGTCTACGAATCGGTTTAGAAATAACAACAGAAGTTATTGAAAAACTAATTGCAGCAGACGAAGCGATGCGAGCGAAGAAGTATGCTCTTGATTTACTCAGTGAAAACATATATAGCAAAACTCAGATGGAAAAACAACTTGACCGTGAAGGGTTTGGAGAGGAAACGATAGAAATTATCATAAGTGAATTGATCGTTTCTGGTCATATCCGTGACCGACAGTTTGCAGAGAAATGGGTTCAACGTAGGTTAAAGTCCAATCCTCGTGGGAAAATATTGTTGAGACAGGAACTGATTGATAAAGGTGTTGATCAGGAAACAGCAGAACAGGTGCTCTCTGAACTAAAGAGTGAATATGAAAATAAGTTAGCACTGCAAATTGCGAAAAAACGTGTAAAAATGTATACAAAGTTACCAAATCATGTTGCAAAACGACGGTTACACGGATTTCTGGCACGCCGTGGGTTTGAATCAGAAGTAATTATGCAAGTAATTGCTCAGGTCTTATAAAATTTTAGTTTGCTATATGCTATATCTTTTATCTTGACTTCAGGTGGAAAAATAAACTATAATTAGGTTCAGGAGAATTGGTCAAATTATGACATCAGATGAAATCAGAACAAGTTATTTAGAATACTTCCGAAAAAGAGGACATACGGTTGTACCAAGTTCCTCCTTGATTCCTGCAGATGACCCCACACTCCTGTTTACCAATGCAGGTATGAACCAATTCAAGGATGTATTTTTGGGTATTGGTCAACGAGAATATACAAGGGCAGTAGATACACAAAAGTGTCTTCGCGTCAGTGGTAAGCATAATGACCTTGAGGAGGTCGGACATTCCCCAAGTCACCACACCTTCTTTGAGATGCTTGGGAATTGGTCATTCGGTGATTACTATAAACAGGAAGCGATTGCATTTGCATGGGAATTAGTTACGGAGATATGGAAAATACCTCAAGAACTGCTCTGGGCAACGGTGTATACTGAAGATGATGAAGCTGAAAAACTTTGGCTTCAAGAAACTGATCTACCACTTTCCCGCATTCGTCGATGTGAAAAGGACAATTTCTGGGAAATGGGTGAGACAGGTCCCTGCGGTCCGTGTAGCGAACTATTCATAGACATGGGGGTAGAATCATATCCAGAAACTGCAAACGATCCTGATGCCGGACCTAATACAAGTGATCGTTTCCTTGAGTTTTGGAATCTCGTGTTTATTCAATATAATCGGGATCAAAGCGGGACTCTTGAACCTTTACCAGCCACTCATGTTGACACAGGTATGGGGTTTGAAAGAATTACTTCGATATTACAAGGCGTAGATTCAAATTACAAGACAGACCTTTTTACTCCGCTACTTGATACTATATCTGAAATCACTGATACACCGTATTCACATGATGACAGTGGTCTTCCACATAGAGTTATTGCTGACCATATACGTTGCTTGACCTTTACCATCGGTGATGGGGTGATGCCATCTAATGATGGACGTGGATATGTTATCCGTCGAATATTAAGACGTGCCGTTTTATTTGGTAAGAAATTGGACATGAATGAACCGTTCATTTACCAACTTGTTGATAAAGTCGTTGACTTGCTTGGTAATGTTTTCCCGGATGTCTTACCTCGTAAAGAGTTCATCACACGGACTATTCAAGCAGAAGAGAAACGTTTCCATCAGACACTTGCTCGTGGGTTAGATATACTTGAACAGTCAATTGATACACTCCGAACTGAAGGTGAAACCGAACTGAGTGGAGAACGGACATTTGAATTATACGACACATTCGGATTTCCACTTGACTTGACCCAACTACTCACACGCGAACACGGATTCACTGTTGATGAGAACGGATTTGAAAACAGCATGGCTAAACAGAGAGCACGTGGACGCGCTGCATGGCAAGCAACTGGGAGTGGTGCCGAAGATGGTGAAATCGCACTTTACGCTGATGTATTAAAAGAGACAGGGAAAACAGAATTTATTGGATATACAGAACATACTGATGATGTAGAAATCGTAGCATTGATTTCTGGAACAGAATCCGTTGCTATGGCAAAAAATGATGAAGAAGTATCTGTTCTACTTAATAGAACACCATTTTATGGTGAATCAGGTGGACAAGTTGGAGATATAGGAATACTTGAAAGTGCCGATGCGAAACTTGTAGTGACAGATACAATAAAACCTTCACCGGACCTGTTGGTCCATAGATGTAAAGTAATTGAAGGAGAGATTACTCCATTTACGAGGGTAAAAGCAGAAATAAATCGTGAAAGACGTAATGCTATTGCTGTTAGCCATACTGCTACACACATATTACACAGTGGGTTACGGACTATACTTGGAAAACATGTTTCTCAAGCAGGTTCACTTGTTGAAGATGGACGGTTAAGGTTCGATTTTAATCATTTTGAGGCTGTCTCATCTGATCAGCTGCGAGACATTGAAACCTATATTAATGAGAAGATCCGAGACAACGACATGATTGAGATTGCTGAAATGCCGTTGGAACAAGCAAAAGAAAAAGGAGCATTGGCATTTTTTGGAGATAAGTATGGAGATATAGTTCGTGTGGTACAAACCGGTGAATATAGTATAGAGTTATGTGGTGGAACACATGTTGATGCTACTGGTGAGTTAGGTTATGTGAAGTTGATGAGTGAAAACAGTATTGCCGCAGGTGTGCGGCGTGTTGAAGCATTGACAGGTAGTTCTGCTGTCAAGACAATTCAAGATGATGAAGCACTACTTGCTGGTGTAGCAAATTTACTGAAAATTCCAAAAGTAGGTTTACAAGATAGAATTGAACTGCTGCTGCAGGAACAACGAGAATTGGAACAGCAAGTTCGGGAATTGAAAAATCAAAACGCATTATCCAATATTGATGTATTAGTAAATGATGCATCAGTCGTTGATGGTGTAAAGGTTGTTGCAAAACTTGTAGAGAAAACTGATAGAGACAGTCTACGACAGATGGTGGATGTGCTCAAAGCCCGTCTTGAATCGGGTGTTGTTGCTCTTGCTTCAATTACAGGAGATGACGCTGCATTTATTGTTGGGGTCACAACTGATCTTGTGGAAACACGTGGCTTGAATGCTGGTAAACTAATTCAAGATATAACGCAAATTGCGGATGGACGCGGTGGTGGTCGTCCAGAATTAGCACAAGGTGGCTGCAAAAACCTAAATAAAGTGGAATCTGCAATTGTAGCAACAACTAATATCGTTGAGAACGAACTAATGAAATAGAACTCAACTTAGTTTGTGAATTGATGACATTTCTGTTACCACATCTTTTACACAAATATGTTTAGAGAGGATGAATATACATGGAACCAAATTTAATGTTAACTATTTTTTGGCAATGCAGTCTTGGGATAGCGTTACTTGCTTTAGCAGCACTGTTTATTTATTTCTGTGCGACCCTTAGTAGTTTAAGGAATTCCCTGAATAGCATACAGAACACTCTTAATTCAACCGAGAATCTTGTCAATCAGGAAGTAGGAATACTAATCACAGATGTTAGTCAAACAGTAAAGGAAATCAACAAAGAATTACCACAACTGCTTCAAAACATCAACGGTGTTACTGCATCAATACAGCAAATAAGCGAAGATGAGATACAACCAACGTTACATAATGTACAAGAGATGACAGAAAAACTGAGTCAAAGTATACAGGAACTGGAATCACTTGTCCAAATGGTCTCAACTTTCTCAGGTCAAACAATAGAACAAGCAGAATATTTTCGAAATCAGGTTGCAGTATCGCTTGCAGATGTTATTGGTATGTGGCATGGATTAAAAGCAGGTTGGGATAGATTATACAAATCATCAAATTCAAAGGGAACGACCAAACCTGATTCTGTAAACGAAGAAGTTAATACATCCGTTCCAAATATTGATTCAGAATCAGAGACAACGGAAGAAACAGCAGAAGTTTCAGAATAAGAATTGACTCAGTCAATTTATATGTATTTGCTTTCATAAGATACGATATTGTAATAAGATTCAAGTTTAATATTGAAAAAAGATATCAAAGAACAACTTAATTGAAAAGAAATAAGAAAAATAAACGTATATATTATTAAGGGTTGATGAATTTCATTCTAATAGTTTGAGTGATAAGATATACCGACCCAAATCTATAGACAGAAAGGATAAACTCATGAGTAACGATGGACGCAACAATGGCTTGACAATGATATTTGCTTTCTTCACTGGTTTTCTGACGGGGGCAGTGCTGAGTCTACTTTACGCTCCAGCACCGGGTAAAGAAACTCGACAAAAAATCAAGGATACTTCCATTCAAGCAAAAGATAAGACCCTGGAACTCGCTCAACAAGCAAGCGAATCAGCGAGAGAGAATGTTCAACAAATCGTTGACCAAGGGAAGGAAAGTGTACAAGGACTCGTTGAAGTAGGTAAGGACCGTGTCAAAGACGCGACAAATCAGGTGAAATCTGCTGTTGAAACAGGGAAAAAGGTCTCATCGGAAGTGCGAAATAAGATTACTGAAACGATTCCCGGACTCGCTAACGATAAGAAATCTGGTAAAAAGGAAACTGAAGAAGCATAATCTCATATTACCAATCAGTTGGTCATACTTTTTCATAGAATCTTTTTATTTCGTAGTTGAGTAAATCTTGAACTACATCTTCTTAGTTTAGTTTCAACGCCTATGGAAGTTGAAAAGTTAACAACCCTCCTTGAGAAGGTCAAAACTGGAGAGATTGAGGTGAATGAAGCACTTCAATCTCTCCGCACCTTACCTTTTGAAGACCTCGGTTTTTCCAAAATTGACCATCATAGGCAGCTTCGAACCGGTTTCCCTGAAGTCATATTTTGTGAAGGTAAAACCGATTCCCAAGTTGCCAAAATTAGTGAACATATACTTAATGCTGGACATCCGCTTTTAGCAACGCGTGCTACTCCTATGATGTACGAAGCTGTAAAAGCAATTCATCCAGATGCTCGCTATAACGAACTCGGTCGCACAATCTCAGTAATACAATCTGATAAAGAAGGTAAAGATGGGGTACTTATCATATCTGCGGGTACTTCTGATTTACCTGTTGCAGAGGAAGCAGCTGAAACTGCATATATGATGGGTTGTCCACCAGAACGTCTATACGATGTTGGAGTCGCCGGATTACATAGGCTAATTGGTAATCATGAGAAACTTCTACAGGCAAGAGTCATTATAGTAGTTGCAGGAATGGAAGGTGCATTGCCAAGCGTTGTTGGTGGATTGGTTGATATTCCAGTGATTGCAGTACCAACAAGTGTTGGGTACGGTGCCAGTTTCGGTGGACTTGCTGCATTACTCGGAATGTTGAACAGTTGTGCTTCTGGAGTTACCGTTGTTAATATTGATAACGGTTTTGGCGCAGGATATAGCGCAACGCTTATAAATCGCTTATCCGATGAATAATTATTGTCTATATTGACTTAATTGGACTAATCTCTTCTATTTTTCTCTATTCAGTTTTCCCCTTTACTTACCTATTTACTTATACACTTTGGTAGATTCGGTTTCCTAACCGAACCTGTGTAAATAGTGCGGTTAGAAACTGCACCTACCAGGTGTGTAGACATTTTTTGAATTTCACTATAAATCAATTCACCGTATTGTAATACGGCAAATGTATGTACCTGCTATCAATACAAAATATTTGCACAATGTCCTTAACTATGCTAAAATAAAGTAAGAATTCAATACATAATACAACATGTTTATATTAGGTTTTTTCAGTTAATGAAATACTTCACATATTTCGGAAATCATCTCATAAATGCGAAATTGCCCGACAATTCTGAGGTGTTTTTTGCCAAACCACCCCTTCCAGGAATTAAGCGTTCTGAACTCATTGATCATACAAAAAATGCTTTTGAAAACCCACTTGATATGCCGCCGCTCCGAGAACTTGTAGATGGTAATTCAAAAGTGTTAATACTATTTGATGACAACTGCCAACCGTTTCCAGCAACCAAGAAGCCGGATATGCGGCAGATAATGATTGAAACACTATTGCAGATGTTGTACGAATATGGTGTTTATAAAAAGAAAATTGAATTGATGTGTGCGGTTGCCCTACACCGGAAGATGAAGGAACATGAGCTCGAATTTATGTTGGGGAAAGATATTATGGATGAGTTCTATCCGCATCAACTCCGAAACTTTGATGCAGAAGATTCCGATCAAATTGTTGAAGTTGGGAAAACAGATCAGGATGAGATCGTTGAGACTGATAAAGCAGCACTTGAAGCAGACCTAATTATATATGTTGATATGATACAGATTCCACTCAATGGTGGACATAAATCTGTTGCTGTGGGTCTTGGCACATACAATTCAATTGCCCCGCATCATTCCCCACACATGACATCAGAAAGTCCCCATGTGATGCAGCCTGAAGGTTCACACATGCACGCTTGTATTGAGCGGATGAGTCGACTTATTCAGAAAGAAACACCGATATTAGTTATTGAAGCGGCGATGAATGGAGCAATTTATCCGTTCCATCTTCGTTATGTTGGAAAATCCAATAAAAACTGTAATATTGCTGAACGAATAATCAAAACTTTTACACCCGCAACCTTGTCGCTTTTACCTGAATCAGCACGATATAAGATTCTCAAAAGCGTAAGAACTGACTATGAACCGATGGCAATAAACGCTGGAGACATCGATGCCGTTCATGCAAAAACATTATCATTGATGAAAGATCAGTTGTCAATTGATATTCCACGTCAATATAGTACTTTAGTCTTTGGTTTACCAGATATGAGTCCTTATGCTGTGGATGCTCGTATCAATCCTGTTTTAGTAGTGAGTGACATCCTTGGATATGTATTTAATTGGTTCTATAACAAACCGTTGATAAAAAAGAACGGGGTTGTCATTATTTTAAATCCGACGTATGAGATATTTCATGAGGAGTATCATGTTGCATATAAGATGTTTTACGATGAAGTGCTTGCTGATACAACCGAACCGTTTGAGATGCAACAGAAATATCAGGAGAAATACGCCAAGGATGAGTATCTTATAGACTGTTATCGTAATAGATATGCACATCACGGTTTTCATCCTTTTACAGTGTGGTATTGGGCGACTTATCCGTTGAAATATCTATCTAAAGTAATTCTGGTTGGACCAAAAGAGCCGAGGGTTGCACAACAATTAGGTGTAGATTGGGCAAAGAATTTAGATGACGCACTATCAATGGCACGCGAGATATCGGGTGAGGATGATGTCGTTGCTTTGACGATGCCCCCTTTCTTCTATGCAAATGTGAAGGAATAAGATTTCATCCTTTCCAATATGCATTATCATTAGATAAAACTGACACATGTATGTAGGAATCCAGTTATAGGATTCTGATGGGTAAAACATAGAATGATATATGATAAGAAAATTCCAACTCAAGAAGAAATCGAAAAGGATTTTCAAGAATTCTTTAAACAGAAATACGGTGATGGTGTAAGTGTCAGCCTCGGATATGTGGGTGGACAACAAAGTTCCTCAACAACGACAGTAGATGAAACACCAGAACCACAGACAACATTTGACCTGAATTTTGACCTAAAGCCGAAAGAGATAAAGAACTATTTAGATCGTTATGTTATTAAGCAAGATGATGCTAAGAAAGCTCTTGCAATTGCTGTATGCGATCACTACAACCACGTGCGAGAATGCCATGAAAATCCTGATGCCGCGGTAACCGATTATTCTAAACAGAATATTGTTATGCTTGGACCGACAGGTGTTGGCAAAACATACTTGATTAGACATATTGCGAAGTTAATAGGTGTTCCATTTGTTAAAGCCGATGCCACCCGATTTAGTGAAACAGGTTATGTCGGTGCCAATGTAGACGATCTGATCCGTGAACTTGTTGCACAAGCAGAGGATAATCTTGAATTAGCACAGTACGGAATAATATATCTTGATGAAGCAGATAAAATTGCAACACCACCGAATATCATTGGACGTGATGTTAGTGGACGTGGCGTACAGATTGGACTCCTAAAATTGATGGAGGAAACAGAGGTAGACCTTAGGGGTGGTAATGATGTTGCATCACAGATGCGTGCTGCTATGGAGTTTCAACAACGCGGTAAAGTAGAAAAAGAAGTTATCAATACACGACATATACTCTTCATTATTAGCGGTGCATTTACCGGTATGGAAAAGATTATCAAGAAGCGTATGCATAAAAGTAGAATCGGTTTCAGCGCAGAAGTCGCGAGTCAAACAGATGATGCAGCACAATATCTTTCTAATGTTACTCCAAAGGACTTTATTGATTTTGGATTTGAACCTGAATTTATCGGTAGACTTCCTGTTCATGTCGTATGCAATGAATTAGTTGTTGATGATCTTTATTATATTCTGAAACACTCCGAAGGTTCAATTATTCGTCAATATGAAAACGCATTTAACGCTTATGGAATTAATGTGTTATTTGCAGATTGTGGATTACGTAAAATTGCTGAACAAGCTATTGAACAAAAAACTGGTGCTCGGGCTTTGATGACTGTCTGTGAAAAGGTACTACGCAATTATAAGTTTGAACTACCCTCTACAGGTGTAGAAGAATTTGTTGTAACATCGGAAGTCGTAGAGGATCCTGAAACTGAACTACACCGAATTATTGATGATGAAAAATACAACAGAAATATGGTCTTGCGAGAACGAGTACGTAGATATGAAGCAAAGTTTTATGATGACCACGACTTAGAAATAAAATTTGATGAATCAGCAACAGATGCTATCTGTGAAAGAGCGTTGTCACAAGAAATCACTATTCAACACGTCTGTGATGATATTCTGTCCAGTTTTGAACATGGATTAAATCTTATAAAGCAGAATACCGGACGATCCTCATTTACTTTACCAAAGGAAGTTGTGGATAATCCCGATCCAGTACTTGAGGAGTGGATTCGAGAGTCATATAACACAAAAAGCTAAAGCGAAGGTATTTGTCGAATATACACTTTATGAAATCTGAAAGAGATATACCAAAACCACCTGAGTCATTAGATATCCGTGAAACAGGACTACCTATTGATGGAGAACCACAATTTAGCGATCATAGATTGTTCTTTCAACTTCATGTTTTTGAAACGGACAACGACACATCAAGAATTGTTGAAATGCTTGATATGTGTCGTTTGAACGCTGTTCTTTATGACGACATGAACCATCCAAACGGTATCGGTGTGCTTTTCATGGCAGAGGATCCAGCAACCTTGCTGAAAGAATCCCGTTCATTGCTTCATCAAGCACAAGTTGAATCTAATCTTACATATCGTCCAGAAATGACAATGATCGGACGCACCTATTCAAGTGGCAGAGAACCAGACTTAAAAGAGTGGCTTATAGATAAACCGCGTAGAAATGTTCTTAATTCCGATTATCCTTGGGCAATATGGTACCCACTCCGACGTAAATCTGAATTTTATCAGCTTGAACCACGGGATCGTGGACGGATTCTTGGAGAACATGCCATGCTTGGACGTAGTTACGCTGCGGGTGGGCATGCAAGTGATATCAGGCTTGCATGTTTCGGTTTAGATAGGAATGATAATGAATTCGTGATTGGCTTAGTAGGTGCAGAATTATATCCTTTATCACGTTTAATTCAAGATATGCGTAAAACTGAACAAACAACAAAATATATTGAATCCCTCGGTCCATTCTTTGTGGGAAAAGTTAGGAAACAGTTTGGATGACAAATCCAATAAATTGTTAATGATGAGTAAACTACATGAGAAACATACTTGCAGTTTGCACCAAAGAACTCTATACATATTTTGTTTCGCCCATAGCTTATTTCGTCTGTTTTGTCTTTTCAGCATTATCGGGTTTTCTCTTTTTCTATTATTTGTTCCGAGCAAGCGGTAATAGTGGTTATGGTGATGGAGTCATGCAGACTGCATTTGGTAGTATGGCAACAATACTACTTTTTTTTACGCCGGTCTTAACAATGAAACTATTTGCAGAGGAACGTAAATCCGGGACTATTGAATTGCTTCTAACATCCCCAATTACGGACGGACAAGTTGTTCTTGGAAAATACTTGGCATGTATGACACTTGTCATACTTATGCTTGCTTTAACCCTACTTTTCCCATTCCTTACCCAACGATTTGGACATTTAGACGGTGGTTTGATAATCAGTGGATACCTTGGACTCATCCTGCTTTGTTCATGCTTTTTGTCATTAGGGTTATTGATGTCTTCGCTGAGTAAAAATCAGATCGTAGCAGCATTGACAAGTTTTGGTTTTCTATTGGTACTATGGATTATAGGTGCTGTCTCAAACCAAGATAAAACTATCGGAAAATTTTTGAGTTATCTATCCTTCAGTGAACATTATAGTGATTTCTCGCGTGGAGCAATGTCATTTAAGGATATTATTTACTACATTAGTTTTACCTGTGTCTGCTTGTTTGCAACGTTCAAGTCAATTGAATCTTCAAAATGGAGATAGAATATGGCAGGAAAAAACGTTGCCGGTTCGCTTTTTGGGTTCGTCAGTCTAATTTTATCTTTTCTTGTAATTGTATGGTTAGTCCTTAAAGTATGGATTGCTTTTTGGATTTTCTTTATTCTTTTTATAGCTGCATTTGCTGTTTTTGCTATACTACGTTACAAAGAATTTGTCAACTTTTTTGCCAGTAGGCAATTACGTTATGGTACAAATGTCACCCTGAGTATTATCGGGGTCATAGGTATTGCGGTATTTGTCAATATCATCGTTGCACAAAGATTGGATTACAAGTTAGATTTAACAGAATTAAGAGAAAATTCTCTTTCTGATTCAACGTTGAAAATTCTCAAGTCATTGGATAAAAAAATCGATGTAATAGCATTTTTTAGTGATCCTACCTCACAAAATGCCGTTAGAGCAATAGATAAGTTAGAATTGTATCAACGAGAATCTGAATTTATATCTTTTTCAATTAAAAACCCGTATATTGAAACACATCTTGTTGATACAAAATTGGTTGATGGAACAGTAGTATTTACGACTAATGAAAAAAAAGAAGAGGTAACTATTGTCAGCGAACAGAAGTTCACAAGTGCTGTTCTTAAACTCATTCAAAAAAGATCAAAAAAAGTCTACTTCCTTGAAGATCATGGTGAACATAAGATAGGTGATTTAAATGATTCTGGATTAAGCAAACTAAAAGATAAATTAGAAAATAATAATTACGAACCTATCTCTTTATCATTCCTGATAGAACAAGATATTCCAGATGATTGTGACTTACTTGTTATTGCTGGACCAACATACCCATTTTCGCAAAAAGATATAGGAAAGGTAGACAAATATTTAGCTAACTATGGAAAACTGTTGATACTGTTTAATCCATCAAAGGAAACTGAGGATGTTAACAAGGGACTTGTTCAACTCATAAAAAAATGGGGTGTTTCCGTAGGTAACGATCTTGTATTAGATAAGGTTGCTCAAGCTATTATGCTTGGACCGAGTGCCCCTTTTCCTAATTTTGAATTCCACGAGATAACACGTCCGTTGGCAGGTCATCGTCTTGCATTTCCTAATACGCGTTCAGTTACACCTATCAATAATTCAAAATCCGAACTAATAATCAAATCTTTAGCAAAAACAGCAAGCCCGAAAACAGTTAGTTGGGCAGAGAGCGGACGTAATCCTGATGGGAAGTTCAGCAGTGATGGCTATACACCAGATGTAGATTTAGCAGCACCCGTTTCTATAGCTGTCGCAGTAGAGAAGATTATTGATTCAGAAGATGAGGCAACTTCAGAAATAAATCACACACGAATCGTCGTATTTGGGAGTTCACAGATTGCAATGAACTTTTTTTGGGGTGAAGCAAATGGTATCCTATTGATCAATTCAATCAATTGGCTTACTGAAGATGGAGACCTAATTGCAATCACAGAACCTGACAAGAGCAACCAGGTTTTACGTAGAATGACTATACAAGAAGCGAATCTTGTGCAGTTAATATCTCTGTTTTTAATACCATTATCTGTATTTATTAGTGGTTTAGTGGTATGGTGGCAAAGGCGAGAGGGAGGAAAAGAATGAATTTCCGATCTACCCTTATAATTATAGTTGTTCTTGTGGGGATCGCTATAGCATACTTCTTAATACTTCCGAAACCAGAACAAGTGAAAACTGAAAAGGATAAACCCAGAATCTACCAAGTTTATGATTTGCCACGCAAAAAGATTAATAAACTGCGTCTTACCTATGCTGATGAATCATATCAGACTCTGACGGTCGAAAGAAAGGATAAAAATGTATGGATGATATCAACACCCTTTAAAGCAGACACAGACATTGAGAAAGTCAACGAAATATTAGATGATTTTTTGAATAAACGCGTTAGACAGACTCTTGAGGTTTCTGAATATCATCAGTATGGTTTAGAAAAACCTGCTATAATAGTAGAATTGTGGAAGGATGTTGAGAGTTCACCTAAAACCTTTCTTATAGGAAATAAGGGCATTAATTTTTCAGTATATACGAAAGAGAAGTCAGAAGAAGATATATTCATTATAGAATCCAGTGCACTTGATGATTTAACTAAATCCCCAACAGATATCCGAGACAAGTCAGTTATAAAGTTTGAACCTGAAACAATCACAGAAATTCAGTATCAGAAACCGGAACAGTTTATTTGTAAAAAAGACGGTTACGATTGGAAAATCACACAGCCAATTGCTACGAATGCTGATACGGAATATATAAAATCCATTCTTACAAGATTACATTCTATGAAAGTGTCTACCTTTGAATTAGATGGAAAAGCTGTTGATTCTAATTTAGATAAATATGGGTTAAAAAATCCTCGTATCCAATTTAGTATGACAGATGGAAGTGAAACTTATGGACTTGACATAGGTTCAACTGTAACATCCTCTTCACTGAATAACGAGGAAAAAGGTTATGTTTATGTTAGATCAGTCCATCAAGGTGGGGTATATACAGTTACCGATGATATCGTCAAATTACTCAATAATACTTTATTCGACTTCCGTGATAAACGTTTACTTGATTTTCAGCGTAAAGATGTCATAAAATTTGAGATACAAAACAACATCCAAAAAATTGTAGGTATCAAGTTACAGGACAAAACGTGGGAATTTCAAGATAATAAGAATAATATTTTTAATGCTAACCCAAAAGCCGTTAGTGATCTGATATTTGGTGCTGACTCCTTAGAAGCGGCATCGCATGTTAATGGTCAGTCAAAGAACCTTGCTCAGTATGGATTAGAAAATCCAAAAATAAAAGTGATATTCACATTACAAGGTGAGGAAAAGCTTGTTAGAATACATTTTGGCAATATCGCTACTGATGGGACAGTTTATGTTAGTGTAAATAATTCAGATAAAATTGTCAGTGTTAATCGTGACCTATATGATAAAATTAGCAAAGGTATTGCATGGCTTCGTGATAAGAATTTATTCAATTTTAGTATTGATGATCCATCTCGACTTGCTATAAAATACACAAGAGATGCAGTTGATAACGGAGATGTCCAATTTACATGTCAACGACTTGGTACAAATTGGAGACTAACGTATCCTGTAAAAGAAAACGCAAAAAATGCTGAAATAAATTCTTTACTTTACGAATTGATTGACTTGAAGGTAGAAGAATACATTACCTACAATAAAATAAATCAGGAAACTACTACAGGTTTAAACTCACCACACATACAGATTAATATAGAATTAAATAAGCAAAAAGAGCATGTGTTGCAGATAGGTAAACAAGACCAAGTAGGAAGATATTATGCAAGACTTCTTGATCAACCTGACCACATATTTTTGCTTGATAACAATTTGATACCAAAACTAAAAACCAAATTGGAGTGGGTTCGGACAACTGAATAAAAGTCATTCACAAATTTGATATAATAATATACCGTCAGAATCCCAGAAGCAATGACATATAACCACTGAAAATAGATTGTTGTAACCTTTCAATATGTTTCACTGTCTTATATTTAGGATATGAATACATCTATTATTATTTTCACAACATACTTTCTTTTTATACTTGAGGTATTGTTAATCAGCCAATCCTTCTTTTATACACGTAGAGAACGTAAGATAAAAAGACCGTCTTATACACCGAAAGTTGCGATAGTTGCACCTCATTACGGTTGGGATGATGATACTGCTAAACATGTAACCAGTCTACTCAATCAAGAGTATGAAGGTGATTATCAAATTTTCTTTGTCACACATGATTTAGATGGTTCAGATTACGATGTATCATATCCACACCTGCAAGAACTTGTTAAAGATGTTCCTAATGCTGATGTTTATTTAGCCCCGAATATAATAGACAACGATCTACCACGATCTCAAAAAGTTCAGAACCTTATGACAGTGATAAATATATTACCTCAGGATGTGGAAGTAATTGCTTTTGTTGATGCTGATGTGTCTATACAAAAGGATTGGTTAAGCTTGTTGGTTACACCTTTACAAGATAATTCAATAGGAGCAACGGTTGGTGGTAGGTTCTATTTTCCACAAACATGGAACTTTCCATCACTTGTTGAAGCCACTTGGGTTAACTTTCAGATGGCATTACAAGGGGATCATTGGCTGACGATGGTGTGGGGTGGTTCTAACGCCTTTAGACGTGATTTTCTTGAAAAGGGAAAGATCTTACAGCGATGGGAACAAGCTACAATTGAAGACTTAAATACGACACGCGCTGTCAGAGATGTGAAAAAGAAAATACATTTCGTTCCCGATTGTGTTGCCGTAACTCACACTTCTAACCGAACTTTGGGACAGATATTTGAATTTACAAATAGACAGATGATTATGACACGCCACATGGGTTTGTGGGCGCAGTGGTTCGGGTGTTTGTTTCTTTTTCTTCCTAAGGCAGTTTTAGTGATAATGGCAATTCCATTTGCTTTTGTTGGGTCTCAACCGGGACTCCTGCCTGTAGTTTTTATACCATTTTTTGAAGTAATCGGTTTTCGTTTATGTTGTAGAAACCTACCACAATGGCTGCGCGACATGCCAAATGTTCAGGACACACTTCGCATCAGTAAATACGCTGCCCCGTTCTCTATTTTTCTTGCCGGTATTAACGCATTTTATGCAATGTTTCAAAGGAAGATCGTTTGGGGTGGCGTCCGATATGAAATCTTATCAGCAACGACGTGCAAAGTATTAGGACGTATAAAGGACAAAAAATAACATAGAGGTCTGTAGTATATCGTATCTGATGTCTCAAGCAGATTTGTAAATGTCTTGAAATTTCTTTAAATTATGTGTTAGTATAGAGCATGAATTAAGGAGTTATATATGGGTGAAGATAAAATAACAAAGACAGATAAGGAATGGAAAGACCAACTGTCACCTGAAGAATATAAAATTACCCGAAAGAAAGGTACTGAACGCGCTTTTTCTGGCAAGTACCACGATTGTAAGGAACATGGTACATATCATTGTATTTGCTGTGGCAGTCCTCTTTTCACTTCTGATACAAAATATGATTCAGGAACAGGATGGCCCAGTTTTTGGGAACCTGTTTCCAAAGATTGTATTGAGACAAAATCAGATTTCAGTATCTTTTTTATGCCACGCACAGAAGTTATTTGTAGTCGGTGTGATGCACATTTGGGGCATGTATTTAACGACGGTCCAGAACCGACAGGAAAACGTTACTGTCTCAATTCTGCTGCACTTACACTTGAGAAAACCGATAAAGACCAATAATAAAATCAAATACAAAAAGGAATTCTACAATCAATATATCTTATAGATGAGTTAATGAATTGATGATAGTAAAGGAGTATTAATGTCACTTAGAAGTCGAATTTCATCACGGTTTCTTGTAAACCAACTTGCAACCGCTATGACACAAGACTGGAAGACATCGCGTAAGTTTATGCGTTACCAACTGGCGAAGGAAACGTTTAACCTACGTCATCCTTTTGGTGCAAAACATGGTACAGGTGATGATATTCAGTTGGTTAGTCTACGTATTACAGATATGTGTAATTTGCGTTGTCATTCCTGTGGACAATGGGGTGATAACGGTTATCTCGTTGGAAAATCACTTAAAGAGTTGAAACAACGTGAAGTACCTGTAGAAGTATATAAAGACCTTGTTGACCAAATTGTTGATGCAGGTTGGTCTCCAGTCTGGTACATCTGGGGTGGTGAACCGATGCTGTATCCTGGTATCATTGAATTGATGCATTACATTAAAGAGAAAGGAATGCCTATTTCACTTGTCAGTAATGCGACAAACATTGCAAGACGTGCCGATGATATTTTGGAAACATGCAAAATTATCTATCTGAGTGTTGATGGACCGAATGAAGAGATCCATAATACACAACGACCCGGTGTAACTGATAATTACGACAACTTTAAGGATGTTAAAGCGGCTTTGGAAACGCTCAGTGCTGAGAAAGAACGTCGCAACCAAACGTTCCCTTATATTATTCCACTCAGTTGCGTTACGATGTATAACATAGATGTTGTTGTAGACCTATATAAGTTCACAAGTCAATTTGCGGATGCACAAATCTTCTACTTAACATGGTGGATTGATGCGGAATCTGCGCAGGAACACACAGAGGATTTTGAGAGACGGTTCGGGTTCAAACCACAAACACATTATGGGTGGATTGGTACGTGGCATGACTTTGATCACGGAGAAATACTGGATCGTTTTGAAGAGATGGAAAATCTGTCACATAAACAGAAGCGATGTCCACCTGTCATGATGCCCAGATTAAACTCAAAGGGTGAAATCCAAACCTACTATACAAAACATGAGGAGACCTTCGGATATAATCAGTGTGTCAGTATTTTCATGACACTTGAAATTGATAGCAATGGTGACGTTAGTCTTTGTAGAGACTACCATGATTATATTATTGGCAACATCAAAGAAGACAAGGTTGTTGATATGTGGAATAACCAGAAAGCAATGAAATTCCGTCAGTCTATTAGTACTGAAGGTCCAATGCCAGTATGTCGTCGTTGTTGTGGTTTAATGGGATTTTAATGAATACGCTGTGAGATTTCACTTACACATAATATAAAGGAAAAATATGAAAATAGGTTTACGTATTCCGGGAACAGCACGACAAATGCCGTTTGCGGAGTTTTGCAAGTGGTGTGCTGATAACGGTTTTGAAGCAATTGATATTGGAGAAGCAACCCCTGAAGTCGTGAAAACTGCACGAGATGCAGGATTAGAAATTGGTTCTGCGGATTTGCCGGGTACTCGCGAACTTCTTAGCGCGAAGAAGTCAACACAAAAATCCGGTGCCCAGAAAGCGAAAGCAGCTATTGAAGCAGCTGCTGATAACGACGTTCATATTATGTTCTGTGTGTTTGTTCCAGAAGATGCAAGTCTTGGACGTGGGAAAAACTTTGAAATCTGGAAAGATACAGTACCACCTATTGCAGAATTTGCTGAATCCAAAGGTGTTACAATTGCTATAGAAGGTTGGCCCGGTGGCGCACCATCATATCCAGCACTCGGATGTACCCCTGAGATGTGGCGTGCAATGTTTGCAGAATGTCAATCCGATGGATTAGGACTCAACTATGACCCATCACACCTTGTCAGAATTGGTATTGATCATATCCGCGCCTTATATGAATTTGCTCCGCACGTGAAACATGTACACGGTAAAGATACTGCTTTTGACGAGGAAGCACTGTACCTACATGGGAATTTGGGACCGAGTTTTCATGGACCACGTGGTTTCGGTGAGGATTGGTGGCGATATACCATTCCTGGTGATGGTGTTGTAGACTGGCTCAGAGTCGTGCAGATTCTTGAGGATGCAGGTTTTGATGGTATTGTCAGCGTTGAACTTGAAGACTACCGTTATTGGAAGACATGGGAAGCAGAGTCTGATGGCTTACTCCGTTCTCATGAGTTTCTATCCTGCTTTGTTAGATGAACCATTATGTAGTAATTTTAGATTTATTCTCATTTCTTAAATAATTTCTGGGTAATAATGCCAATTTTTAAATTAGACATCTTAGATACTGAAAATATATCTAATGCCGAACTTATACCTACTGAGAAAACAAACTTAGAACTTGAAAGTCATCTTGAGGGTTGGCTTGAGAGTAATCCATGGACACTTGCTCAAGAACCGATTCTTTGGATTGATAGACAGCCAAGTGCAAAAGATGAAGATGGTACTGTCTATCCTGATTTACTTGGGGTTGATGCAGAAGGTAACCTCATGATAGTTGAACTAAAGAAAGGACGTGCCCCACGAACCGTTGTGGCACAACTGCTTGAGTATACCGCATGGGCAAATGGTCTTTCAGAATTACAGATTCATGAGATAGCTGAGACTTACTTAAACACCCGCGAGGAATTCAAAGGAAAATCCTTTTCTGATGCATTCAGATGTGTGTTTGACATACATGAAACAAATGAAATCCCAACCCTAAATCGGAATATACGTTTGTTTATAGTTGCAGAGGAAATACCTACAAGGATATACCGTGTTTGCAGTTTTCTAAGATCTTCATATAGAATGGATATCAACTGCATAGTTTTTTCAACCTTCCAAACAGAATCTGGTGAAGTTATTGTCAACACAGAAACAAAAGTAGGAGATGAAGTAATTGACCCTCAAATAATACAGCAAACCAAGAAATCACTTCAATTACGTTGGTCAGGTGAAAAATCAGTAAAACAAGTAGTCTGGGAAGCAGTACAGGAATTGACATATGGAAAAACAGATTTTGAATTCACTATTGCAGAAGTAAAAACAATCGTCAATAAACAAGATCCAAGTTTTAAATTGAGTAACGTCAGTCCGGAAATAACAGCAGATTGTGTCAATAGTCCTTCACGCCATCATTATTCAAGTCGTATTGATAGATATTGGCGGGTAGGCAGGGGTACATACAGACTATTTAATCCTGAAAAAGATAAGTTGGAAGGTGATAATGAGGTGAACCAAACGACACCTACGACAGAGAATTCGGCATAGGAACAGGGTAGGACAACGACTTAAAGAGAACGCGGTGATCCCATGCAATTCGTATGGACCGATTATATGAAATATAGAGCAGCTTTACGAGGGTTTGACCTTGATAAAATTGAAGATATTGTAAGGTATTCAGCAGAGCGTTATCTTGATACCGAAACAGGACGACAAATTGTTATTGGACATCATAACCAAAAATTAGTGATGATTGCCTATGAGGCAAATCAAACTTCAATCACACCTATAACGATTCATGCGACAACTCGTCAGCAGATTCGATTCAGGATTAGGACACGGAGGTATACACTTGAATAAGCCAATGATGAAATATTTTGACAAAGAAGATATTTTACACCTTGTGATTTCTGATGAACCCCAAAGCGGAAGTATGGAATTGAGTCCTAATATCACAGCTGAATTGAATGATAACGGTGAACTTATCGGGATTGAAATTCTCAACGCAAGTACTTTCATTCAGGAAACAGTTTTAGATAAGGGATACGCTAAAGAACTTTCACTCTCCAATGTCCAAGTTTCTTAATCGGGGAGTCATTGAATAGAGAAGGTTTAAAGGTATGCCAAAAACACTTCCTCTCTTTGGTGACTTTGTCCTTGAAATTCCTCCCACAGAAAGCATAAAATACGCTGGTTCCAAACTAAAACTAATCCCTCAAATCCTACAACTCGCCAAAAAAGTTGATGCCACTACAATTCTCGATGGTTTCTCAGGTACAACGCGCGTATCACAAGCATTCGCAAAATGCGGTTATTCTGTGGTATGCAATGACATCGCACATTGGTCAGAGGTGTTGGGAACGTGCTATCTACTCAACAATAAACCGAGATTTGAATATCAATCCCTTATTGATCATTTGAATAGTGTACAACCAATAGATGGATGGTTCACAGAACATTATGGCGGATATGCAAATGATGGATGTGCAGTTCAAGCAGATGGATTAAAGAAACCTTGGCAGTGGCACAATACGCGTAAATTGGATGCGATTCGGCAGGAAATTGAGAATATCAAACTCAATAAGGTTGATAAGGCGGTTGCACTGACAAGCCTAATTTTGGCGTTGGACCGAGTTGACAGTACTCTCGGTCATTTTTCCGCATATCTCAAAGATTGGTCACCACGTTCATATAAAGAACTTGTTCTTGAAGTGCCAAATGTAATTAGGTCAGAAGGTAATCATCAGGTTTGTCGAACCGATATTTTCGATCTTGTTCAAAAGGTTTCTGTAGACCTTGCGTATTTCGATCCACCCTACGGTTCAAACAACGAGAAGATGCCACCGTCTCGCGTGAGATATGCTGCATATTATCATCTATGGAAAAGTATTATCCTATACGATAAACCGGAACTTTTTGGGAAAGCAAAGCGTCGAAAGGATACATCCGATCAACTTTCTGCATCTGTATTTGAGGAGTTCAGACGAAACCAAAAGGGTCGTTTCATTGCTGTTGAAGCCATAGAAAAACTAATAAAGATGACGCAAGCACGTTGGATTATCCTTTCATACAGTTCTGGAGGACGTGCGACTGCGGAAGAACTGAATGACGTTATGCATTCTAACGGTAAACTTCTTGCTGTGGTAGAAATGAACTATAAACGTAACGTCATGGCTGGTATGAAATGGACTGACGAATGGGTGAACGCTGCCGAAAAACCCAACCGAGAATTCCTATTTCTACTTGAGAAAAGTTAGCGACTAATACGCACACTGCCTGCTTGCATGGCTTTTTCTGCTTCTGCTACCGTTGCCCAGTTAAAATCACCAGGGAAAGTATGTGCCAATGCAGAATATCCGCCAGCGAAATCAACAGCATCTTGCGGTGATTTTTCGTTCAGTAGACTGTATATTAAACCTGATGAGAAACTATCACCTCCGCCAACTCTATCAACCAATTCTAAATCTTCATAGATACGGGATAAGTAGAACTCTTCCCCATCATAGAGTAGTGTTCTCCAATCATTTAACCAACCTGTTTTGGCATCACGCAACGTAGTACCTATCATTTCTATATTGGGGAACGCATCTTTGACACGTTGTGCTACCTCTTTGTAGCTATCTGGTTCAAGTTTGCTATACGATTCGGTAGTTCCTTCTGCTGCGAAACCGAGAGATTTTTCAAAATCCTCTTCGTTACCAATAAGGACAGAGACGTGCTCCATCATCGGTCTGTTGGCTGCTTGTGCTTGCTCAGCATTCCATAGTTTGGAACGAAAGTTGAGATCGTAACTGGTCTTAACACCAGCGGCACGGGCTGCTTGTAATGCTTCAGCAGAAACAGCTGCTGCAGATTCAGACAACGCAGGTGTGATACCACTCAAATGAAACCAACGTGCATTGCTAAAGATAGATGACCAATCTATTTCTCCGGGTTGTACATTGGAAATTGCAGAATGTCCTCTGTCGTAGGTGACACTGCTGGCGCGTGGACCTGCACCCATTTCAAGGTGATAAAAACCGTTTCGCTCAAAACCAACTCCGTCAAAGTCAACCCACACAATGTTGGACATATCAACGCCAAGTTCCTGTCCTTTGTTGCGAATATATCGACCTGACCAATTATCTACAAGTCGTGAGACCCATGTGGTTTTTAATCCGAGCTGTGATGCGTTCACTGCAACGTTCATCTCTGCACCACCAGCTGTTATAGACAATGATGATACCTGCTCAAGCCGCATAAACTCAGGTGCTGTGAGTCGGATCATTGCTTCCCCAAATGTAACCAAATCGTACATTACTATTCTCCTGTCATTATTCCAGTATTATTTATTTCTTTGTATAAGCTTTCAATGCATTCTCTGCAGAAACAGTATATTTTACCGTAAGTTCCAACCTCTTTTTCTAACATTTGATTGATTGGAAAGTCTCTTTGACAGAATGCACAAACTTCCATAGGTTCTGTCAATTGTGATTCATCGTCAGTCTTGTCGCGCGTTATAAAATGTAATATTAGAAATATTATGATTGGGACAATGAACACACATAAGTAAAAAAACATCGTGAATATCCTTCTTGTAGACTTACTACATCAGATGTTGTTACTATAATGGAAAAGTGTCATTATGTCAACGGCAAAAGACTGAGATTTATAATTTATTTCCTTTGAATCTGATGACGAGTCACGTTGGTAAATTTGGTGTTAATCCAGATTACAATTGACACAATTTATAACACTTGGTAAATTAATAGGAACATTTACCATTGATTGTTGCATATACATATTACATTGATTTGCTAAACATTACATTGACAATTGGAGAAGAATTCATGGATAACCGAATTGAAATCGGTAATCTCAAAATAGATAAGGGATTGTATGAATTGGTACAAGAAGAGATTGCACCGGGAACTGGTGTTGAACCAGATAAGTTTTGGACAGCATTTGGTGAAATCGTAAGAGACTTTGCCCCTGAAAACAGATTGCTTTTGGACAAACGCGATTCACTACAGAAGCAGATTGACACTTGGTATATTGAAAACCAAGGTAAGCCAATAGACCATAACACATATTCTACATTTCTTGCCGATATAGGTTACCTTGTTCCCGAAGGTGACGATTTTATCGTGACAACAGAAAATGTTGATTTAGAAATTGCTCTGATTGCTGGTCCACAGTTAGTTGTACCTGTAGATAATGCACGATATGCTTTAAATGCCACAAACGCACGATGGGGAAGCCTGTATGATGCACTTTACGGCACTAATGTAATTGATGAAACAGGGGGTGCTACTCGAGGACATACATACAATCCAATTCGTGGTGCGAAAGTAATTGCTTATACTGAGGAGTTTTTAGATGAAGTGTTAAGTCTTGAAACTGGAAACTTTTCTGATATAACAAGGTTTTTGCTTAAGACCATAGATGGAAAATTGCAACTGAGAGTTGTGTTAAGAAATGGAGAGGAAACTGGTTTAAATGATACCAGCAAATTTGTTGGATTTACACAAGATGGTGATAAACTTGCTACTATATTGTTTCAAAACCATGGATTGCATATTGAAATACTGATTGATAGTGAACATCCAATTGGTAAGGAACATCCTGCTGGTGTTGCAGATGTAATCCTTGAGTCTGCTGTCACAACTATTCAGGATTGTGAAGATTCCGTTGCTGCTGTTGACGCGGAGGATAAAGTTCGAGTATACAGCAACTGGAACGGAATCATGAAAGGTTCGTTAGAAACAACCTTTGAGAAGAATGGCAAAATGATTACCCGTCGCTTAACTCCTGACAAAACCTACACATCACCCGACGGTGACACATTCACATTGTCTGGTAGGAGTCTACTGTTGATACGAAACGTTGGACTTCATATATATACTGATGCAGTACTTACTTCAGATGGAGAGGAAATACCTGAAGGATTCTTAGATGCGATGGTTACTACCTTTGCTGCTATGCACGATTTACAGGGGAACAACAAGATTACGAATAGCAAAACGGGTAGTGTTTATATTGTAAAACCGAAATTCCACGGACCTGAAGAAGTAGATATGACAGTCCGAATGTTTGAAAGGATTGAGATGGCATTGGGACTTGCAAAGAATACTATCAAGATAGGAATTATGGATGAAGAACGGCGTACTACCGTCAATCTTAAGGAAGTCTTACGGATAGCATCACAACGACTGGTATTCATCAACACTGGATTTTTGGATAGAACTGGAGATGAAATTCATACCAGTATGGTAGCAGGTCCGATGATACCAAAGATGGATATACGGAATGAACCTTGGATGCGTGCGTATGAGGATTGGAATGTTGATGTTGGGATTGAGACAGGATTACCAGGAATTACACAAATTGGCAAAGGGATGTGGACAAAACCTGATGAGATGGCAGAGATGCTTGAGACAAAAGTAAATCATCCAATGGCAGGAGCAACAACAGCGTGGGTGCCATCACCTACTGCAGCTACTTTACATGCGATACACTATCACCGTGTGAATGTAGCGAATTGGTTGGAAGAACTTGCTTTACGGGATCGAGCAAGTTTAAGCGACCTATTAACCCCTCCCCTGCTTAAGGAACGTAAGTTATCTAACGAAGAAATTCAACTTGAAATGGACAACAATGCACAAGGTATCCTCGGATATGTTGTTCGTTGGGTTGACCAAGGTATCGGTTGCTCAAAAATACCGGATATCAATAACGTTGGTTTGATGGAAGATCGTGCTACTTTACGGATTTCAAGCCAGCATATAGCAAATTGGTTACATCACGGTATTGTAACGAAGGAACAGGTTAAAGAAACATTTGAACGTATGGCAAAGATTGTTGACAAACAGAATGCTGATGATCCAAATTACTGCAATATGTCACCAAATTATGATCAGAGTATTGCTTTTCAAGCTGCCTTGGATTTAGTGTTTAAAGGGTGTGAATTACCTAACGGGTATACAGAGTTTGTTCTACATCCACGTAGACGTGAAGTTAAATCAAGAAATCGATAAAAACTTCGGTAACAATATATACCTCAACACTGTATTAGTGAAGTTTGTAAAATCTTATCGCATTGTCGTGGAATAGTTTAGACAACTCATCATGAGAACAACCTGATACTGCATCATGTAATGTATTCACCCAACGTTGATAATCTGATGCAAGTGTTGATACGGGCCAATCACTTCCATATATCACACGGTCAAATCCGAAACAATCTATTACGTGGTTGATATAAGGTTTTAAGTCTGACGGTGTCCAAGAATCATGATCCGCTTCAGTAACCAAACCGGATATTTTGCAGTAGGCGTTTGAATGTTCAGCAAGTGTGCGAATCTCACGTTTCCACGGTTCAAATTGCTGATTCTTGATGTCTGGTTTACCAATATGGTCCAAGATGAATTGAACATTAGGACACTGTTCTACAAGTTGAATTGCATTGGCAAGTTGTGGATGAAAGATACAAATATCAAAACTCAAACCGTAAGATGCAAGCGTATTAACTCCATCCACAAAGTTTGATTGAATGCAGAAATTAACACTTTCTCCTTGTATAAGTCTTCTGATTCCTTTTACCAGTGTATTCTCAGCTAATTTCTCAATAAACGGTTCAACTTGATTACCTTCCTCAAGCGGTGCCCACGCAACAATACCTTTTATACGCGGTTCATCAACAGTTAGTGATGTCACCCATTCTGTTTCCTTCAATCCATCGTCTGGGAGTGTATCACACTGGACAAAGACAATGGATTCTATATCAAGATTCTCATACGCTGCAGCATAATCATTTAGTAGATACGGTTTGTTTAGTTCTGGTACCTGCTTTAACCAAGGGTATCTCAGCTGCTTCGGATGCCATAAGTGAACATGTGTATCTATAATCGGGATATTGTCCATTGTTCTCCTCCAAAGTAGTGTTATTGTTTCATGTTAATCTATCTGATAAATCATGTCAACGAATTATGACGTTATAGTCATCGCATCAAACGTAATGTCAACAACTTAAAAACATTGACAGTAAAATCGTAAAAAGATATAATTGAATTAACCTTTATTCACTTCAAATTAGAAATACATTACATCCCAGACAGTTTTATATTTGGACATAAACTATACAATTATCCGCTACTAATTTTGGTAATGACTATCTGTATATTCAGTTTTGAGAAACATATTTTTCATATAAGGAGACAACAATGTCAAGATATATATTCGTAATACTTACATTCTGTACATGCATGCTGCTTCTTACTCCGTCATTGGGTATTGCTCAATTTCCAGAAGATGGTGTTGTAGGATATTGGTCATTTGATGCTGGAACCATAAATGGTGGTAAAGTTCAGGATGTATTAGGTAAGAACGATGGTGAACTTGATGGAAATCCAAAAACAGTTAATGGAAAAGTCGATAAAGCCCTTGAATTCAACGGTGAAAATTTCGTTCATATCCCAGGATCAGATACATTAGATTTTAATGGTGCTGAAGCAATTACCGTTGCAGCATGGATAAATGCCGATAGTGACAGTCCAGTTGTAGGTGTTGTTGCTGGTTGTTGCGGTACAATTGTTGCACAACGTGATGTAAACGGATGGGCAATAAGGTTTGACGGAAGAAATGGTGGCAGTGAACTGGAATTTATCACGATGCCTGGTTGGCAAGGAGATGGTGGGTTTGGAGTCCCAGTATTCCCTAAAGGTGAGTGGCATCATCTCGTAGGTATTGTTGATGGAAATAAGAAGTATATCTATGCAGATGGCAAATTGGCAAAAGAGGAAAATTACAACGGACCCATGCAGACTGGTGGAACTGAACATGAAATTGGAAAAGCAAGTGATGGGGGATTTGTCGGTTTAATCGATGAAGTTGTAATATATAATAAAGCCCTATCTGAAAAAGAGGTCAAAATGCTGTATGAAGCAGAAGGTCTTCCTGTTGAAGCACGTGGCAAACTTACTACACGATGGGCGCAGATGAAAGCATCATTCCAATAATGTTCTTGGTCCTATTCTATTGATTACTTCGTATTTGAAAAGCATGGGAAATCAGAAGTTCCCATGCTTCTTTTTATATGAAATGTCACTTGTTGTATGCGTAGTTACGATGTTGAATTCTTAGATCGAAATTTTCGTCTGGGTTCCACGTCGGCATATCAGAAGGCACTTCATAAGCGAATTGCTCGGTATCTGATGGATATGGATTTGTTCGGCGTTCGTGGAGGGCGCGTTGATACATTTTACACCGTTGTATAAGAAACTCTGATTGCCACCATTTGTAGTGATCATTCCATCTTGGTGTTCTTTGATCGAAATATATAACTCTTCGAAGCGTATCACTCTTATTTATTTTACTGCCGTGTAGAACTTTGGTGTGATGTAGCAGAATATCACCTGGTTCAACTTCTGCTGGAACAGCATCTGGTCGATCAAAATTCTCTACACCCTTGTCTATAATCTCCTGCGCCTCTTCAATTCCCCAAAGATGACTTTTTGGAATGACCCATACACATCCGTTGTCAACAGTTGAATGATCAATATAAATGTCAACATTAAAGATAGGGTGATTCTCACGGATTGCATTTCCATCTCTGTGCCATCGCACAGAAGAACCGTGTTTTGGTAGTTTGAAAACAAGGGATTCATAGCAAGGAATGAAATCTGGACCAATAATCCTATGAAGCAGATCACCTATAAATGGGTGTCCGAGTAACTTTAGTGAAAATTCGTTTGGATGTGAATGAAGATATGTCAAATAATAAGGTATTCCTTCTGGACCACGCATTGTCCATTCATCTGCTGGTCCACCATCCAAAATCTCATCAATAAGTCGCTGACTTTCACCCCGTATCACTGCCAGTTCATCGGGTTGAATAACCTGTTTTAGTATCAGGTACCCATTGTCATTGAAGAATTGAATTTCGTCGTCAGTTATTTTTCGCATAATTGAATTTGCCTTATAGAATCAAGTTGTAATTAGAGAGAATTCGTCTACAATACCAACTTGTAAATTCTGTTATTGAAGATAAAACATACTTATACCATTTCTAAAAATAATCTCATTTACGGTTATTATGGTTGTAATCCTTCAGGACACAAACTAAATGAAGATTAAATAATTAATTCGGTAATTTTGTTTTTGTGTTATACTTTTGTCCAAGGAGGTATTTATTCATGGCAAAACACCATAAACTTGAACTCAGTGAAACTGACCACCAAAAACTCGTTGAACTCCGCGATAAAGGCAAACCGGCATATCTACGGGAACGTGCTGCTGCCCTTTTGAAAATAAACGAGGGGCTTTCCCCTCACAAAGTCGCCCGAAAAGCACTCTTGAAAGAACGCGACCCTGATACAGTCTATACGTGGCTCCGCCGATACAAAGAAAACGGTATTCAAGGTTTATTCCAAAAACCCGGGCGTGGTCGTAAACCTGCCTATTCCGCTAAATCTCCCGAAGAAGCAGAGACGGAGGTCTATAATACCATCGGACAGAGCCCTGAACACCTCAATCCGCACCAAACGCGCTGGACACTCCGAACACTTGGAAACACCATCCCTTGGCTCTGTAATGTGTCTGTGCCGGGTATCCATCAAATCCTCTCACGACTCGGTATCAGCTACAAACGCGGCAGACTCTATATACGAAGTCCGGATAAAGACTACGCTGAAAAAATGGACCGGCTCCAGCAAGTTTTGGAAGAGACCCACCACCATCCACAGACCTTTGTTGTGCTTTACCAAGATGAGTTCGCGTTTTATCGCAATCCCACCATAGCAAAAGACTGGGCACGCACAGGCACGAAAACACCTTTAGCCCGTCAGAGCTACAAACACAACGAAACTTGTTATGGGATCGGTGCGCTAAACCCTCACACAGGAGATGTTGTTTACCAGCAGGTCTCAAGCTGCACAGTTGAAACACTCCATTCGTTTTACACCGAGATTTGCCAACGCTATGCAAGCGTGCAACGGATATATCTGATACAAGATAATCGGGCAATCCACTTTCATGCGAACTTGTTGGCAGCACTTCTGCCTCAGAAAGTGTCGTTTGTAAAACCGACACCACCGAATTGGACAGGGAAACTCTCAAAGAAAATCGGAAACCTTCAAAAACTACCGATTGAGATAATACAACTCCCGACCTATGCCCCGTGGACGAACCCGATTGAAAAGTTATGGCGATGGGTGCGGCAATCCGTTTTGCATCTCCATCGTCATTGCGATGACTGGAAAACTCTTAAAAACAAGGTGATTACCTTTATGTCGCAGTTCATAGGAGGATCACAGACATTGCTACGCTATGTCGGATTATTACCGAATTAATAAATTAATCTTCATAAAGTTTGTGCTACAAAAGAGAGACATTATATGTTAGAAATGGTATTATACCATAATGTTTATTAATGAACATATTCGATTGTTCATTCAATGATAACTATTTACGCAACTTAATTTTGCCCCACGTAGTTGTTAATTTCTCTTGTGCATTCACAGCGAGTGCATTATCCATATTTTTCTTTATTTCTTCTTCTGTGAGCACAACACTCCACATCTTTACTTCATCAATCGTTCCATTAAAGAAATTACTATTTCCACTATTTGCGCCTATAGACATTCCGTGGACACCGAAATCCATACGGACATCGCCACCAGAAGCGGCTTCTCCATCTTTTTCACCATCAATATACAAAATCGCTTTTTCCGAATCTTGTGAGACCACCAAGTAATACCATTGCGGTTCAAATGCATCATAAGTACTTACTACTTGAAATTCAACTGCCTTTGTTGCCATATAACATCCGAATAGTATTCCACCACGGTTGAAAGTAATATGCGGTCGTCCACCTCCTTGCAAACGATACAATAAATCAATCCTACCACCGGCAATCTTTTCTGAGGGTTTGAACCATAACTCTATTGTCATATTTTTGGGTTCATCCCCACCGAATGCCGGTACAGTGACAGCACCATTGTTAAATAGTAATGCTTGACCTACAACACCATTTACCCAATCGGCATTTTTGATCGTCCCTTCAAATTCGTTGTCTGAAATATCGGATGTTTTGTCTCCGTTTCCTTCATCAAACGGAAAGTGGAATATAAGATCCTCAGCAGAATTCGCTGTAAAAACAATAGTTGTGCATAACACAAGGATTATTATTATGGATAACCTTTGCAAATATAACATGATTCGCCTCCTCCCAAAATAAGTGATAAAATTGCTGTATTATACCCAAGAAACATTTATGTGTCAACTTACATATTATACCAATACAGGATTATTTAGTTTTCGATTTTACTGGCGAATTTTATCACAAACGTTAATGCGATAAATTTGTCTGTAGGTCGGAGCGAGCAAAGCGATCTCCGACCTGGTAGCATGCACACTCCGGGGAATCATGCAGAATGCCACACGCGCATTCTGCCAAGGCATTCATACCGTTGATTTGGTGTGCCGTCCACCTGAGAGAAGTTTACGGCACACGGAGTGTGTCTACTACTTTGCACCGATGCAGTTCAAACCTAACTATTAGTCCAACTCTTCAACTGGCAATTTATAAAACTAAATAACCCTGATACCAATACTAATCCTATTGAGATGGTCTTGAGGATTTTGTGTGCAAGGTCGAGATTCTTTGTTATGAATGATTTGACAGCAAATTCTTTGTGTTTTTCTTCTTCCACTCCAGTTTAATCGGTCGTTATCAGCGGTATCAATGCCGTGGTTGAAAACGCTAAACCAACGTTATGAATGCCAGTTTCTGAATCACGGAAAACACTGAAGACGGTAAACACACTGAAGGATTTTGGTATACCAATGTCTCTTTGTAACGTCTG
>JAJEAG010000082.1 GCA_022824265.1 Candidatus Poribacteria bacterium | reverse complement strand
ATTTTTCACCTCAAAATGGTGTAAGTTTTTAAGGTGAAATATAGCAGATATAGCGCGAAAAATCACGCTATATCTGCATATCCCAAAATATTAACGATTGTGATAAAAAACGACTAAAATACCTAAAACTAAATAACCCTGCTGAAACTGCTGGTTGATTGCATTGGAGCAGTAATTGTGATATAATAAAGATGTAATGAATGCATAATTAATACATAAGGTCTGAAAAAAGAAGAAATGTCCAAAGTAACTGAAATCATTAACGACTTTGGTGAAAGAATTATTCAAGTTGACGGTGAGATTCCTGTTGATCTTCCCACAAAAAATGGAGACAGGTTTCTTTTTATCAGTCACGACCAGAGTTTTTTGACTCACGGAATTCACAAGTATCCTGCTAAATTCTTCCCTGAATTACCACGTTGGCTCATCAAAAGGTTCTCTCAGGAGCGTGATGTAATCTTAGATCCATTTGTTGGAAGCGGCACCACAAATGTTGAAGCACTTCTCTCAAAGCGGAATTCTGTTGGGATAGATGTTGACCCGTTTTCACGGTTCATTGCGAAAGTAAAGGTTACCCCTTTGTCAGAGAAAGCACTCAAAGATTCACAAAAATCGCTGTTGGAATCTATTCTAAATTATGATTCCACAGAGGTTAACGAAACTGACTTCCCGAATTTTCCCTATAGGGACAATTGGTTTAACAAAGAGATACTTCTTGAGTTAACCTACCTAAGAAATAAAATTCAACAACTTATGACCAATGATGACATTAAAGATTTTTTTAAAGTCTGTCTTTCATCAATTATCCGTTCTGTATCTAATGCAGATGATAATTGTACCCGGACAGTGATTCGGAAGAAATTGAACAAATTGGTAAAGCCTACTGATGCCCTAAACCGCTTCGCGAAGACAGTTCTAACCAAAGTACCTAAAATGGTTGCGTTTTCCCAAAACTACCCATTAGATATTAACGTTGAATTTCCAGATGATATGGATGCAAGGAATATTGTGTACGAAAAAGGTCATTTTGATCTTGCTGTAACTTCTCCACCATATGTCAACGCAGTGGATTATCCGAGGACTCATCAATTAGAGATGTATTGGCTTGAATTTGCACAGGATTCGTTAACTGATTTGAAAAAACAAAATGTTGGTACGGAAAGCGTCTCTTCTCGCGACTACAAGCAAAAACACCAAATAGGGGTGCAAGAGGCGGACAAAGTTATCACTAATATCTATGAAATAGATCCGAGACGTGCATACATTGCCTATAAATACCTTGAAGATATGCGTAAGAATCTTGCAGAAGTCTACAAGGTTTTGCGTAATGGCTGCAGATATATTGTAGTTGTTGGTAATAATCGTATACGTGGACAGTTATTTGAAAGTTGGAAATATCTCATGTCAATTGCTGAAGAAATTGGATTTGAAGTAGAAACTTATTTCGGTTCAGAGATTATTAAACATTTCATTAAAGTACCAAGAGAAGAGCGTATAAATACCGATTGGATTTTAGTTCTAAAAAAATAAAATGGATTGAGGAATAGGATGGTTGACTCAGAAAAACGCGGTAGACAGGCATCAGTAGATGGATTTGCTCATGAGCACATTGTTGTTGGAATTCTGATGAAAAAATACCAAAACGTATCATTGGTTGATTTACCTTTATCTCCTTATGATATAATTATTGTTCGTAAGGATGCTGATCTGACTGAAGATATAATCCGGGCACAAGTAAAAACTGCTAAGACATCTGTTTCTTTCACTGGTGGAGCGAGAGGAGGGGTTGATAGAGAATACAAGTCCGGTATAAAAACTTATAGACAATCCACTGTAACATCAGATGTTGTGATTGGAATTCATCCAGTAAACAATAATACATATACACTTTACTTTGTACCTACGATTCTCATTGAACACCTCAACCAACGGACCATTTCAATTAACAAGATTGCGGATTTGAAAGAGAATTATTTTATTTTAGAGAACTGTAAGGATGAGAAATTGGTATTAGAAAAGGGTATAGAATATGGAATTCTGCCAAGTCCTAAAGAAAATGCATGAACTATTAATATTAGATAATTCCTACTATGATGCACTTAATCATTACACATTTTCTTCGAATTTCTCACCACATGAATTGACACAATACCCATCATACTATAAAATGAGACCATATCCAAGACAATGGAATTTTATAGAGATAAGAATATAGAGGAGAGTATAGATGGCTAACAATGTTTTTCCACCGATGGATACTACCTATCCAATCGGTGACGCTCATGTCAAGAGCATAGAAGATTACCAAGAGCGATACGCTGAATCAATCCAAGACCCAGAAGGTTTTTGGGCAACAATCGCTGAACGGATTACATGGTATGAAAAGTGGGATACAGTCCGGGATTATGACTTTGTTAAAGCACAGATAAAATGGTTTGAGGGTGGCACGTTAAACGCCTGCTATAACTGTGTTGACCGACATGTGGAAGCGGGACACGGTGATGAAACAGCAATTATTTGGGAGAGTAACGACCCTTCTGAAGATAAGACATTCAGTTTTAATGAACTACTGGTAGAGGTAAAGAAGTTTGCTAATGTACTAAAGGCACAAGGTGTCGAAAAGGGTGATCGCGTTTGTATATATCTTCAGATGGTTCCGGAATTGGCAATTGCGATGTTAGCATGTGCAAGAATTGGTGCAGTACATTCAATAGTTTTTGGAGCGTTTTCTGCAGAATCGCTTCGAGATAGGATAAACGATTCTTCCTGTAAACTATTAATTACACAGGACACAGCATTGCGTGGTGCGCGAAGCGATATTCCTATGAAAGCAAACGCTGATGCTGCAGTAGTTGATTGTCCATCTATTGAAAAGGTTGTTGTTGTTAAACGTACAGGTGATTCAGTTGATTTTGATACCTCACGAGATGTGTGGTGGCACGAAGCGATGAAAACTGCTGATGTAGAATGTGAACCTGAAGTGATGAATGCAGAAGACCCGTTGTTTATTCTATATACATCTGGATCAACAGGAAAACCGAAAGGTGTTTTACATACCACAGGCGGATACTTGGTTTATACATCTTATACGCATCAACAGATCTTTGACTACCACGAAGGTGATGTTTACTGGTGTACTGCTGATATCGGATGGATTACAGGACATTCATATATTATCTACGGACCACTGGCAAATCGTGCAATTACGATTATGTTTGAAGGTGTTCCAAACTATCCAGATTTTGGTCGGTTTTGGCAAGTTGTGGAAAAGCATAAAATCAATCTTTTCTATACCGCACCCACAGCATTACGCGCCTTGATGAAGGAAGGTGATACATGGGTAGAAAAATATGACAGATCAACGCTTCGCTTACTCGGTACAGTCGGTGAACCGATTAAAGAGCCTGAATGGTTGTGGTATTATAACATTGTTGGAGAAAAACGGTGTCCGATTATTGACACTTGGTGGCAGACCGAAACTGGTGGTATTCTGATTACGCCTTTACCCGCAGCAACGCCGCTTAAACCGGGTTCTGCAACGTTCCCATTCTTTGGAATTGAACCTGTGATATTGGATGAAGAAGGTAAAGAAGTCGAAGGTAATCCCGCAACTGGTTATCTCTGTATTAAAACTGCGTGGCCCGGTATCATGCGAACAGTATATGGTGACCATGAACGTTTCATTGATGTCTATTTCAGCAGATTCCCAGGATATTACATGACTGGTGATGGAGTATTACGTGATGAAGATGGATATTACTGGATTACAGGTCGGGTTGACGACGTGCTGAATGTTTCTGGACATAGGTTGGGAACAGCTGAAGTTGAAGGGGCTATTGGACAACATGATGCTGTGGCGGAGGCTGCAGTTGTTGGATATACACATGACATTAAAGGACAAGGTATTTACGCGTATGTCACGTTGATGACAGGTGAATCTGCATCCGATGATGTGGAAACGGGTATAAAACAAGCCGTACGACAACATATTGGACCTATCGCAACACCGGATAAGATACAGTTTACTCCCGCATTACCAAAGACCCGATCAGGAAAAATAATGCGGCGTATTCTTCGCAAAATTGCTGAAGGTGATATATCTGATCTTGGGGACATCTCTACGCTTGCAGATCCAACAGTTGTAGATGCTTTGGTGGAAGGTAGACAGTAAAATCTATTTAGATTATGTTTATCTACTTGCTGCTATTCTGTATTATAAATTGAGATTTCTAATTGAATGGGCAGGTCACTGAACCTGCCCAATTGTATGGTTAAAGGACACTTATGGCATCAGCACAAAAAATAGTGGATGTATTGAAAAAACAGAATATCACCCATGCTATTGGAGTACCAGACAACGGTAGTGCGCGGATATACGAACTGTTACGTGAAGAGCATAATATTGAAGTAATAACTGTTACGCGCGAAGGTGAGGCATTCGCAATCGCTGCAGGATTATATATCGGAGGTAAGAAACCTGTGATAATTATCCAGAATACTGGTTTCCTTGAATCTGGTGATGCATTCAGAGGCACTGTGTTTAACATGCAAATCCCTGTCGTTGTATTCATAGGATATAGAGGTTATCACAACCGGGATGCTGAAGGGAAATGGGTTGACTCTGTTGCAACATTCCTTGAACCAACTCTTAAAGCATGGAATTTACCATACCAGATGTTAGAAACAGATGAGGATATTGGTCATATAGACTGGGCATTTGAAAAGACTACAGAAACATCTCTACCTGCGGCAGTTCTGCTCATTGGACATGCGACATAAATGACTAAGAAAAAAAAGAATATATTCTGTAATAGTTACAAGTAGATAAGAAGATTGGAGTGAAATTAATGCTAAGTGTTGAAGAAGCACGTCAACAGATGTTGAAAAGTATCCCTGTCCTACCGACAGAAAAACGAGATATACTTGAATGTTCAGGTTATGTACTTGCTGAAGAACTACATGCGAAAGAAAACATCCCACCTTTTGACAATTCTGCAATGGACGGTTTTGCAGTTCGTTCAACAGATGTGAAAAATGTTACCGAAGAAAATCCTACAGAACTATCAGTTATTGAAACAATTGCTGCAGGATACGCACCAGAGAAACGGGTATCAAGTGGACAAGCTGCACGCATTATGACAGGTGCTATGATGCCAGACGGTGCTGATGCTGTCGTCATGCAAGAGGTGACAGAACTTGTTGGAGATAAGGTCAAAATCTTAGAAAGTGTAGATAAAAACGAAAATGTCCGTTTTATAGGTGAGAGTGTAAACATAGGTTCCAGTGTTATAACTCCCGGTAAGGTGCTTCGTCCTCCAGAAGTCTCCATGATGGCATCTCTGAATTGTGCTGAAGCGTCAGTATATAGTAAACCGAAAGTTGCCATAGTCTCGACTGGTGATGAACTTACACCACTTGGCGAACCTTTGAAACCGGGTAAAATACGGGATAGTAATCGATATGGAATCTATGCACAAGTGCAGAATGCTGGTGGGATCCCGATAGATATGGGCATCGCACCTGATGATGAAACAGAAACAGAGCGTATCTTCCGTGAATCCATTGCGAAAGCTGATGCACTGATTACAAGTGGCGGTGTTTCTGTCGGAGAACACGACATTGTGAAAAACGTCTTGACAAAATTGGGTCAGATGAATTTCTGGCGTGTAGCGATGAAACCAGGAAAACCACAAGCTTATGGGGAAATTGACGGAAAACCCGTTTTTGGGTTACCGGGTAATCCTGTATCTTCTCTCGTAGTATTTGAACTCTTTGTACGTCCTGCACTATTGAAAATGGCGGGACATACCGATCTATTACGTCCAACCTTTAATGCCGTCTTGGCATCTGATGTGACCAACAAAGATGGTAGAGTTAATTTTATGCGTGCAATCCTGACTGAAGAAAATGGGGAATACATTGCTAAAACAACAGGTCCACAAGGTTCAGGAATACTCCACTCTCTTGTGTTAGCAAATGGGTTGATAACCATACCATCAGGTGCGTCTCTACAATCAGGCGAAATAGTGGACGCACAATTTTTGAACTAAATGAGTCTATATGGATAGCATAACTTATCTCACGACAGATTGGGGAGATATGACGTGTGCTGATTCAGATGGTACTGGTATCCCACTACTGTTCCTACATGGTACTGGTTGTGATTCAGAAGATTGGCAGTCTGTAATTGATAATTTACCGAGTAATCAACGTTGTATCACATTGGACTTTAGAGGACATGGACAGAGTAGTACACCTAATAAAGCATTCACCATATCTAATCTTGCAAATGATGTATTAAAACTTGTAGACTTTATTGAAATTGATAAGATTATTCTCGTAGGACACAGCCTTGGTGGTATGGTTGCAATTGCGGTAGCCAGAAATTCAGCAAGTGTTACAGGACTTGTTTTACTTGAGGGATGGACGAGTCTTTCATCTGCTGGAAGTGCATTTGACACGGGAAGGTTTTACGGAACACTTTCTCAAACAGAAATAACCAAGATACAGAAAAAGTCAACTGAGACTCGAAGTCGTTTTGAGCAAAGTATCTGGGGAAATTTTTGGTCAACTGTCAAAGAATTTGATGCTTACTCCTACCTTGAATATGCATCAGTTCCTATTTATGAGGTATTTGGTGGAATGGGTAGGAATGAAACAACTGAAACAAAGTTACGCATTCCACCAAACCCAAATATTCAGACAATATGGGTAGAAAATGCTGGTCACTATTTACCCCATGAATGTCCAGCAGAAGTTGCTAAGATATGCGTTGATTTTGTAGAGACGTTATAATCCTATTCTTCAGGAATTTCAACCGGCAAATCCAGCCGGTCTCCCCATTCTTTCCAAGACCCAATATAGTTGCTTACCATTGGATACCCAATTAGTCGCAACGCTAAATAGGTTTGGGAAGAACGGTAACCTCCCTGTCAGTAGCACACCACACGCTTATTGTGTGTGATACCAACCGTCTCATACATTTCTCGCAATTCAGCTGCGGGTTTGAAAGCACCTGTTTCGTCCAGATTGTTGACCCACTCAATATGGGTGGACCTTGGAATTGCGCCTGCCCTTTCAGCACGAGCGACCCTTCCGTAGTGTTCATCATCTGTGCGTGTGTCAAGTACAACGAAATCCTCTTGTGTCAGATTTGCATATATCAGATTCGCTTCCATGTGTAATTCGTATGCTGTTTTTATGGGAAATGGTGTTACTACAGGAGGTTCAACACCTTTCGTGCTGACAGGTCCCTCTGTAGCCAGCCAAGCTTTGAAACCACCATCCAATAAACGAGTTTTGGAATGACCTAAATACTCACAAAACCAAAATCCTCGAGATGCATAAATCCCTGATATATTATCATACCAAATTATAGTTTTCTCGGAATCAATACCACGTTGTTGAAATAGGTATGCAATCATACACATAAATGAATCTAATGTCTCTTTACCTGTATTGATCAAACTTAATCCAAACAGATTAAGGTGAAGTGCCCCTGGTATATGTCCTTGGATATATTCATGTGTTGGACGTGTATCAACGATGCAATACGTTTCAACATCAAGACTATTTTTCAGTTCCTCTGCAGAAATAACCAGATGAGGATTTTCATATCCTTTGTACGCCATTTTTCACCACCTTTCCAGTAGAATTTCCTCTACCATTTATTAGTTTTATTGTTTTCCATTTGCCTGTTCTATACCATAACCACATTGCAATGCCTTGAACAACATTAGAAAGTGCAATTCCGATCCAAACACCGTTTAGACCGATAAAATGTGATAATAAAATAACAAGACCTAAACCTACACCGATCTGTGCGGCGAGAGTAATAATCATTGGTGAGAAAGTATCACCAGCACCGTTGAGTGCTTTACCTAATACCAGTGAAAACGCTATAAAACCAAAAGTGAGAGACAAGAATTGAATGTATACAGAACCAATTTTTATAACTTCTTGGTCGTCGGTAAATATCCGTATGAACATATACGGGAAAACTAAAAATAATATTCCAATTCCCGTCATTACCGTTGTTGCCAGTATATTTCCTATCTTAGCGGATTTTTCTGCACGTTCTATCAAATTTGCCCCCATATTCTGACCAACAAGAGGAGCAACAGCATTGGCTATACCAAAACCCGGGTTCATTACCAGTATTCTGAGACGCATACAGATCGTATAAGCAGCAACGGCAAATTTACCGTAGGGACCGATAACCCAGAGGAATCCGAGTCGGGACAAATGTCTCCAGAAACCTTGCATAGAACTATAAATTCCCAGTCTTAAAATGTCAAGCATTTCTACAAGATCAGCACGCAATAACACATTACGAAATGATATAGGAGCTTTACCATTAAAACAGAGAAAAAGCAGAATAACAACACCGATACCTCTACCGATTAATGTTGCATAAGCCGATCCTGCTACACCCAATTTTGGGAATTTCCACAAACCAAATATCAGTAGCGGGTCAAGTCCAATGTTAACCAAGGTGGATATTATTAACACGACCATAGGTGTAACAGCATCCCCACCCGCACGGAAGATTGAACCCAGCGTCATTGAAAGAAACATCGTACTAATGCCGATAAGAATAATCTGCATATAGGTTGTACCGAGTTGTATCACCTCAATGTCTGTTGTTCGGACGGCACGTAAACCGAATTCAGCCAATGGATACCCGATAATACCAATTCCTATGGCAGCAAAAAAGGCAAGTAGTATAGCCTGCATCGCCACGTATCCTGCTTGTGCGTGATTCCTTGCACCAAGATATTGTGACACCATTATCCCTGCCCCTGTTGATATACCGAGAGATAAAACAGCAATTAACCGCAGCAAATTACCACTAATGCCAACGGCTGCTATTGCTGCTGCTCCCAACCTACCGACGAAAATCATATCAACAATATTGAACGCATCTTGAAGTATGTATCCACATGTTATCGGTACTGCAAGTTGTATCAGATGATGTAAGAGACTACCTTGTGTCAAATCACCTCGTTTTGTATTCATCAATATCCTAACTGCATAGTTTTGCAGGTAATATTCTCACAACCTTTTCTATATCCTGTTTCTGCGTTTCAGATTGCACTTGCATTTTAAGCACGACTGGTTTATACTCAAAAATAAACATAGAATGGTTTTAAGGAGAGAAATAAAGCAGTGCGTGTATTGATCATGTCCGATATGGAGGGTGTTAGTGGAATAGTTGTTTGGGATCAGGTAGATGGTGGTGCTGCAATGTTTGAAGAAGGTAGACATCTCTACACTGAAGAAATCAACGCTGCGGTGAGAGGTGCTAAAGCTGCAGATGCGACAGAGATTGTCGTTGTTGACTGCCATGGTGCAGGACGAGGATGGACATTTAATTCCCTCATACCAGAGAAGATACATCCCGATTGTGAATGGGTAACACACCACGGTTGGGGACGTTACGATGATATGTGGAAAGATGGTTGCGATGTCTGTCTGCTTATTGGTATGCATGCCCGAAACAACACTCCGGACGGTGTCCTGTGTCATACTATTTCTACTGTACAATATAGAAACCTATGGTTCAACGACGATCTTGTGGGAGAAACAGGTGTAAACGCTGCTCTCAACGGACACTACGGTGTGCCAATTGCGCTTGTTACTGGTGATGCAGCAGTGTGTAGAGAAGCACAAGAACTACTCGGTGATTCACTACCAACGGTTGCTGTTAAAAAAGGACTGAGTCGATATAGCGCACGACATATTCCTCCAGTACGCGCTCGCGAAATGATAGAGCAGGCAGCCAAAGATGCTCTATCAGATTTAACGAGAGTTCGTCCTTATATACCAGACAAGCCAACAACAATAAAAATTGAAGTCTCCAGCGTAGATAAACTGTCTGATTTCAAAGGTAGACCGGGTGTTAATATAACTGGTCCGGTCAACGTTGAGAGTCACGGAAAAGATTGGATGTCAGCTTGGAACAACTTCTGGGCTTTTGTCTAAGATTCATCAAGCACATCAAGTGGATCACCAGTCGCATCTTTGCGTTCTAACAACTCTACCTCATATCCATCTGGATCTGTTATGAAAGCCATCTTCATTCCTCCCGATGTAAACTGTTTACGCCATCCATCGGGCCATATTTCCAATCCTGCCTTTTCTAAACCGTCACAGAATTCAACGATGTCGGGAACCCCAATTGCAAAATGCATCAAATCTTCTTGGACTTGAAGCTCGAAATCCGGGGAGTAAGTCAATTCTAAGGTGTGTGCGTTCCCTGGAAGTTCAAGATGAACGATTTGGTTTCCCGCTGGGGATTTGTCGCTACGACTTAGCACTTTGAATCCGAGATGGTCACAATACCATTCTATAGATTTATCAAGATCGCTGACGCGAACTCTTGTGTGTAAAAATACAGCCATAAATGTCTCCTATGTTTGCATTATTTTAAAGGTATATTATCAGTTGAGATAATATCATACCATTGTATTTTTGACAAGAAAATTTCTGATTCTGGATTTGAAATGATACTACTGTTTATTGTCTGAACCAAGATTTTCAGGATAAAAGGTCGCGATTCGGAGAGTGCTTCTACAAAGGGAGGATTAATATCAAGAATAATAGGATTTGGAAAACTGAATGGTTCTGACCCGAAGTTGAATAGCCTTGACAGTAGATCTCTATTTTGGTATTATATATTTGTATATTTTGACAAAACAAAATCTATAACTGCATAAAATTCTATATCTAATACGTATCCGCATTGATTAACTCCACAGTTAGACATTGCTATTTTTGATTTTAACAGATTATACATAAGAATCCAAAAGATACGGAGTGTATTATGCCTGCAAATCTTCCTCCAACCTACTATAAATTAAAACATGAGCATGAGGCAGCTAAGACAGATGAAGAGCGGTTAAGTCTGTTAGAGGAGATGTTGCGTATTGTTCCGAAGCATAAAGGCACAGAGAAAGTCGTATCGGATCTTCGTAAACGCATTGCAGTATTGAAAAAAGGCGAGTCCGCAAAAGGTGGTAAAAAGTCTGGGAAGAAAGGGTATAGTGAACATATACCAAAACAAGGTGCAGGTCAAATAGTGATGTTAGGACCACCTAATAGCGGAAAATCGTCTATACTTGCTAACTTCACGAAAGCAAAATCTGAGGTGTCCCCAACACCTTATACAACAACGATTCCAGTTGTAGGTATGCTTCCTTATGAAAACATCCAATTTCAACTAATTGATACGCCATCTATAATGCAAGATTTTATCTCTCCTTCGATTTTGACATTAGTCAGAAATGCAGATTTATGTCTCGGTGTCGTGAGTCTTGCAAACGATAGTCTATTAGATGACTTAGAGATGGTATTAACAGTTTTCAACGATCAAAGAGACGACTCTACTGATGATAAGGTTGGGTATTTAGTCGTTGCTAATCAGTTGGATGCTCCAGGGGCAGCGGACAGGTTGGAGATACTGAAAGAGTTTTATGGTGATACTGCACCAATATATGCTCTATCTGCGGAAACAGGTGAAGGTATAGATGAATTATTGCAAGGACTTTACAACATATTGGACATCGTTCGTGTTTATCCTAAAGCACCGGGTAAGCCTTTAGAACGCGATAATCCTATTGTACTTCCAAACGGTTCAACTGTGCTTGATGCTGCTCTCGGTTTACATAAAGATTTTGCTGAATTCAAATTTGCTCGGATATGGGGACCTGAATGGCACGATGGACAACCTGTTAGTCGTAATGATGCAATTTTTGACGGAGATGTTGTTGAATTTCATTTATAAATTATACAATAGTCAGAATTCATATCTAATTATTTAACTCAGTAAATCTCGGTTTAGACGATATCTACATATACAACATAGACGAAACGCATGAGAAGACGAAATAGAACGCCTCAATATCTAATATATTCAATCCTCATTCATCTTGTGCTAATGATCGGGTTGTTTTGGTTTTCTGCAACTGAAGAAACACAGCCCAAATTTCGTGGTAAGTTTGATGTTGATTTAGTAATGTTGCCTCGTCAGGATGTCGTTAAACCACCAGAAGAACTTGATATTCCGACACCAGATGTGAGTGAAGCACCAAGCATTGATGAAGTTGAGGAACCCACACCTCCTCCTAAACCGAGTGTAGATTTGAATACAGATTTGCTTTTGGTTGAAAAAGAGAATGAATATGCACCAACTGATAGAATACATAAACAAGAAAACTATAAAAAAGAAGGGACAGTTTCAGAAAGCGATTCCATTCTTAGAAATAGAAAAACTGAAAAAAAGCCAAACATCTATACAAAAAGTGTAAAATTAGACCGTGAATTGTTCGCAATTTCATCAGGGGCTGAATCCACACCAACGAAACCTATAGACGAAACAGACATTATTCAGTTAGATACAGAAAAAGGGTTGAACGAGGTTTCATTAAACGCTGACACTCCAAATATACATTATGGTAGTCGTCGAGGAGATGCGCTTCGTGCATCAGGAATGGCTAATACTTGGGGAGGTGGAAGCACATCGGGTAGCAGCAAAGTTGGTGGTATATATGTCAAAATGATGACTGACATCGCTATGCAACTCGCTGCAGCAACGACATCGGAAAAAGTAGATGTTGTATTTGTACTTGATGAGACAGCAAGTATGGTAGACAATATCCGCGGTATTCGTGCTTATTTTGAATATATATTTGATGCATTGGAACGAGATGGACGAGATGTTACTTTTGGATTGATTACATTTACAGATAAGGTTAAAAACTATGGACGTACGGATGATCTCGGAAAATTCAAAAATTGGCTTTTCAAGATAGACGTTGATAGAGGTGGAGATATATCAGAAGCAGGTTTAGATGCTTTAATGACAGCGGTGGAGAAGATCAAATTTAGACCTAAGGCACAACGGTTCTTTGTTTACGCCAGTGATGCTGCCTTCCATGATGCAGACTATGATGGTAGGTCAATCTATAGTCTTGATGAGACTATCGCAACCTTGCAAAAGGAGCAGATTCGCGTTGAAGTGATAGGACTCGATTATTTACCTGTCAAACAAATTGCTATGGCGACAGGTGGTACTTGGCGCGCAATTCCGGGTAAAGGTTATTTGGAATATATTCCACCTATTACATTAACGGAAAAAATGTTATCCAAATTGGGGACACTGAGTAAAAATAATGGAACTGTTGGTGATACAATAACCGTTTTCGTAAATAACCCTCCCCGTCCAAATCAGTTAGTATTGACTTGGAAAGTTCTTAACCCTTTAGGTGAGAGATGTTATGGACCATTCACAGAGAAAAGAGACATTCCAAATGACACATCAACAAAAATTGAAATGACACCTGAACTTGATTTCGATGCTTTTCTGTCTGTCCCAGGCAATTACACCGTCATCTACAGACTCGAAAATGACAAGGGACACAAAAGCATCCTCCGCAGGACAATAACATATTAGAAAGAAGCAGGTAATTCCATTGCAAGAACAATTGAAAGAACAAATTTTTGAACAATGTCAACACCAATATAACGACATCGTTGCTATTCGTCGCGATATTCACCAACATCCAGAATTGAGATTTGATGTTGAACGCACAGCTGGTATTGCTGCCAAAGAACTTGAATCACTTGGTATGCATGTGAAAACGGGAATTGGAAAAACGGGTGTCGTCGGTGATTTAGAGGTGTCTGGTGCAAGGAAGAGGATAGCATTACGTGCTGATATGGATGCACTTCCTATTCAGGAACTTACGGATGTACCTTATAAATCAAAGATAGATGGAAAAGCACATTTGTGTGGACACGATGCACATACTGCAATGCTGATTGGTACAGCAAGAATTCTATCCCATTTCAAAGATGAACTTAATGCAAATATCCGTTTTGTTTTTCAACCGTGTGAGGAGGCGTACCCCGGTGGTGCGCAAGCAATGATATCCGATGGCGTGCTTGACGATGTTGACGAAATCTACGGCTTGCATGTTTTTCCGTTATTCCCTGTCGGTCAATATGCGACTTGTGTTGGTCCAATGTTGGCACAGTCAGATATATTTGATATAACAATTACCGGTAGGGGAGGACATGCTGCATTTCCACACTTAACGGTTGATCCGATAGTTTTAGGTGTACAGTTTGTTAACGCAGTACAATCAATAGTCGCGAGAAATGTGAACCCTTTAGATTCCGCAGTCGTCAGTATCACACAATTTCATGGAGGAGATGCAAAGAATGTTATTCCACCATCTGTAATGCTTGGTGGAACAGTTCGGACTTTGGACAAAGACGTACAAAAACAGGTTAGGACACAGTTGGAAAACCTACTTGCTGGGATCGTAAAAGCACACGATGCTACTTACACATTTTCTTATCAAGAGGGATGTCCCGTAACCTACAATCATGAACCGTGTGTAGAAACGGTAGTATCCACAGCACATAGTTTAGTTGGAGAGGAAAACGTGAATTACCCAATATCACCCATATTGGGTGGAGAAGATTTTGCTTGTTATTCGCAAAAAATACCAGCATGTTTTGTTATGGTTGGCGCGGGAAATGAACAGAAAGGTATTGTTAATATGTGCCATCATCCACAGTTTGACATAGATGAAAGATGTATGATATATGGCATGGCATTAACGGTGAGTCTTGGATTGAAGGAATTCTAATTAATATTGAAAGGTTAATGAAATAAAATGGCACATTCTATCGGTTATTGGAAGCGAATTTCAGTCTCAATATCAATTCTAACGATGTTACTTTGTCTCTGTACTTATGTACATGCACAAGTGCAACCGAACAGTGATGCAACAGCGAGAATCCAGACACTCAATGCCATTCAGGATGCCAACGACCACTATTACCAAAAACGTTATACCGAAGCGATTAGAGCGTATGAAGTGTTGTTAAAATCCGAATTGAGTGAAACGCAAAGGGATTCCATGCGACTGATGCTTGGACAAAGTTATGCTAAACTCGGTCAAGATGCTGAAGCACGCACCATTTTTAAGGAGATAGTTGATGAGAATCCTGACGGTTCTTATGCAACTCAGGCTGTACATCAGCTTTCTTACCTATATAGCCGACGTTATCAGTATAAAGAGGCAATCATTCTGTGCAATCAGATATTACAACAACATCCTGATACTGCTGCTGCTGCAATTGCAGCCTACTTAACCGCTTACTACCAATATGTAGAAGGTGATTTAGAAAAGGCTATGGAGAGTTACAAACATTTTCTTGACAAGTATCCAAATTCGATTTATCGCACGACAGCTATCAGTAGCCTTGTTAGGTTGTATACTAAAAACGAACGATATACAGATGCAGAAGAACTCATCAGAAATCGGATGAAACTAAACCCCACAGATACATCGCTTCTGGAGGAATTAGCCAATTTATATCAACAACAGGGAAAATCTCAAGAAGCCATTGAACTCTTTCGTAATGCCCTTGAGAAGAATCCCGCAAACTCATCTATGCGTCGTAAACTTGGATCCCTATATGCTGAGCTTGGCAATAAGGAACAAGCGATTGCAGAATGGAAGAAATTGGTAGCAGGAGATTATGACGAACATCAACAACTCGGTGCTATCTATCTTTCACACAAAATGTATACTGAAGCGATTAAGAGTTTTCAGCAGGCAATACAGAAGAATCCCCGATACGGTTATCTCTATGTTCAACTTGCAGATGCATATAAAATTAAAGCAGATATTGAAAAAGCTGCTTCAACCTACCTTGATGGATTACAAAGTGTTGGTTCAAGTGGAAGTCAACGTGAAACTATATGGAAGGCAATGCTGGAAATATATCAAGGAGATAGGCAGAAACATCTTCGTGACAAGTTGATTATGCAATACGAAAGAGTCTATCACTCTTCACCGCAGAATCTGAACTACGGATTGACATTGGGTGAACTTTATTTCTATGATGAACAACATGAACAAACATTAAACATCTATACAAAACTACATAAATTCTATTTCAGTTCAATTGATGCAGCGTTGGGAAGATTCGCTGACGATTTAGTGAGAAACCAGAGTCCATTAGCAGCTGATTACTTCAATACAATATTGCAGAATTCAAGGGACTTAAGGATTCTCTCAAATACACGTTATAAGTTGGCAAAATTGTACACATCCACTGAGCAGTGGGATAATGCGGTCATACTATTGAAGGAGATTAACAAAAACCAGATTGCTTCTATTGATAGCCAAATACTTCTTGCACGAATTCAATTACATGGTCTGCGTGACCCCAAAGCTGCACAAATCTCGTTACAACCATTACTAACACAAAATTTACCGTACGATCAATTAATGGAAGCTAATATGCTCCTTGGGGAATGTCATCTTCTTCTGAAACGGTGGACGCTTGCAAGACAGGTGTTAGAACCAATTACATCAAGTCTTAGCAGAGCAAGTGCGTCTGCACAAAAACTTATCGGTGATTCCTATTTCTTTGCCACAGAATTTGATAACGCACTTACCGAATATCACAAGGTTATACACGTATCAAAATCGGATGATTTAACCAATGATGCACTTGAACGGATTGTGTTAATTCAGGATAATAATGACTTTCTTGCTCTGCCACTCACTGACTATACCAATGCACTTCAGCTTTTCCTTAATGGTGAAATTGACGCTGCGATAACCCAATGTGAAGACACGATTGCAGTCCATCCTAAAGCAATGATAGTTGACGATATGTGGATGCTACTTGGGAGAATATATCGTTCTCAGAATGCTATTGGAGATGCACTTCACTCATATAAGCAAATCGTTTCCCAAAAGAGTCCCTTAGCAGCAGATGCTCTTACGCAAATTGCCGACATATACCGTATAAAGAAAGATTACACAAACGCCCATGATACCTACACAACGCTGCTTACCACATATCCCGATAATAGTATCGTTCCACATGTCCGTCAACAGTTAGATGAAATCACAAAGTTGATGAAGAACGGAAACCCCAATACTCCCTAATTTCAAATATGCTATTTTATGCTTGAGATAGTATTTAAGTCATCCCTTTTATTCATCTATGTGTTTTTGTTCGTAAATGCCACACCCTTAATTGCAGATCAATCTACTATATATTTTTCAGAACAGACAGATTCAGCAGGGATTCATTTCAGACACCTCAACGGTGCATCTGAACAGAGACATTTACCTGAAACTATGGGTGCGGGTTGCTTGTTTTTTGATTACGATAACGATGGTAACCTTGACATCTATCTTGTTAATAGTGGTTCTTCATGTGAAAATGTCGCTCTACCCCGCGTAAATATTGATGAGATGAACGCACTCTATCGCAACAATGGTGATGGCACTTTCACTGATGTGACTAAACAAGCCGGTTTTCAGAAAAATCTCGGTTTTGGTATGGGATGTATTTCTGCAGATTATGACAATGATGGAGATGCTGACCTATATCTCACAAATTTTGGTAGAAATCAATTCTATCGCAACAATGGTGATGGCACTTTCACTGATGTGACCAACAAAGCAGGTGTAGGAGATTCTCATTGGAGTGTCAGTGCCTCCTTTGGAGACTACAATCTTGATGGTTACCTTGATCTATATGTGGTCAACTATCTTGATTATACAGTTGAAACTGCCCATCCATGTGTGCTTGAAGGTGTACATATATACTGTGGACCGCATGAATATCCGGGTGAAACTGATACGCTTTATCGCAACAATGGTGATGGGACGTTCACCGATGTTACAACACGAGCTGGCGTGCGAAATGATGGAAAAGGATTAGGTGTAGTCTTTACGGACTACAACAACGACGGTTATCCTGATATTTTCGTTGCGAACGATGCGGTTGAAGATTATCTATATCGCAACAATGGTGATGGAACGTTTACGGATGTTGCCTTATCTGCGGGTATTGCCTATAATTCCGAGGGGCGCGCAACAGCAAGTATGGGAGTGGCAAATGGTGATTACAATAACGATGGTTTGATTGATCTATTTGTTACAAATTTCTCATTGGAGGTTAACAGTCTTTTTCAGAATGATGGTGATGGGTTCTTTACCATGACGACCTTTGATACAGGAATTGCAAAACCAAGTTTTTCGCAACTCGGTTTCGGAACGCAGTTCTTAGATGCAGACAATGACGGTAGATCAGATATCTTTGTCGCGAATGGACATGTGTGGGACAATGTAGCACAAATTACACCCTCTCTCTCCTATAAACAGACATGTCAAATATTTCACAATACTGGATTAGGGGATTTCAAGGACATTTCTAAGTCAGCAGGAACTTTTTTCACACATCCTGTTGTTGGTCGTGGTACTGCAACAGGAGATTATGATAACGATGGTGATTCAGATATACTTATTACACTATCTGGCGAAAAACCAGTGCTACTTCGAAACGATTCTAAGACAGACAACCATTGGATAAAAGTTAAACTGTTTGGTAATCACAGCAACCGTGATGGAATCGGTACAAAAGTATATGTAAAGACAGAAAACACAACACAAGTAAGAGAGGTAACCTGTGGAGGTAGTTACGCATCAGGATCTGATTACACACTCATATTTGGACTTGGTACTAACGAAATTGTGAAATCAATTGAGGTAAAATGGTTAGGAGGACATATTCAAACACTTGATAATATTACTGCAAATAAAATGATTCATATTGATGAAAACCGTTGAATTCCCTTGACAATTCCATTAAACAGACTTAAAATTACAATATAGGAGGATACGCTTAATATGAAAAACAAAAGTTTTTGGAAATTTATTTGTTATAGTGTTTTTGTTTGTGTATTTGCAACAATGACTACAATGTTAGGCACCTTTGCTTTAGCAGACACATTCGGTGACCAATTTAATGCTGGTGAATTGCAGAATTCCAATTGGGAGTGGCAAAACGAACCACCAACTTGGGATATCGGTGAAACCAGCGAGGGTAACTTATATATTAACAGTCAACCTAACCGAAATGTATGGGCATCTGATGATTCACATTTCTTGTATCAGGAAACCGAAACTGACATGTTTGATGTCTCTACACATTTCCGCGCAAAATGGGATACCACTTCTGCTGTTAATGGAATTCTTGTAAAAAGTCCAGCAGACAATAACTGGGTTACAGTTAAATTCTGGTCACGCGATGCGGGTTCAAGAGGGCATATACAGTATCAAACCAGACAAGCAGGAATGGGACCACCAGATGTCCAATGGAGATTTGGTGATTGGGGAGACGTTGAACTGTCTTTCCGCCTCAAAAAAGAGGGTAATTCCTACACAGCATGGTATAAAGCTGAGGGAGATGAAGATTGGATGGATATAGGAGAAGGCACCTTTAACTTGACTCCTCCGCTTCAACTCGGCATATATGCTGGTGTTGCCGCTGGTTCAGGAAGCTTAGAGGTAGAATACGACTATTTTGAGGACCATTTGAACCCAACTGATGTTGAACCTGAAGGTAAGGTTGCAACAACATGGGGTGTGGTGAAATCTCGGTATTAGTATTTCAGTGGGACAGACTATTGTTTGTCCCACCATGTTCTGGACATTGTTTAATTACTGTAGTCTATTTCTTGTTACGTAAAGTTATGATGATTGAATATTTAGTCAGAATATATTAAATCTTAGGTAGGAGAAATAATGAAAAATCGAAATTTTAGTTGTTGTTTACAAGTTTTCCATTTGACAGAGAGAAAATCTCTATTATGTCTTTTCGTCCTCTGCATGTTTGCAGCGTTAACAATTTGGGTTGGTGGTGTAGAGGCTGCAGACTCATTTGGTGACCCGTTTGATGGTAATAAATTACAAAATCCAAATTGGGAATGGAATAACGAACCACCTAATTGGGATGTTGGTGAGACACGCGACGGATACCTATACATGGATTGTGAAACAAACCGTAATCTATGGGCAGGCGATGCATCGCATTTTCTGTATCAGGAAACAGATACCGATACGTTTGATGTTGAAACTCATTTCCGAGCTGTTTGGGAAACAAATTCTGCGGTTAATGGTTTGCTTGTGAAAAGTCCAGGTGATAATAACTGGGTAACGATTAAATTCTGGGCACGTGATCCTGGTGCAAGAGGACATATCCAATATCAAACCAGAGAAGCAGGAATGGGACCGCCCGATGTCCAATGGAGATTTGGTGACCACGGAGACATTGAAATGTCTTTGCGACTCAAAAAAGAGGGTGATACATACACTGCATGGTATAAAGCTGAAGGTGATGAAGATTGGATGGATATTGGACAAGGAAACTTTGTATTAAACCCACCACTTCAACTCGGCATATATGCTGGTGTTGCCGATCCGGCTGGTTCCCTTGAGGTTGAATACGAATATTTCACTGATAATATGAACCCTTTCAACGTTGATCCCAATGGAAAAGCAACAACGACATGGGGAGCAGTTAAAACCCGATATTAAGGGAGTAAAGTCTATGCGAAGTTGTATATTCATATTTCTCTGCTTATGTCTTGTTATCCCACTATTTGCTGACAATTTTATCGATGTGAGTAATATTGCAGGGATTCATCAAAGAGAAGCTGCAATTGATGAAAATTCCGGGGCTTGGTTCGGTCCCGGAGCAGCCTCTGCAGATTACGATAACGATAGCTGCTGGATGGACATTTTCGTCGTTGGTGATGGCGGATTACCGAATGCGCTTTACCACAATAACGGTAATGGTACTTTCTTGGACATTGCCGATAAAGCAGGTGTAGCAGATACACCAAACGGACGAGGGTGTGTTTGGTTAGACTATAATAATGATGGTTGGAGTGATCTTTATATTTCATGTGATGGACCAAACTTTCTCTTCATGAACAATGGAGATTGTACTTTTACAGATGTTAGTGAAGAAGCGGGAATTGCCGATGCACAACATGGCACAAGCATTGCTGTTGCAGATTATGACCACGATGGGTGGCTTGATATCTATGTTGCAAACTGGGGTCGTCCTGCATCTTTACTGGTCTTTAATCCCGCTCCAAGAGTAAATGTACTATATAGAAATAATGGGGATGGAACTTTTGAAGAAGTGGCAGAATCTGCTGGTGTAGCTGATGATGGCATAGCATGGGGAGCAATCTTCTTTGACTATGATGGGGATACTTGGGCAGATTTGTTCGTAGCGAACGATCACGGTCCAGATAAACTCTATAGAAACAAAGGCGATGGAACTTTTGAGGATGTTTCAGAACAATCTGGTATTGTGACGCTTATCAGAGGAAAACCGACTGGTGCTATGGGACTTTGTGTTGGAGATTATGACAACGATACCGACCTTGACCTTTTTGTAACTAACTACGATGAAGATCTGCTCTGGAGAAATAATGGGAACGGTACTTTTACAAATGTAGCAGAAGAAGCTGGAGTAGCTAACACGGGTGTAGGATGGTATGCCAGTTTCATTGACTTTGACAATGATGGTTACCGCGACCTTTATGTAGTGAATGGTGATGTAGACAATTCACAAAAGACCAATTTAAACCGTCTCTATCATAACAATCGTGATGGAACGTTTGTTGATCTTGCCGATGCACTCGGTGTGACTTCTGATGCCGTCGCACGTGGGGCAACATCTGGTGATTTTGATAATGATGGAGATGTGGATTTCTATATCGTCAACAACACTGGTTATACGCTGTTACAAAACAATCTTGATCATCACAGTCGAACGCGTAATCCTAAAAATCGACGGATTAAAATACGACTGATTGGGACAAAAAGCAACCGAGATGGTATCGGGACACGAGTAACAGTCAAATTAGGTAACCTTGTTCAGACACAAGAGGTAATCTGTGGTACAGGTTTTCTGGGTAGTGATAGTTTAGAGCTTGAGTTCGGTTTCGGTCCAACCTCACAACGAGGATCTGTCTCCTTGGAATGGCCCTCAGGCATAGTTGAGGAATATACGTTCAGCTATGGACATGATGCCCTCATTTTTACTGAGGATGAAAAGGTTGTAACTGCAGTTGAACCGAACGACAAACAGCATATAACATGGGGTAGGATAAAATCTGCTGAAGTATTCCAAAACTATCCCAACCCATTCAACCCTGAAACATGGATTCCGTATACACTCAATGAACCGAGTAAAGTAGATATCTCAATCTTTTCTCAAGGTGGAGAATTGGTTAGAGAATTTAAGCTTGGGACTTTGCCAAGCGGAGAAAAAAGACTCTTTTGGGATGGCAAAAACAGCAATGGTGAAACCGTTTCAAGTGGAATCTATTTCTATCAGTTTAAGGCAGGTAACACCGAAAGTGTGCGAAAAATGTGGTTAATGAAGTAAGAATGCACAACATATTTCTAAGATGGTGGGGTTGTGGGGCATTTGATGTATGTTTTGGAGACATTAACATCGCCTTTGACCCCTATCTTTTTAATAAGAACTTAGCGGACGCAAAACCGAAATTTGATTATATCTTCATCTCTCACGAGCATTTTGACCATTGCCACCCTGAAACCTTAAGGAAATTATGTGTTGGCACACGATTTAAGAAGTTATTCGTCAATCCAGGGTGCATCACACCTGCCCAACCCATCAATGAGAAATATGGAGATGCTGCCTTTGAACGTGATTTACCCATAACAAAACATATTCCTGCAGATAAAGTCCAGGTCGTCTACCCAAAATATCTCAACGATATACAAGGCACTAATCGTTCATTTCAAGGATCGGATATACTTGACTTAGGTAACATACACGTTGAGATTATTGAAAGTGGTGAGAACCAATCTCCAGATTTACCGACAAACGGTTATTTTGTCAAACATCTCCCTATGAATATCTCCTTCCTACATATTGGAGATTTACACGAACCATATCCCGCGTTAGGTAAATTCAAAGGAAAAGTAGATTTTCTAATTCACATGAAACTTGGTCTTGGTGTGGGCAATGAACATCGTCTGAGTGAACTGATAGATCTCATCCAACCCCGTTTCATGATACCAACACACTATCGCACAGATCGGAAATCAGACCCAATACCTGAAGGACATTGGCCTCCCAACGTCACTGATGAGATGGCATTCATTGAGTCAATACGCGAAATTGTTGGAAATAAAACACACATTCTTCCTTTTACTGCAGGAATTGAATATGAGGTTAAAATGCCTGAAAAACAGGTTGTCTGGAAATGGGAGTGGTATAATACATGGGCAGTTCCACCTTGGCGTGAATAGTAATTATTGGATAATATTATTACATAAATAATATAAAAGTCATTACTTTGTGATCTTATAACATATAGATTGGGAGAACATTATCGTGTCATCCTCCAAAATCCGTGTTGCATTCTACGGATGTGGCAATTTTGCAAAAAAGAACAGAATTCCGAACCTTTTGGAATTGGATTCCGTTACTATAATTGCGGCATGTGATAGTAACATAGATGCAGCAAAAGAAACTGCGGATAGTTTCAATATCCCACACGTATATCAAAGTGGACATGAAATGCTTGACGATGTGGAATTTGACGTGTTATACTCTATCGTGCCTGCGTATGTTCGAACAGATGTTGAAGTCATCGCTGCAGAAAAAGGTATACATATTTTCAGTGAGAAACCGCAGGCAATCAAAATGCAAGTCGCGAATAGGATTGACCAAGCAATTAGGAAAGCAGGTGCTATCAGCACCGTTGGATTTAGAGAACGGTATCGTCCTATCTTTCAAAAAGCCCGTGAATTCTTAATGGATAAAACCGTTGTTCATGTCCGTTTTCAAAGCTACGGAGGATTACCCGCGACTGTAGATAAAGCAGCCAATACGTGGTGGGCAGATATGAACAAGTCAGGTGGTCGCGCCCTTGACTGGGGAGTTCATGCTACTGATTATAGTCGGTTTATGACAGGTTTGAACGTTGTCAAATCACAAGCATTTTATTGCGAACGTGAGAATTACGCTACACCACTATCGTCAATATTTAATTATTGCTTTGAAAACGGTGCTACGATGACCTTAAATTTCATTTCAGCGGGTCCGAGTCCAAAAGACGAACCGTGGTTTACCGTTTTCTATGAAGGTGGACACCTAACCATTTATAGATACGATAGAATAGAGGTAAACGGTGAACTGTTTTATCAGGCAGAGGATTTCAATCCGTGGCTGGAACAGGACAAAACTTTTATACGTGCCGTTCAAACAGGAGACGCGAGTATATTGCAAAGTGATTATCACGATGGACTATTCTCTTTGGCACCAGTTTTGGCAGGGTGGGAATCCTCCCGCCGACAAGGAGAATGTATTGATCTGTCTTCTTTCATGAATACACAATAAATGCCATTTTACATAATTATATTTGGAGGATAATTTATGGATGCAAAATTGAAAAAGATACAAATTACACCGATGAAGTTTGACAAAGATGGGGACGTGCAAAAAGAGGAGTTTGCCACGCTAACGATTGAAGTTCCGATGGATAGCGCGGGACAACGCGAAGCAATTGTCTCAATGCTTCAACTCCTTAGTCGGGAGTGGGTTGTAATGACTGTTGAAGGTAAATCTCCCGGTGCAGTAGGTACTGCATAGGTCAATCATGAAAAAAAGTCACCTCTTTACACCAGGTCCAACACCAATTCCACCAGAAGCGTTATTGGCAATGGCACAGCCGATAGATTACCATCGAAGTGAAGATGCTGTCGCGCTAATCAAAAATGTTTTAGATAAACTAAAACACGTTTTCCAAACTGAGAACGATGTACTCTTCCTAACCTCATCTGGCACTGGTGCTATGGATGGTGCAGTATCAAACTTGCTATGCCGAGATGATAAAGTAATCGTTATACGTAGTGGTAAATTTGGTGAACGTTGGGCGGAGATATGTGAAGCGTATGGTGTAAAAGTAATCCCAATTGATGTTAAATGGGGAGATTCTGTCGCACCTGAAGTTGTTGAATCTGTGTTGACCACTCATCCTGATGCGAAAGCAGTTTTTGCAACACTATGCGAAACATCTACTGGAGCATTGCACGACATTGAATCCATTGCACGTTTAACACAATCCACACCAACATTATTTGTTGTTGATGCTGTCAGTGCACTTGGTGCGGATGATTTACAAATGGACAATTGGGGTGTAGATGTTGTTGTATCATGTTCACAAAAAGGTCTGATGACACCTCCCGGTCTCGCTTTCGCTGCACTAAATGAACGTGCATGGGAAGCAACTGAAAGGTCAAACCTACCGAAATACTACTTAGACTTTCGAAAAGCACACCAACGTGGATTAGAAGGTTCAGTTCCGTATACACCTGCAGTTACGCTTCTTGCAGCACTACAATGTGCACTCAATCGTATCTGTGATGAGGGTATACGAAATACGATTTACCGTCACAACCGAATGGCTATAGCAACTCGTAGTGCTATCAAAGCAATCGGACTCCAGTTGTTCGCGACATCACCGGCAAATACATTAACATCAATCCGTTTACCGGATGGATTAGATGGAAAAGCTTATGTTAGCATGATGCGAGAGAAACATGGAATAACGTACGCTGGTGGACAAGGAAAATTGTCTGGAAGAATCGTTAGAATTGCACACTTAGGTTGGATGAATGAAAGCGATGTAATTGTTGCCATATCAGCGTTTGAAAGAGGTTTATCAGAAATTGGATACGATATCCGACTTGGCGCGGGTGTCACCGCTGCCCAAGAGGAATTGAGAAAGTGAACACAGAGTGGTCTGAACCGTCAACTTTTCATATCACTGACTGGAGGTTTATATATTCCATCTATATGCAAATTGGTAGAACTACCTAATAAGAAAACAATTGATCATAAATGCACATATAATTGATACATAGTTCGCACTAAAGGGAGAAGACACAATGGATGTCCACATTAATGTAAAAAACTTCGGTCCGATAGAAGAGGCGGAAATAGATCTTCGTCCGTTGACCATATTTGTTGGGGAGAGTAACACAGGCAAGACTTATCTCGCTGCGTTAATTTACGCATTACACCAAAATTTTGACGGGTTTTCACAGTTACCTTTGGCAGCCTCTACTTCTTATTATTTTGGCTTTGTACGTCGCTTGGGGGACCGTTATACGCAGAATAGGCAGGAGGAAATTGAACAAGAAATTTTAGAAGTGTACGATAAATTAAACACACCTGACCATCCATTCAGATTTTCTGATTTACCTCAACAGGCGCGTGCTCGACCAATGTCTAAACTCACTGATCAGGAAGAATTCACAAACGAACTTGAACGGTGTTTTGATCATGATTCAGTTTCTAAGTTAATTAGATTCTCTGGAAGTCGGAGCAATAAAATGAAAGTTTCACTATCGGTTCACAAAAAGGATCAACCGTGTTGGAACTTTGAGGTGTTAGCCACTGGATCCGCTAAACCTACTATTATCGGAAATATCAATCCAGACATGATTCTCCTCGCTCCAAATGACACAATGCGCAAGACTGAGTTCCATGAGATAACCGATGTTGAACGTCTATTCCGGACTTTAAGCACTCGTCGGTGGCGAACTGAGAATTCATATTACTTACCTGCTGCTCGGAGTGGCATTGTGCAAAGCCGCAGTGTACTCGCGACTGCCCTCATCAGACGGGCGACTCGTATAGGTTTAGATCATATTCCCGAAGTATCCACATTTTCTGGAATGATAGGAGATTTCTTGGAACAGATCGTTAACTATATGGAACGCAAGGAACCTTCAACTAATATACGTGGCGTCGCTGAACAACTGGAAACGGAACTGCTGGAAGGAAAAATAGAGGTTAAACGTCCCACACCTGAAGCGTCTACAGAATTTCTGTACCGACCAAATCAATCGAAAGAAACACTACGGATGAGCCATTCCTCAGCAATGGTATCCGAACTGGCACCTTTAGTCCTCTTTCTGCGAAGTATTGTTAAACAAGGGGACATGCTTATTATTGAGGAACCTGAATCTCACCTGCATCCGGGTGCTCAAACCAAGATAGCCCAAACCCTTGCACGTTTAGTCCGAGCCGGTGTTCGAGTCGTGATTACAACACATAGCAACTGGCTCATCCAACAAATTAGCAACCTGATTCGTGAAGGTGAATTGCGAAAACAGGGAGAATCCACAAGTGAATCCGCAGATTACCTGAAAGCAGAAGAGGTCGGCTCCTGGTGGTTCCATAAGGACAAACCCGTTACAGAACTCCCGTTTGACCTTGTTGAAGGTATTGAACCTGAAGATCACTTGGATATAGCTGAGGATCTATATAACCGTTCAGCAGGACTACAAAATAGAATTGAAGAAAAGAAAGGAGGGGATGCGTATGAATCTGAGTAAAGGACTTACCCACATTCAAGGTCAGGTATCACCCAAAAGCATTACTGACGAATGTGGGGGAGAAAAATGTAGGGTATACCGTACCGGTTTACCAAGGAAGCGAATCGTGATAAATGTAGAGAAAGAGTTTGATTCACGCGGAGATAGCAGCAAAAGGTGTGACCGGATGTTGTTTTACGGAAATGCTGGTAAAAAGGTCTTCATCACAGTTCCAATTGAACTTAAAAGTGGTAAAGCCAACGAATCCGAGGTCCGTGAGAAATTAGAAAACAGTTTAAAATTTGCCTCAACCCTCGCTCCTGATAGAAAGGCGATTGGGAAAACCGAATTCGTTCCAGTTCTGATCCATGGACGCGGTATTAACTGGACGAATCCAAGGTGCAAACAATTAATCGTGAATTTCCAAGGTAAACCTGTAAAGGCTTTGATAGGACGTTGTGGTAGAAAAAATAACCTCGCGAACTTACTTTCAGAGGCAGGTTATCTATAGTCTTAATTATATTTTAATGTGACATAGTTCATATCAGTTACAATATAACAATCAACATGCAATTAACATGAACGAAAACCTTAATATTTTTTACATAAATTGGTTCAAATTATGAATGTAGTACCAAAAGAATTTATCCGCGTAATGCCAGATACTATGCGCGAGTTCATCAGTGAATTATTTCAGAAAGCAGGCACTTCTGAGGAAGACGCTGCACATATAGCTAACTTGTTAGTTCTCACCGATTTGCGTGGTGTGTTCAGCCATGGCACGCGGCAAACACCAGGATATGTAGGAATGATGCTTGACGGCAAAGTAAATCCACGTCCTAACGTACAATGCATTGATGAATCCCCCACAACTGCAGTCTTTGACGGAGATGGTGGAATGGGACATTTTGCATCATTTCATGCCGCTAAGGCAGCGGTAAATAAAGCTAAAGAAATGGGATTAGGTGCAGCTACGAGTCGGAATCACTTCCATTTTGGAAGTGCTGGCAAGTATACACGACTTGCTCTTGAAGTGGATTGCGTTGGTTTTGCCGTTTCTTGTCACCGGTTTCGACACAGTCCAGGAGGTATGATTGCCACTGCTACTGCCGCATCACCGATGAGTTTCGCTATTCCTGCAGGAAACCAACCTCCCATTGTCGTTGATATGGCAATTGGAATTGATACAAATCAACCGTTTGAACAAGCATTTAAACAAAGTCCAGCGGCGTACTTCAAGATGTTAGGTTTGAGTCATGTCAGTCATGCCCTTGGAGGAATGATGGCAGGAATATGGCTATTCGATCAACCACCAGATCCCCCAATAATATGGGAAGGTGCGAACCAAGGAGCATTCATTTCAGTGATTGACATTTCACGATTCCGTCCACTTGACGAGTTTAAGGAAGAAATTGACCAACATATCCACGAGGCACGCCAGATGCAGCCTGCACCTGGTTATGACAGATCAGATCTCCCCGGTGGCTTAGAATGGGAACGTGAACAGGAATGGTCTGAAATCGGTATCCCTGTTAGTGACGGACATCAAGATCAGTTGAAAAATGTTGCTGAACGAGTTGGCATTCCTACGCCGTTCTAACATAGGCAAGTGAACGTATTATAGATTTTATAAATATAATGAGGCATTTTGCTATGATTCTCATGCATTACGGAACTAAGCATTACCTAAATGAATATGTCTGAAACAACAATTTTTGATTCTCTGTATGAACAACGCAAAAGACCGCTTCTTGCCAATACTATAGAGCGACTTCGTCCTATTTATAGCAAGTCAGACCTAAATGCGTTAAGGATAGATAGTACAAGTAGAGAAGGATTATCTCAACGCTCAGGACGAGGATTTGTCAATCGAGATATACTTGAAACCGTACTCGGTAATCTCTTGGAATGTGTTGCCCCTGGGTCGCATAATGCCCGACATCTAAAAAATCAAAAGCATGATCTTTCCGATGCGATTGAAGAAGTAGCAGATCAATTGTATGCAATGGTAGTTCAGTCGTTTTTAGCTGTGCGCGACGAAACACATCTTGAGGCAGCCTTACAAACCGTTTTCTCTCTTCTTTGGGAGCTCCCTCGGTTGAAAAGTCGTGCACTTTGGAATCGTTTCGCATCTCTCAAAGATCCCGCAGTATGGGATGCATATCTCCTTCATAATGGTATCTCTCGTGAAAAACTTGCAGCGATAGATTTCCGAACTCAAATTGACAATGCGATACAAGAACGGAGTTTTGACCCTTACCAAGATTTTCTCAGCACTTTGAACCTTGGATCCGCTTTTGAATATCAACTACAATTAGTAGTCAGTACATATCCTGGGTGGCGGGTATTATTTTACCACGATGTTGCACATGCATTGACACGTATTGAGGCACCAGATGATAATTCAGACCTACACAGGGTTCCTGTTCCGCTTTTACCTCGTGCAATTGCAGAACTCGGAGGACGGTATTATCAAGCCGATTTACACCCCGAAACACAAATTGGCGATGCAAATTTGTTAGAGCACCCTCACCGCGGCGTAACGACTGGACAGACAGGAATTATCGGATCTGGATGTGTGATCTATCCTTGTACTCTTGGAGGCTTGAGCGTCAAGGTTAAACAAAGACATCCCGTTATTGGTGACTTTGTTGAAATAGGAACAGATACAAGTCTACTCGGTCCTGTCCAAATAGCAGACCGCACCACTATCGGTACAAATACTGAAATATACGGTTTTGTTGAGATAGATCAAAGGTGTCGTATCGGTTCGTCAGTGGTTATTGGAACTATTCGTGGTGCTTCTGAAAATCCCGGCAAAATAATGATCGGTGATGAAGTGCGAATCGGTGATGGTACAGTCATTGAAAATACATCTGAAATGGATCTGATTATACCGACTCGCGCGCAAATTCCCGCACGAAGTCACGTAGCAAATGACGGTTTTGGTTTTCCCAGATATATCACTTGACATACTCCCCCTGCTAAATCATGGGGGATTCTTAGTCCCTCACACAGGGTAGATCGTAGGATCAACGACCTTTGCTTTCAAAGAAAGTCGGACAAAGCCTACTCCAACAGTTGATGCCCCAACTGCACCTCCAAAGGAGGTCGGACGAACGATTAGTACACGTGATTTAGACGCGATGAGCTATTACGCTTCTTCCCCTGAACGTGTAATAGATGTTATACCATTTCTAAATAATGACTTCTCATTAACAAAAAACGCGTTCGTAGTCGCGCAATTCACGCGCCTCGGACATTAAGATTAGTATTTGACTTTCAAAATGTCGATTTATTTATTAGAATTGGTATTAGTCAACAGAC
>JAJEAG010000056.1 GCA_022824265.1 Candidatus Poribacteria bacterium | reverse complement strand
ATTTTTCACCTCAAAATGGTGTAAGTTTTTAAGGTGAAATATAGCAGATATAGCGCGAAAAATCACGCTATATCTGCATATCCCAAAATATTAACGATTGTGATAAAAAACGACTAAAATACCTAAAACTAAATAACCCTGGGGACTGGAACAATATGTTTCATGTATATTTCATGCATGTTTCAATTTTTAGTTTTTTCGGGTTTTTTGTTGTCTGAACCAGGATTTTCAGGATTTCAGGATTGGAATTTGGTATATTGTATTCCGTTTCATAGGGTGGCAAGATATTGTCACATTGGTGCGGAATGGCACAAACTGGAAAGTTTGTGCTACGAACAAATATAACAAAAAACTGCATAATTCACGAATCCGTTCATCTAAAAACACTTGCATAAATCTTCATAATAATGTATCCTAATTTTAATTAGTTTTATTGTGTAATTTCCTGTACAAGATATGAGGATTAATGCGAACTTTGATAGAATGGAGGAATCTGGATGGAACATAAACTATCCATTGTGATTCCGATATACAACGAAGCTGAACATTTAGAAGAAATATTACGGCAAATTGAAGCTGTTGATATCGGCATGGATAAGGAACTAATTCTTGTCGACGATTGTTCAACAGATGGCACACGTGACATTCTAAAAAGAATTCAGAATTCAGATGATAATACAGTCAAAGTCTTCTATCATGATGTTAACCGAGGGAAAGGGGCAACCTTACGTACAGGATTCCAACACATTACTGGTGATATTACGCTCATTCAGGATGCTGACTTAGAATATGATCCGCAGGATTACCCGAAATTACTTAAGCCTATTTTGGAAAACGAAGCGAATGTGGTGTATGGATCACGTTTTATGGAAGGTCGCCAAGAAGGATTGTTGCGAAGTTACATAGCTAACAGATTTCTAACTTCACTTTCAAACTTCGTAAATGGCACTAAATTAACTGACATGGAAACATGTTATAAAGTAATAAAAACTGACATCTTAAAAGAAATATCGTTACGTTCAGATAGGTTCGGTTTTGAACCTGAAATAACGGCAAAGCTCGCTAAACGAAAGTGTAATATCGTAGATGTGCCTATAAGTTATAGGGGTAGAGACTACCATCAAGGCAAAACTGTTAGTTGGAAAGATGGGGTTGCAGCGATTTTTCATATCCTAAGGTATCGCTTTTTCTCATAGTATCATTACTTTAAGAAAACAAACGTGCTATAAGGTTAAAATATATGGGTAATTTGCAAAATTTACTTGATGAGGTAGATGCTATTCTCACTCCTACAGATAAACCCAATATACAAAAACCTATAGCTCAAAATGAAAAACAAGATAATGAACTAATCAACACATTGATTCAACACTTTGGGTATGACGCGTTTCGAGAAGGACAACAAGAGATTATAGAAGCGATATTAAATGGTGAAAACGTATTTGCTATCTATCCAACTGGACATGGGAAATCAATTTGTTATCAATTACCAGCATTAATGTTGCCTGGGATGACAGTCGTTGTTTCACCGCTGATATCTTTAATGAAAGATCAGGTGGATGCACTAAAAGCAAGAGGTATCGATTCTGTCTCACTTATAAATAGCACGTTGGCATGGGAAGATTATCTCTATGAAATAAAACGATTAAGAGCAGATAAGATCAAACTCCTCTATATTTCTCCCGAAAGGTTACGTAGCCGTAGATTTTTAGATCTGCTAAATACAGTTCTTATATCACTATTTGTAGTTGATGAGGCACACTGTATTTCACAATGGGGACACGATTTCCGTCCTGCTTATTTATCTATTTGTGATGCGATAGAAACGTTATATCCGCGTGTCATTGCCCTGTTCACAGCAACTGCACCTCCAGACATCCGAGATGATATTTTAAGCAACCTGAATATCTCTCAACCAAGAGTTTTCATAAAAGGTATAGAACGTCCCAATTTGAGATTAACAGTACTGGAGAGTCAAGACAAAGAACAGAAATACTCGCTACTTGAGAAAAGTCTTATTTCACTTGAAGGAAAAGGTATTATCTATGCTGGCAGACGAAAAGATACGGAAGCTATAGCAAAATTTCTACAAGAACGAGGATACCGTGCTGATTACTACCATGCAGGTCGTGATTTGAATGATCGAAAGCGAATACAAGACACATTCTTTGATGATACTGAAAATGGTTTAGATATCGTCGCTGCCACAAATGCATTTGGAATGGGTATTGACAAGAACAATATCCGATATATTATACATTGGACAATGACCGGTACAATAGAGGAATACTGCCAAGAAATCGGACGTGCAGGCAGAGATGGAAAAGATTCAGAATGTATTTTATTTTACCTACATAAAGACCGTGAGTTACACGAATGGTTTGCTAAGGAAAGCACACCTGACAAGGCATCACTCTTAAAATTACTGGAGGCACTTGAAAACCTAAAAGGAGCAGGTAACTACCGTTTGATGTCAATGGAGGAATTGGAGTGGAGAGTTAGTTTTAAAATCTCAAAAATACATGTTGGACTGACATATTTGGAAAAACTCGGTTTCTTGAAGAGATGGCACAACGTTCCATCCCAACTTTCAGTGAGATTTAGAACAAATCCAAATAATAAAAAGAAGGCACAATCAGAACTATACACACAATTGCGTGAACGTCGTGTGACCGACATTTTGACTTTCTGTCAAGACCTTGAACTCAGCCCAAAGTGGCTTATGGAGCAACTTGATGAACTACAAAATGATGGTTACATTCAGTATTGGGGTAAGATTGACCTGATGCTTATTGAATTGCTACAGGATAGCGAACTCTTTGCGACTATTTCTGAAGATCAAATGGGACTTGGAGACTACCTAAAAAGCAAATACAGCCAGATTGACAAAATGGTGGGTTATGCTTTAACTGAAGGTTGTAGAATGAACTATATTCGAAATTATTTTGGTGAAACAGTCTCGGAGGATTATCGTTGCAAAACATGCGATAAATGTAATCCAAATGGTGAATTATTTTGAGTTAACACACGATATTCTTTTACGTTTTCCGTAGTGCATCTTGATAAACCGATTGAAGCGGAACACCATTGGATTCTGCAACTGACTTACAGTCTTCATATTCTGGTACTGTCTTGATAAGATTACCATCAAGGAAACCGCGTTTTGCTTTGACAGGTCCCCATTGAGTATTTATTTCAACAGTGTCGCGGTTGAGGATTACCCGGTCAGCAGCATAAAATCTAACACCGAAGGTAGTTGTTTCTGATAATATAACTTTAATGAGAATATCTCTGATATTAGATGGACAGAGAACTTTGATTTGTGTTGCAGGTCGTCCTTTCTTCATAAAAATCGGTATGAAGAAGACATCTAAGGCACCTTTTTCAAAGAGTTTATCCATCATATAACCGTAGATTTCGGGAGACATGTCATCTACATTTGTTTCAATTATTTCTATAGAGTCATTGTGTGAGTTATTTGAACTATCTTCGTTAGTAATGGGTATTTTTTCACCGATACAGATACGGAGAAGATTTGGTTGTTCCTCCAAATCTCTTGTACCTGCACCATAGCCTATCTTGTTGATAGACATATTCGGCATTACACCAAAGTTATTCGCAAGCGTTGTAATGATGGCTGCGCCTGTAGGGGTTACCAATTCTTTAGGTATATCAGTTTGATGTATTGGGACTCCGTGGATGAGTTCCATTGTACCAGGAACAGGAACAGGCATTTTCCCATGTGCACATTGGACAAAACCACGACCCAGTGATAGGGGAGACGCATAAACTTGTTCAATACCAAGTTCAGTTAAACCGATAACAGCACCCACGATATCTACGATAGAGTCAATTCCACTGACTTCATGGAGGTGTACATCGGATTTATCAGTGTTATGCACTTTCGCTTCGGCATCTGCAAGTCTGTCGAATATAAGCTTAGCAGTATCACGTATGTTCGTATCTAATTCACTTGTATCTAAGATGTTGAAGATGTCGGATAAGTGTCTACTGGGACCGTGAGAATGCGTGTGATGGTTATGTTTCTCTTCTGAATCGATACTTGTTTTGACTATCGCTCGTGTTCCAGTGATACCATGTTTGGTAGTTTTCTCAAAATTGAGACTAAATTCATCATCTAATTTTAGTTTCCTTAATGTGTTTTTCAGAACATCTGGGTTAACTCCAGCGTCAACGACGGCACCAAGAACCATATCACCGCTAATTCCGGAGAAACAGTCAAAATATATGATTTTCAATTGAGTGATCCTTTAGATGAGGAGATAGACATAAAATCATTTGACTAATGTTTGTTGCAGAACAAACATTAGTCATAATATAAACGATAGTTGATTTCAGGTTATATATTGATATGTGAAATGTTGATTCTAATATTTTTGGAACAACTCAATCAATAACTCTTTCGGTTCATTTCTCCTGAGTTTATTGAGTGCCTCAACTTCAATCTGTCTAACACGTTCTCTGCTGATTTCGAGTTTTGTACCGATATCCGCAAGTGTGTATTCTGTTCCATCAATTAACCCGTATCGTAGTACAATGACATGTGTTTCTCGTGGGTTGAGGGTCCTGTTTAGGACTTCTTCCAATACTTCAATTTTTGAGTAATTGACTAACTCAGTTTCCGGTGTGATTTGAGAATTATCTGGTATCATATCCCGAATCGGCACCTCTGGTGAGGTGTCATTGATTGGTGCATCTAAGGAAATAGGGTCTTTAGTTGCTTGCAGAATCTCATCAACTTTTTTCTCGGTGAGTTTAACTTCTTTTGCAATCTCTTTAATAGTTGGTTCTCGTCCGAGTTTCACAGTTAGATTTGACTGCACCTGTTTGATTAGCCTACGTGTTTCACCGATATAGCAAGGAACACGAATGATCTGTCCTTGCTGGTCTAATGCACGTTTAATGGATTGCATTACCCACCAAGTGGCATAAGTGCTGAAACGGTATCTAAGAGTATGGTCGAATTTCTCTACAGCCTTCATAAGTCCAATACTACCTTCTTGCATTAGATCAAGAAAGGTCAAAGTTGTTTTGTTGAAATGGTGTTGTTTAGCGATACTCGCTACTAACCTTAGGTTTGCTTCTACAATTTTCCTTTTGGTGTCGTGTGCAAGTTCGTCTGCTTCTCTAAGTTTAACCAACAACGTTTTGAGATTGACCAGATCAGATTGAAGTGTTTCTAATAATGGATTTAGTGTGCTGACATTCCATTGAACTTCAGGAGATTGTTCGACCTTAGAATAAGTTATTTCTTCTAAAAACTCAGTGGGTAATTTATCAAGAAGTTGTGCTATCTCATATTGTGTTAATGCAAATGTCTCAAGTAAACGAGTTTCTTCTTCTTCATCAAGCGGTGTTGCATTAATGACTGAATCGTACTTTTGTTCTACTATTGGCAACCTGTTTAATTCATTTTGGTTGCGAGCTGCAGAAATGCTGGTTCTAATTGCTCCTCGCGCATATACTCTAAACTTTTGACCACTTGTCGGTATCCAAGTTTCAATAGCATTAATTATACCGAGATAACCTGCTTGAATTATTTCAGGAGACACAACATTTGCAGAATCTGGTTTATTTAGATATTTTTTCAGGAGATGTAAATTACCCATCAGTAATTTAGTCTTTACATTCTCTAACTTTTTCCGTTTACGTTCCAGCATTTGCAGTAGGTCTTCAATGGATTGAACGTATTTTGCAATTTGATCTATAATTGTACCATGATCTGTTTGTACAGGTTTTAACCTTTTTTCTGGTGTGCGACGGTTTTTTATCGGTATTTCTAATGTGTTTAAAACCCAGTGTGGTAGTCTTTTGAAAGATGCATTGAATTTTTGTATACCATCTTGGTATTCTTCAAAGAGTGCTTTCTCTTGTGACGCATCTAAAAGTGGTGTTTTTGCTATCGTCTGTAGATATGCGAAGGTCTCATCCTTAACGGGGGATGAATATTCCTCTTTTTTCTCATCCGGAGGATATAGATCATAATCCACTGAATCGTTGGTGAAAAAGTCTTTCATTTATTTATTCCTCATGTGTATGTAACTACTATATAATCACATACACACTAAAATAGACACTAATGTTCCAAACCTTACTGCAGGGTATGTGTCAATTGTCACTATATATCGCATTAGAATATGAAAATATCAAATAATTTCAAAATGTTTTACATAGAAGTCTGTCACATAAGGTTCCTATCTATGCCATTGCCTATCGTCAAAAATTTGAATATCAATCAAAACTAATAAATAATAGAGGTAATTTATGCAAGAAAAAAGTAATAGTAATGTTGTTGAACGTATATCAGCAGGTGAATCCTTTGCGAATGAAAACTTAGCAAATATAGATTTATCAAACCAATCGCTTGTCGGTGCTGATTTTTCAGCTGCAGACTTGAGTAGTGCGAATCTCAAAAATGCTGATTTAACTGATGCAAATCTTAACGATGCAAATCTCGCTGGAGCCGACCTTTCTGGAGCAATTCTTTTGCGGTCTTACTTAGTCGGTGCAAACTTAACAGATGCAACGCTGGAGAATGCAAATCTATTTGGTGCGTTTCTTAGTGGGAGTCTGTTATCCGGAACAAATTTCAAGAGTGCTGATTTAAGACGCGCGACACTCGGATGTCCTCAGTGTGTCCCTACTGCTCCATTTGGAAATCTCACGACTTTTGAAAATGCTAACCTTGAAGAAGCAATTTTTGGTGAAATAAAATTAGACGGTATCGTCTTACTCGGTGCCAATTTTAAGGGGGCATACCTTTATGAGGTAGACCTATCTGAAGCAATTTACCGTGAATCTGACCTTGAAGGTGCTATAACTAAACAAGGAAGAAATTAACTGAATCTAAACTGCTATTTCTTTACTGATGATTTCTATAATATTATTCGTCAAATTAATTCATAACCGCCCTGACCTAACAAATGGTTGGGGCTTTTTCTATATAGTAATCTATCAGTTTTATCAGGTATCGGATTTCCATTTAAAACGTTAATTAAGCCTGCATAGTATTGAGACGTATAACAGATAAATTAGTTTACATTTATGTGTTTTTTTCTATATTTTTGTAAATATTTGAATAACCTCTTGTATGATTCGAATATGTAGAACATGATATATGTAACTACAAACAAGGTGAACCTATCAAGAACATTAACGGATTGATTCATTGTGTTATAGTCAATTTACACTGTTCTATCAATTAACCAAACATTTGCTGTTCACACATCCTTCTATAAAGTCCAGCTTCATCCAACAAGTTTGTGTGGCTGCCACTTTCCACGATTTGTCCATCACTAATTACTAAAATGTTATCTGCACGCATAACCGTTGTAAGTCGATGTGCGATAATAAAACAGGTTCTGCCTTTCATTAAGTTTGATAAGGATTCTTGAATTATTGCCTCAGATTGAGTATCAAGTGCGGAAGTTGCTTCATCAAGCACGAGAATCGGGGCATTTTTTAGAATAGCGCGAGCAATAGAAAGACGTTGTTGTTCTCCACCAGAGAGTGTTCCCCCTGATTCACCTATTGGCGTATCGTATCCTTTTGGTAGTTTGGTGATGAAACTGTGTGCGTTCGCTTTTTTTGCAGCATCAACGATTTCTTGTCTGTCTGACCCAGGAGAACCGTATTCTATATTCTCCAGAACAGTCCCATCAAAAAGAAAAGTATCCTGTGGTACAAGTGCTATATTCTTTCTTAGCGATTTCAGTCTAACTTCATCAATTGAAACATTGTCAATTATAATTGAACCAGAGTCGATTGCGTAGAAACGTTGAAGAAGATTTAGGAGTGTCGTTTTTCCACTTCCACTGGGACCAACAAGTGCGATAACTTGACCGGGGTCAGTTTTGAAACTCACATTCCTGATGACTGGATGTTCTTGATATGCGAAAGTGACATTTTTGTATTCAACTGCGCCTTTTATGTTTGTCAGTTCCGTATTACCTTCCGAAACAGTTATTTTTTCAGCACTAAAATCAGATAGGTAAAAAATGCGTTCGGCAGAAGCCATACTCTGTTGTAGGATATTATTTACACCACCGATGTTTTTAATTGGTTTGTACATTAACCCGACTACCAAGATAAAACCCGCAAATCCACCGATAGATAATTTATCATCAATGATATACCAACACCCAAGTAACAAAACTGTTGCAGTTCCAATAGATGCCATCCATTCAATTAGCGGAGGGAGAAGTGATGCGAATCTTGCGCGACGAATTGCTGAATTGTACTGTCCAGACGTGATAGATTGAAATCTATCCATCTCAATTTTTTCCGCAGTAAAACTCTTTATAATGTTGATTCCAGTGAGTGTTTCCTTGAGTTGTGTATAAATATCCGCACTATGTTGTTGTATTTCTGTACTTGCTTTGCGGACACGTTTCCCTATATTACTAATAAAATAAGCAACAACCGGTAGGATTAACATGGAGAATAACGTCATTTGGACGTTTTTATAGAGCAAGAATGCCCCAAAGACTATGACTTGAAGAATTGAACGCATAATTAATGCGGTTGCGGCAACGCCTTGCTGTAACTGACGAACATCATCGGTGACTCTTGTCATCATATCACCACTGTGACGTTCTGAAAGAGTTCCAATAGGGGCAGAAACAATAGTCTGAAATAAATCATTCCTTATACGGAAACTATATTTATTCCCTACACGTTCCATCAAGAAATCGCTACCATATACAAAAATCCCTTTAATAAAAACAAGACTGACTGCACCAACTAATACCAAGAAGTAGAAACGAAGTGCATCACCCGCATCTGTCAACGTAATATCAAAACCATCAAATATATTCTCTATAAAAAAGAAATTAATAATAATAGGCTGGGTTAACTGACTGAATCCTTCTAACTCATTTAGAGAATCAAGTGTATCCTCCAGTATTTGAAATGGTCCAAGATAACAAATATATGCCACCAAAGAACAACTCATTGCCAATATTATTGAACCTCTGTAGGGTTTAAGGGAACGAAGAAACCGAGGAAGGGTATTGTTTTGCTGCAAAGATTACTCACCTAATTACGAAGTATCTTACTTCTTATCAATTAATCTTGTGGTTATAATGGATGCTGTCATTCCAATTTACCAGTATATTGGTAGTCACCTAACTGTAGCACCTTAGTTAAAGAGGAAATACCGTCTGCACATCGTATATGAAGCACTTGTTTATCAAGGTCAATATTATCAATCATACCAATACCAACGGTATCGCCTGATTCGTTGACCATACCAACCAAACGTTGTTCAAAATACGCAGTCGTTTCAGATGATATATGTGTTAAACTAAGATAATTTCTAAGACTGTTAGTTGCATTTGCAGTTAACTTTCTTCGGGCAATCAGACTTAAAGAGCGATTACCCCATTCAGCAAAAACTATCTCAGTTTCCGTCAAACCAGATAGAATATCCAATTCTTTCTGATTAGCAATTCTTCCATTAAAAAATGAAGTGCGTGCCCCCCGAATTTGTTCAAATGGTAACTCATGAATACTACTGTCAGCAAAGTATGTCTTAAACTTAGTGCTTCTATTACGTTTCCGTGCTTCACTACTTTCCTTCCGCACTAACCTGTGTGGTTGCAAATAATGTATTGTTAACCAATTAACATTGTCGAAACAACCAACAATCCTTTCCAAAGTTTTGGAACGACCAATACATATAACATGTTGCGGACGAATGAGTTCTATTTTTTGCTGCTTAAGCATTGCAGCTGCGCCATCATGAACATATCCTGTTGTATCAACTACAATAAAATCAGATCCCAGATTTAATGCGGAATCTACCATCAATCGTGTTCCTGTCAACATTGACAGCAGATTGCGTTGAGGCGAAATAGACCCTACAAAGTAGAGAACATCTGCATTATGTATATATGCATCATTAGAATCTATTCTATTAACATTGGATGAGGGTGAATCTGTATCAGATTTATGATATGGTTGGTTATGTTGATTAGCGTATCCACCAAAAGGTAACAATACATTATCATTCGCTTTGGTTGCTACAAAATGTTTCATACCAATAGTTGTAGGAGGACCAATTTGCGATTGCCCGACATCAGCATCAACTAATGCCACACACATTGATGAAGCACATGCATAATCTACAAGAAAACGACAAAAAGTAGATTTACCTACATCAGATGCACCAAGTACGAGCACCCGTTGGTTCGGAAGAACGATCTTTTCTGCGAGTCTCTTCCAATCAGCATTAATTTGGTACTGATGATTCATGATGGATAGACCTTAGTTTCCAAAGCTAAGTTCATATCGAAAGGTAACACCGGGAAGATTTATGATGTCGTCAAAGTAGGAATTCTGTTTTATACCGAGTATTTGCTCAAGCAAAGATGACTTTCGCTGCTTGCGTACGATTCTTGGAGTGCCTTCAATGTTACCAAGTTCACCAGCAAGTACAATGGCATCTTGCAAGTTTCCTAATTTGTCCACCAGTTTATGCGTATGAGCCTGTTTACCTGAAAATATCCGTCCGTCTGCTAAATTAGTTATCTCATCCCTTGTTAGACGGTCTTGACGCGACTCAGAAATAGCATCAACAAACTGATTATATACATCATCAACGGTTTCTTGAAGAATAGCAATTTCTTCGTCGGTTAAATCTCGGAATATTGAACTTGAATCTTTGAACTGACCGCTTTTTATGACCTGTTGTTCTAAGCCGACTTTCTCGTATAGTCCTTTCATTTTTGTAAATTGCATGATTACACCGATACTGCCTGTCAATGTTCCGGGATTTGCGAATATAGTGTCTGATGCACAAGCGATATAATAACCTCCAGAAGCAGCAGTACTTCCCATTGATGCTACTATCGGTTTCTCCAACTTTGTTAGTTCCCGATAGATCTCTTGAACTGGTGCGACACTTCCTCCTGGTGTATTGATACGTAAAACAATTGCCTTCACACTTGGATCGTCACGATAAACATGAATCTGTTTGATGTAAACATCAGATTTTGAGATGATCCCACCAACATCAATAACAGCAACTTTCTCACCAAGTGATACAGAACCCATCATAAAACGCAGCATAAGAGATAAAAAAAAGAACACAACTATAGCTGATATGATAATCCAGACACGTTTCTTTCTCATTCTTTGAAGTCGCCCTAAATGTTATGTAGGTTACCTGTCTCGCTGGTTTGCATATTTCGCTTTGATGGAAACACAAGTACCCAAAGGGTTTTGAGCAACCACTTTATGTCGGATATAAAAGACTGTGATGCAACATATTGAAGGTCAATAGTTAATTTTTTCGGCATTAATTCTGTAATGTAATAAGTTTCAGGATCTGTCTGTGCCGCTAATTTTTCTTCTTCATTTCTATTCGCAATTTGAGATGGACCGGTTATTCCAGGTTTTACAAGTAAAACCTGTTTTTGGGCTTCAGTATAGTATTTCACATATTCTGGAGACTCTGGACGCGGACCAATTAAACTCATTTCTCCTTTGATGACATTGATAAAGTTTGGTAGTTCGTCCAATTTTGTATAACGTAAAAACCTACCTATTGATGTAACCCGCGAATCTTTATGTGTCGTAAGACCGATCCCAATTTTATCAGCATTTTCTACCATTGTTCTGAACTTAAACAATTCAAATATTTTTCCACCTAATCCTATACGTTTTGCTTTGTAGAACACAGGTCCTGAAGATTGGATTTTGGCAAGAATACTTCCAAGTAGGAATATAGGAGAAAATATGAGGAGAACTGATGTTGACACTATGATGTCAAAAGTTCGTTTCGCCCAATAGGATTTCATATAATTAAACTGTATCCACGGTTCCAGTTTCTTCAACTTCCGCTTCATCAGTGGATGTAATAAGATGACGACGAATATCAACTTGCTTGTGGTCACCAGAATCTGATATGAATGCACGATTCGGTTGATAAGTTGGAACTAATTCTTGTAGTTTTGCGATTATACGATCTATATCAAGTGCCTCGGCAAATTCAGCAAGTTCACTTATTTGTGATAGCAACTGTTCCTCTTCAATATTTTCCATTTGTGCAACAAAGATACGTTGGTGTTTAGTGGCTGTCACTCCCTCTTTTGGCGTCAGAAGTTCTTCATACAATTTCTCTCCCGGTTCCAGACCAGTAAAGTCTATCTTAATATCCTTATCAAGTTCTAAGCCTGAGAGTCGGATTAAGTCGCGAGCAAGGTCAAGAATCTTAATCGGTTCACCCATATCTAACATTAAGATTTCTCCACCATTTCCCATCGCTCCCGCTTGAATTAGGAGTTGGACTGCTTCTGGTATAGTCATAAAGTAACGTGTTGCTTCTCTATGGGTGACAGTGACTGGTCCACCTTTCGCTATCTGTCGTTTGAAATTTGGCAATACACTGGCACGACTACCGATAACATTACCAAACCGGACAGCAATAAATTTAGTACCGTTGCGATTGGCTTTACATTGGATAAGCTTTTCTGTCACTCGTTTGGAAGCACCATACACACTCGTTGGGTTAACAGATTTGTCTGAGGAAACAAGTATGAATGCTTCAACGTGATGTTTTATCGCAGCATCAATAAGGTTTTTTGTGCCAAGTATGTTATTTTTCACTGCCTCATCAGGATGATTCTCCATAAATTTGACATGTTTATGTGCAGCAGCGTGGAAGATAATATGAGGTCGGTACCGTTCTATAATCTGATATACTTTGGAATTATCTCTAATATCTCCTATAATCAATTCTCTATTCTGTTCCGGGTTAGATTCGCGTAATTCCAGATCAATATGATAGAGACTATTTTCGCCACGTCCGAATAATATCAATAATTCAGGATCAAGTTTAGCTACCTGTCTACAGAGTTCTGATCCAATAGAACCTCCTGCCCCAGTCACCATAACACGTTTACCAGAAAGATTCTTAGAAATCTCTGCCAAATCTATCGGAGCGGTGGAACGGTTCAGTAGGTCTTCTAATTTAACCTCACGTATGTGACTGATACTAACTTTACCTTCAAGTATAGCGTGTATATTTGGAACTATCTTGAATTGACATCGTCTGTATTCACACTGACGTATAATATCTCTAATTTTACCGGCTGGTGCCGATGGCATTGCAATGATAACTTCCTCAATTTCCCGTTTACGTGCAATATAGGTGAGATCACGAGTCGTACCAAGTACTTCAAGTCCCGCAATATATTTGCCAACCTTCTCTGGATTATCATCAATAAAGCCAACAGGCAAATAACCTTTTTCCGGATGACCTCGCAGCTCTTTTAACACCCCAATTCCAGCCATTCCTGCCCCAACGATTAGTACCTTGGTTCGTGGTGGTGCAACCTCTTTTAATCTACCTTCCTTTATAATGCAATGTGAGAACTTTATGAATCCAATAAGCAGAGCACTATATATCCCATCAATTAAAAAGAAAGTCCAAGTATCAAAACGTTTTAGTATTATTGAAAGACAAATTAGAAGTAAACAAGATATCGCAACTGCAGCGGCAAAGGAACGAAATTCCTTAACTCCAGCATACCGCCAGATAGGCTTATATAATTTAAAGGATATAAAGGTAGCAATACGGATTAATGTAACAACGCAAGCAAGACAAATATATAGTTGTAAGGAAGTTAGAGATGAAAGAAAAAATATCTGTTCAAAACTTGTGAGTACATCAAATTTAAGTTGTCTACAGGTAAAATAGGTTAATAGGAATGCCAGATTAACAAGCAATATATCAACAATAACAGAAGAACTCCATTTTATTTTGTATTTTTCCATATTACCTCCTTTGCTTATGCATATCAAAGCACACTTACCAAAATAATTTAATTGTATAATTCCTAATCGCTAATATAACGATGTACTATATTTGTGTGTAAACTTGTTCAAGACGTTCTACGAGAACCTGCCAATCATAACTTGTTTCAACCCGCTTTCTCCCTGCCTTAGCAAGTTTTTCTTGAATATTTGGGTTTTCAAGCAAATTAATGACATGTTCTGCAAATAATTCAGGTGTATCAGCAATAAGTAGTTCCTTATTTTCTTCCGCTTCTAATCCCATCGCACCGATTGAAGTAGTTACCACTGGTGTTCCCATCGCCATTGCCTCTAAATTCTTCGTTTGTATCCCCGAACCGGCACGTAAGGGTGCTACAAATACAGAGGCATTCTGAAAATACGGACGAATGTCCGGTACGAAACCTGTGACAATCACTCCTTTTTTATCTGAAAGTTTACGAACTTGTTCAGTCGGATGGTTGCCAACAATATAAAAAGTGATGTCTGGGTGCTGTTCTTGTATCAATGGAAAAACATCATTACAGAAATATACGACCGCATCTGTGTTAGGAAAATAGTTCATAGTGCCAGTAAACAGTAAGTTTTTTGAACTATCTTTTGATCCGTTGTTTTTAATAGATGATGTCATACTATCAGTTTCATCACCATTTTCTATGTTATCTTGGCAGGGGTTAAAATACTTGAGATCAACCCCCATTGGTACGACCGATAAGTTGAGATCCTTATCTTGATTTAGCAAATAATCACGGTCAAAATTCGCAACAACAGTACCACCGTCAAACGACTTCATTATCTCAACTTCATACCGACGAACCCGTTTTTCCTCCAATTTTACCAAATATCGTTTTGGTGTGCAATCTAATTCCGCACGACGACTCAAATTTAGTGCTAACGAATCACACAAATCCAATACCTTCGTAATACCACATGTTTTTTTTACATATTGTCCCATACGAAAGAGTTGGGCATGTATCAGGTCATAATCTACTTCAGCAAGAAGTTGGTTAATTTTCCGCTGCATCTGGGGAGAATACCAATAATGCACCTGTAAAGGGTTAGGTGATAAGCAATGTATAGCAGTGTTAATTGACGCAAAAGAGGGTCTAAAACGAACCCATTCTACACGTTCACAGAAACGTTGAAGATACTCAACTGCCTCAATATCAGAATCAGACTCAGCAAAAAAAACCGATGTTATATCGTGCCGTTTGGAGAGTTGTTTGATAAAATGGTATGATCGAATGCGGTCTCCCCGATGAGGTGGATATGGACATCTTAGACTTAAAAATAAGATACGCATTTCTGTGAACCAATATTGTCCATTTTTATGTTGAAGGTTTTTCCGCTTCGTCAATCAACATTACCGGAATTCCATCTCGAATAGGATAACGACGTTTACATTCTCCAAGACAAACTAATTTTTCTTCAGCTTCAACGTGTTCAATCTTACCCATACATGCGGGACACGCAAGAATTTCAAGCAATGTCTTCGATAATTCATACGGTTTATCAGCATTCATCACATATCTCCAAAAGTAATTATCTTACAACAAGCATTTAGTAATCATCTTTTTACCTACCATGACATTTCTTATATTTTTTTCCACTACCACAAGGACAAGGTGCATTTCTTCCAACCTTCGGCATATTACCCATTGCTTGTTGTGAAGCAAATTCAGCAGAGGTTTGAGAACTATCATTTGCAGCTGCAGCAGCTCTATGTTGTGCTGGTCGACGTGACCCACTCGGTCTGCGATTCGGTGTGCGTCGCGGGGCTTCTGTATTTACACGTGACTTAAAGATAAATTCGCTTACCTCTTTTTCTATGGTTTGATACATAGATTCAAATACACCAAGTGCTTCACCCTTGAACACTATTATCGGATCTTTTCCACCATATCCCGATAATCTCATCTCCTGTTCAATAAAGTCAATGTTATAAAGATGATCTTTCCAATGACTATCAATTCTATCCAAAAGCAGAAGACGTTCCAATAACCGCATAGTTTCAGAACCCATGTCCTCTTCACGTTGTTTATAGGCGGTTTTCAAACAGCCAATGAGTTGTTCGTTAAGTTCACCCGCGGGTATTTCACTCAATGGCTTACTGATAGTAATGTCAAAGGGAAACGTAGTCGTAAGCCATTTCTCAAGCTGCTCTATATCCTCTTTTTCACGTGTCCCCTTTTCAGGTATTGCATCATATATTTGATCCTCAACTACGTTCTCAATCATTTCCCAAATAGTTTCTTTTGGATCTTCTTCAGATAGAATTGAATCTCTTAATGAATAAATCGTATTACGTTGTGCTTCCATAACATCGTCAAATTTGAGTATGTTTTTACGAATATCAAAGTTAATCTGTTCAACGCGCGTCTGTGCTTTTTCGATTGATTTTGAGATCCATGGGTGTTCAAGCGGCATATCATCAGTCATTCCTGCGCGACTCATGAATCCTTGTAGCCGTTCCGATCCAAACTTCTTCATTAAATCGTCTTCAAGCGATAGGTAGAATCTTGAAGAACCTGGATCCCCTTGTCTACCAGAACGACCCCGCAATTGGTTGTCAATACGACGAGAATCGTGACGTTCCGTACCAACAATATGGAGTCCACCAGCTTTCAATACTTGTTCTTGGTTCGCTTTACAAATCGCCTCAGCTTCTGCAAATGCTGAATTCCACTCATCAGATTCTGTGTCAGGAGAATGCTCCGCTGGGTCCAGTTTCTTCTTCCGAATCATATCTTTTGCTAAACCTTCAGGATTACCACCCAGTAGAATGTCAACACCCCGACCAGCCATATTCGTAGCGATGGTGACTGCACCAGGTATTCCCGCTTGTGCAACGATATCTGCTTCACGCGTATGTTCTTTAGCATTCAACACTTGGTGTTTGATATTACGAAGTCTTGATCTAAGTAGTTTGCTTAACTTTTCTGAATTTTCAATGGATATTGTTCCAACAAGCACAGGACGACCTTTTTCATGCTGCTCTACTATATCTTCTAAAACAGCCTTATATTTTGCTTCCTCAGATCTGTATATTTGGTCTGGATGGTCAAGCCGAATCATCGGTTCATTGGTTGGCACAACAACAACATCTAACCCATAGATATGTCCGAACTCGTTTGCTTCTGTTGCAGCAGTACCTGTCATACCAGCAAGTTTCTCATACATACGGAAATAATTTTGGTAAGTAATTTTGGCAAAAGTTTCATTTTCCTGCGCTATTTTTACCCGTTCTTTCGCTTCAATGGCTTGATGAAGTCCTTCACTCAGTCTACGTCCGATTTGCTTTCGTCCTGTAAATTCATCAATCAATAACACTTCACCATTTTCAACCAGATAGTCAATATCACTTTTGTAGAGATGATGTGCAGTTAGAGATTGGTTGAGATGATGTACAAGCATAATATTGTTATGATCATACAAGTTCTCTATGTTGAGAAGACGTTGGACTTCTTCTATGCCATCATCTGTCAGAACGACACTGCCTCGAGATTTACCTTTCTCATCAATTTCGTAATGTTCCTCATTTCGGAGTTGCGTAACAACATGATTTATTTTACGATAGAGTTCTGCGGGTTTATTGGAGGGATCAGAAATAATGAGCGGTGTCCGAGCTTCATCAATTAGAATACTATCTACTTCATCCAGTATAGCATACGGATGTCCACGTTGTGCTTTTGAATCTATGGTGAGTGCTCTGTTATCGTTCAGGTAATCAAAACCGAACTCACTATGGACTCCATAAGTTATATCTGCTTTATATGCAAGTTTTTTCTGTTCATGTGGCATCAGACTCAGGGTTAACCCAACTGATAAACCAAGAAAGTTATATATCTTTCCCATCCATTCAGCATCACGACGCGCAAGATAGTCATTCACAGTCGCAAGGTGAACTCCTCTCCCTGAAAGAGCATTGAGATAGACTGCAAGTGTTGATGTTAACGTCTTTCCTTCACCCGTTCTCATTTCAGCAATAGCACCTTGATGTAGTGCTGCACCGCCGATTATTTGCACATCATAGTGCCGTTGTTTTAGTGTTCTAACCGCTGCTTCTCGAACAACTGCAAATGCCTCTACCAATATATCATCAAGGGACTCACCTGCATCCAACCGTCGACGAAAGGCGGGTGTTTTGGCTTGGAGTTTCGCATCATTTAATTTTTGGATTTCCGGTTCAAGTCGATTGACTGCTTCAACGACATCACGAAAACGTTTGACATCGCGCTCTTCTTTACTACCAAAAACTTTAGTCATTACTTTATCAAACATAGCCCACTATAAACGGTATTAAACGAAGATAAATTACATCACATAATCATACAACCTTAATGTGGTGTAAGTGTTCAATATCATTCATCTCCTATATGCTGTGGTAATGTATGTAACTGTCCATCTACTCCGATAATTTCTATTAGATTATTTTCATCCAAACGCATTCGTATAACTACATAGATTAACGTTGTTCCAACTGATGCTAATGAAAACAGATAGGCGATCACACCACCCGCTAAACTTATTAACGTTAAGGTTAGCAAAATGGCACAGATTACTGTCGAGATAGTTGCAACAGGGAATTGAGAGGTGTTATCAAATCCAAAAAGAACGGCATCATCTCTAAATATAAATTCTATTGTTTTTTGTAGTCCACCACCCAACCATTTATTTGCAATTGCAACTGATTCTTGTATAAATTGGGTGTGTAGTCTAAATGTCGGAACTATGACTATCATGATTCCTGCAACACAGAAAATCCCCCAAATTGGTACAAGAAGCATCTTAAGAAGAAATAGCAGTAACCCATAAAATACGAGTCGCCACGGCTGATTCCATACTATTGCGAAGAGTTGATAAATTGTTTCAAAGGCATCTGAACCTGTGGTTGCAACAATCGCTGGCATAAAGAACAAACTGGCAATAAACACTACAAAAATAAATGCTATGATAAGTCCTATAAAAAATCCAATTGGTGAAAATACCGATGCAAAAATAAGAATGGGTTTACCAATATACGGAATATTGCCAAGAAGCGCAACGCTAACTGGAATCATCAATAAAAGAAGTATAAGAAAAGGTAAGGATAAGAACGATCCGATCACTGTTTGCCATTTAAGTTTTATAAACTTTACCGCATTTCCAACAGAAAAATATGTATCACCACGTAATTGTTCTATAGTAATCTTGGATGTCATCGCACTGACAAGGAAAAAGATTGACGCGAAGATAATTATTCCCAACCACATTGCAACAGTAGTGAGTGGTTTTAAATCGGTAACGAAAAAAGGGGGTATAGGCAAGAAGCCGTAGGTATCCCAATACGTATTTATCTCTGATCCGCCTGATATTGCAAGGCTGAGATAGACCAGAATCTCATATATTAAGTATGCAAGTAATATACCTACAAGATGGAGACCTATCCTTCTGGCACTAAATCCGTATCTGCAAACTCTAAGGATATCGGTGTACTTGAATTGGAACTGTCCCATGTGCTTAGCCAGTTTGTCGGATGTGTAAACCGGAGAGTTAAGGGTATTTAGACTATATACCAAAATTGGTATGTGGTTACACTATATTTACCATAAAATGATACCATATTATTGCCTTTTCTGTCAAATATTTAACAGGGCTATTTAGTTTTAGGTTTTTCTGATGCATTTTATCACAAACGTTAATGTAACGTAGTAAGGTATTACTTGGAAACTCAACATGGTAGTAGGCACACTCCGTGTGCCATCCACTTGAGAGATATTTACGGCACACCAAATCAACAGTATGAATGCCACTTGGCATTCCCCGGAGTGTGTCTACTACTTTGCAAGACTGAAATCCTAACTATTAGTCCAACTCGTCAACAAGAAATTTATAAAACTAAATAACCCTGACGATCTAAAATGCATGTTGACTACCGCTAAAATATATGATACAATTTACCCACTAATTATAAAAAATGATACCAGATATACACTAACACGAATAGATATTGTTCATATAACCTACTGAACTACTTTCATTAAATATACGGATTTCCTAATGTATCAAATATACATATTCATATTTCTTTTCTCTTTCATTCTTCCCTCAATATCAGTTGTCGCAGATAACACAGACATCCACGAAAACGCTGGCACACGTGCTATGACTTTTCTAAAAATTGGTGTCGGGGCAAAGGCGATGGGAATGGGTGAGTCGCAAGTCGCAGCAACAGACGACCTATATGCTTCCTACTGGAATCCTGCCGGTCTCGTAAAACTTGACAAACCCCAACTTGCACTCATGCACAACGAATGGTTCGCAGAAATAAATCACGAATTCATTGGTTTTGCCTTTCCGATTGGTAACAACACAGTCGGTGCAAGTGCGAATTTTCTATCTTTCGGAGAACTACAAGGGCGCGATCAAGATGGAAACGAAACCGAAATATTTCGACCTTACGACCTTGCTGTAATACTATCTTATGCGCGCGGATTTGGTAATACATTAGCAGTCGGCATTAACGCGAAATATTTACAAGAACAGATTGCTGACGAAAGCGGAAATGGCTACGCTTTCGATTTTGGCGGGTTATACTCTTTTTCAGAAATTCCACTCTCATTTGGGGTTAATGCACAACACGTTGGACCACGGATAAAATATATAGAGGACTCATTTCCACTTCCATTTGTCCTCAGATTAGGTACTGCATATAGACTATGGAAGGATGCAGTTATTCTCACTCTGGATTTCATTCGTCCCACCGACAACGATAATTCTGTTGGGGCGGGAATAGGTTATACACTAGCTAATATCCTACAACTCCGCACTGGATACAAATACAAATTTGGTGGAAATGATTTAGGTGCTATATCGGGTTTAGCAGGTGGATTTGGATTGACACTTAAACGGTTTCAGATTGATTATGCACTCGTCCCATTCGGTGATTTGGGTTTAACACACCGCTTCTCTTTGATCGCAAGTTTCTAACTTCAACCCTCAATTAGATGCTGCATCAAGAAATGCTTCAAATAACTTCTGTCTATGTTCACTAAACTTCTCATTTCGAGTCATCCTCTCAGGATGATATTGCACACCAACCATAAACGGCTTTGATGGATTTTCTATCGCCTCAACAATTCCATCCTCTGAACGGGCAGTCACAACAAAACCTTCTCCAATATCGTCTACTGCTTGATGGTGTGCAGAATTTACTTCATCTACTCCCTTACCGATTATTTTACCAAGCATACTCTCTGGTTCAATCTCAATACTATGTCGTGAATCTTTACCAGACACACTCGGATGTGTGAGTGCTTCTTGCGGATATACCGTTTCTATATCCTGATAGAGACTACCACCCATTGCCACACTCATAACCTGTATCCCACGACAAATACCAAAAACTGGTATATCTTCCTTGAATGCTTCCTCAAAAATTGATATTTCTAATTCATCACGATCTTCATTGACGTATTTGATTTTTGGATGCCAATCTTGATTAAAATAGTCTGGATGGATATCTCCACCACCAGGAAGTAATAATCCATCAATTTCAGTAACAAATTCCTTAGATGTTCCTCTACCACGAATTAGTAATTGTGCTTTTCCACCATGTTTTTCAATTGCCTTAATGTATTTTTTAAAGTTATGATTTCCATCTCTATCAACAACTGGAATTCCAATTATAGGTTTCATTGTTCTTTCTACCTTCATTTTTAAAATTAACAAAGCATTCTTGTGTTAACCATGTTACTCAAAAAATATGGACGAAACAACCTATATTTCACAAAGGTAATGACTCATATCGTAGGTCGGAGCAAATGTAGCGACCTCCGACATGAACCATAACCTCGTATGTGCGAGGTTTGCCCGCCCGCTCTTCGTAGCACGAACTTTCCAGTTTGTGCCATTCCCCACCAACGCCACAATATCTCGTCATCCTATGAAACGGAATACAATACACCAAACGCCAATCCTGCAAAATCCTGAAAATCCTGGTTCAGACTCTTCTCTTATCCTGCAAATCCTGAAATCCCGGGGAATGCCTAAATGGCATTCATACCGTTGATTTGTAAATCCTGGTTCAGACAACTAAAATCTGAAACATACATGAAACATACATGAAACTTATGATTCCTATCTCCACAAACCCTTCCATCCCAATCCACCACCTGTTATACTACTACCACTATGAAAAACAGAAACCGACTACACCCCACATGCACAACAAAAACCGCAACCCGTCACCCAAAAAACATCCACCAAAAACCGACCATAACCAAGGAAATAAAAAACGCACAAAAAATGAAAAACTCAGAATTTTCAAAAACCCTTATAAACCCAGTCCCAGACTGGCATAAACCCAAAAACCAAAACGCACCAATGTGCAAAAAACACCCGTTTTTAGTGCGTTTTTAGAAGGAGCAGTTTTATGCGATTCATAGGTCGGATGGAGCGTTAGCGAAACCCGACATATTTCGTCTGAACTATGATTTTCAGGATTTCCAAGATTTGGAGTTGGAGGCTATAGATTCCATTTCAAAGGATGAACACCTACCTTTTGCAAAGGAAGATTGGAATACAATGCTCTTATCCTGAAAATCCTGTTTATCTTGTAAATCCTGGTTCAGGCATACCCGTGTATTCCGCGATTCAGATTAAAAATCAGACATTAAAATGCTTTGGTTTACTACCAATAACTTTTGCATAATAATAGTAGGCATGGTATAATTAGCACATGGAATTTAGGTTTGAAGAAGTTCCTGGAAAAGAATTGTCCATCACTGAGAACAGTGAACTAACGCTCACATATTGTTATAGTGAGTCTGTAACACATCCCTACTTTCACCCTGTATATGCTCCGAATGGACAAGTATTGACAAACGGCACTGAAGATAAGCATCTACCAGGACTCTGTTTCTCAATTGGGTCAGTGAAGGATAAGAGTGGTAAACCTATCCTACTACAAAGGAAAACCACAAACCTTGAATGGGAAACATCCGAGGAATATGTCAATTTCGTTAGTGTAACCAATTTCAAAGCAAACAGTCATGAGATAATAAAGACCTGTAAAACAACAGTTCTACCACGACAAGATAATTTGCAAATAATTGATATAAACCTAAATTGGCATATTTCATCTAATTTTTTGATATTTGATAACGTCCGATTAGGATACAACGCTGCCGAGATGGAACATCGGAAAACTGCAGATTCAAATGGGAGAATCGGTGAAATGGAAGTGAACGAAAAGGAATCGGAGTGGGGAACATTATGTGGCATATTAGGCAACACTGCTGTTGGATTAGCGATTCTTCCACATCCAGATAATGGAGAAACACACTTTCTTGCTGAAGATGCATACCTCGGATATCTTTGTGCACTATCACAACCGTTTACTTTAGATACAAGGACGACTCGAACATTAAAATACCGTGTGATTATCTATGTTGGTGACCTATTTACTACTGACATATCAGAATACTATCAAGATTATATAAAGTGTGATGGTGATACTCAATAAACAAATTTTATATTCTATAACACAATGAAAAATAAATCTCCTCTTCCAATCTACACATCACAATCAGATCCTGACGGTAAGTTGTTAGCACAACCCTCTGACATAAGTATCCGCAAACACAAGGTAAATACACAGTTCGCACGAAATGTATATATTGAAACCTACGGATGTCAAATGAATGTTAGTGATAGTGAACTCATGGCAGGCATCTTAACACAAGCTGGTCATCACACTGTAGCTAATATTGATGAGGCTGATGTTATCTTGCTCAATACCTGTGCTATCCGTGAAAATGCCGAAACTAAAGTCATCAATCGACTTGAGCATCTAAATCATAGAAAACGTCGGGAAGGTAATCTTATAATCGGAGTATGCGGTTGTATGGCACAACATCTCCGTGATAAGTTATTGGAAGCAGCACCTTATGTTGACCTTGTGATGGGACCCGATGCCTACCGTAATCTACCGATGGCTCTCAATGCTGTAGCAAGTGGCGATCCATTTCTTGGTTTACAATTGGATAAAAGTGAAGATTACGCAGATATTGCACCTATTCGTAAAGAGGGTATCCGAGCATGGCTAACAATTCAGCGCGGGTGTGATAAAATGTGTACTTTCTGTATCGTCCCATTTGTCCGAGGTAGAGAACGAAGTTTACCATTGAAACTACTTACAGATGATGTTCAAAGACTTGTGGATGAAGGTTTTAAGGAGATTGTACTACTGGGACAAACGGTGAACTCCTACCACGATGGAGATAATGATTTTGGGGAACTCCTTTGGCGAATCGCTGAAGTTGATGGCGTAGAGCGCGTCCGATTTACATCACCACATCCCGCAGATGCTACAGACAGTATGATTGATGCAATGGAAAATTGTCCACAAGTTTGTAAGCAACTCCATCTCCCCTTGCAGTCCGGTTCTACTCAGGTGTTACAACGCATGCGCCGCACCTACACGGCAGAACAATATCGCGATCTTGTCTCTAAAATCCGTGATAGAATCCCACAAATTGCGATTTCAACAGATGTCATAGTCGGTTTTTGTGAAGAAACTGAAAAGGATTTTAAGCAGACCTATAATCTAATGGAAGAAATCAGATTCGATTCTGCCTTTATGTTCAAGTATTCTGATCGAGATGGAACTTTAGCAAACAAAATGCTGCCCGATGATGTGCCTGAGGAAGAAAAGGCAAGAAGATTAAACGAAATCATCTCACTACAAGAGAAAATTTCAGGTGAAATCAACCAATCTAAAATTGGAACTACTGTTCCCGTTTTAGTTGAAGGAGATAGCAGACGAGACTCTGATCAATATCACGGTAAGACAGATACATTCAAAACCACAGTTTTCCCAAAGGACAATGCACAGGTTGGTGATATAGTGAACGTCAAAATCCAATCTGCTACTGCACATACATTGATTGGAGATATAGTTACATAATAAGTTACAATGTTCGTATTCTAACGTGAGTTCGGAATAAGTAACTTACGGAATCGGCTGAATCCACATCCTAAATTTCATTGTCATTGTTTTATGTAGAAGCATCCGAATTTTCAGAGTCGTTATTGACTAAATAGGTCATAATAGTCCTATAAAACCATATTGGATACAGGTTTGTAGCACATGATAAAATTGTGAAAATTATCCTTTGACTCTGAAAACTCTGAATCTTTAGTCTATTTTAGATTAAGTACTCGCCTTTATTATTTGATATAGATTATATATTTTATGCAAAAAATCAGAATTAAAAACAGAACAGAAATTGAGAAGATGAAACGTAGCGGTCAAGCTGCTGCAAAAGTCCTACATACAATCGCAAATGCAATTCAACCAGGTGTAACGACTTACGAATTAGAAATGGTCTCTCGTAAAGCAATTGCAGAATTGAATGCTACCTCATCATTTCTCGGTTATGAAATTCCAGACCATCCTCCATATCCCGCCACAATCTGTGTTTCTGTCAACGACATCGTTATCCACGGCATTCCAGATGTAAAAGAAGTACTAAAAGAAGGGGACATTATCGGGGTTGATACTGCTGTCAACATTGATGGATATCACGGTGACAACGCCTATACATTTCCTGTAGGAAAAACCACTCCTGATGCACAAAAGTTGCTTGAAGTCACCAAAGAATCGTTATATGCCGCTATTTCAGAAGCAAAACCGGGAAACCGTATGGGAGATGTATCATATCAACTACAAAATGTTGCTGAAGAAGCAGGCTTTTCCGTCCTTCAGAATTTTTCCGGACACGGTATTGGTCGCCACCTTCATGAAGAACCACAAGTACCAACCAATGGAAAACCCGGACGAGGGGTTCGTTTAAGACCAGGAATGGTGCTGGCAATTGAGGCTATGGTCAACGCAGGACAATCAAGTGTGGATATTTTGGATGATGGATGGAGAGTTACCACCTCAGATGGGAGTTTGTCCGCCCTATTTGAGCATACGGTAGCTATTCTATCGGACGGTCCAGAAATACTTACAGGGAGTCCAATATGGGAAAATCAATAAATATTCTAACTGCTGTATCAGCAATCATGATTTTCATCGGAATCTATCTTATATTCGCTTATGCACCGATGGAACAGAGCATGTTAGAAATACAAAAGGTCTTCTACTTCCACGTATCCTCTGCTTTCACAGCGTTTGCAGCGTTCGGTGTCAATTTTGTCTTATGTATCATGTTTCTTATTAAAAGAAAAGCAATTCATGACATTTTAGCAGTAGCATCCGCCGAGATTGGACTCCTCTTTTGCACAGCCGTGTTACTATCAGGACCGATTTGGGCACGCGTTTCTTGGAATACATGGTGGACTTGGGAACCACGATTGACAACTACACTGGTAATGTGGTTGATGTATGTCGGTTATTTTATCCTACGGGCAATATTGAGTGGAGAAACACGTAGAACTTTTTCAGCAGTATTAGGTATCTTCGCTGGTTTGAACGTGCCAATTGTATACCATTCAGTCAATATCTGGCAAGCAGCATCAAATATGCATCCAGGAACAAATACAAAATACGATATGGCAGCACCCATGAAACTGACTTTTTGGTTTGTAGTTTTAGCTTTCCTTTCATTCTATGTTCTAATGCTACTTTTACAATACAGAATGGGAAAATCAAATCTGCAATATGAAACAATTCGCCAACGACAACTTGGAGAACTGTAAATGCGTATAATCATAATTATTATTTTTATCGGAATCTTTGGATTGTTTCTGATAGCACAAATACCTGTAACGTTAACATCAAATGAAGTTGATGCCGCTGTATCGGATGCAATTGCACAAGTCGAAAATGCTGCTGAAGATGCTGGTGAAGCAAAACCACAGATAGATGAAGACGAAGTTACAAAGACTGTAGAATTGGCAGTTGAGCAACTGGAATCAAAACAGAAAAGACGACTAAAATTTCTGTTCGCAGCTTACTTGGTTATATGGCTTGCTATCATGCTGTATGTGCTGCGCTTAGGTAGACAGCAGTCCAAACTAGAACAACGTCTCTCTCAACTTGAACAAACCGAACCAATCAGTCAAGAAGAGGTAGAGTAATCTGTAACAAATCTTTTGCGTTTAACCAATCTTAAACGCAGAAGGTGAAAACATGACGAAAACAAAAATCGCTAAATTCAGCGATCTCAAGGACAGGGAACCCGCATACGGACTTGTTGCAAATGTAGATTTAGTCATAATACGATACGATAATCAGATTTCTGTCCTATACGGGAGATGTCATCATCGTGGTGCATTGCTTGCAGACGGTTATATTGAAGGTGAGAACCTGATTTGCGGTGTTCACTTTTGGGATTATCGCTATGATACGGGTATAAGCGAATACCTAAATTCTGAACGACTTGCTAAGTTTAAAGCATGGGTTGAAGACGACACAGTATATGTTGATGAAGATGAAATCCGACAATGGGAAAAGGAAAATCCTCAACCCTACCACCGTGATCAATATCAGGGAAACTACCAAGATATTCACGGCACACAAGATGAACCTTATGTCGCAGAAATTCAGGAATTAGCAAGTAATGGATTGAACAATGTTGGACAACACGGGCAAACAGCAGCAATGGGTGTGCTGAGAAAAGACTTACCCAATTGGGATGATCTGCAGTTTGTTGTCGCACAACTCTACAAAACCCCACATCTTGACGATACACCGGTTGGTACTGAATTGGTTATCGGTCCAAATGCGAAAAAACCCCTCAAATTAGATATACCTATCTTTGTGTCCGATATGAGTTTTGGCGCGTTGTCAGCAGAAGCGAAAATAGCGTTGGCAAAGGGTGCTGAAATGGCTGGAACCGGAATCTGCTCTGGTGAAGGTGGTATGTTACTTACAGAGGCAAAGGAAAACAGTCGCTACTTTTATGAACTTGCTTCTGCACGATTCGGTTTCTCTTACGATAAATTGGACCAAGCACAAGCATTCCATTTTAAAGGAGGACAAGGTGCAAAGACGGGTACAGGTGGACACCTTCCAGGTAACAAGGTGACTGAGGAAATTGCTGCTGTCAGAAGATTGCCCGTAGGGCAACCAGCTATTTCACCTGCTCGGTTCCCTGACTGGGAATCCCTTGACGATTTTGCCAAATTCGCTGACTTGGTGCGTAAGGAAACAGATGGCATACCAATTGGATTTAAACTATCTGCTCAACATATCGAAAAGGATATTGAAGCAGCACTCCAAATAGGTGTGGATTATATTATATTGGACGGTCGAGGAGGCGGTACAGGTGCTGCACCGTTGTTATTCAGAGACAATATATCAGTGCCGACAATGCCAGCATTAGCACGGGCACGTAAATATCTTGATGATACAGGAAACGGAGACATTACACTTATTATCACAGGAGGTTTGAGGACAGCTGCGGATTTTGCCAAAGCGTTAGCACTCGGGGCAGATGGAGTCGCCATAGCCAATTCTGCAATGCAAGCAATCGGATGTATAGGAATGCGAGCATGTCATACGAATAACTGTCCTGTGGGAATTGCAACGCAAAAGGAACATTTACGCAAACGATTAAAGGTTGAAGTAGCAGCGCAACGGTTGAACCGTTTCTTGTCTGCATCTGTTGAATTGATGCAGGTTTTAGCGCGTGCCTGTGGACATACACATTTGAACGACTTCAACACTGATGACCTGACAACATGGAAACGCGAAATTGCATATCTAACAGGAGTGAAATATGCTGGTGTTGTACCATTGTATCCTGAAATCATAAACTAACAAGCCAATTAGATAATGATGCAACTTGATCAGCGTTTGTTAAGTTAGCTGCGTTAATCAGTGTTTTATCTTCAAGATGTCTCCAGATTTCCTGTGCCATGTTGTCAACGATAACTGCTCCAATAAAAAAGAGGAATGGCAACAAGTTTTCAACTGAAAAGGCTGCTCTGATGCGGGTTAATGCCGTTTGTGCAGTTTTCCAATGTTCGTCAGCACCTGCCGGGTCAATTCCACCTTTCAGTTCGCCAAAAGCAATATACTTTTCAGGAACTCTTAAAGTCGCAGGTATTAACTCGTCAGGTTCACAGTCGAGTAGACACATATCAATATTCTTCCTTACTAATGGAATAGTCCGGTTGTAAACCAGTGTTCGTGTTGCCCCATTCCTTACCCAACTAAGTGCTTTGACATTCAATTCTATATCTGGTTCGCTTTTCTTTCCCGCGATCCATGTATTACTAACAGTGTTAAGCCACTGAAACGTTGTCTCGGTTAACGTTAGTGCAGAAATAATTGATCTGGTTACTTTTCTTTCCGCTAACTTACCCGCGATGTTTCGCATGGACCCTCCTAACGAATCCCCACGTGTTAACAGAAATCGGTAAACTAATTCCTCGACAAATTCTGTACCTGCAGGTTCTAAAAAATTCTCTATTAATAGTTCTATTGCCGTCGATTGGCTAACTTCATCTGTATGTCCAACTGCCTTATCCGAAAATCCTGCAGCTGTCAATAACGCAGGTCTAATTTCATCAATTTGAAGTAATTCAGTAGGGGTTTTGGCTTGCATTGCAAAAACTCTCAATGCCCTTGCTTGTTCAACAAAAGGAGTAGCTTGTCTATTTCTTTCCAATGCAAGAGTAACAAAACCAGAACGAATTTCCTCAGTCGGGGTAATCAAGTCAGTACTACAAGATAAGTGTTGGATATATGACATTATCTTCTTCTCCAAACATACACACATTTGCGAAGAGGTATACGACCATACATTCCCATTTGCTGACTGCTATTCCCCTTTTTACCAGGTACCACGAGGATTTTTTCGACCTCAAAACCTAACTTTCTTGCTATATCCGACAAAATTAGGTCTACGGAAATACCTATACCTGCGTAACGAACATTGTCGTTGACCATGAAGAGACGCGCATTCGGTTTTAGCACACGGAAACATTCCCCAATAACACATGCCATTTCAGAAAAATATCCGCGAACCATTCTGGGTATACTGTTGTTATTTAACCTGCCAAGAGACTTTTCGTTTTCCAGATATGCATTGATTGAATTTAATAATTTCTGATTGTTGGCTACATCTATATAGGGTTCCCAGTTAGGGCAAATATTCAATAAATCCTTTTCTCTATTTTCTACCGTACAGCTAAGCATTTCTTGTCTTAAACTACAGACATCTTCATGTTTCAAACCCAACATTGCCAATTCAAGTGCATACGTACGTGTATAATCGTATCGGTTGCAGTATGGAGGTGAAGTCATGATAGCAGTATACGATTCCGTTTCTAAGGTAGGTAAAATCTCTAAACATGAACCCGGGAACAACCTTATATTGCTTTCTGTATGAAGTATAGGGAAAAGTGTTATAGGTGTTTGATGAGAAGTTATATATGATAAAATCTCTTTTAATTTAGCGATTATTGCAAAATCGAAGGAAAGGATTTCTCCTTTATCAAAAGGCTTTGTCCCGGGTCGTATCTTGCCAGAACGCGCATCCCATCGCAAATATTGCCCATCTTTACGCGTATAGCTTATCGATTCTAACACACACAACAAAGCAAGACGAAGAATTGCTTTTATTTTTTCGCTTTCTTGATGCATCGCACCTCTGTACCGTTCTATTGACTCTACTGTATCGGATGGGTAAGCACCTTCTGTAATCCGAAACGTACTAAACGGAGTTCTTTCCGGATATCCTTTCCACGGTTGAGAACTTATCCACCATTCAAGCTTATCTGTATCATTTGTGGACAAACCCTTTTGCAACATAATTCGTGATTGGATAATTTCTTGTCCAATAGGTAATAATTCTATTCCATCAGCGTGAATATCTTGTTCACTTGCTGCAAACAAGGTTGTTCCTATTCCAGCGAAAGGATCAAGTACCTTCCCTTGAGTACCACCTTCATAATTACTCAAAAAATATTCAACAAGTCCTGCAGAATATGCTTCTTTGTATTTATACCAATTATATGCTGGCTTCGACTTGTTTCCTTGAAAACTTACAATCTTGCGAGACAAGAATGGAGCAATAGACATTTGTGATTTGAAATCTTCAGCGAGTTCTGTGTCAAACTTTGTAATATCGGCACGTAGATTATCGGACCGCGAATCAACTGAGTCTTTTTGAAAAGTCATAAGCACCTCTACGGTTCGTTAACCGGAACCTCATCCCAGTTGTGTTCTGGTGAATAGCCCAAATCCTGTTCTGCTTGCTTCCAGTCATAACGGGAGTCTGATCGTCCCGCAACTGCGTTGTATGCACCATATTCAACATTTTTAGTTTCAATGGCACGTGCAACACATTGAGCAACATCCCTCGGATCTACGTAAACGAACCATGGTTCTGTACCAGTCTCAGGTGCTGAAGGACCGGGATTCATTCCATCTCCATCAATCACACCCGGACGGATATGAATTACCTTCAAACCGTGTGCTTGATGGTAAGCTAAACCTATCTGCTCACCGAGATACTTCGCCAAGGCATAATTAAGGTCACCTCCGCCAAACCGAAAGGGTTTATCCACTTGATATGGTAATTGGACACCAGATGCAGGTGGACATGCAGAAATACTGGAGATGTTTACCAACTTCTCCACTCCCTGTCTAACACATGCTTCAGCGACGTTCCATGTTCCCTTCACCATCACGTCAGCAAACAATGTGTTAGGTTTGCCGTGCCGTTCGCGTACTAATGCAACGGTGTGCACGACAGCATCTTGATCAACGCACGCTGCTTCAATCTCAGACGCATGTGTAACGTCAGCCTGAATAAACGGTATTCCATCATAATCTTTCTTAGGCTCAACAATATCGGTAAGCGTTAATTGATATGATGTGTGCAACCGATCAATTATAAACTGGGCAAGATATCCTGCAGCACCAGTAATAAGTATCTTTTCAATACGCATTGTTGTTTACTCTATCCACTTCCGAAGGGTGGTTCAGAATAGATGGTATCGTTGTATCCTACATAGAATACATTTCCGATTTGCACAGTTGGTGCACGCAGGCTGCCACTACGTCCAAGAACTACATTCAGGACTTCATCACGTGTATCGTCGTTTGGTATAAAGGTTTCTATCTTCTTACCTTTAGCGACAACAATCTGCTCTGCAGAACCCATTTTTTCCCATACTGCATCTGCTTCAAGTTTATCTTTTCGTGCATCTGATCTGTTTTCTGCTTGTATGTTGTTTGTGTCAAGTACCTCTTGAACTTTTTTACAGGAGTTTCAGCCATTTCTAAAATAGATCCAGTTTATCATCATAATTCCTCCACCCTAATAAATTTACCAGTATTGCGACTTTTTATAGCCGCATCTATTAGTTTAAGTGTTTCAAGTGCGTCAGCAAAATGGGAACGAATGAGTGTTCTATCCCCAGTTTCAATTGCACGCAACCACGCTCCAGTCTTGTCTAAACCTATACTGTTTTGTGATATAACGGGTTCATCTATCTTTTCACCATTAAGATTACCACGAATTGCATTATCCGCCATATTTGCCTGCAGACGTAAATGCGGTCCGACCACCTCAACATCAAAACAGAATTCCTCTGTACCGCAATGATTCATATGCGTACCGAACACGCCATTGTCTAATTCGTAAGTCATCTGTATAGCATTTTCAGCGTCAAATTCTGTACGGTCAAGTGCCATATTTTTTACAGTCAAAGCATGTGCTTGCAAGGGTTTCGGGTTTCCCATTACATATCGAGCACAGTCCAACACATGCACAGCCTGTTCTGCTAATGGACCGCCACTAATCTCTGACTGTAAGAACCATGTTGGCATTTGAAATGTGAGATAGTAATTGATAGTACAGACTGTTCTAACCAGATGGATAGTTTGATTAGCGATTAATTCTTTTAGTCTCTCATACAGATGGTGATATCTGAGTTGAAAACCGACAGCTGCGATAACATCAGCATTTACAATATATTCAAGACATTTACGTCCATCAGAAATATTCAGGGCAGGTGGTTTTTCTACCATTATTGGGATGCCACGTTCACATGCCATCTTGATTGGCATTAAACGAACAGGGGGTGGCGTTGTTATAACCACCCCATCCAATTTTACATCAAAAAAATTACTCAACACATCAGTGGCTATTTCCGTGCCAGCAAGTGATGCAAGTTCTTGTGCAGCTTCTATTCGAACATCGTGGACAGCAACTATACGCGCGCCATAGTTAGTTACCGCACTATGGTGATGCCTACCCATCCTACCTGCACCGATGATGCCGATAGATAATGACATATCATCATTTCCTTCCTGAGCAGAGCGTTGATTCTGCATTATCAATCTTCGGTGTCAAGACCCCGTTGCTTTAGCTCGGGGATGTAGACACCGCTAAGTTTCTTGTTGTCCCAAAAAAACTTGACTCAAGAACATCATTTTGATATACTGCTCTTTAGCAATCGGCATCGGTTGTAATTGATGCTGTGGTAGACAGCTAAGCAGTGAAACAATCACGTAAAAGCCTTGCGATTCAAGACTGCTAAAGTTCTTTGTAACATCTATTGCACGTTCAGGGAAAGAAGCATAATAACTCATCCCATCTAAATCACGCGTACTAATTGTTCTTAAGACCTCCTTTGGAGGTGCAGTTGGGGCATCAACTGTTGGAGTAGGCTTTGTCAGACTTTCTTCGAAAGCAAAGGTCGTTGATCCCACGATCACTCAAGGTGATTCAGTCAAAAGAATCACCAGCACTTTAGTGCGGTGAGTATGTCAATGACGTTTTAAGTTGCCCCAAGTCACTGCCATCTTATCTTTCGGTTCAACAGGTGTCGGGGTTCCTCCTGGTGTTACGACAGCAATATTATCGTACTGTGCATGTTCTGCACCACTCATACGGAAACCGATTTTCCCACTTGAAAAGGCTCCCTGTGAATCTGTCCATTCACTTACAAAAGATAATTCGTCAGAATCACCGCCTACGGGTCCTATGTAAGCCTTGAAATTAGAACCTGACCGCACCTCAAATTTCGCTCTGTACCACACATTCGCTTTACGATCAACGCCATCTTCAAATGCCCCAGGTTCAGCAGCCCATCCACCATTAACCCTTCTATGCCAACGGATATGTTGTGGTGTATGTGCTGAACCATCTGTAGAAACTTGATGCATGTATATGTTATTTGCGTCCTGAGCGTGGAAGACGAACCCAGTTAAACCATTCTGCGTGGCTTTGAAATCCGCGTAATAGTCGTATTCTTCTGGGAATTCGTCAACGCTAAGTCCAACCTCACCCCCTGGAACGAATAGAACACTATCACCTAATACATCGTGACCATCAGAATTATCTTGAATCACCCAAGTACCTTGTGGTGCCCACATAGATTCATCAATCTCACCATTTTCAAAATCATCATAAAACAATATTTCAGCAGAAACTGTGGAAACACACAGAATCATTGCTAAACAGATTAAATATCGCATAATACTTCATCTCCTTGTGTAAATCGGAAATACTGATAGTGCTGTAGTAAGCAATATTATTCCCGAAAGTTTGATTTTATATACATTTTAATAACCGTAATATATTAGAAAATTATATCACAATTATCGCACATAAGGAAACTAAAAGTGATGGTAGAATAAGCAATTTTCACGTTCCACGCTTAGAACACAACCATCATTCTATTTGATTATTTACGTTTAAGGTTTCCCCAAGTTAGGGTTAACTTCCGATTTGGTTCAACAGAAAAAATGTCGAATCCTGCAGAAGATACAACAATGTTGTCATATTGGGCGCGCTCACCTCCACTCATCCGTATACCTATTTTACCCTTCTCAAATGATTTTTGAGCATCTGTCCATTCACTGACAAGTGTAAGTTCATCGTCTTCTACACCAACATCACCAAGATAGACTTTAAACTTATAGTCCTCACGCACTTCAAACTTAACACGATACCATACATTTTGGTCACGATTCACCTTATCGTCAAAGGGTTTGGCATCAACAGTATAGCCTCCCCCTACCTTTCTATGCCAGCGAATGTGTTGTGGTGTATGTCCAGAACCAGCCGTTGAAACTTGGTGCATATATACATTATTAGCATCTTGTGCGTGGAAAACAAAACCTGTCAAACCTGCTGACACTGTTTTAAAATCAGCGTAATAATCAAATTCTTCAGGAAACGCGTCAACACTAAGACCTATCTCACTACTTTGGACAGCAAGCACTTTTTCACCGAGAACATCGTGACCGTCACCATTGTCCTCAATCACCCAGGTACCTTGCGGCATCCATTTCTTGTTATCAACTTTACCACTCTCAAAGTCATCTTGAAACAGTATGTCAGCAGAAACTGTACAGACACACAGCATCAGTATTAAACAGATTACAAAACGCATTTTATCTCCTTATAGAATGTTAGTATTTGTTAGTTTTTACTTGTCCCCAGATTGTTGTTAGTTTATCTGTTAGTTCAACTGCCATTGGATCAGAACCGCCATATATCTCTATTTCATCTATTCGTGCGCCGTTATTGGAACGAATATGGATACGCAACCATCGCACTTCTACATCGTCAAATGTTATTTCAGTAGTTTCGCTGATTGGTGCCCCTTTGTGTGTATATACTTTTTTCCATGTATCTGCATTAGAGTCTGCATCGGCTTTGGTTGTTGCGACAAGGATGTCAAAATCTGCCGTTGTTCGGTCAAGGAAACCTTGTGAATGGTCACTACCGAAATAGATTTTGTTAACATTTGCCACTGCACCGATGTCAATTTGTGCCCAACCGGGAATTGTATTTATAATCCAACTTCTACAGTTGTTGTAGAATCCATCATTTAAGTATTCGGTGCAATGCCGTTGAGGACACCAACCTGCTAATAATGAAGATGCTTCAGGTTTAGTATCTTTCAACAATGCCAAGTTTGGTTGTTCATCTCGTACCGTTGGCACGTATTCAGGACCAGGCTTACCACCAGCCTCACAAGCATCCGTTGCCGCTTTGATGTCTTGCTCCTTGAATTCGTAACGTCCAAATTTTTCTGGTCCTTTTTCTTCGTCATGAACTGCGTAAACTGTTGGTGTAATCAATAGAACGCTCAAAACAGCTAAACAGAAAACTGTAAATCTCATCGTGAATTCCTCCTATTGATATTAGCTAAGCAATACGGTTTAAAGTCTCAACAAAGGTTTATGGACGATAAGTGCGTTTGATTCTAACTGTGATTAGTTGAAACGTGGTTGTCTTGCTGTCGGGTTTCTTTGTAAACGGATTTTTGAGTCTGTTAGAGGAAGTTCAATTCTCTTGCTATTTTGTAGATGTGATTCAATGATGCCAAAAATAAGTTCTGTACTTGCATAAGCACATCGGACACCACCGCGCGTTGGTTGTCCAGTATCCAATGAGTGGATTAGGTCTTTTATAAGATTTGCTGTGCTACTTGTCCGTTCAAACTCAGGAAAAGTATCGGGAACTCTACATGTTCTCCATCCTGGTACATCTTGATTCTTACGAAGGTGCCATTGCCATCCGTTATTCCAACATGTGACGGTTCCCCCATCACAAATTGCTTCCCATTCACTGCTGCGGGGCGTTAAAAGGGCATGTGCAGTTACACCGTTTTCAAAGTAGATAGTTCCTGCTCCAGATGGATCAGCATTCAACACATCTCCGTTAAAAACTGAATTACCTTGTGGAAGGTAACCTGTAACCCAACTTGCAGGCACATCGCTGTTCAGACGTAAGATTAGATCAAGGTTATGGCTTGCAGTATTAAATAGTGTGCCGTTAGAATAGATGATCAGTGTTCGTAGTCTGCCAATTTCACCGCTATCAATCACCTCTTTCATCTTATCAAAACCTGTGTGCCATCGACGGTTTGTTCCGAGATTAAAAGCAACGTTATTTTCCTCCACAACTGACACCATTGCTGCTGCTTCATCCATAGAAGCTGCCATTGCCTTTTCTGCGTAAATGGCTTTTACACCGTGTTCTGCAGCGTAGATTACTATTTCTGCACGGTGTTCCGGTTGGGTGGCAACACTGACGATATCCGGTTGTTCATTTTCAATCATTTCACGATAGTCGGTATATTGATTCTCTTTTGGAACATCATATTGGTTACCAAATTGTTCCATTACTTCTGGACGTAAATCAGCACAGGCGATGAGGTCGATACGCTCCTCTGCAAAAAAGCCTGCTGCATGAGAATAGGGTAACTTTATTGCCTCGTAATCTGGCACTTCGTTGTCAATGAATGCTCCCATACGACTACAACCGATTACTGCTGCACGGTACGTTTTCATATATTCTCTCCCATATCCTCAATTATAATATTTACGCTGCGAAAAACTTGTTAGCAACGACTTCCGCAAAATTGTTACCCATAACTCTATAACCCTCAGCATCAGGATGTAAGTTATCAGGAAGCAGGTCTACATAGTCAGGACCAAATACATCTAAACCACTAACATAATGGATATTGTCGTCACCAGATGTTTTGAGTGCTTCCGCTGCTCCTTGTACCTCTTCACGCATTTTCTGTAAATTGAAACCGACTGCGTTTGGGTTCTCTTCTCTGTTTGGACAATAAATTGGAGACATCAAAACTATAGGTATATCGGGATGTTTCTCACGGATAATCTGCACTGCACCGATAATCGCAGGACGAAAAGCACGTGGACCTAAACTGTTTGCTCCCTGTATGTTTATGCCAAGACACATTGAAATGTAGTTTGCAGGAAGGTCGCGTATCATCCGTGCTATCATAGAATCAAGGTGACACTGTCCACCATAACCGAGACAAGTGAGGTTAAAGTTCTGATTACGTGCTACAATCCCGGGCCAAGTCTGAGTCGGTGATGCAGCGGAACGACACTGTGTGATAGAACTTCCATAAGTTATCCATTTAGGACGTTTGTCAATATGTGGTTCTAATGTTGCACCATCATCAATTTCTATATGACGAAGTTGAAATCTACCGAATTGTGGAAGCCATAATTCAATAACTTTATCCTTATTAGATAAATTCTCAAAGACAAAACTGTTGTTGCCTTTCAAATCATAAGATGCAATGAACTCCCCATCACAACAGAGATCAAGCATCCCAGATTCGCGTTGTTCAACAATACTCCCCGCAATTCGCGTCGTGTCACTACGGAAACTGATGCGGACACCTGCTGGCATAGCAGACCTTTCTAACAAGGGTTCGGGGAACAGCACGTGCATCTCATGCGGTGTTCTCCACGGCATAATGGAATCATCTGTTTTCTCAATAGACACAACACCTTGCCAATTCAGATGTGCTGCGTCAGGTTTTAAATGCATATCAATAATCTCCTTACTTTAGAACTGTATTACATTGCATCAACAACTGCACGAAGTTGACGGATTCCATCTAACATCTGTTCAGGATTCCCCCAATGTTCTATACTTGCAGCACCTGTAAATCCGTCTTCTAACAACGTTCTTAACAGTTGTTCATATCGTAAATCTGTGTCTCTAATTGGGTCGAGGTTTTTCTCGCGATTTGGTTTTACATGCACATGGCGTACGAGTCCTTTGATATATGAATATCCGTCTGGCAACGGTATTTCTCCACAATTTATCCCGTTATTTACATCCCAACATGAGGCAAGAGCAGGACTATTACCAAGAGCATCAATGACTGCACGCGTCTCTTCACAACTGCCTGCAAGTGTTGCATCTTCATTTTCAAATGCAAGAACTACGTTTGCATCCTCTGCTATTGGCACTATAGGAGCAAGTTTTTCTGCAATCTGTTCTAAGTAGTCATTAATATCGGGTCGGGTAGACTCTTTAAGCCGTCGATTTGGATTCCAAAATGCAAATCCACGTATGATTTGAGTATCAAACGCATGTGCAAGTTCAACCATGCGATCAAAATGTTGAAGGTGTCGTTCATACTCCTGTTGAACGTCTATAGGACATTTACCAAAGGGTGAACCGATGCTTGCTACCCTAACATTGTATGAACTTAGCACGTCTTGTGCGCGTTTTACATCGTCATTGTCAATTTCAGTAACGTGTTTACCCCATACACCACCGCGTACTTCAACAGTATTCGCACCTGCTTCAACACCAAGTTTGATAGCTTCCTCAAAGTCATCTCTGGAAACTTCATCAGCAAAAAAACATACATCAATCATATTAAATCACCACAAATCTCCTATGATGCAGAAACATAATATTTATGCAAGAAGCATTTGAGTTATCTAAGATATAACACAAATTTGAGGAAAATTGCAGTCTCCTTTCTTTATTTTTGGTGCATTCCTGACTAAGCTATAAATATTAGTACTGTACCAGATAAAACCATAATTGTTTCAATTACGGTACAAACGAATCTACTAATTTGATTTAGAACACTTGATATCCATTCAATGACACCGCCAAAGAACCATAGAAATCCAGATATAATATATAACGTCCCTGACAAATGTCCTGTATTATTTTGCAAAAGCATATACCCTTCGGCAATTAATATTATTCCAATAATTGGTAGACCTAATAGTGATATCCACTTCAGCCATTTTGCTTTTTTATAGTAAGTTTTAATAAGGGTAAACATTGCTTTCTTGCTCCTAATCTAACGATTCAGCTGTACCCCTGGCAATATATGGTAGCAGTTTTAAAAACAACTCAATCGGTGGTTTATTACCTGAGAATGTGACTTCAAACATAGCATCATTCTCTTCAACTGTAATCCATGCGAGAAGTAGATCTATGTCATCTTTGTCTTCCTCATTATCAATAGGTTCTGCAACATCAACCAATTCCATCCATTTCTGTATATTGATTTTAAAGAATGCCAATGGCGTTTTAGGTACTTGTTTTAAATATGGTATTTTCTTTTTGTTGTCAAAACCATCAACCATCGCATACATCTGGTCTTCTGAAAAACTTAATAGTGAGAATCCATTCTTTTCAGCATAGTAGATATTTGACGCGAACACAGACACATCTGTGTCTTTATATTCTATCGTAGAAACGGAGGTATTCTGTAGGTTAGACACACTGTTCTCAACCTTATCCCATTTGGATGGGTTCGCAGAATTGAATACTATACCACCTTGCGTGTGCACGTGGTTTGCATCGACCTGTAACGAGTTCACAAAATCAATATCCAGACTTTCTATAGCCTCAGGATTAAACTTTGTTATGTCATCCACAGTCAAAGCGATTTCACCTGTCAGACCTGCAATAAAATCATCCTCAAAATTCAGATTCAAAATACCTTCAAGGTAGGTAATAAGTGCATAAGCGTCATCAGACTCGCTATTGTGAATTGCGTCATGTGCAATATCCCATAAGGTTTCCAATATACCCGGAGCAGCAGCAATAAATAAATCTTCATCTCCAGACATCCCCTTTAATGTAGTCAATTCTTGTCCTTCTTTAAGGAAGCGACTAATGTAACTCTCAGGTATATTCGGATCAAAATTTGTATATAACTGAAGAATGGGACCTTTTTCCAATAGATTCAAACCGACCCCTATCTTTGATAAAGGTTGAAGTTGAACTCGTGCTTCTGCATCCATATCTTCTATAAATGGAAGAACCCTTCGCGTGTCAAAATACAAGCTGATTTGGTCAGAACCTATTTTTTTTGAAGTTTCAACAAAGGACTGATTATTCTTGATTGATTCGGTTTTTTTTCTGTAAGTATCAATCATTTTTTCAAAGCTGTTTTCCCCAATACCAACGACGAGAAAATCTCCAACATATCCGTAGGTGAAAAGAACATCAGGCATCTGAAGAGTATCGTATTTTATTTTCCTATATTCCCCCGCATCAATACTTAGTTGACCTACAGACATTCCCATAAATCCTGTTAGTATTTTGGTTAATCGTTGTAATTCTGCAAGATTCCCACCAGAATGTACAACCAATCCACCGTGTGGATTGTCAAAATCTCGCTGCCACATTGCAAGACCTATCTGGTATCCTACTGTTTCAATCACTCCGTGAAGATCCGTCCCGATAATGTTCTGAATCAATTGCATTCCTTGTTCCAATTCCTCGGTATCAGAATCACTCATTAGTAATTCAACAGAATTCTTCCAATTATCTGACAAATTAATTTCGTAATATACATCATTTAGCTCATTTAATTGCATGTATAGTATGCTTTCTTTTGGGAAAAAGTCTGTTGCCTTTGCTGCATACACTGACGATGTGCAACTAACAATTAATAACGTTGTCATATATATTTGAAGTATGTACTTCCAATATAGAGACAGGGCAGTTTGTTTTTTATAATTTTTATTTATTTTCATTAAAACACCTCTATTTTTATGGAACTCTGATTTCCTCTACTAATGCTTGCACGTCTTCTGGTGGTGGAGTTGTGAAAGCAGATACGACCCCTGCAACTATAAAGTTAATTATCATTCCGACAGTTCCGATTCCCTCTGGGGAAATTCCCCACAGCCAGTGCTCTGGCGTGTCAAGATTTGGGTTGATAAATCTGAAAAAGATAATATATCCTGCTGTAAAAGATATACCAACTATCATTCCTGCTACTGCACCTAATTTATTCATCCGCTTAGTGAAAATTCCCATAACGATAGCGGGGAAGAATGAACTCGCAGCAAGTCCAAATGCGAATGCGACAACTTCCGCTACAAATCCGGGTGGGTTGATACCAAAGTATCCTGCAACACAGACAGCAAAACCTGCTGCGATCCGTGCAGCAAGTAATTCATTTTTCTCAGACAAATCTCTAACAAAGCACCCCTTAAGCAAATCATGAGCAATTGCAGTTGATATGACCAATAGAAGTCCCGCGGCAGTAGACAAAGCAGCTGCCAAACCGCCTGCTGCGACTAAACCAGTTACCCAATTCGGTAGTCTTGCAATTTCAGGGTTCGCTAACACCATAATGTCTCTGTCAATAGTTAATTCATTTTCAACATCCGATTTTGGTCCACGGAACTGAATTGCACCATCGTTGTTTAGGTCATCGAACTTTATTAGTTCGGTTTTTTCCCAGTTTGTAAACCATTCCGGTACATCTTCATATTTGAGATCAACTAATTCTCCATCCTGCTGATAAGTTACTGTTTGAAGTAAATTTGTCCGTGCGAAAATAGCTACAGCTGGAGCAGTTGTATATAGAATAGCGATGAATAGCAGAGCCCATCCTGCAGAGGCTCTTGCTTCAGATACTTTGCGGACGGTATAAAACCGAATAATTACGTGAGGGAGTCCTGCTGTACCTAACATTAAGGCAGCAGTAATGAAAAAGACATCAATGGTCGATTTGCTACCGTCAGTATATTTATTAAACCCAAGTGCTTCGTTTAATCCGTTGAGTTTATCTAAAAGGTAGACACCAGATTCGTCTGCTGTACCTATGCCCAAATGTGGAATAGGATTACCAGTAATTAGAATTGAGATGAAAATCGCAGGAACAAGATATGCAAAAATGAGGACGCAGTATTGTGCAACTTGGGTATAAGTAATGCCTTTCATGCCACCGAGTACAGCATAAAAGAACACTATCCCCATACCGATTAGGACACCGACTGTAACATTGACATTGAGAAATCTGGAAAAAACAATCCCAACACCTCGCATCTGTCCAGCAACGTAAGTAAAAGAGACAAATACTGCACATACGACTGCGACAATTCTTGCCAATTGCGAATAATACCTGTCTCCAATGAAATCAGGGACGGTGTATTTACCGAATTTGCGTAGGTAAGGTGCAAGTAACAGGGCAAGTAGGACATACCCTCCTGTCCACCCAAGGAGGTATACTGAACCATCTCTTCCGCGAAAAGCGATCATTCCTGCCATCGCGATGAATGATGCAGCACTCATCCAATCGGCTGCAGTTGCCATTCCATTAACTATCGGATGAACATTGCTGCCAGCAACATAAAAGTCACCTGTTGAACGTGCCTTAGACCATATTGCTACACCGATATACAATGCGAAGGAAAAACCTACCATTATGAAGGTCCAAGTTTGAACATTCATACTTACTCAGAATCCTCCACATCGTCATGTTTTTGTTGATATTCTTTATCCAAACGATTCATCAACCACGCATAGATAAAAATTAACATAACAAAAATCCAAATAGATCCTTGTTGTGCAAAGAAGAAACCAAGACGTAATCCACCGATCTGTATTTTGTCAAGTTGTTCAACAAAAACAATAGAGAAGAGATATGATGTGACAAACCAGATTCCAAGAAGGATAGCCAGATATTGCAGGTTTTTTCGCCAATACGAACGATTTTTATCTGATGCTGCCAAAAGAATATCCTCCTGGACTGTTTCGTGGTGATTATATGATTTCAACTCCTCCGTTGTGATATATTATCAAAATGGTTTTATTTTGTCAATAATTATCGGGAAACATTAACCGTTCGACTTGTTCAATCAGAATATGTAAGACCTTAATATGGATTTCTTGTATCCGATCAGCAGTATCACCTGGTGCAATTAAATAACTATCGCAGTAGTGTATAAGCTTACCACCATCCTTACCAAGTAGACCGAATACTTGCATCTGCTTTGATTTTGCAGCTTCTGCTGCCCGAACAACATTCTCAGAATTTCCACTCGTTGAGATTGCCATCAAAAGATCTTCTGGGTGTCCAAGTGCCTGTAATGGACGCGCAAATATTTCAGCAAAACCGAAGTCGTTTGCAGTGCATGTGATATGTCCTGCATCACTGAGTGCGATGACTGGAAGGGGTTTTCGATTGTCTCGGAATTTACCTGTGCATTCTTCGGCAAAGTGGACTGCATCGCATAAACTTCCTCCATTGCCACAGGTGAATACTTTTCCTTGTTGTTCAAAAACATCTTTTATTGCCGCTGCAGTTTCTGCGATAACTTTGATGTTATCTACATTCTTGATAAACTGATTCAGTGTGTCTTGCGCATCCAATAGCGAAGATTGAATGCTATGCAAGATGTCCATTATATATTTCTCCTACTGTTTTGTGTTTTACTTCCTGATGAGCATTTTTCGTGTTGAAGTATATTGCCCAGCGGTCAAGGTATAGAAATAGACTCCGCTTGCGACAGATTCTCCTACATTGTTTTTTCCATCCCAATGGGCTGCCTGTACTTTGTCTTGATAAATACCAGCAGTTTTATGTCCGAGATAAAGGACGCGTACAACTGTGCCATCAACTGCATAGATTTTGAGGGTGACATCTGCAGGTTTTGCTAACTGATACGGTATCCATGTTTCTGGGTTAAACGGGTTTGGATAGTTCGGTAGGAGTGCTGTCTCCTTCGGTGATAAGATGGTCAAGAGATGTTCTAAAAAAAGAATGCCTTTCTGTGATGTTGGGTCAGTCAAGTTCAACTGCTCCGCACGGATTAACCATTGTTGGACATCTGCCCTTGAAGGCATTAACTTTGAATGAAAATTGACAGTTGAAGGTGCTGCTGCTTCTGTATCTATCCCACTTGCCACAAGAATCAGGTCTTTAATGTCTACTATACCATCTCCATTGACATCTGCTTCGGTTCCACCTACTTGTCCAAAATGAGCTGCCACATAGGACAGATCTAAAATATTTACATATCCATCACCATTTACGTCCCATCGGGGTTCAACTATTCTACCGTATTTGACTGCTGATCTAATTTGCTGTCCATTACTGTCGGAAAGAATAGCAGATAAGACAAAGGTAGATGACCTTCTTTTAAGCACCTCAAAGGTTATTGTCCCAAGACTACCATCTCCACTTCCTGTTCTAAGAAATGATGTAATATTATAAGACAAATGTCCTTGTGTATTCACTGTAGGTCCAGCAAACACTTCATCGGATAGATAATTACCAGTGCTATGAGAGATATACCGGATTTTATCATTATCATAATTAACCGAGATATTATATCCACGAATATCATATCCGCCTGAAATGTTCACATCAACAGTGAACTGTTCCCCTACTGGAGGACATTCTACTTGGTTTGGAGAGATGCTAATCAATGGTGTGAGTATCTTAGGTATATCCCAAAGTCTAATAGTGTGGTCTCCTCCACCTGCACTTACCAGTTTTGACCCATCTGGACTGAATGATATGCTTTGTATACCAAGTGTATGTCCCGTAAGGATATGTAATGTTTCACCGCTACGTACATCCCATAATCTCATAGTACTATCACTACTCCCACTTGCAATCATTTCACCCCCAGGACTAAATGCAACACTATATACAGGATCCGTATGTCCAGTAAGGACTTGCAGCGTTTCACCTGTATTGACATCCCACAGACGAATTGAGTTATCCCAACTTGCACTTGCCAATACTGTATTATCTCGGTTGAAGGTAAGACTTCCAATTGCCTCAATATGTCCAATCAGTGTTTTAGTGTGTAATCCTGTTTGGACATCCCATAGATAAATTATGTGATCCTGACTACTACTCGCTGCTATCTTTCCATTCGGACTAATACCTATTGCATTGATATGATCTGTATGACCAATGAGTGTCTTTATGTGTTTACCTGTTGCTGTATCACTCAGAGTTATAGAATGATCTCTATTCCAAGTTACGCGTATGCTATTGTCTGGTGTGAATGTAATGTTGTCTAACTGATAGGTATCATCAGATATTGTTTTTATAAGTTCACCAGTTACTACATCCCATAATCGTTTTGTATTCTCTGCATCCCAGCTAACAATACTTTGTCCATCACGACTGAAAACTGCCTCTATATCAATAGAATACCAACTGGAGGAAACATGATGTCCAGTGAGTGATGCTTTACGTTCCCGTGTGTTCACATCCCAAAGATGTATGGAATCGCCTGTACCCCAACTTGCAATTGTTGAACCATCAGGACTGAAAATCGCTCTATAAACCTGATCTAAAGCTTTTTCAATGGTTTTGATATTTGTTCCAGTTGAAACATCCCAAACACGAATAGTAGCATCGCCACTACCACTAACAATTGTGTTGCCATTTGGATTGTATGCTAAACCACGAATACCACCTGTATGTCCAGTTAACTCCATTTTCTGTGTCCCTGTATTGACATCCCACATCTGGATCTTACCATCACCATCTCCACTGACAAGAGTCAAACTATCCGGACTGAATGAAATACCACCTATATAATTGGATTGAACTGAGAACGTTTCTTTGTTTTCACCAGTACCAACATCCCACAAACAAATTGTTTTATCAAAACTACTACTTGCAAGGGTTAAACCGTTTGGACTGAATATGATATTATGCACATCAGATGAATGACCAATAAAACTTATCTTCATTTCACCTGTATTAACGTCCCATAGGAGTATATTGTTATTACCTCCTTTACTTGCAAGACCTTTCCCATCAGGACTATAGATGAGATCACCATTTCTGGCTAAATTACCTTCTAATGTCTGCTTATGCTCAAGGGTTGTGAAATCCCATATCCGTATTGTGTTGTCTTTACTACAGCTTGCAAGTGTTTTACCATCTGGACTAAATACAACATAAAACACAGAATCTGTATGTCCAGTTAGTTCAGCAGTGAGTTCGCCGGTATCTGTATTCCATATACTAATTGTATTCTTTCCGTTTCCACAGGTAAGCATCTTTCCATCCGGACTAAATGATATGTCGCCAAAAAGATCAGTATTCGTTTCAATGGTTAATTTATATTTCTCGGTAATCACATCCCATAGGATGATATTATCGTCTCCGTTTCTATATGCTAAGGTATTCCCATCAGGACTAAAAACAACACTCCATATCAAACCAGTTCGTTCAGAGATACTCAATTTAGGTTGTCCGGTTTCCGCATCCCACAAACGAATAGTGTCATCCCAACTTACTGTAGCAAATGTGTTTCCGGCTGGACTAAAAATAACATCATGCACATTACTTGAGTGTCCTCCCAGAATTATATGTGGAGGATCTTGGGCAAATGTGCTAAAAGTAATAAAGGTGATTAGGATGAAGATAGTTAATGTGGTTTTCATAATTATGCCCACCTATTATTTCCGTGAGATTGTTAAAATGACTTCAAATCATTTTTTTATTTAGTTATTACGAGCAATTTTCATGCCATATTGTATTAGGTGGACAATGCTGAAAAAGGATATTTATATGCCATAACTATCTATGTAATGCCCAAAAATGTGCATCTGTGGATTCATTTGCACAATTTTGGGTATTTATGATAACTGCAGTTGATTGGTTGGATAAGCAACACCCAACACACATTCTGTAGCAAACAACGCAATTAGATAATCAATTAATGTTAGAGGAAAATCACTGTGTGAAAGTACTGATACCTAATGACAGTTAAAACGGAGTCTCTCGCGTTGTTAACGCACACCATCTTGTTGAAAATAGATGGTTGAATAACACATCTCTGGATTCTGGTGTATCAATCTCCTTTAATGCTAATGCTGCATTGAATCGGACATATCTGTTCTCATCATCTAATTGTTCAGTCAAGATTGGAATTGCAGGTTCAGAGATAGCACCAAATTTTGCTAATGTACGCGTTGCGTTATAGCGAACCCAGTAGTGCTCATCGCTCATGGAGTCAATCAATACATTTACCGTTTCGCTTAAATCAGTTTCCTCTAAATTCTGTTGTCCAATGATTCCTAACCCTTCAATAGCATGTCGGCGAACCAATGGTGATTCGTCTTTAACCGCATGTGATAATGCTGGCATTGCTTCCTGTGCAGGTTTCCCTATATCTGCCAAAGCGTATGCTGAGGTTGTACGAATAGATGCATCTGTATTCTGTAATCCATCAATCAGTGTAGGGACAGCAGGTTGACCGATGAGACTTAATGCGTTGCCAACATAGTTACGAATAGATTCGGATGAGTCTTGCAATACTTTATTCAATGTTGGGATAGCTGCTTCACCGACCCTTCCCAAACGGTATGAGGCATTTAACCGAAGCTTCTCATCTTCATTCTGCAACGTTTTGAGTAAACTATCCACCTCAGCAGTTGAAACACCGTTAGCAATTCCAGCTTGTTTACCGTAATACCAATCCCACTGTGTTTCCCATAATTCCGGATGTTCCAATTCTGAGCCATTTGCAACGGAATTCCAGTCGGATGAATCACTCTGCCAATCAGGAACAGTCGGTTCATCAAGACGAGAGAATAGAAACTTTAACATATACCGTTTATTCTCACTCTCATTTGGAGTCGCACGATGCCAAAGGTCGTAGTGAACAATAGTTACAGTACCAGCTTCACCACATAGATTGATTTCTGGTTGTGCATGTGCACTTTCATGTGTCTCATAATATTGGGAACCCGGTAACACTGCTGTTGGACCCATATCTTTGGTCACATCTTGGGGATAATAAAATCCCATCGTCCAACGACACTTATGCCGACGTATCTGTTCATCTCCTTCATAAGTATCCTTATGAAAGCCTTGTCCACCACTACCTTGAGGATTGTAATGGCAGTATCTGTGAGGGTGCATCATATAGTTTGCCCCAAGCACACCTTGCATTGCCCCATGCACAATAGGATGGTCAAACACTTGTTGGATTTCTGGGATCAGCGGAAGCACATTATTGCCCCAGTTACCTGTTTGCTCAAACATAGCATCGACTTGTTGATATATATGTTCATGAAAACTCGGTGTGAAATCGGTCTTTACCTTTATATAACCGTTGATGATGAAATCCCGCATCTGTTCATCGGTAAGTTGAATAGACTGAACACTCATAGTATCTTTCTCCTGTGTTACATATCAAAATGAATATTTATTCTCATATTGATAATATTCTTGTCCTATTGTTTCAACCTTTTAGTAACAGCACGTGATGATGGAGAACCCCAACCTTGCACAAGTATACTCCACCTGCCTGCGGGTCCTCCAGCTACCATAAGAAGTAAGTCCTCTTCAGAATAAGTCTTTGTAGTTGTTGCAATATAGTTTCGTACGTCCGATTTTGTAAAACCATCTCCTGAAATTGTTATGGCATGTTCAATTCCAATTACTAAGAGTGTCTCTCCTCTACTATTTCCAGTTGATGATATATTTTGACAAATTGTATTTAGGATTCCTTCTGCGGTATTACTGCTGTGATCATTGATGCTTTGCGGACCAGCCCCTGCGAAAATGGTCACAGTACTTTCTTCCACCTGAAACCCACGTTCAACGTGTAATGGATCCCAAGGTGAATCTTCCTCATTCTCAGCAATGCAACAAGTATATTTTCCTATATGTCCGAATGCTGCTCTATCTAATTCACCTGGAAGTGCACCACCAATGTTTGTACATATTAGTCTAATGGCTCTTCCAATAGTTGCATTAGCACGCCATCCTTGTCCAAATACATTGAAACCATCATTTATATCCAAATCTTTCCTGATAGGTCCATTTACCACTATCATTGGAGAAACGTGCGATGTGGTTACTTGAACACCGTGAAGGTTAAACTCTTCTGCTGACATCGCCTCAACTGCAGTCAGAATTACAGGTAGATATTCCGGCAGACAACCAGCCATCACAGTATTAATTGCGATTTTTTCTACAGTTGCCTTTCCCCATTTAGGCGGTACCGATGTAATCAACTCCTGCGGAGATCTATTGGTTCCACTCAGCATTCTTTCGACACGTTCAGGAGTCGGCGGCACAACTGGTAAGCCATCTGTCCATCCATTCTGATAACACACCTCAATAGAATCAACAGTATCCTCAAATAGCACCTGTTTCGAATGCAATTGTTGCGTCATACTTTGTTTCTCCAAAAGTATGCAATATAGTATTACTTATTTTTATTTAATCTTATCATAGATAATAATTTGTGGCAAATCTAATATGGAAGGACGGATAAAAAACTAATGTTTTCTGTGGGTAGGTATTGTCGTGTTTGATCTTATTAAATTAGATGTAATACCTACAAATTTATCTGAATTGTCGCTATCGGTAAACCACATATTCAATTATTGTGATATCAAGTATTATGATTTAGGCATTGATGAGCCAACCGATATGTTCATTATGAAGGTAGGGCAACAGCATATCACGTAATTTACGATGGGCGTGAAATAAATGGGTTTTTATCGTTCCCTCAGACCTATTCAGACGTGAGGCAATATCTTTTATGGGAAGTTCCTCATCATAACGTAAATGAAAAACACGTCTTTGACCAAATGGGAGCCTACTCACTGCTTCACTGATGATATCTTCGAATTCCTTATTTTCCAGGATTTGTGATTGAGGAGTACGATTGCCCTTAGTATGAGGAATGTCATCTGTATATTCTGGAAATTCTTCCAGATTCATTACATTGTGTCTGTTTCGTTTACGATAGTAATCAATAATACAATTGATTGCAATTTTATATATCCAACTATATAAAGCGGATTGTCCTTTAAATTTCGGTAGTGCCTTCCAAGCTTTCAAGAATACTTCTTGGCAAATATCCTCAGCTGTTTCACGGTCACTCACTCGTTGGTAAATCATATTATAGATTCTCTGTCTATATTTCATGACAATGGGGTTAAATGCTTCTGACTCTCCCTTCTGTGTCCGATTAATAAGTTTCTTTTCATCATATAGACTTAGTTCGGAATTCGTTACAAATGAATTATCCATTTTACCCTCACATATAATTGTAGTTGAAAATCTATACCAACCAGAGATTTAACGGAGAAGACGCATTTTTCCACATTGTAGTTTTATTTCTTTACCATCTTTATCCATTTTAACCTGCTTTTCACCTATTTCAGTTATTTTAGCTTTTCCAATCGTATCACCAACCTTAACTGTATGTAGTCGCTTTGATTGTGTTTCATATATATACGCTTTGGATTTCCTTTCATCCTCTGTACTTGCTGTTCCGTAAAGGATAAATTCCTCCGGTTTTTTGGGAGGTTTCCATCCAAGTCGTCTAAAGATATTATTTTCTATAATCGGTTTGTAGAACTCATCAGAGTTCTTGCTGTCAATGTGTTTGCTTTTCTTTTGGATTGATTTGATATTCTGTTGATTTAAGGGAGTAATCTGAATGGATGTATTTGTAGAGGAATTTGGTTGTGTGTTGTTCTTTTGGTATAGAAATGCTCCGAATGTTAATATTAGTAAAAGCAGGAAACTTGTAATGAGTATACTTCTGATATGCATTGAGATTAGTATCCTTTGTAATTTTCATAAGCAAATCTAATAAGAAATATGTAATACGATATGTAGAAATTCAATTCAAGGGTTTATGGTATTTCTTGACATATCTCATTGCCAATTCAATACCATATACCCTATGAAGTTAATGAAGTTGGTAAGAGTTAGAGATTTAAATTCCAGATAAGTACAGTGCCATCATCATTTCTGTAGCTAAGGGTTTTTCCATTGGCATCTTCTGGTAACCATGACGCAATATGATTATGCATTAGTTGCATAATTGTCAATAATCTAATATCCTATGTTTCAGGAAAATCCAATAACCAAACATCAAAGATAGATTTCCCAAATAAACACAGCACCATTGTCAGTGCTACTTGCTATTTTTGTTCCATCTGGGCTAAATGCTACGCATTTAACAGGACTAGTGTGTCCTGTTATCGTTTCAATATGTTCACCTGTAGCAATATCCCACAGACGTATTGTGTTGTCTTCACTTCCACTTGCAAGTATTTTCCCATCTGGACTAAATGCAACACTCCATACAATGTTCTGATGTCCGATAAGTGGTTTCTTTTCTTTATTTGTGGTAGTATCCCAAAGTCGTATTGTTTTGTCTTTACTACCGCTTGCGAGTGTTTTGCCATCTGGACTAATAACTACAGAGAAAACCCAATCAGTATGTCCTTCCAAAGTCGCGGTGTTTTCGCCAGATGCGAGATCCCATAATTGTATAGTATTATCAGCATTTCCACTCGCTATCGTTTTGCCATCAGGTGAAAATGCAATACTAAAGATATTCTCTGTATCTTCTGTAAGTGCTTTTATTTTTTCACCTGTTATTACATTCCACAAGTAAAGATTACCGTCTTCACTTCCACTTGCAAGCATCTTACCATCAATACTGAATGCAACAGCATTGACCCAATGCATAGCTTTGCTTTTTCTTTCACGTATTAAATTGATTTGTTCAGTTGTTTCCATATCCCATAAACAGATTGTCTCTATTTCGTTAATACCCCCAGCGATCATACATCCGTTTGGACTAATTGCTACACTTTTAACACCACTTGTGGAATGCTCTCCGATATCCACCCAGAATATCTTCTTTTCCTGTCCTGTTGAAATATCCCATAATCTGATGGTGTTGTCCATATCTGCTGCGAGTGTATTACCATATTGACTAAATACTACACTATTGACTCCTTCCTGATATCCTTCAAATGTTAAATAAAGTGCGTGATCCGCACTCATCATCTCCATAAATGTTTTCTCCTTTTATTGTGTTGTGTTGAGTATAATTTGATTGAAGGTATATTTGATCTTCCTATATAGGTGACGCGTTGTTTTGGTGATTTGGTTGCATGATTATCACAATTAAGAGACCATTGTAGAATAATACAGAAAATTTATTTTCTTATTATACCTTGATAATCACAATGTCATATATGATCTGTCCAGCTAATGTCTTACTTCCTATTGATTTATTAGAATATTAATCACGTAATTTGTTGGAATCAACTATAAATCTTACCAATGGAATTAAAGTCCCATAAGAATATGATTCCATCACCACAACTCGCAAGCAGTTTCCCATCTGGACTGAACGATAAAAAGTGCGCATCCTCAAAATGACCATTCAAGATTGCGCGCTGATTGCCGCTAATTGGATCCCATACTCGTATATTGCCATCCATTCCTGTACTGGCAAGTATATGTCCATTCGGTGAAAATGCTACGGAATAAACACTGCTGGATACTGTAAGAGTTAACAGATGCTGATAGTATTTTATATCCCATATCATGATGGTTTCATCATTACCTCCACTGGCTAATAATCTGTTATCCGGTGAAAATGCGAGTGTGCGAACATTACCCTCATGCCCTCTGAGAACAGTTATAAGATGACCTGTATTAGCATTCCATATGTGAATACTCCCATTTGTGGTACTGGCAAGTGTTCCACCGTCGGGGGAAATGGCAATCATACTAACATAATGTGTATCTGACTGAATTACTGTTAATTCACTTGTTGTGTCAATATCCCATATTCGGATAGTGTTATCATCACTGGCACTAACAAGATTAATACTATTAGGCGCAAACGCCAAGGAGCGAATCGTATCTGTATGTCCTTGTAAGACTGCTCGTGACGATTTGGTATTCATATCCCACAAGTATATACTTTCATCAATACATGCACCCGCAAGGGTAGATCCATCAGGAGAAAATCTGATTTCATATATGGAATCAGGAATATTATCAAAGGGTGTGGACACCGTATAGGTAGGCATATCCCACAAATGCGGTGTGTTATCAGTGCTACCACAAGCCAACAGACTACCATCTGGTGAGAATGCGATTGAATTTAACCATCCCGCATGACCAGTGATGATTCCTTTTTCGGTACCATTTTTTAAATCCCAGAACCGAATTGAAGTATCGCTACTGTAACTTGCAATCGTTCTACCATCAGGAGAAAACGCTGTAGTCCAAACTGATGCTCTATGTCCTGTAAGGGTTAAGTACTCAGTGAATGTATCAGCATTCCATATACGTACAGTCTTATCACTACAACCGCTGGCGATAAGTGTACCATCTACTGAAAACACTATATACCCAAACTTATCCAATCCAGTGGCTAATGTTTCTACTTTTTTACCGGTAGTCACATCCCATAGACAGAGAGTTTGATCTGTACTTCGCGTTGCAAGGATTATTCCATTCGGTGAGAATGCTAATGACCAAATCTCATCTTCATGTCCCCTAAGCGTAGAAAGATGTTTACCATCTCTACCATCCCATAAGCGGATCGTATTGTCGCCACTTCCACTTGCGAGAATCTTGCCATCATGTGAAAATGCTAATCCAGTGATTGACTCAGTGTGACCAACAGCAACAGATAGCAAACTACCTTTTTGACTGTCATAAAAACGGATTGTTTTATCTGAACTACCAGTTACGAGAATTGTTCCATCGAGTGACAAAGCTACATCATAGATATCTGTATGTCTTTCTGGCTTAATCAGACGGTGTCCAGAGTGGGTATCCCAAAGTGAAACCGTATCGTCCCAGTTGTGGTTAACAAGGGTTATCCCACCCCACGATTGTGGAATTGATGTAGTACCGTGAACTTGTCCAGTACTTAATAGTGCGACTTCGCTGCAGGTATATGTATCGTATAACCAAATACCCAACGGTCCAGTAACTGCCAGTTGCGTGCCATCTGGTGAATACCGGATTCTTCCGACTCCACCCTTACCAAGTCGGGCAATAGCACCTTGTGGAAGTCCCCATTGAGTACAGGACTGTAGCTGCTGCATGTATCTGGTTTCTATACCTCCATTTATATTATTGCATGACTTGGTATCAAACAATACTTTGTGAAATTACATTCGGGACTTATTTTTTTGGGGGTAAGACATCCAACCAATGTCCATCGGGTCTGTCATCTTCGGCAGATGGCACTGTAGACCACCATGAATTCTCACCTGTTCTTGGATGTCCTCGATCAAAATTGATTCCAATGTCAATCGGTTCGTCTATTTGTGGATAGTCTAACATGTTCCAGGGTATTACCATTTCAACGATCCATCCATCTTCAACAATGGCTGTAGCAACATCCCACATAAGCGGGACATCTTCCAAAGGAACATCTGGTGGAGGATGACTTACAAACTTAACTCCATTCGGATTTGTCATAAAAAAAATCCTATCCTGGAATTGATGCGTATGAAAAGGATCAATAGTAAAAGAAACCCAGTCATCCTGATGTGGACGCATCTGATCCTTTGTTTCAAATGCCACTAATTGATCTGGATTTTCATCGTATAGATACCATGCAACATAAATAGCCAAATCAGTATATACCAACATAATCATAGATTGGTCTTTTGCTAATTCATGGTTTGCGTTTCTGTCTGTGAAATCAATACCACGTGGGGCTTTTTTCCATGCATCATCATCTAATTTGCCATCTATGACAGGAGGAGTAGTAACTTTTACACCAGGTAATTCTTTAGGGGTGAACTTTATTATTGGTATATTACAACCAAGCACAACCAATAATATAAGTAATATGTAAATAAGGGATTTAGTATTCATCCGTTGTTTCCTCCTGAATGAGGTATTAGAGTGTTAATTTTCAAGAAATCACCTATGACACTATTGATTACATTGTCTGCCATTATATACACACGCATGGATGCACTTTAAGGTAAATTCATAAAAACTGATAATAGATCTAAGGGTTTAGCATTAAGGAAGAAATTTCCCACAAGAGGACTGTCCCATCATAACTACCACTGGCAAGTGTTTTACCATCTGGAGAAAATGCGAGACTATCTACAACATCCGTGTGTCCGTTATAGGTTCCCAGTAGTTTTCCTGTCTGCACGTCCCAAAAGTATATTGGACCAGTGGTCCCACCAATAATAATACTACCGCTTGGAGAAAACGCAACGGATATGATGTTATGAGATTGCTCATTTAGGATTTTCAGTTGTTCACCAGTTTGACCGTCCCACAACCGTATCTTTCCATCACTACTTCCACTGGCAAAGATACTCCCATCAGGCGAATATACTACGTCATTTACAGGTGCCGCATGCCCATTTAAGGTCTTCATAAGATTTCCAGTTTGGACATCCCACAATCGGACTGTGCTGTCATGACTCCCACTGACAAGGCTATTACCATTTGGTGAAAACGTTACAGAAGATACAACATCTGTATGTTCAGACAGTGTTACCAGAAGTTCACCAATAATGTAAAGTTCACCTTTTCTGACTTTCCATAAACAGATAGAATTGTCCTCACCTCCACTCGCAAGTACGCAACCATCAGGCGAAAAATCTAAGGTAGATACACATTCCTTATGTCCAGGATAGGATCCAAGGAATCTTCCGTGATGTGTATCCCACAATTGTGTTTTTGGCGAATTTCCACCACTTGCGAGCATTTTACTGTCCTGTGAAAACGTCACTATACGCACATTTTCGCTTGCTCCTGTAATAATTGTTTGAATTTCACCACATTCTGAATTTCTTATATGTATTTCCGTATCGTACGAATTTACAAAGGTTTTTCCATCTGGAGAAAATGCAACAGAAATTGTACGTTTAGAATCACTGCTTGATCCTTCTGATTTCTGCGTAGAAGACTCATGGGGTGTGTGACCCGTAATATCTTTTGTAATCTTACCTGAGTTTTCATCCCAAAACCGTATTGTGCCATCCTCATGTGCGGAAGCAATCGTCTCCCCATCAGGTGAAAACGAAACAGAAGAGGGGTATAAATCTACGCTTTCACCAAGTTCAAATTCTTTCAAGAATCTTCTGGTGTTGATGTCCCAAAGGCAAACATCACCATCCCTTACACCTATTGCTAATGAATTTCTGTTTGGAGAAATAGCTATTGGACTGAAGAAACTCATCCAATCATCTGTTTCAAGCGGTTTCAGTTTTTTACCTGTTTCAGCATCCCAGAAGTTTATCTCTCTACATGTATCTCGACTGATGAGTGACTTACCGTCAGGACTATATACGACATATTCCACCCAGTCGGTATCTTCTGAATAAGATTTCAGAAATTCACCTGTGTGTGCATCCCAAATTCGAATTCCACCCTCTTTTCCAAATTCTTCACTACTGGCAATCACAGTACCGTCTGGAGAAAAAACGGCTGATAGTACCTTTTCCGTATGCCCCTCAAGTTTGGCAATCAGTTCTCCCGTATGTATATCCCACAGACCAATCGTCCTGTCATCACTTGCTGTAACTATTCTCTTACCATCAGGACTAATGTCAACAGAATTGATAACATCTGTATGTCCAATGTAACTGACTTTGTGTTCACAGGTGACGGTATCCCACAGGCGTGCAGTGTTATCATCACTTGCCGTAGCAAACAAATTACCATCTGGGGAAAAGACAATTGAATTGACTGGTCCAGTATGTCCCGTAATCAGTTCAAGCAGTTCACATGTATGCACATCGTAAATCCAAATACCTATCGTACTCGCAACTGCAAGACGAGTACCGTCAGGAAAATACTCTATTACATTGATTCCCCCTTTACCGATACGTGCTTTAGCATTAGGGGGTAGTATCCATTGTTTATCGGGTTGCGGTATATGCATCATCTTCCTTATAGATATATTTTTGTGATATACAGTTTACTCCGTTAAATCCAAATCCCATATAATCACAGTACTATCTCTACAACCGCTTGCGAGTGTCTTACCATCGGGTGAATAGACTACTGAATAAACAGGTTCAATATGTCCTGTAAAAGTTTTTACAATGCTATAGGTTTTAGCATCCCAAACAGAGAGTTCTCCTATACCACCACTTGCAAATGTGCTGCCATCCGGAGAAAACTCTACGGAAAATGCTGCTGCTTTCACGGCTACGGTTTTTATGAGATCACCGGTGCTAACATCCCAAAAACGGATTCCATCAGCACCGTTATCACTAGTACATGCAATTGTCTTTCCGTCAGGTGAATACGCCACAGAATCTATACAATTCTCAGACTGTGTGTCAATTGTTCTAATTAGTTTGCCAGTCGCAACATCCCAAAACCGAATTGTTCCTTCGGAACCTCCACTTGCGAGAGTACCACCATTCGGTGAAAAGGCAACATCATGAACCCCATCTGTATGTCCAATAAGTGTGTTTAAGAGTTCTCCAGTATTTGAATTCCACAATCGGATTGTCTTGTCCCAACTTCCACTTGCGAGGGTTTTACCATTAGAACTGTAGTTTATGCATGATAATCCTTTCGTGTGTGCTTCAAAGGTTGTCTTTTGTTCCCATGTGTCAACATCCCATCGCAGAATTGTGTTCTCACGAGTTCCGCAAGCAAGAGTCTCACCATCAGGGGAATATGCAATTGATCTAACATAACTTTTTGGATCAATTGTCTTTATGAGTTTCTGTGTGTTTATATCCCAAATCCGGACGTAACTGTCTAAACTCACTATTGTACCACCATTTGGAGAAAATGCTACAGAATTTACAACCTCAGAATAACCCGTAATTGTCTTATCAAGTTCACCTTGTTTCACATCCCAGAAATATATCTCAAATCCGTTAGAAACGGCAAGTGAACGTCCATCGGGTGAATACTTAAAATCATTAACAGCTTTTCTTAATCCAGGTATTTTGAGGTCACATAATAACTGTCCCTTTTTGGCATCAATTAGAAGCATTGTTCCATCTTCGTCGTCATTACAGGCACAGATACTACCATCTGAAGAAAACAGGATATTCTTAATTTTTCTCTTCCAATTGATTGTATTCAGTTGTTCACCTGTATGCGGATTCCAAAAATGGAGTGTTCTATCTGAGTCAACACATGCAAGAGTTTTCCAATCTCTTGAAAAATCAATTGAATCTACTCCTTTTGCATTCATTTTGAATAAACGTATAAACTCACCGGTCCGTGCATCCCATAAACATACATTGTTATCGCGTCCCTGACTAATAAGTATCTCCCCATTAGGTGAATACATAAGAAAATCAATAGAATTCGCGTGCGCAGCAAAGACTAAGAGAAGTTCGCTTGTTGAAACATCCCAAATTCGTATGACTTCATCACTTCCACCGCTTGCAAGTGTCTTTCCATCTGGATTGAACGCTAATGTATTGATCTTATCAGTATGACCTTCCAAAGTTGCTTTTAGTTCACCAGTGACACCATTCCATAAACGAATAGTTTTGTCTTTACTTCCACTCGCAATAGTTTTGCCATCTGGACTGAAAACAAGAGAAGATATATCCGCTGCATGTCCGGTGAGCAATGCCTTCAATTCCCCAGTATCTGGATCCCACAGACGTATTGTGTAGTCATTCCAATCACTATAACTCGCAAGTGTGCTACCATCAGGACTATAATCCACACCACTCACATAATAGCTATGACCTTTTAAAAAATTTATTTCTTCACCGGTTTGAGTATCATATAACCAGATACCGATTGTACATCCCACAGCAAATCGTGTACCATCGGGTGAATAAGAAAAATCAAAAATGTAACCTTTTCCAAATCGTGCAAGTGCTCCTTTAGGAAGATAGTTCTCCTTATACTTGTCATGACTTTGCCTTTTATCAGACTCTACATGCATAACATCTCCCTGCTGTAGTTCAACACTAAATTCTTTACGTAGGATCGTACGTATTTCAGTTAATCTTGTCTTGACTGTTCCTATTGCTATGTTTAATTGATCCGCGATATCGTTGACATTCCTTGATTCAAGATAATATAATCGTGCAATGGAACGCACCCTTTGTGGTAGATGATCGACCGCCTCTCTGGCATCTTGACGTAATTGTGTTTCACGATAACGCGAAGGAGCAGCTCTGTCAATATATTCAAATAATTCCTCATGACTCTGAAGAATGACATCACGAGAACGACGGTGTGAACTGTAATATCTTCTACAAGCGGTTAATGTAATTCGACGTAACCAAGTATCAAAACTATCAATTTTCCTTAGACCTTCAATATTCTCCCAGACTGCTATCCACACATTCATGAGGATCTCTTCTGCATCACGATGTTGTCTGGATTTTGAAACAATTATACCCCAGATACGCGGTGTATGACGCGACATGAGTTCAGCAAAAGCTGCCTCATCACGGTTTTGTACAAGTCGTATCAATGCATCATCTTGAAGATCACTGAGAGTCATCAAATCGGTGTCCATAGACCAATTTCAAATTAGGTTTCCAATATAAAGAGGGAAATAAAATAGGAAACGGTTTAAAAAATGAGTATTTTTTATTTTTTAGGTCAAAATTCTGTCTTTGAGTGCGTATTTGAAGACAGGGAATCAGGTGCAATAAGAAATAACACAACTCAATTAGGAATATGAAATTGGAATAAAAAAGAAATGGATTCTGGAACTCTTACAATTTTGTGAGATCCCACAAAAGGACAGTCCCGTCATCACTTACACTTGCGAGTGTCTTACCATCAGGTGAAAACACAACATCATTGACACTTTGTGTATGTCCCGTAAATGTCTGAAGGAGCTGTCCTGTCTTGGTATCCCATAGGTGAACTACATTGTCGTCATCAGTACTACATGCAAGTATTCTACCATCAGGAGAATAAACGAGCGAAGTTATATGTCCTGCATCCTCTATTTTTGAGGACAAAAAGTTGTCCGAATTTACGTCCCATAAGCGGATTGTGCCATCTTCACTTCCACTGGCAAGAATACTGCCATCGGGAGAATAAACAACAGCAGTGATAGGTTCTTCATGTCCAGTTAGGGTTTTCAAATGCTTACGAGATTTTACATCCCACATCTGTATTGTCTTATCTTTGCTTCCACTTGCAAGGACTTTCCCATCGGGAGAAAATTCTACAGAAGTAACACTCTCTGTATGTTCGGTAAAGGTTGCTAAACGTTCACCAATCAAATATTGTTCATCAGTTAGAATTTCCCATAAACAAACTTGATTGTCACTACCTCCGGTCGCAAGTTTGTTACCATCGGGTGAAAAGGCGACAGAAGAAACCTTTTCCTTATTCCCGTAAGGACTCTGATCTTTGTGTACTGAGAATCTGCCAAGGAACCTGCCGGTTTTCGCATCCCACAAACGTGCTTTCTTGGATGTGCCTCCAGTAGCAAAAATCTTCGCAGTAGGAGAGTATTTTATAGTATGAACACTGGAACGCGGTTCTGTAATAGTTTTCAAGCGTTTACCGGTCTGTGGATTCCACCATTGGATTTTGGACTCTCCACCAGTAGCAAGAGTACTACCGTCAGGAGAAAAAGCAGCGGAAAAGATGCGCGAATCCGTGTGACCAGTGATAGTATTCTTAAGTTCTCCAGTTGCAGCATCCCAAAATCGGATGCTACCATCATCACTTCCACTTGCTATTGTCTTCCCGTCCGGTGAATAAGTGCCCGAATTATTCGGTTTTCCAAACGACATGCTGTTCAGACGTTCTGCTGTGCTTACATCCCAAATACTTACGGAGTCCCATTTTCCAATAGTAATCACATTACGTCCATCAGGTGAAAACTCTAAAGACTCATAACTTTCATCACACTTCTCAGCACTTTGCAGAAGTTTTCCACTCTCTACATCCCAAAACTGAAGCGGAGACGAGTAATTACCTATGATAGCCAGAATTTTGCAGTAGGAAGAAAACGATGCTGCCTCAAATTTTGTTTCAATAAGAACAGATTCTACAAACTCACCAGTTTTCCCATCCCAGAATTCAATATATCCTTCAAACCTGTCATCATACCTGAAAGTGAGGAACATAGCACCGTCGAGGGTATAGGTTATTGCATACATATCTTCGGCACCACAACCTGTGATAGTTTTAAGTGATTTCCCTGTTTGTACGTCCCAGAGCCGCATCTTCCAATCCTTGCTGGTACTTACAAGCATCTTACTGTCAGGACTAAACACTAATAAATTGACATCCTTTTCATGACCAATACATTTTGCATTAAGTTTATGTGTTTTGGTATCCCACAATTGGATAGTATTGTCCTCACTCCCTATGGCTAAAGTTTCTCCGTCTGGACTGAAGACAATTGACTTAACCTGTGCCGTATGTCCAGTGAGCAGATCAAGTGCTTCACCTGTCTGAACATCATAAATCCATACTCCGATTGCAGTAGCAACAGCCAAACGTTTACCATCGTGAAAATACTTAAGCTGATGTATTCTTCCTTTACCAAGACGTGCCTTAGCTCCTTCAGGTAGACTTAAGTGGATATAGTTTTGGGAAAAAGCAACACCTGATAAGAATGTGAGAAGAAAGGAGGTAGATATTAATGGTAATATATAAGGCAAGATGCTGAGTATTTTCATTCAAGTATGAACTCCTTTGATTATTGTGTGGGTTATAAATTAGATATTATTCTGGAAATTACTACTTATTTTGGGACATCCCATAGAAGGATTGTACTGTCCCATCCTGCTGTTGCAAATGTTCGACCATCTGGTGAATAAGACTTAAACATTATACCTTCTGACCAGATACTCTTTGTATGTCCGATAGAGTAAGTTTTAAGAATTTCAGATGTCTCCGCATTCCAAAATGATATGGTTTCACCTCCATAATCAATGGTAGTATATGTTCGACCATCTGGTGAATACCTTGGGAAAATTGACTTTTCTTCTGGTGAAAAAGTCTTGAGAGGGTCATCCTGATCCATGTTCCAATATTTTACCATGCGGTCACTGCCGAAAGTTACAAACGTTTGCCAATCAGGTGACAATGAAACATCGTAACCAGAGACTTTTTTTAATGTCTTTCCTGTGGTAACGTCCCAAAATCGAATTTCCGCATCACTTGTACTCACAAGCATCTTTCCATCGGTTGAGAACACCAAAGTTCGTACATAATCGTCGTGCCATTCAAGAATTTTTGTAGTTTCGCCAGTAGCCGCATTCCACAAATAGATGTTTCCATCGGAATCACCACAGGCAAGCAACTGTCCATCCGGACTGAATGCTACCGATTCAACGTTTCCTTTAGGTCCTGCGAAATTGTGTCCATGTTCCAAAGTTTCAGTATTGATAAACCAGACAGCATTTTCCATATTCCCTCCACACGCAAGGGTTACTCCATCTGGTGAAAATGCAATACAGAATAGACTACCATAAGGTGAAGTATATGTTTTCATCAATTTCCCAGTGCGTGTATCCCATAATTGAAGCCTTTCCATAGAACTTACTATAGCGAGTGTATTTCCATCATGTGAGTATGCCATATCAGTAAACATATTTGCGTATCCTGTAAGAGTTCGTATTGATTCCAAGGTATCAACATTCCAAAACTGGATTGTACCATCTCCACCAGCATTTACTAACGTTTTCCCATCCGGAGAGAACACAGTTTTCTCGGTTGTATCAGGCGGACTTTCAATTGTTTTGATTCGTTCACATGTTGCTACATCCCAAAACTGTATGACACCGTCTTCATAATTCGTGCTAACAAATGTCCTACCGTCTGGAGAGAATGAAACTGAACTTACTCCCCTATAATCTGATGCAGTTTGTAGTGTTGTGCGTGTTTGTCCAGTGTTTGTATCCCACAACTTGATTGCTCCTTCCGCGCATCCACTTGCTAACATCTCACTGTTTGGAGAAAATACTATGGTATTAATATTTCTTGTTTGTCCATCAAGTGAACGTAAGTATCTTCCAGTATGGGCATCCCACATGTGAATCATCTCATCCCATCCGTAACTGGCAAGTAGATCACCATCTGGAGAATATACAACTTCAGATACACCTCCAGCATGTCCCGCAAATGTAAAACGTAGTTCACCTGTTGCTACATCCCACATACGGATTGTTTCATCCTCACCACAGCTTACGAGAGTCTTTCCATTGGGACTAAACGCCACCGAATAAACAGCATCTTGATGTCCAATGAATGTTGCTTTATGTTGTCCGGTGTTAGGATCCCATAGTCGAATTGTTTTGTCTCTACCACCGCTTGCAAGAAGTTGATTATTAGGACTAAAGGCAATTGCTGGCACACCACCTAAACCGTGTCCCAAGAGGAGATTGTGTTCTTCACCTGTATGTGCATCATATATCCAAATACCTATAGTTCCTGATACCGCTAATAAATTGCCATCTGGTGAATACTTTATCCTATATACATAACCTTTACCCAGACGTGCTTTAGCACCTTCAGGTAATTTCCAATATATAGAATCTTGTGCAAGATTGTTTTGCATAGATGTTTTTCCTTCTTGTAGACCGTCATTGCTGCTTTTCCCGCGCACAGCATCATTTCCAAACCGATTTTGCACATCAAGTTTTGGTGTGATATTTAGTATGACAGGTGATTCGACTATTTCAATCGTAGTTTCTAATTGCGCATCAAAACTATAAGGCAACTGAAAATGAGTCAGGTATTTATTACTCGCGCCAATGAGAAGTATAACCAATAATACAGATGATCCTAATGATGCTAACGGCAATAACGGTTTAGTTCCGGATGGAGATGTATGACTGACATTACCAATTTCACTCATAATATTATCAGATAAATTAGGGGATAATTTAACACTTCCGAGAGTGTCTCTGATAAGTGATTCATTCTCTCTTAGACGGTTTCGAGCACGGCTGAGTCTACTTTTCACAGTGTTCGGGGATACACCTAAAAATTTACCAATTGCATCACAAGACATCTCCCCAAGGTAATGGAGTATTACAACAGTACGTTCGCTCTCTGGTAGCTTTCTCAGAAGTCTGTCAACAACTTCACGTCGCCTTTCAACCTCTATTTCTTCACGCTTTTCTGAAACAAAACATGCATAAGCAGTTTCTTCTAAAGTCTCTTGACTTGTGGTTTCAAGGGATTGCACAGCCTGTTTGTTATTTTTGCGGAGCCATGCAATGCATTGCCGATTAACTATCACATACAACCATCCAGCGAATTGTCTCGGATTTTTAAGGGTTGGTAATTTTTTGTATACATGTAGGAATGTATCTTGTGTAATTTCTTCTGCGATATGGAAATCACCTATTTTTCTCCAAACAAGTGCATGAACGCTTTTTTGGTATTTTTGGACTAAGGCACTAAATGCATCCTCATCACCCGATAGGATTTCATCAATCAATTCAGCATCGCTTTTCTTCATTAGTTACCTCATCATAACATGAGCATACAGTAATTAAGACGCGAATTTTATGTTGTCAGGTTGCATAATTGTCATAATTGAAACAAATGTGAGTAAACTGAAATACCATTTTGTTCCAGATATACTGCTCAACAGATCTTTATCATAAGAATTAATCATCTATATAAGGTGTAAGATCCCATAAAAGGATAGAACCATCATAACTTGTACTTGCTAAGAGTTTGTTGTCTGGCGAAAAGGCAAGAGCATGAACATCTGTTGGATGTCCTCTAAATGTAGCAATCTGTTTGCCGGTTTCTACCTCCCATAAACAGATTACCATTTTCTCCATACCTTCTTGCCACCATGTTCCAGCTGCAAAATATTTCCCACACATAGAAAATTCAGCAACCCAAAACATATCTTCTAACCCTTTCGGTAAGGACAACCGAGTAAGATAATCATTCTCTTTCACATCATACAAATATGTGTTATTTCCTAAAGAAGATAAATACTTTCTATCATGAGAAATATGGACGACCTCACGAGATCTGGGTTTCAATTTTCTCAAAACGAGCATTCCGAGGATGCCTGTGGCAGTATTACTTGGAGAAGTCTCTTTCATTTCACCAAATTCCATGTCCCACAAAATGACTGCCGGAGAAGTAGAATTTGATTTACTTGCGAGTATCTTTCCATCTATATTGAATTGCAAATCACAAATCGTATCTTCATCATCTTCATCACCTTCATCATTTGACTCAAGTGGATGTTTAAGTTCATAGATTTGATTCCCACTTTGCACATCCCACACTTTGAGGTTACCATCTTCATCTGCATAAGCAAATAACTTACCAGTCGGTGATAATGCTGGAGATGCACCCCAATATTTCCGTCCCGTTCCTTCAATAAGCGGCATCCTGTCACTATCAGCCTCCCAAAGTGTAACTGTGTCATCTCTGATACTTGCGACATAGAATTTTCCGTTAACGGTTTTATATAAAAACTGATTTTTACCTGCTGATTCTACTTTTACTGCCGGACGTGACCGCTTACTTGCAATATCCCATAACACAACACCTTCATGATGATGTTTTACTGCCAAAGTTTTGCCATCATCCGAAAACACTGCAAATGTAGGAAACGCATCACGTGAATGTGTAGAGGAAGGAAAAGAAATAGGCGAATGTGTAAACTGTCGCCTATATGGATATTCAGGTGTCCATACATTGATGAAATCATGTCTGCATTCGTAAGCAAGTTGCGAACCGTTTGAAAATATGACAGTATTACCCCAATCATCTGCATCTGAGAATTGGACAGTATTGCCCCAAACTTGATCGTTATATAGTTGTTCCCCGGTTTCAAGGTCACGGACAGAGATTGTGACGGGATCGGTCTTGTCAAAATTTATAATCGCTGCGCGTAAATTTCCATCTGGTGTCCAAGAAGGAATAATACGATACACACCACCATAATCTTTATAACAATGCACTTGTCGCCAATTCTCCACACCCCATACATATACGGGACCATCTTCGTCAGCGGAAGCAAGAAATTTTCCACACGGTGAAAAGCAAATTGTTGAGATCCAATTTGTGTGAGCTGAGAGACATGCAATTTGCTCATGACTTTGCACATCCCACACGATTATCGACGCTTCACCGTCAGTGGAGTCGTGGATATATGTAGATGCAATCAGTCGCGTATCAGGTGAGAAACTAACAGGTCTAAAGAAACTTGCTTCTTCTGAGTCCGAGGTATATTTTGCAACAGGTTTGCAGGTTTCAGCATGCCAGATTTCCACGGTAGAAGTCCTTGCGTATGCTGCTGCAAGATATTGACTATCATGTGAAAAAGTCAAATTTGTAATATAATTTTCTAATTTTACTTGTGCTAAACACGCGCCATTTTGGATATCCAATACCTTTATAATCTCGTCAGAATTGCAGGCAGCAATCCACTTTCCATTAGGTGAAATTGCAATGTGAAATATCATACCACGTTCCGACTCCCATAGCACAATAGGGGATAGGGTTTCCAGATCATACACCCAAAGACCTAATGTGTTTCCCATTACAAGGTATTGCCCATCTGGTGAGAAAGCGAAGTCAGGATTACACCCGCGCCCCAAACGTGCAATCGCACCTTCAGGAAGTCCCCAAGTTGTCACATCTTCTCCTTCAGCACCTACGTGTGCAGGAATTACTGATTTTCTGTCATCCATCAAATTATCTCCTTAGTTCTACAGGTACTGTTTTAGATCCCACACAAGGATTGTGCTATTGCAACAACCAATTGCTAACATTGAGCCATTTGGCGAAAATGCAAGCGATTGCACAAGTGAATTATGTCCTTGGAAGGCATGGACCTGTTCACCTGAATTAACATCCCATATCCGAATTGCCATATCTTCCGATCCTTCCTGCCACCAAGTCGCTGCTGCAAGATACTGTCCACAAGGTGAAAATGCAAGTGGATGTGTCTGCCTGTTTTTCTTCGGTTGCGGTATTGAACGGACCTTTGTGAACTGCTTAGCACACCAGAGACGGATCTCATTATCCAAAGAACCCGCGATAAGGTTACCACTGGGTGAGAACACAAATCCCCACGCTGTGTCAGACTCGTCCACAGGCAATCTGGCAATTTCTTTACCTAATTCCACATCCCACACACGCGCAGTCTCGTCACTTGCTCCACTCACGAGGCGTTTCCCATCCCACGAAAACTCACATCTGTAAACGTAATCTGTATGTCCCTTGAGACGTATCGGGTGCTCAGGTTGCTTGAGATTCCACACATAGACTGTACCTTCACTACTTCCTGTCGCAAAATACTCACCAGTCGGTGAAAATACACGAAAACGATTCAATTCCGATAGTTCATCAGGAAAAGCTAACTCAGCAATTAGCTGAAAAGGTACGCTTGCAACACACATTTTCATATAATCAGGAAAATAAGAAACCAGCATTTTACCAGAAGGTAGAACTGTAATAGCATCTATCTCTCCATCTATGGACACTGTATCAAGGTAACATTTCTTGTCTACACTCCATAACACTATTCCTGTGCTACCATTACTTACAAGTGTCTGGTCATCTAACCAATTTATATCCAGATCAAACCACTCGGGAAAAATAGGTTCTCGCACTGTTGAGAACTTCGGTATTTTTCCATCTGTCTGTTTGTAGGATGCTGTATTAGCCAATCGTTTTATATAGGCGAAGGCTAAACCATATCCCATACCTTCAATATCAGATATCTCATATATCTTTTCACGATGTTCTACATTCCATACTTCAATAGACAAAGTAGGTGAACGAACTATTACTACAAACAGTTCCCCTTTCGCTGAGTAGAATATATATTGATAGTCTGGAAAGTCAGGATAAACATTCTTTTCTGAACCTGTTGCAATATCCCATACCCGTAGTATCCCGTCACTTGAGGCAACGAATTGTCCACACGGTGAAAAAGCGATGGTATCTATCCAATCGTCATGTCCTGTAAATTGTGTGAGGAGTTCCCATGATGTTACATCCCATACTGAAATCCAACGGTCAACGCTTTCGTCATTGTTCAAGGTTTCGTCAGGACATGTAACCGCTAACAAACGACTGTCTGAGGAAAAGGTAAAATCTTGTCCTGCAAACTTGAGTATCACCTTGCCAGATATAGGACACCAGACATAAATTTGATCTCCTTCTGTATCAGGATTCAAGAGTTCATCGTCGTTTGAGTACAGTTTGGGGTTTCCAGCATGCGCGGCAAGTAATTTACCATCTGGGGAAAATTGGAGTTGGGAAATATCGTTTGATTGCCTTATGTGTTCTCCACGATCCATCTGAGCAATGCACTCACCAGTTTGGATATCCAACACCTTTACAACGCCTTTTTTAGATGCTGTCGCGACCCACTTTCCATTTGATGAACATGCAAGATCTTTACACACATCATGATCCTCTATCTGCATGATGCACTCTCCGCTTTGAATATCCATAATCTTGATGGTTCCGTTCCCAGCAGATATTGTAGATATTATGACCCATTGACCATCAGGAGAGAAATTGATGGAACTGATGTATCCCTTACCCGGTTCCCATAACGAAACAGGCAACATCGAGGAAACATCATACCACCATAACCCTGTTGAAGTGGCTACAGCAAAATGTGTTCCATTTGGGGAAAGTTTGCTACCTCCCCTGTTCCCCCCTTTTCCCAACCTAACAATTGCCCCTTCTGGTATTGCCCAAGTATTCCCTGTAGGGTCATCCGCAACAACATTCAGCAGTGCTGGTGTCATGCTTGGCTTTGCTTCGTATGTCTCAATCTGAATTGGAATGTGTGTTTCAACATCTTTTGAAGACATTACTTCTCCTCTGATAGCTTCTACATCAAATTCCTCACGCAGACGTTTTCGTATCTCTCTTAACTTCGTTTTAACTGTACCAATCGCGAGATTGAGTTCCACAGCAATTTCTTTGATACTCCACGATTCTAAATAAAACAATTCCGCTACAGAACGTATCTTCTGTGGGAGGTGATGTAAAGCTTCTTTCACATCAGCAATCAAGTGTGCTTCTCTATATCGCGCAGCAGCATATTGGTCAATCTGTTCAACGATCGCTGAGTGTTGATGCGGTATTTCATGACGCGATTTTCGCGCCGAAATATAATAACGCTTGCATTCGTTATATGCAATGCGATGTAACCATGCACCAAAACTATCAACATTTCTGAGTTCTCTGATGTTTTGCCAGACCGCTATCCAGATGTCGGTGTGAATTTCTTCAGCGTCTCGAAGTTGCCTTGAGTTGGCAACAATAACACCCCAAATCCGAGATGTCCAACGAGACATGATCTCTGCAAAAGCTGCTTCGTTCCTATTCTGTACAAGCTGAATCAATTCTTCATCAGACAGGTCATTTAACGCGAGAAAATTCTTGTACATAGATAGATTCCTAAGTCGGTTTATTCTATAGAGGAGGGTTTTTATGTAAAAGGTTTAAAAAAGTATAACTTTGCTAATTCATACTATAGTTTGGACAATTTATGCTCCTTGCTTATAGAGTTTTCAGTTGTTTTTCTATTTCTCTCCAGATTTACATGCAATTGTAACTCACGGAAAAACATATATCGGAAGTAATAGAGAGCAGCCCCAGAGGGGCGGAATGTGTATAGTAACGTGTAACTCACCAAACACAGAGCCCCAGAGGGGCGAAATGTGTATAATTATCACTTGTTTGATGGTTAGACGCTTCCACAACATACTATATGAGCAATTTCAAAACTGTCCAAACTATGGTAAAAAATTATGTCTTTTTTGTTTTCAACAATCAAAGATACAATGTAAGATCCCAAAGCAGGATAGTACCATCATGACTCGCACTGGCTAATAGTTTATTGTCTGGAGAGATTGCAATTTCATTCACATCAGAAACATGTCCACTAAAAGTAACAAGATGTTTCCCACTCTCAACTTCCCACAGACCGATTGGATACCTCTTTAAATCCTTGTTCCAAGATGCTATACTCGCAATGTAGTTCCCACATGAAGAATACACAGGTTTATCCAAATAATCACATTCCTGAGGTTTGGACAATCTTGATTCAATTGCATACTTTTTCGATTCATACATACATGTATCATCCTTACAGAATTCTCTGTTGATAATATCCCAATTTGGAATTTCTTCATCTCCAAAGCAAACAATGTGCTGTCCACAACTGCAAAATCGGAATCCGGTAATTCTACCACTTGGTAACAATTCTATCTCTTGACCCAGTTCCATATCCCACAGTTTAAAAGTTCGAGATTTTGATTCACTTACAAGTAATTTTCCATCCTGACTGAATTCCAACTCATAAATACAATCACCATCATCTTCATCATCGTCGTTATCACTTGGTTCAAGAGGATGAGTGAATACATGAAGTTTCTTTCCACTCTGCACATCCCACACCTGTACGGTGCCATCCTCGCCAGTATACGCAAAAAGGTTTCCTGTTGGTGCTAATGCGGGAACTGCACTCCAGTATTTGTGTCCAGTTCCTTCAATAAGTGGTATTCCATTTCCATCTGCTTCCCATAGTCTAACAGTGTCATTTATGATACTTACGACATGGAGTTTACCAATATTGGTTTTATATAAAAACTGATTTTTCCCTACAGATTCCACTTTAACCGCTGGACGCGAACGTTTACTTTCAATATCCCATAACATAACACCTTCATGATGATGTTGCACTGCCAATGTTTTTCCATCGTGCGAGAAGAACATTGATGTTGGAAACGAGATAGGCGAATGCACAAATTGACGCTTGACAGGATTGTCAGCAGTCCATACATTGATCATTTCATGTCGGCATTCGTAAGCAAGTTGGGAACCGTTTGAAAAAACTACATTGTTGCCCCAATCACCAGTGTAGGAAAAATCTATAGTATTACCCCATACCTGATCCGTGTAAAGTTGTTCTCCGCTTTCAAGGTCAAGGACAGAAATAGTAGCAGGACCTGTTTCATCATGAGTATCTATCACCGCACGGATAATACCATCTGGTGAATACGATGGCGTAATACCGTATACTTCACCATAATCCGTATATTCTTTTGCTTGTTGCCAAGTGTTAACATCCCATACGTACACGGTGCCATCTTCTCCACCAGATGCAAGATACTGTCCACACGGTGAAAAGCAAAGAATAATTACACAACGAGTGTGTCTTGTGAGACACGCAATTTGTTCCCTGCATTCCATATTCCACACTATTATTGAATCTGCCCCCTCAGTGGTAGCGGACATACAAGTAGACGCAATCATCCGAGTATCATGCGAGAAACTAATAGGTCGGTACATACTTGCTCTTTCAGCGTCCACAGTGAATTTTGCATACGGTTTTCCGGTTGCCGCATGCCAGACTTCAACGACAGGAGAACTACTATAGCCACAATAAGCAACTGCGATATACCGGTTATCATAGGAAAAAGTCACACTATCTACGTAAGTCTCTAATTTAACCTGTGTCAAGCATATACCATTCTGGACATCCAAAATCTTGAGTATTCGACCTGCGAAACTGGCAGCTATCCATTTTCCGTTTGTAGAAAAGGTGACAGATTCTACAAATCCTTGATCCACTTCCCAAAGTGCGATTGGGGATAGTTTATTCAGGTCATATAACCAGAGTCCTATGCAGGTACCAACGACAAGGTACTGCCCATCAGGTGAGAATGCCATTTTAGGTTCACTTCCCCGCCCCAAGCGCGCAATCGCACCTTCAGGGAGTGACCAAGTTGTTACATCTCCTTTGAATGATCCTATTGGCGCAGCAATTGAGGATTTTTGGTTTTCCATAAATAACCTCTTTGTATTTGACTAAGGATTTCTTGAATAACCGTTCTTATCGTTTTAGACGACTTCGCGTTGACGCACATCAGATACTATTTACGGTGTTCTGTCAAATATGATGTGTAATCGATCTTTCAAGTATTTCTTCACTTATTAATTGCAGCGATTACGTCATCAATCTTTTCTTCCGCAACCAGGACATAGATACAATAGACTAACAAAATAAATTGTAAGAAAAATATTGTAAAAATTAACGGAATTAGTTGTTTTGGACTTGAATAAAAATGTTTAAAAGAGTGTAATAAACTTTTGTGTAGATAGAGTTTATATAACATAATATAGATAAAAAGATAAAAAAATAGGGGGTTATTACCCCCTAATTGAACACAAAAAACGAGTTGCTTTTCTGATGTTCTTACTTATCTAATTATTATATCAGAATCCATCAGAAAAAGCAACTCCGATTATGCAGTATCAGGGCTATTTAGTTTTAGGTTTTTCTGATGCATTTTATCACAAACGTTAATGTAGTGTCGTAAGGTGTTACTTGGAAACTCAACAGGGTAGTATGCAAGGATAAAATCCTAACTATTAGTCCAACTCGTCAACAAGAAATTTATAAAACTAAATAACCCTGCTAAACACACACCAAATTTGCAATATCATATCAGATGTGTTACAATAGAAGGCGTCAAGAAAATAGACTCAATCTTATGGAGGAAATATATGTATAAAATCGGTCTTATCCCTGGCGATGGAATTGGCCCCGAAGTAACGCGTGAGGCAATGAAGGTCTTCGGGGCAGCTGCTGCACAAGAAGGGATAAAGTATGAAACAGTTGAATACGATGTCGGTGGAGACAGATATCTGGCAACTGGAGAAGTGTTACCTGATTCAGTACTTGAAGAATTGCGTGGACTTGATGCTATTTATCTCGGGGCAATTGGACACCCAGATGTAAAACCCGGTATTTTGGAACAAGGTATTTTACTAAAGGTTCGTTTTGAACTCGATCTCTATATTAACCTACGACCAGTCAAACTCTATCCTGGTGTGCCAACACCGTTGAAGGATAAAGGACCAGAAGACATTGATTTTATTATCGTTCGTGAAAATACTGAGGGTTTATACTCTGGTATTGGAGGATTTTTAAAACGCGGGACACGCGATGAAGTAGTTATTCAGGAAATGATAAACACCTATAAAGGTGTTGAACGATGTATCCGCTATGCCTTTGAACTCACACGGAAACGCAATAAAGAAAACACCTTGACTTTATGTGATAAAGCGAATGTCCTTACATACGCCCACGACTTGTGGAGACGGGTTTTTGATGAAGTCGGTGAAGATTATACTGATATCAAAAAGGAATATGCGTTTGTTGATGCGACAACTATGTGGATGGTAAAAAATCCTGAATGGTTTGATGTAATTGTGACCTGTAATATGTTCGGTGACATAATTACAGACCTTGGAGCAATGATTCAAGGTGGAATGGGAGTCGCCGCTTCAGGTAATTTGAACCCAGAGAGTGTTGCAATGTTTGAACCAATACACGGTTCTGCGCCACGTTATACTGGAAAAAATCAGATTAACCCGATTGCAGCTATTGGTGCAGCGGGAATGATGTTAGACCATCTTGGATACGCTGAATCTGCTGATAAAGTTGAAAGTTCGATTAGTAATTTACTCGGTAGTGGCAAAATAAAAGACCTCGGGGCAGGACGTATGGGTTATACGACAGAAGAAGTCGGAGACCTCATAGCAGAAGGTTTATAGACTAAGCCTAAGGTTCTACGCAAGTTGTGCGGTGAAATTAATACGGTCTGAAAAACGGTTCCACCGATTAATTGTATACATGTCATAAGCACTAAGCATTTTATAACCTGTTGCCTTCAGTAGTTCGTGTACCGTAGACACCTCATAAATCCGTTGGTGATGTACTTCTTCATAACGTCTGAACAAATCACCTTCCCGAATAAAAAAGGTCAAGAAGGTTCTGCACAACTTTGAATGTGTGAGGTAGTTATTCTTCCAAATGTAGGAATAATCTTGGTGGTTTTCTGAAAAAGTCTTATTGTGAAAATGTTCTACGATATTACGTTCAGTGGTAACATCAAAAATAAATAGACCGTCTGGTGCAAGATGATGTGATACTGACTTAAATGTACTCATAAGTTCATCTTCATCAGATGCATAGTTGATACTATCGTAGGTACATAGAACAGTATCAAACTGACGATCTAACTGGAAATTTAGCATATCTCCTTGATGAAAATCTATCTGCAATTGTTGTTCTGCTGTCTTTTCACGTGCAACCTGCAGCATACCGTTTGCTCTATCTAAACCGGACATCTGATATCCTCTTGAGGCTAATAAGAGCGTTAAAGCACCCGTGCCACAGGCAACATCAAGGATTGTTTGAGGTTCACAACTATATTTCTTGAATAATAACTCAATATAATCGCCCCATCTAATATAGTTGACGTTCCTCATCATCTGGTCATAAGCATAAGCAAATTTTTCGTATGGCGGTGTTTGTAACATTTAGATCAAATTCTCAATTTACTGTTTGTAACCGACAGAAGCATTTAATAGACTTAAAAGCGCATTTATTTCCTCTGCGGTCCAACTTTCATCTGTATTCGCTGCGATAGCAAAATCACCTGCATTTTTGACTTTCCGTAGGTTGATTTTCCCAGCGATAAAACTGAACGGTAGTTGTTGCGCTCTACCTTTAACTCTTTCAAAAGTCATGATTATATCATCACGGTTTACACCTTCTGGTGCTTGTCTAACCATAGCTTCCATTACCATTTTTGTACCAAACCCGAAAAGTGCTTGGATAATAAACCACTGCAAGATCGCTAAACAAACCATGAATATTAATAGAATTACCAATGCTTTGGTAAGATGCCGTTTCCAATTAGGTTTTTCTGAAGACATTTAGGATATACCTCATATTATATTTTTCGCAATTATCACTACTGAGATATATTAGCATTTTCAATGAATGATGTCAATCTATATCGTGTTATATGCTAATTTACACAACCCATAAATAAGAAAACGAAACTAACATGAGAATTGGTATAGTAGGAAGACCGCACGTAGGAAAAACGTCAGTTTTCAATGCATTAGCACAATCAAACGCAGTTGTTGGTGATTATACCAGTAACAAACAGTATAATCTTAGCACTGTTTCTGTTCCAGATGATCGTCTGGAACCATTGACAAAGGTATTTCAGTGTAATAAGATGGTACCTGCAACTATTGATTACATAGATGCTGGCGGTACTACGCAATCGGCAAGGAATCCTAATGTTGATCGTCCTGACAATCTTGAATTAAATGCGGGAGTTCTTGCAGAACTCCGTACTGTTGATGCGCTTGCGCACGTGGTTAGATTATTTGAAGACGAAACTGTGCCACATGTTGATGGAAATGTTGATGGTGAAAGAGATATAGAATCTGTAAATTTGGAGTTCACATTCGCAGATTTACAAATAATTGAAGGACGTCTCAACAGATTAGAAAAACTACTGCAAAACCAGAAAACTCCTGAATATCAGAATGAATTTAGAGTATTGGAAACATATAAACAAACTCTTGAGGATGGAAAGCCGCTCCGTTCACTGGAAATTTCAGATGCCGACGAAAAACTCATACGGGGGTACGGGTTCTTATCACAAAAACCACTTTTGCTCATCATTAACATCAGTGAAGACCAACTACAAGATATTGATAACATATATAAACGATTTTCTGACTTTGAAACTCAGGAACAGACAGCGGTAATTATTCTTGCAGCCCAATTGGAAATGGAAATTGCACAACTTGACCCTGATGACGCACAAATCTTTATGGTCGAAATGGGGTTGAATCAATCTGCTTTAGACAGGTTTATACAGACATCTTATCAACTCATGGGGTTAATTACGTTTTTTACTGGTGGAGAAAAAGAAGCAAGAGCTTGGACACTCCGTAAAGGACAAACTGCTGTTGAAGCAGCGGGTTTGATTCATACAGATTTTGAACAGGGATTTATACGTTCAGAGTGTATTAACTGGAAAGATTTAACTGAGTGTGGAAGCTACACACAAGCAAGAAGTAAAGGATTGTTGAGGACGGAGGGAAAAACTTATCAGGTTCAGGAAGGTGATGTTTTAAATATATTAGCAAATCCTACAAATTGATTTGATCATACAGTTCGGACGATCACCTACAAGTTACATAGAGGTGGCACACTTAATCTAATCAAAGGGAGAATCACGTAGTTGTGTGATTGAATCTATCATTCTAACTCCCATCTGTTGATACATTTCACGTTTAACATTAGTTTCTTCTATACCCGAAAAATCTATCGGTTCACCAAATCGGACAGTCAGTTTTGCCCGTCGAAGACGCATACTACCACGAGGTAATAACTTTTCTGCACCATTGTGGAAAACAGGGATAGTAGGTACATTTGCCCTATGTGCAATAAAACAAGCACCGTCACTTGCTTTTCCTAAGTTCCCATCATAACTTCGTGTGCCTTCTGGAAACATAAGAACAGCATTTCCTTCTTTCAAGAGTGAAACAGTTTTTCGTATTGCACCTAAGTCTGGACTCCACCTATTTACCGGATATGCATTAAAGGCAGTTATAAGTCTACCCAAACCCGGAACACCGAATACATCGCTACGTGCCATATAATTTATTTCACGGCTCGCTGCTGACCCGATAATTACTGGGTCCAATAAACTGATATGATTAGCAACAATCAATACTCCCCCTTGACGTGGAATATGGTTCACTCCAAATCCCTCAAGATCTCCTATCACTTTACAAAACAGATTTGTCATCCTATGTCCCCATCGATATGTTCGATTTGAGGACCAGAACTGGTTGTTGGTATACCACATGTGAATATTAAATTGCGTATGTTCGCTACTCCTCCGTTTAGTATGGATTCCTCATTTGTTTTTTGTTTTTATTTGCTTTACTATAAAGTCTACAACTTCATCAATCGTTTTACCTGTTGTGTCCACTCGTATAGCATCATCAGCTGCACGTAATGGACTATGTTTCCGTGAGATATCCTTCTCATCGCGCGCACTTATTTCTGCTTCAACGGCATCTATCGTGGTATCAACATTTTGTGCTTGAAGATCAGCAAACCTACGTTTTGCCCGCTCTTTGACTGAGGCATCTAAGTAAAATTTATAATCTGCATTGGGAAATACTATGGTTGTTAAATCTCGTCCCTCAGCAATGATACTGCCATTTTCACCGATTCTCTGTTGATGTCTGACAATTTCATGTCTGATCTCAGGAACTTTCGCGATATCCGCAACCAATTTATTTACCTCTGGACTCCGAATTTGAACAGATACATCTTCAGTATTAAGAATTATTCTCTGACCATTATCTCTAAAGTCTATATTACACTCTTTTACAAGTTCAATAAGTGTCGATATGTCTTCCTCAACACTATTCTGTATTGCAAGGAGCGTTACAGCTCTATACATTGCCCCTGAATCGAGGTAAAGCAAACCGAGTTTTTCCGCAACAAGTCGTGCTACAGTGCTTTTCCCTGAACCTGCTGGACCATCCATTGCAATCGTTACACGAGGTGCAATTTTTGTCATTTCTCTCCTAATGAGTTTCTATGTTTCAATACAATATCTTGCGCGTCAACGAGTATACGTTCTATTTCTGTAATATCACTGTTCTGTAGCAAAGTCTTGATTTCATTCATATTTCCAATGAAAGAGTCAATTAGAGATAACATGACATCTCTGTTCTGCATGAAAATACCTGTCCATAATTCAGGAGACCCAGCAGCAATTCTTGTAGAATCTCGAAAACCGGTAGCAGTAAATTCTAATGCCTTTCCCTCTGGAATTTCCATTTCTGCCACTGTATTTGCGAGTAGACTTGCTATTAGATGTGGTAAATGACTCGCAGTCCCGATGAGTAAATCATGAACTTCTGGTGTGCATTGATATGGAATAGCACCGACAAAATCCCAAAGGTTCTTTACCAACTGTAGAGCATCATTATCAGTGTCATTTGTAGGTGTTATAAGACACTTAGCCTTTTCAAAAAGATTTGCACGTGCCGCACCGACACCCGTTTCGTGTGAACCTGCCATCGGATGTCCACCGACAAACGACACACTATGTGTCTTCGCTGATTGAATATGTTGCTGAACTGTATGGACCAATTCAGACTTTGTGCTTCCTACATCTGTCACAACGATGCCTTTTTCTTGTGTTCCTACGACATCAATAATTCTATTTACAAATTCTGGTACTAAGTCAACGGGTACACACAGAACGACTATATCACAGTTGTAAATACCTTCTTCTATATCTGTTGTGACGAAATCAGCTGCATTTTGTTGTAGTGCATTTTCAAGTCTACCAATGTTTCGTCCCAAACCGGCGATTTGACCTTTGAATCCAAACTTCTTTAGTGCCAACCCAAGTGAACCACCAATTAAACCGACACCCCATATCGTAATCCGTGTAAGTTCGGCTATATCAAGTGTGGTAAATTGCGGTTTGTTGTCAGTAGACATTTCAGGATTTCCATTTACAGTCTTCTTTCTATTTTAAGTAAATCGTATGCTGTATGTCAAGTGAAAAAGGTATGTTACAGGGTTATTTAGTTTTAGGTATTTTAGTCATTTTTTATTACAATCGTTAATATTTGTGAATATGCAGATATAGCGTGATTTTTCGCGCTATATCTGCTATATTTCACCTTAAAAAATACGCCATTTGAGGTGAAAAAT
>JAJEAG010000094.1 GCA_022824265.1 Candidatus Poribacteria bacterium | reverse complement strand
TGCAGTTGCTGCAAGGTAAACTTGGCTTAAACCCAAGTGAGTCTCCTATAAGGAGATAAAAGATGCCCACATCTTCAAAATACGCAAGGCGTGAGAAGATGACCTAAGGAACCCCAATCCTTTAGGTTTGGGAGCCGTCAGATACCTGAAAATAATGTACTTGAAATATCAAAGTGTATGGAGTATACTTATAAGGCATTTTTTCATATAATCAAACTCGGGTTTTTCTGGAGAATTAAAGGATAAACAAAGAGTTATGATTATTTAGATGTGTTAATGAACACACAGGAGGAAAGATCAACATTAACATCCTAAACTCAACATTTTAGTTTATGGATTTCTAATGTAGTATGTGTCTGATATACACATACAGTAATCAATTAGCGATGTTAAGAGAATTTACAAATAATTTAACACGTTGGGATACGTTGTTATTCCACCGTATCTTTGGTTGGGGTGATAGGCGTTTACTCAATCGTTCTTTTAGATTAATTTCATGGAGCGCAAACGGTTACCTTTATCCTATTGTAGCAATCTATATACATATATCATTTGGTAGCACGTTGGGTAAGACCTTTTTATTTTCTGCCCTTGTTGCATTTCCCATTGAAAGGTGTCTATATCATCTTCTAAAACAGTCAATGAAACGTGACCGACCTTATAACAAGATTGATGATGTTCACTTTAGAGTACGTCCACCAGATCAATTCAGTTTTCCTTCCGGACATACTACATCTGCATTTCTTGTAATGACATTAGTATCTAATATTTTCCATGTTCCAGTTATACAAATAGGAATGTTTTCGTGGGCAGCACTGGTTGGAGTTTCACGTGTTTATCTGGGGGTACATTACCCTACAGACGTTTTAGCGGGTGCAGTTCTCGGAATTACTACTGCTGAACTTGGATTGTGGTTTACTATGTAGTAAGGATACTATTTCACAAAACAATATCAGTATAGTAAGTAGACGATGCATTCCTACTGCTTTAATCTCCCATTCAACAATTATTATTTCTCCGTACACCTCATTAAACCGCAGATGAGCAGAACTTAGACCAACCCATTACCTAAGTGAAATCACAAGTTCCAACACTTGATAGTAGTTAAGAATTAGTCAATTATTTCAACGAACCTAATATAATATAGATAAAAAAATAGAGGGCTATTACCCGTATGGTAGTAAGCACGCTCCGTATGCCGCACACATAAAGGGATATATGAATGAACAACTTTCAGTAGAAACACCTGAACAGATTGACATCAATTATCAGAAAGCAGGTATCGGTTCACGTTTCTATGCAGCACTGCTGGACACGATATTACTGGCACTTATCTTTATTGTCGGTGCCTATGTGAATTTCAGTTTTATTGTGGAACTTGGTGAAGTATTCGGCAGATGGCTTGGAGCACTTGGCGGAATAATCGTCTTTGCCATATTTTGGGGATATTACATGGTATTTGAGATAACGACAAATGGACAATCTCCCGGAAAACGTGCACTTGGAATACGTGTCATCAAAGAAGGGGGTTACCCGATTAGTTTCGCAGATTCAGCAATCCGTAATATCGTGCGAGTGGTTGATTTTCTCCCAATTTGTTATGGTACTGGTCTGTTCGTTATGTTGATTAACAAGGATTGGCAACGTTTAGGGGACTTGGCAGCAGGTACACTTGTTGTTAAAACTTCTCGGTCAAACATAAAACTTACCAGTGCAAACCTAAATGTATCTTCCTCACCTATCAACATTACTCCGCAAGAAAACCTTTACAGTGATTGGATCAAACCTGAGTTAGTGAGTGACACCGAATTTGATATGATACGTGAATTTCTTAGTCGTCGTGAAAACCTATCTACTACACGCAAATTTGAACTATCACGAACAATTGGCAAGCCTATTGCTGATAAGATGGGTGGTGAGGGTACTATCCGTTACGATAGATTTCTGGAAGAAGTTTATACACTAAAGATTTCAGATCAACCTTACTCGTAGGGGCGGGTCTTCCCGCCCGTATTCTCACAACGCCTCTTACATTCCGTAGGGGCGGGGGTCTCCCCGCTCACATTCTCACAACGCTTCTTACATTCCGTAGGGGCGAGGTTTCCTCGCCCGTATTCTCACATACAGTCCTGTAGGTCGGAGCGAGCAAAGCAACCTACGATATGGACACTAAAGCCTCGGAGAGGCGACAGATGTATAGTAAACGTTTATCCAGCTAATACAAGTCCCAGAGGGACGAAAGGTGTATCAGATGCACTAAATTAACACCTATAGGGCAATTTTGACAACACACTTATATTATGAGCAGACAGGAAAGGGGACAGATAATGGAGAGATTTCAGAAGACCCAATTGCCCTATAGATTTAGTTTATGAATGTGAGAGCATCCTGAATTTCCGAGATTACCTCTATATCATCTTCGCATGTTATTTGAGTTTCCAACGCTTGTTTAGCAGTCTTTCCACCGATTTGTCCCAATGCCCACGCAGCATGGCTACGAACTAAGGGGTCCTCGTCAACTAAGGCTTTCTTCAAAGCGGGAACAGCAGCACGTGCTCCCCAATTACCAATAGCAACGATCACATTTCGTAAGAAACCTCTTCGCTTTGCACGTTTAATCGGACTTCCTTTGAACTTTTCACTGAACTCGCTTTGTGTCATACTGATAAGCGTTAGCAACTCAGGGACAAGGTTTCCTTCACGTGGATGAAAGGCAGGTTCAGTGGTAGGCATTGCCTTGCTATTCCATGGACATACTTCTTGACAAATATCACACCCAAAAATTAAGTTCCCCATCTTGGGTCGGAGTTCCTTTGGAATACTGTCCTTTAATTCAATCGTTAAGTAGGAAATACATAACCTTGAATCAAGCATATTCGGTTCTACAAATGCATCTGTTGGACACGCCTCAATACACTTTGTACATGTCCCGCAGCTGCCACGGAGAGTTTCTGATTCTGATTCTAAATCAACACTGACAAGCACCTCTGCAAGAAAGTACCATGATCCTGAACGCCAGTTAATCAAATTGGTGTTTTTTCCTATCCAACCAAGTTTGGCTTTTTGAGCGTATTCCCTTTCCAAAATGGGGCCTGAATCAACGAAGACGCGACTTTTGAGTTCAGTTTCAGCAGCATCTTTTATGAACTCTACAAGCAATAACAGTCGTTCTCGAATAACATCATGGTAGTCATCACCCCACGCATACCGAGATATTTGACCACGTGATGGATCCTCAGCGAGTTCTTTTGGAGGATCCAGGGTATAATAGTTCATGGCAAGACTGATAACAGATTTAGTTTCCTGTAGAAGTTTTCTGGTATCTTCCTTAAGCGGTAGGTGTCTTTCAAGATACCCCATCTTGCCAGCATAACCGTTGGCAATCCATTCACGATAACGTTGAATGGTCTGACTCTCTTCGGCAGGGGTAACCCCGACAAGTTTGAATCCGAGTTCGTGGGCACGAGACTGAATTTGTTGGGTTAATGTGTTTAACATTGTTCTCTATTTAGGAATTATGAAGAATTGTATAATAGAGAATACTGAAAGGCATTTTACGGTGTACTGGTAATGTTATTTTGTGCCGCGAGGATAAGAACCGAGAATCCTGACATCACGGCATATCTTCTCAAGATGTTCAATAACAGAATTTACGTTGTCATCATCAATATGACCTTCAATATCCGCAAAAAAGATATATTCCCAAGATTTGGTTTTGGAAGGGAGTGATTCTATATAACTTAGGCTCAAATCATGCTTTTCTAAGACTTCTAATACTTCGTACAATGCGCCAACCTTGTCTTCAACTGCGAAGAAGATAGAGGTGCAATCATAACCACTTTTTCCAACAATTTGTTCCCCTATAACAAGGAAACGTGTTGTATTATTAGGTTCATCCATGATAGAGGCAACTAACACAGGAACTTCGTAGATCTCACTTGCAAGTTTACTTGCGATAGCTGCGGAATTTGGCTCATTTGCTGCACGTTGTGCCGCCTCAGACGTACTCACCACTTCTACCTGTTCAACGGATTTCATAAACTTAGTCAACCACAATCTACATTGTGCAAAGGATTGACTGTGCGAATAGATACGTTGAACCTCAGGGATTTGGGATTTTGAGATTAGATTGTGTTGTATAGGTTGGAATATCTCCGCGCAGATATTCAGAGATGTATGTTGGAATCGTTCTAAAACATCTCGAACGGTCCCGAAAACTGAATTTTGTATTGCAACAACACCAAAATCGGCACGTTCTGTTTCTACTTCTGTAAAGATATCAACCTGTGGTGTTATTGGAATCATTTCAGCATGAACACCGAAAAACGATAGACTTGCTGTGTGTCCGAAACTGCCTTGTGGTCCAAGAAAAGCAACTCTATTTGGAGTTTGCACACCTCGTGAAGCATTGAAAATCTCAGTCCAAATCTTCTCAATCGAATTTTCAGGATATATACCGTGGTTCTGTTTTTTGAGACGATTAAGTATTTGGTGCTCACGATGTGGAACATGTACTTCCGCACCTGAATCCGCCTTTAATGAACCTACCTTCTTGGAAATCTCCGCACGTTTCTGAAGAAGGTTTAGGAGTTGATCATCTATACTATTTATTTCATCGCGTAATTCTTTTAGTTTCAATGAAAACTATCTCCAATGCGCGATATATGTTTGAATACGCGCACATAAACACACTGTTGAAACTATTACAATATGTTTTCGGTTGACTGGCTGCCCACCGAAAACTATTAATTCTACACCTTAGATAATATAGTTAATATTAACTATTCAATTTCTTCATGGCAGCAATCATCTCATCATCTGATGGATTGTTCTCTACCATTTCAACAAATTCGTCAGCAGAAATGTTATGTTCCTCCAGGAACATTTTGTCCTGCGGTCACGGGTATATGTATTCACCGATTATTCCTTGTAGTTTTGCATTCGCTTTATCGGTAATTCTTGCAAGCCAAGGAATTCCACCTATAATCATATCCCTGTGACGTGGTTTCCAATCAAGAGACATCTGATTCACCTCCTTCGTATAAATCATTATTGACTATATAATATCTTTAGATATTATATTACTCTTGTACATTTTCTTCAAGTTGTTTCAATGTATTCTCTAAGAGTTGAAGATTCCGTCCGTACTCTGCCCAATTACCGTTACGTTGTGCATTTTTTGCGCTATTGATGTAACCGACCGCCTGTTCTATTAACCCGCGCACCGATGCCGCAACTTGCGGTTGTTCAGTTATTTCAACAGTACCGTCTATTGTAGCAGAGAGATCGCTTTGTGAACCCAAAGTATTTACGAACATCTCTCTGAGTGCATCATCAAGACTTTCTCCCCACACGACATGAAGGTTATCTTCTTCTTCATAACCGACAACGACACGTCTTAGTTCAGGGATAGCTGTTTTCTCATCTTCAGACTGGATATAAATGGGTTCAATATATAGAAGCGCACTGTTCATCGGCATAATTAGTAGGTTGCCGCGTAGAACACGTGTGCCTTGCGTGTTCCATAGACTGATTTGCTGTGAAATCTCTGGTTTCTGACTAATAAAGTTTTCAACCTGCATTGGACCGGAGACCAATTCCCTCTTAGGAAATCGGTAGACGAGAAGCTGACCGTACTGCGGTAAATCACATCGCGCGGAAAGCCATGCGATAAGATTTGGTTTGTTCCGAGGTGTATACGGCAACATCAGCATGAATTCAGGTTTTTCTTCCCCTGGCAGACGTAAGATAACATAGTACGGTTCAACTGGTTGTACATTACTCGGTAAGTTCTTCTCTACTATACTTTGGGGTGTAAGAGGACTGACTTGCTGTGTCGGCGTAGTGACTTGTCTGCTTTGTGCGTCTGTATTGTCGTAAAGTTCTGTACCGATTTCCCATTGGTCTTCACCAGCATAAAATGTTATCGGATCTTTCATGTGGTAATCTTGATAGACTCGTGATTGGATGAGAAACATCGTAGTTGGGTAACGGATATGCGCTTTTAAGTCAGCAGGCATATCATTAAATGGTTTAAAAAGGGACGGGAATATCTTACGGTAACATTCAACAATCGGATCTTGTACCTGTTCAATGAGGTAAAAATCAACTGCCCCATCATAAGCATCAACGACTACCTTAACTGAATTTCGGATGTAGTTTCCCCACGGTTGACCATCCCGTTGGTTCATGGGACCCTGTTGTCTTCTTTGCTGAATAAACTCTTTCATTGAAACGGAATATGGATATCGATGAGTGATAGTATACGCATCAATCATCCAAACAAGTCTTCCATTATGAATAACAGCATAAGGATCTCCGTCATAACGTAAGAAAGGAGCAATTTTGTGAATCCGCCTTTTGATATTTCGATCATAGAGCACTTTACTTGTAGATTTAATTTCACCAGGTAAGATAAATTTAATCTCATTATTAAACTTGAGCATGTAGACCAGTTTACGCCAGAAAGAAGAAAGTTGAACACCTCCATTACCTTGGTAAGCGTAGTCAACATACTGTTGACCTTCTTGTGGATAGTCAAATTCAAGTTTTAATTCTGTGCGTTGTGGGTGAACAATGACGTATCTGTCGGTCCGCTCACCGTAGTAAATGCGTGGCCCCGGGTCTGCGTTAAACCTATGAGGCCATCGGTCTTCATACTCAATTGGGGGTAATCCTCTAATGAACATATTTGGATTACCGTTCACTATTTCGTTTACAGGACTGACAACTGCTCCATAGCCGTGCGTATATGTATAGGTTTGTTTATACCAATCATTTCTGACGGCTGGTGGGAGTTCATTGATGTTTAGTTCACGTGCGGATAGCATCACTTGTTGAATATCGTCATTGACCTTGTACCTATCAATATCAACATCAAAGAAATCGTATTGTGATCGTAGTTCTTGCAGTTGGCGGAATGTTCTGCGCAAGGGACGCCAATCCCAAAGACGGATACTATTGAGAACTGGTTCATTCTCAGGACTCGTTATGTCAGCATAGGAGAGTTGCTTTGTTAGCGGGTATTCTTCTTCGGTCACAGTGTTGATTTCTAATCCATATGCATTGAGTGTTGCCTTGATGTTATAGTTAATGTAACTTTGTTCTAATACCTGTTTGTTAGGTTCAACACGGTAGGTCTGAACAAGTCTTGGATATAACTGTCCAAGGAAACCAGCAACTATGAATACAATAAATCCTGTGAAAACAATAGTATTGCGTCGTAGGAAAATGCCTATTATAAAAACAATGGCACACAAAATGGTGATTACTAACATAATCCATAGGATTGGTAGTCGGGCGTTTATTGCAGCATATCCACCACCTCCACGCACTACATCATTTGATGTATATAACAGATCAAACATAACAAAACGGTAGTTCCATGCACGGAATAGCAGCGTCAACGCTGCTAAAGTGAACAGATGTGCTTTCACACTCGCTGGGGGTTGAAACCTTAGTTGGTTTGTTTCACCTGTGATCAAACCGTGGAAAAAATAGATGATTATTGCAAAAATCGTTACTAAGAAAAAGATACCGAAGAATGTGCCGATGATATATCGTTCTAAAGGCATTTTGAAAACATAATAAGATACTTCTTGATCAAAAATTGGGTCGCGTGCCGCAGATGTAAAATAAGCTGTTTGTCCACTTTCAATCTGAACCTCAGAATCAAAACGTAGACCAACCGGTATCGTTATCTGTTTTCCCTCCTGTTCAAGACTTCTTGTGATTACCTCTTCGACTTGGACAGTTATTGGGTCATTCCCATCAACATGAACTCTTACCTGATCACCAACCTTAATCTTTTTTGCTTGAAGTTCTAAAGTTGAAACAGTGACTTCGTTTGAAGCAATATTATCTTCAACTACTATTGGTGTAGCAGACTGGAAATTCAGATCTTCTGCGTGCGTATACCGTAAAAAGACTTCCCAACGATCAATTGCGGTATACCCCATCAATATACTAAACAGGATTGCAATGAGCGTGAGTCCTCCATATATCATCTTACGGGTATTGGTTTCTCCACCAGTGAATTCAGTTCCACCGAGGAAAGCTGGACTGAGTTGGGCGGGTGTTAGTTTATAAACTATAAACAGATTAACCAAAAGGATTATTAGGTATGCCACGCCAACGATAACACCAACTAAGATTTTTGTTGTAAGGATTTTGGTGTAAATGTTGGGATATTGCACCATCTTGAACCATAATAAATCTGGGAATATATTGATCCAAGCTGCAAATGCTCCACCGAGGACTGCTAATACCCCTATAGAGATGACAAAACGTTTCATTCTTGATTCCATTGTTACTCCTTGTCTGGAATATATGATTTAGTCCGACTTCTTCATTATTTTGTATGTGAGACCTTATATGCCGCAGCTATATCTAAAATGCTTGTCCTAAACCGAAATGGTATTTGAAACCGGGTTTGACGCTTCTTAAATCGGTGTGCCGTGCTGCGGCGAAATCTAAGGATAACAGACCAAGCCGTAGTCTTAGTCCGACACCTACAGAACCTTTTAGATCATCAAGCCGAATACGAAGACCTTCACGGTCAAACATATTGTATGGATTATCGGGACCGTATTGTAAATCAGACCATGTTCCGCCAAAATCAGCAAAAAGAATACCACCGATACCTCCGATTGACCAACGAATGGGCCAACCGAAATATAGGACATCTATGAACGGAATGCGAAACTCTACGTTGAACAGTCCGATACGGGATCCGACCAAGTCTTCGTAGTTATACCCGCGAAGCGTATCAATTCCACCGAGATAAAATAGGGATTTATCTGTACCGAAACTTCCACCAAGTAAGAATCGGGTAGCAATAGTTGTACGTCTCCCTAAACCGAAATAGTTTCGGAAATCAAATACGACATTCGTAAGTGTTAATTGGCTTCCAAACGTTGGGAACGACCGTTCAATTTCAAAACGGTAACGCGTGCCACTGTAGGGTGCCCATTCTCGCCACATCGTATCATCTCCAACAAAAGCCATGGATCCAATAGAAAGAAGTCCACGGTCATAATAATTAAAAGGATCGCGCGTTTGAAAATTATAGGAAAATGGTGTCGTATACATTGAATACTGTAGATCTAACCGATGATATCTGTCGAATGGATAGCTCATATACCCACCAGCACCTGTGACACGTTGTAAAATACCACGTTGATTGCGTATTGAACCAAGTAAATGGTATTGATGATAATTAAAAATAACCGCGCCAACATCAGCACGATGCGTCAAAAACCCGTATTGCGCGATAAAGTCGGGAATAAGGTACCCACCTGTTTGATTAATCACACTTAGTCCGACACGGTGATTACCCAACATATCGCTTGCACTTAATTGGATTTGGCTTCGAAGTAGTCCATCTGCACCATAACTAAATTCAGGGAATATTGCGTCCAATTGGAAAGAGGATCTTGTGCTGTACTTTCGTTTCGCTATTCTATAGTTTGGTTCAGCAATATCAGAATCTAAAAGAATTGCAACAGGTTGGGTTTCTACCGGAGCGATCTCAACTTTCTCCTCAAGAATGTTATCGGATTCCATGACACAAATATCATATTTCCCATTATCATACGCACTAAACAGCAGTCGATTCTCATCGGGTGAAAAAGTGGGGTTGAAACAACCCGTTATCAGATTCGTGAGACGTGTCATCTGTCGGTCATTAAGGTTGAGTGTGTATGCGTCATACACACCGTGCAGGTCAGCACAAAACAACACAGATTCACCGTTGGATGTCCAAACAGGACTAATTGCGTTTAATGTACTATCTGTGAGTATCTGTTCTGTTTGTTGATCAATATCAATTAAGACAAGTCGGTTTTTATGTTCGCGTTCTGAAGCGTAGATGATTGCATTTTTAGTTGGATGCCAAGATGGATGTGTGTCATTGTAGGGATCTTGAGTTAATCGTTTGATTGCTTCATTTTCCAGTTCAATAATATATAGGTCTGTTTGACCTTCTTTAAGTGCGGAGAAAACAACACGTTTACCTATGCTATCGTAATTTGGTGAGTTTGCAGTATCAAAATCAAGCTTAACATAATGTGTCAGCTTATGTGTAAGGATATTGACTTCTACAAGATAATTTGCATCTCTATGTTTACCGATAAAGGCAATGTGATCACCATCAGGTGACCATGCCAGACTTTGATCAGAACCGCTGGAGTCGGTTCTAATTTCCTCATATTTATTGCGGAAGAAACGTTTGGTAATACGATTCAGTTTTTCTCCGGTTTTTGCTGACATCAGGACGATTTCTAAAAAACCATCATTTGCGGTGATATAAGCAATGAGATCACCACTCGGAGACCAAACAGGTTTTATATTGTGAGAAAATCGTGATTGTTCGGTTAGTTTCCGTGCAACGATGCTTGGCAACTCCTTATCCTCTATCAGGGGCCAATATCGTTTACGTACCATCTGACGATATCCTTTATCAAACTCTTTAAGACTTACACTCAAGACATTTTTGAATACATGGTCTATATCCTTGGTTCGACTCTGCCGTAATCCTCGCAGAATTTCAGCGATTTTTTCACGTCCGTAAGTCTGGACAAGATATCCAACGGCTAACTGTCCCATCTTATAACCAAGGTAAGGTGAACTAAGCCGATTAAAATTCTGTAATTGTGTCAGTGGAACAATATTGTTGTTGAAACTTGCATCCCGTAACACCATTTCACCGATAGCATCATTATCTTCAGCAAAATAATCCGCCATTCCTTCCATAAACCAGATAGGTGGAGAATAGAGAAACTCTCCACTATAGATACTTGCATGCGGTTTCTGATAAAGTATATCATATTGAAAGATATGGATGAGCTCATGATAAATTACTTCACGGAAAGCTTCAAGTGAGCCAGTAAAAGGTATAACAATGCGGTGTTTAAAAAGTTCCGCAAATCCTCCAATGCCTTCATGTAACTCTTGAAGAATGACGTTCGTTTCCTGAAAATCTCTGTGTGATTTGTATAGTATAAGAGGTGTTCTATCTTCAAGTTCATGTTCAAAGTCTTCGCTATGCTTTTCATACGCTTCTTCAGCGATTGCAGCCATGACTGGTACAAGTTTCGCTTCACTTGGATAATAGTGAATATCAAAGTGTTCGGTGCGGTGTACGTGCCAATCAAAACGTTTGGTAGTAATCTTGTTTTTACCAAACCCTTGTGCAAATACGTTTGATGAAATAAATATTATCAAACAAAAGCAAAGAAAAAATCGCGCGATGTTGTTATGACCTATAGTATTTTTATGGAGGGTGTTTTTTTGTTTACGCATCTGTTTACCCTTTGTGTTTGTTGTCATCACGAATAGAATTCTAAATTCGGTATTTCATTATTAAGACAACGTAAATATCATGTAGACTTTCATACGGATAGATCTATCGCATAAGAAATCGGTCTTCTTCTTCATAATGCGGTGATATTTCCCGTGTAAAATCGGACACAGCGCGTCTGCTCAGTTCTCTTAATGTTGTTTCTTTTGGTGCTATTTGCGCGAAAACGAATGAACCGAGACTGTGTGCCTCTGCTGCCTGTTGAATATAATCCTCATCCCAGATAATATTTCCAGTATCAACATCAATTATCATTACCCGAAGTGACAGTAGATAGGTTTTCTGCATATAATCCTGATAGTCCATCACATACCTTTGTTGATTATATGAATATCGTTCCCCATAATAACGTCGGGGACGGGTATCAGTATAAAACCGGTAACTTCCGACTATAATACCCTTCACCTCAAAATACTGACCTAATTCGCTCAAACGTTTTGTGTCTGCAAGCAATTCTTCTTCAACTTGTTCTCCAGTCATCAACCGTTCAGTTTCTTGCTTATTGACGACTTTAAAATGTTTCTGACGCGTTAAATTGCTCCTTAATATTTGGGCAATTTCGGGACCAATTTCAACAGGAATTTTATCTAACTTGGTGCTACTTTTCTCAATTACAAACGGCAACACAGCAAAGTTTGAATAAGTGCCAATGTCAATCTCGGATTGCACTTTAATCGGAATAGGAACGCGTGCCACCTTATTACCACAAGCAGATATTGTCAATGCCATAATAAGCATAACACATGTAATTATGTGTTGATTTAGACGTATCCTTTGTTGTGGAAACTGTTGAATGAGTGGTTTTAATTTATTGTTCATCAGAATGATTCCCAGATGTGTTTTCTATTGGTTGATCGGTGGATTCAGGTTCTGTTTCATTAGTTTCGGTACCACTGCGACGAATATGTAGCCTGCATCTACGGTAATTAATACGGTAGTATTTACTGTCGGGGTTAAGTTCGGTAGCGCGTTGATATGCTGATTTCGCTTCCTCTATCCTTCCGAGTGCCTCGTAACCAACTCCCAAGTTGTTATGTGCAGCAGCGTTGTCTGGGTCGATAGAAATAATCTGATTCCAACGAAATATTGCTTCATTCCAGAGTCCTGCTTGTGCAGTCTTTACAGCGAACTGATTATAATCTTGTACTCTGGCAGTTTTGTATGAGGCACATCCCGTTAAAGTAATGAGTACGAATACTATGGTAATCTGAATTGTTGTGCATGTTTTTTGCATAATGTTATCCATCCTATAATCACTATTTTACAACGACCTTTCTTGAGATGTCAAGGAAAAATCAAGGTGCAGGAATAGTTTTAAATTGGCAATATACGAATAATTTGATATGCTTAAAGGATTGTAGCATGAGAATCCAAGATAGAAACATTATAAGTTAGGAGAAAATATGTCTAACGTTACCCCATTACGAACAGTTATTGTTGGCTGTGGTATGATTGCAGCAGGAGGCTATCAACCACGGTGTCAAGCATATCCCAATCATATTGAATTGATAGGCTATTATGACCAAGAAGAAGCACGCGCAAAGGCACTTGCAGAGAGAGGCGGCGGTAAGGTATATCCATCGCTTGAGGCAGTGTTCAACGACCCAAATGTGGAAGCGATTGTTAACCTAACTTTACATATCTCTCACTATCCAGTTTCACTTGCTGCTTTGAAAGCCGGTAAACATGTTTATTCTGAAAAGCCGATTTCTATTAAGACCGATGAAGCAAACGAACTTGTAGAAACAGCAGAAACTAACGGCTTAAAATTGGCATGTGCGCCATCTGCAATACTCGGTTATGTTCAACAAAACGTCTGGCAGCGGATTCGTGACGGTGAAATTGGAGATGTTATATCTACGCTTGGTAATTTCGGTGGACCTTTGGAACATTGGCATCCAAGTGCGGATGCGTTTTTAATGCATGCGGGTCCCTTCCGAGATGTCGCACCCTATCCATTGACTGCTATGACAACAATGATTGGACCTGTTAAAACAGTTCACGGATTTGCCAGAGTTGCTGTACCTAAACGAATTTTAACAACAGGACCACGGCAAGGTACTGAGTTTGAAGTAACAGAGAAGGATCATGGGTTCGCAGTGCTTGAGTTTGATGTGCCACAAGATGATGGATCACACGGTTTTATATATCACAGTTTTACCGTAACCTCTCAGCTTCCACCTTATGAGATTCATGGTACAAAAGGTGGATTCTCACTTCAAGCGCATGACGATGGTCGAGGTATTAAGAAATTCACACCGCAATCTGGTTGGCAAGATGAGCCCTCCCCGCCAAAATCCCATACCGGTCTGGATTGGGGTAAAGGTGTCGTTGATTTTGCTGATGCAATCAGAAATGACCGTAATCCACGTTGCAATGGTGCACAGGCTCGGCATGTGTTAGAAGTATGTGAAAGGGTACTTGAATCATCAGATTTGGGTCGACCGGTGGATGTGGTTAGTCGCTTTCCAGCACCACCCGCTGTAGGTGAAGTTGCCCCTTGGGAATCAGATTAGGCATGAAAAACCGTAGTAGGCGGGTCCGAACCCGCCTTTTTGTTTACCTTATAGATTGAGACTATTACGCAGCATCTCTACACTTTTTGGCACACCGGTGTGTGCGTCCTCTTTTCCTTCAAACTCAATGGAAACATACCCTTGAAAATCCACACTATTTAGTATCTCACCGATCTTTGCATAGTCCAGATCAAGAGAATACCATTCTCCACCACCGTAATAAGTTTTGGCATGTACAAGTACTGCCTCTGGCGCAATCTGTTCCAGTTTGTCGTACGGGTCAGAAAGGAAATTGCCACAATCCATTGTAACCTTCAACCAGTCTGACTCGAATGCCGAAACGATACGATTAACTCCCTCAGGTGTACAGGTCAATCCCCAATGGTTTTCAAGTCCAAGGACAACACCGTATCTCTCAGCATCTGGTAGACATTTTTCGATTGATGCAATTACCCAATCAAACGCGTCATTTTCTGTGTGGTCTGGAAGTGCCGGTTCTTGTCCCTCTGTTTTCATTAACTCGTTGAATGATTCAACGGTCCCCCATCGTCCGGAATTAAGTCGAATTGATGGTATACCGAGTTCATGAGCCAGTCGTATGCAATGTATCGTGTGGTTGATATTTCTTTGTCGTGTGTGTGCCTCTGGAGAAACGAAGCCTTGATGGATGGAAAGCGCGTAGAGATCAAGTCCATGAATAAAGGCAAGTCGCTTTAGTTCCTGTAGATATGGTGTGGCTTCGGATGCCATTTGTTGATGCAAGATTTCAATACCGTCAAGTTCAAGTTTTGCCGCTTCTTCTATGACATGTTCAATGGGTACTCGTTCAGGTGTGAAGTGCCAATAGGAATAAGTGGATACGCCAAGTTTCAATTTATTTATCACCTCTAATTGGTTGTTATATTCATGATTGCATGATAGCACGGTTTCTGTTCAATATCTATGTATTTTTGTTATTCATCATAGGCATAAAAAATCTCCTGATGATGGTCAAATGAACCAACATCAGGAGATTATGAATAATTTAGATAGAACTGAATAAAACTAAAATAGATAGTTATTCAGTTGCGCCAATTTTGGCTGCTTCAGGTGCACGAGTTGGAAGTTCTTTCTGTGCTAAGGTGTCTTCGGGGACATAACCGGAATAGTCGGAAATGGCACCGTGTGTCAATGCATAAACGACTACGTTTGTCATAAAGCGATAGACACCAGGCGAATAGTGAACACTACGTGTTGGCAGACTGACAGCTTCCATTGCGCACATGTAGTCACGCCGGACAACTAATACAGATAATTTTTCACCGACAGAAAATCCTTCAAGATAGTTCCGTCTCGGCGGTCTTGTACCCCACCAGAAAATGTCAAATCCGACGGGTGGACCACCCATTTCGTAGAAATTGTCGTAAATCTCGTGTCCGTTATCAATTCTTTCAATTTGATATTCGGGCATGACATAGCGCATTTGTGCAATGAACAAACGGACCATTGCTTGTGCGGGTGCATTTACACCGCAGTCATCAAAGACGAGGAATCCACCTTTTTCGACAAGGTATTTACGGAGTCCAGCAGCTTCGGATTCAGTCAACCGGCTATCCATTTTACCACCACCGTACTGTTTGCCGAGCAAGTTCCGTGATCGGACGAGTGCCGGATCGTGTCCTGTCATAAAGGCAAGCGGTGTTTTATAGAGATTAGCATCGGTAAGTTTGAGCGAACCACCTTCAACGTTCATGTCCGTTTTGATCTTGGTTTTTTCGTTGAGCCATTTGGTAAGGGCGTTCAACGAGGATGAGTCTGCCCACCAGTCAGAAAGGGTATGACGAATTCGTGTGAAACGCAGCACACCGCGAATGTCACGACCTTTTCCTATGACGCGTCCACCCGGTTCACCTTTGGGCAATGGTGGAACTTCAACGTTACCAAGCGTAATGCTATCAGCAACTTCACCAAGTGCGTCACGCGCAACACCAACGTTTTCTACCATGGCAAGACCTGGCGGACGTTGGATTTGAACTTTTACCTGAACAGGACTACCTGCAATACCACGTGCAATGTTTTTTGGACCAGCAGAAGGTGCGCTTGCTGCAGGACCGGCAAAAGCTAATGCACTTGGGGCATTAGACACAGGTAAGTCTGTATGGGTTACTACCTCCGGAACTGGTGCGTTTGGTCTAACAACTTTTGGCACGTTCGGATTAATCGGCGCATCTACTTTAATAGCTTGGTTAGAAAATTCTAACGTCGTCTGTTGGATATTTTCAGTTACCTTTGGCGCAAACGCAGTTGTTAAACGTGGTTGAACTTGTACCTGCTCAACAACAACCGTGCTTTCAACAGGAACGATCGGTTTAAGAATCTTCTTTACGATCGGTTTTCGTACCTTTGGCTTCGGTGGATCTGGTGGTTCAAGTGTTTCAACTCCAACTAAATCTTTAAATGTTTGTGTTTGCGTTACAAAATAGAGTCCCGCAATAAGAGCTAAAACTAAGTGAAGCACGAGCGAAGTCATTAAGGCACCTGACGTTCTTTTTACACTCATTATTTCACCTCATAATATTTATACGTAATCGGTTTTGATACAAAATTTTTATATGATAATACTAAACCTACACTTCTTTATGCAATTTATGTGCCATTAACAAATAGGCGTTATATGTAGATTATCTCCAATTTGTGATATGTTTGCTGCACAAAATAGTGCATCCAGAAGATTAAGCTGCACAAAATGGGGCAGCTTAATATAGTATCCGATAATAATTTACACTAAAAATTGATTTCCTCTCACACACAATTCGTTACTTGCCATCAATATACCAAATTCACATTAAAAAGTAAATAAAAAATACTCACTTCAATTGTATTAGGAAATTGCTTGGTTTAGATCTTTTCAACATCACCCGATTTCAATGTGAGGTATCCAGAATCTTCTATTAATTGAATCACATCTGCAACCTGAATAATAGACATACACCCATCTTCCCCAAATCGACAAGTATTACCTGAGCACTGTGGACAATCAAGTTTCTTCTGGATAGTTTGGCACTTGTCTCCAACAGGACCAAATCGTGTTGGGTCGCCAGGACCGTAAAGTCCAATTGTCTGTGTACCTACTGCTGCAGCAAGATGCATCGGACCGCTATCATTCCCTATAAATAGCTTACATTTCTTTAATATGGATGCTAACTGTGGGATGGTAGTTTTACCTGCAATGTTAGTAGATTCTCCTATCATCAAATTCTGGATTTCCTCAATAATTGGAATTTCATCATTTACACCAACAAATATAATTTGTGCGTTTTTCTGTTTTATCAACCAATCCACCAATTCAGCAAATCGTTCAGGTTTCCATCGTTTTAATGGAATCGGTGACCCTGGATGAATAGCAATGAGAGGACACTGAATATTAAAATCTTGCGTCAGTATGAAATCTGATACCCACATTTCATCTTCTCTTGAGACATCAAATGAAGTCTCTTGTATCGGTGTTGGAATACCTGCTTGCATTAAAACATCAAGATTTCGGATTGTTTCATGTGTGCCACTAAATTGTCGAGAACCTAACCTGTTTGCTATCTGCAAGGAAGCACGATTGATGCGTTTTGGTGTGACATCCAGAAGCGAAAAACAGGCAATCCGAAAATCACCTCGTAGTTCTATCAACAGATCGTATTTATGACTACGTAATTGTCGATAAAGTTGGTATGTTTCCTTTATTGTTGTTGGTTGTCCAGATCGACAAAATGCAGGTGAATTGTATGTTAAAACCTTATCTACATCCGGATGGTTTTCAAGAATGATACGACTCCAAGTGCCAGTGAGTGCGTGCAGTTCTGTGTTTGGATAAGCCTTGCGTAGATTTGAAAACACAGGTGTCGCTAACAAAACATCCCCAATATGGTCAAGTTTGACTACAAGAATGCGTTTAGGTGTGAATTCTTTGGGCAGAGGTTTTGTATAAAACAACCGCTGAATCAATGCAGAGAAAATAATTGTTAGTATTTCGGTTGCATTTTGTAACATCTATTCAGTTTACGGAAATCACTCAGAACTGTCAAGTGGGTTGGTAAATTGTCAGGGTTATTTAGAACGTATCTCATAAATCACTTGTAGGGGCGAGGTCTCCCCGCCCGATTAGAGGCTCCCTTTCTTTCTGGGGCGAGGCAACCTCGCCCCTACGATGAAGATATGATTTTCTGTAAGAGATCGGATAAACGATTTATGAGATATACTGTAGTTTTATCAATTTATAGTTGACGAGTTGGACTAATAGTTAGGTTTGAATTGCATCGGTGCCTACTACCATGTTGAGTTCCTAAGTATTACCTTAACGTGAGTTCGATTAATGAATAGTGTTGTGTGCCAGAAGTCGATCCTTTTTATATGATGATATTTACACTACTTTCATTCTAAAGATTCAGAGTTTTCAGAGTCAAGCAGAAAAATGAACAATTTATTCATGTGTCGTGAACCTATATGCTGTCTGGTTTTACAGGGCTATTATGACCTATTTGGTCAAGAATGACTCTGAAAATTCGGATTATTCTACCAAAACAATGACAACGGAATTTAGGATGTGGATTCAACCAATTTCAACAGTTACATATTACGATTTCAGGTTATATATTTAAACTCGTTACTAATACCGAACTCACGTTACCTTACCTACATTACATTAACGTTTGTGATGAAATGCATCAGAAAAACCGAAAACTAAATAATCCTGGTAAATTGTGACCTTTTGTTACGTCACAATGACGTGATGAATTCAGTCAGGACAAGGAATGTGACGCGATTTTCGTTTTTTTATTTTTGTTTCTTTTTGGTTCTGTTTTATTTAACATATAAGTGAAAATTTAAAAACACACCTGTTTCCGTAGGATCAACGCACTTAAACATAATTGTCTCATGTCCAATCTGAAAACGATATATTATACTAATTATAACATAAGGAAATAGTGAATGTCAAATTAAAATTTTGCTTTTATGTTATTTTTTTGTATTATTTCAAAATTCGTATATTATTAGGTAATATTTTTGGTGCGAAAAACTTTACACACCCCATGGATGCTGCTATACTAATTCCACTTGTACCAACCTTTGCAGCCAAATCTATACTTATGTCATATATCAAACGTTTCTCAGAAATTGACGATGATGATATTCCACATGTCGGTGGAAAAGGTCTGAATCTTGGGAAATTGACAAAGGCAGGATTTACCGTGCCACTAGGATTCTGCGTTACCACAGATGCCTACCGTTTTTCTGTAGATCATTTATCTGAACAGAATGCGGATAACGTAAAATCTGTTGAGTTAGCACCAGAATTAATTGAAACGGTTTTAAAAGCGTGCGAAGAATTGCAGACAGACACTGTCGCTGTTCGTTCCAGTGCAACAGCAGAAGATTTAGAAACCGCAAGCTTTGCAGGACAACAGGACACCTTTTTGAATGTAAAAACCGATGGACTTTTAGATGCCCTGAAAGCGTGTTGGGCATCGCTCTGGTCTGAACGTGCAATTGCATATAGACAAACACAAGGTATTGCAAATGAAGGGTTAGCAATGGCAGTGGTTGTTCAAGAGATGTGTCAAGCGGATGTTTCAGGTGTTCTTTTTACTGTCAGTCCTTTTGACGAAAACGTAAGTATAATTGAGTCAAATTGGGGGTTAGGAGAATCGGTTGTATCTGGTGATATTACACCTGATAGTTTCCAAATCTCACGTACAACAGGTGAAGTATTAGATAAAACCGTTGCATCAAAACGTGAGATGATTACAGAATCTGGTGTGAGTGAAGTTTCATCTTCACAGCAGAATATCGCGAGTCTCACAGATGAACAATTAAAACAACTTGGACAACTCGGAATTCAGGTAGAAACTCTCTATGGTCAACCGATGGATATTGAGTGGGCACTTGCAGATAATAAGTTTGTCTTGTTACAGGCAAGGTCAATTACAACTCACGCACAGAAGCAAATATCTGTTGATGGCATTGACGGTGAAATTGCAAAGTTACGCGAATCAGAAATTCAGATACTGAATACACTTTCAGACACACGTGGCACAATCTGGAGTCATCATAACCTCGCAGAAGTTTTACCTGCTCCGTTGCCAATGACATGGATGATTATGAAGCAATTTATGTCAGGTGAAGGTGGATTAGGTAAGGCATATCGTAGTTTAGGTTTTTATCCAAGTAAAAAAGTAGATAAAAACGGTATTTTGGACCTCATCTGCGGAAGAATATATGTCAACTTGAACCGTGAAGCAGAACTGTTTTTTGATGGATACCCGTTAGTGCATAATTTTGCTGAACTGAAACAGCAACCACAGAAAGCGATGTATGCTCAAGCAGCATTAGATATTAAGCATAGTACACCCTCATTTTGGTTCAAACTTCCACTTTACATAGTCCGTATGACAAAAGCAGAAATGCAATTACGAAAGTTTCGCACCGGTTTCGATCAGGAGTTGACAACACAAATATTTCCGCAGTTTCGTGAAGATGTTGAGAATGAACAAAAATCATCATATTCAAAGCTTTCAGATGTGGAGTTGGTCAACAAGTTTCGAGTATGGTGTTTAAAAACATTGGATGAATTTGCCCCGAAGGTGCTTACCGCTACAGTGCTCGCAGCATTTTCACTGCAACGGTTGGAAATCGCACTTAAGAAATGTATTGATGAAACAAACGCAACGAACCTTGCAAGCAAATTGATAAGTGGGATATCCGGGAATCTCACCGTAGAGACGAATGAGAAGCTACAGCAAGTAGCAAACGACGAAATGACACTTGAAGATTTCATAAAAGAATATGGACATCGTGCAGTAGGAGAGTTTGAATTAGCACAACCGAGGTGGCGGGAAAATACAGATTACCTTAAACAGATTATCGCATCCTTTCGTCATGATACTGTGGAGAACAATGAAGAAACACAAGAACAGGTGGCACGCCAAATTGAACAACGTGAAGCAGCAGAAAAGGAACTTGCTCAGATAACTGAAAAAAAGACAGGATTACGAAAACAGATTGAGGGTGAATTGGATTTTACAAGGCGTTATATGCCTTTTCGGGAAACAGCTAAATTTTACCTGATGCTCGGATATGAGCAGATTCGACGTTCCTTAGTTGAATTGGATGATCGTTATAACTTAAATGGTGGAATTTTCTATCTTTTACCGGATGAATTGAATCAACTAATTGACGGTGAAGAATATGGGGATGTAATTGCGGAACGAAAGACACAGCGCGATCTTTTACTACAGATTGATGTGCCAGATGTCATCTTTAGCGATTCGTTGGATTGCATAGGCACAACATTAACGTTGGATAGTTCGGATACATACTCAGGTGTAGGTGTTTCCACCGGTGTAGCAAAAGGACAAGCGCGTGTTTTATTAGATCCATCCGATATCCAACCTAATGAACGTGATTATATTCTTGTTTGTCCATCCACAGACCCAGCATGGACACCTCTGTTTTTACATGCAGCTGGATTGGTGATGGAACGTGGTGGTTTACTGTCGCATGGCGCGGTTGTTGCAAGGGAGTACGGTGTTCCTGCAGTGGCGAACATCCCAAATGCCACACAAAATATTACTGACGGACAAATGCTTCAAGTTGATGGGAACCAAGGGAAAGTATCAATTATATCGGATACTTTGTAGGGAGATAGGCAATGTTGTTTGATATCTATACTGAACAACGTCGGAGAAAACGTGAAAAAATGCAACGTGCGTTTCTAATGTCGTTGGTGTTGCATGCCATTGGAATAGCACTTGTGAGTATAAGCTATGTCAAATGGTATCGTCCTATGCTATCTCCAGAAACGTTGGTATCGGATGCCATTATTTTGTCCACACCTAAACGTCTACACATGAGTAGTAAACGCAAACGTTCAATGCCAAAACGTCGTCCTACCTCTTCAAACGCTGTGAATGTTAGCAAACAGAGTGCTGCCCAACCGATAAATTCAGCCCGTCCTATTTCAACCGGCACATCCATGTCAGAATTCGGAACAGATGCAGGGCTACCAATAGAAGAGACTTCTCTGAGTGCAAAGGCAACTGATTCACCTGAATGGAAGTCCATTGCGGTAACGAATGCACAGTCTCCGACAATCGTCCCTATTGCTGAAAAATTGCACGAACAATCGGGAATAATTCAGGCAGGTGCTGAAGATGCACCACTACCTGTTGATCGTGATGGAATGATGGGAGAAGCGTTAGAAGGTATCGCTGAAAGTGTTGCTGACACAGAAAATGATAGCACTGTTGACATCGTATTTCTACTTGACATCAGCGGGAGTATGATAGATAATATCCGCGCTGTTGGGAGACAACTTAGTCAGATGGTAACGGTATTCGAAGAGAAAGCAATAGATTTCAGACTTGGGGTTGTCATCTTCAGGTATCTTGAAGGTGATACCATTATCCATCAACCGACTTGGGATGTTGAAAGATATACGAGACTTTTAACGACACATGTTGTCGCAGCAGCAGGCGATGAACGTGCGCACAATGCAATCATAAAAGCAATTCGTAGAGTCAAATTCAGAGATGAAGCAAAAAGACGTTTTGTCCTCGTAACCGATGAGGCAAGTAAAGGGTCTTACAAACTATTAGACATTATACGTCAATGTCAACAGAACGGGATTATCGTAGATGTGATTGGGATTAATCATACTACACATCGGGCACTTACATCTAAGACAGGTGGACTTTGGTACCCGATTCCAATTCAGGAGTAGAATAATATATGAAGTGGTCATTAAATACATATCAGACGTGTCAAGATTGGGAACTCAAACGAATACTTGATGTCGCAGAAGCTACTGGCTATCACGGCGTTGAACTGCTAATGGACTACAATCAGAAACACGGATTTGAGTGGGATACACCCGAAGAAGCATGGGATGGATTGAAATCACAGGTAGATGCAAGTGATGTGGTTATATCATCACTAACGAGTTGTCAGAATTTTCACTCAGAAAATGCTTCTGACCGCGAGGAGACCGTCCGACGTGTTACACGCGTAATTGACATGGCGGAGTATATGGAATGCGATCATGTTCGTGTACTCGGTGATCGGTATTCCGATGAAAACCGCGATGCGGTGGTAGGTTACGTAACTGATGGATTGAAGGCACTTGGGACTTATGCTGGTGAGAAGGACATTACTGTCTCTATAGAGATGCACGGTTCTTTCACCGACCCGGATTCTGCGATGGAAGTGATTGAAGGAGTTAATTTACCTAATGTCGGTTTTGTCTTCAATTCACAATTCATCGGTTGCGAAGGTGGAAGTATTGATCCTCTCTTTTCACGCGTTGCACCCCATATTACTTCGGTACATACGCACAAGGTGGAAACACCAGAAACTTTTGAACTCTATCGACAAATGTTTGAATGGCTTAATCGCATTGGATTTTCTGGTTATATTTCCAACGAATGTGCATATACAGGACCTGATCCAGAGAAAGTATTGGCACTCTACGTTGGACTTTTCAAGGCTTTTGTGTAGTGGATATGTCACAAGAAGTACATCTCTTCAAACGGGTTACAATTCCAGACGCATTTCTGAATAACACAGCAGGACGTTCGTGGGGTGGTGATATACGTATCGGTGACCTGACAGGAGATGGCACTGTTGATTTTTTAGTTTATAAGGCACTCGGTGGCATACATCCATGTTTTCTTGGTGCATTTTCACTTGATGGTGAACCACTTTGGTCTCTCGGTGATAAACACCTTGAAATTAGAGATATAGATTCCAAAGACACTCCCCTAAGAACACTCTCACCAGATAGACCCGGACCCGTTGCTATTTACGATATTGATGCTGATGGACAATCAGAGGTAATCTGTTTTTGGATAGACTCGGAGATTTCAGAAGCGAGTAAATGGGATTTGTCTACAGTTCGCTTGATGATTTTAGACGGTGCAACGGGTGCTGTGAAACATTCTGTTGTGTCTGATGAACTACAACAGTGCAATGCTTATGTAGATGGTGAACTACATATCCCAAATTATGTACATCAACGGTTAATGATTGCCAACCTAAGTGGTAATGAACAACCACAAGATTTTGTTGTCAAGGTTGGTGTCAATATCCTCGCGTTTAACCACAAACTTGAACTGCTTTGGCAACATACAGATAAATGGTTTCGGTATCCAAAGCATTCGGCATATATTCCTGCAGTTGGTGATTTCAATGACGATGGTCTTGATGAAGTGAACGGCGGTAATTTTGGACTTGCTGCTGATGGAGCGGTGTTGTGGGATAAATTTCTCGGTGATAACATAGACTCAGTTCTGGTTGAGGAGTGGGATGGTAAGAAACGTGCAATCCTTTCAGGGGGTGGACAAGTAGTCGACTCAGAAGGTAATCCCGTGTTTTCACTTGGATTTGACATAGTGCCACATGGACAAGAGATAAGACACGGAAACGTGCTGTCAGATTCAACACCGAACTTAGTTATTCGTTATAATGGACACCATCCGAACTTGATAGTTGTAGATAGTTCTGGTAAAATTCGTAGTCGTTTTAAGGTTGATGAAACCCCTAACAACACAGGATTAGAGATCATCCGTTGGAATGGTCATGACAATCCTGAATTGATTTATAGTCCCGCTGCACTCTATGATGGAGAAGGGAACAAAGTGGTAACTTTCCCTGACCTTCCACCTCCTACTGGTGGTAAAATGGGGTGGTATCACTGTTTTCCTGCTGATGTCTGTGGAGATGCGCGCGAAGAGATTGTCCTTTATGATCCTTATAGTGATGCTGTTTATATCTACACACCTCATCCTTTTAATCCTGACCAATATGAAGGTTATCAACATACAGCACGACAGTACAATGCAAGGTTAATTGACTAACAATATGGAAACTAAACCTATTAATAAATTTCTCCTCATTTCAATTGATTGTTGGCGATATGACGCACTTAGCCGAACCAATCCATTCTTCAATACACCGAAGTTTGATCTACTGACCAAAGATTTCTCGCTTGCAGAGAAGTTTTTTGTGGCAGCACCTGCAACACGTCCTTCTCACACCTCCTATTTTACGGGTTTGTATCCTTTTGAGCACGGAGTTTATGGACAAACCTATCTCAAAATGTTTGAGGGAATACCAAATCTATTTCAGTTATTTGCTGATGCGGGTTATCACATTACGGGACGTTCAGAACGCGCTGAGGTGTTTCGCTTCCTTGACTACGAGTCGTTTATTACTCCAATTGACCCGACAGCGAAAGCACAGCAGCTTGGTTCGCTTGAAGACCTTATACAGCATCTCAAACAACCATCGGATACCCCGCAATTTTGCTTTCTGCACTTTTGGTATACACATGGTGGATATGGGATGAGTGGTATACCGGGTGCGCCAAGTCTTGGATCGCTTGTCAACAAGGGTAGAACCGATGAGGCACTTCGGTATTACTATGCTGCAGCAACACATATACTTGAGTTTAAACTCGTTGAAATCCTAAAGCAGCTTGACCTTCCTGAATGGGCAGTGTTTATCTTTGGTGACCACGGAGAGGGGATTTGCGAGGAAATTATTGATCATGGACATACGCTTAATCAGAATGTCCTACACGTACCCCTTTTAGCACATATTCCTAATGTAGATGAATTGGACTTTCCATCCGCGCCGATCTCAGCGATTGACCTGTTTCCAACAATTACAAAACTCGCTGGAATTGACACAGACTATAAAGGTTATGGGCAAGATTTACTTACGCCTTCGGAGATTGAAGATGATCGTTTAGTATTGTCGGAGTTGGACAGTTTGTATGGCATTGGTTTTCTCAGTCGGAAAAACTTGGAAATGGAGCATCATCGCGTGACTTCTCGCACGACAGTTGACAACAAAGAAATTAGCAAGTATTCTGAAGGAATTCGCCTCTGGTCGCTGACAGATGGTGAGTATATGTATCGTGAAGATGAACAGACTGGTGAGTTCGTGTTCCGACACATCCTGAGTGGTGAGGATAACACTTGCAACGACCCTGACATGTTCCGCGATGCTTACGACGATATTTTGATGAACTCCAATTATCAGCACCTACAAGCACAAGCCTCTACACCTGAGGAGAAGAAGATTTTGGAGGGTAGGTTGCGGAATTTAGGATATATTGAATAGGTTTAATAATAACCAATAACGCTACAGTTCATGTATTTTGACATCCAATGTATCCAAATCCACAACAGCGATCGTCGCCTTCCCCGTTGTCCATCCACCTGTTTCCCCTGGATTGAGCAGTAAAGATTTGTCCTTTTGAATGTCAATCTTGTGCGTGTGTCCATAGACGACAATATCGTATTCCCCGCTCTTTGCAATAGGGATAGCGAGTTCAGGATAGTGCATTACGGCAATGGTTGTGTCACCGAGTGATGTGCTTGCAAGATTCGGATGTACCTCTCCTATTTGCTCAAACTTTTTCGCAAGGACAACCCGTTCCCCATCATTGTTACCAAAAACACCAACGACACGGCAGTTCAAATCTGCTAACGGGTCAATGGTGAACGGAGCGATGAAATCTCCCGCATGCACTACCAAATCTACACCAATATCGTTGAATACCTCAACAGCGCGTATTATGTTCGGAACGTTGTCGTGACTGTCTGACATTACACCAAGTTGCATTTCAAATTCCTTTCAATTTATGCGATTATAAAAATGGGTAACCTATGAATGACATTGCCGAGATAACCTTTCGGGTTCCACGGTTGAGTAAAAGGTTGTGCGTTACCTATGTCGTCATAAGCGCGAGCCCATATTTCGTAATAGCCTTTGTTTGTTAAGGTCAGTTCGGTTTCCCAATGATACCAAGCATATCTATTTGACGGTGAAATTAACTGCGTTTCTTGCCATTGAACGCCAAAATCAGTAGAGACAAGAACCTTTTCAATATGATTTTCTCCTGCCCAAGCATGTCCTCTTATGTTGATAGGATGCCCTGTGCTGAATTCCAAGGATGCTTGTGGTTGTGTAATTAGAGATTTAACCCGCCATGCAGTTGCAATTTGCATGTCTTCTATCGGTGGTTTATTTCCCGGTTCTATCGGATACTTAGGAATACGGTAGGAATAACCGCTCATCTTTTCGGAGTCGTGAACTCGGTCTCTTATCCAAATGTGGTTGAGCCACTTCTGCATTGCACTTCCAATCCATCCCGGTACGATCAACCTTGCCGGAAACCCATGTGCAGCTGGCAGCACTCCTCCATTCATCTTTAATGCAATGAGTGTGTTTTCATCCATTGCCTTTTCAATTGGAATCCCACGTGAAAACTGTTCACTGCTGTCATTGGAAATATCTTCACCGTAGTTACCAGTATAGACAGCAGTTGGCTTCAAACCTGCTTCTTGTAGGACATCACGCAACCGCACACCTGTCCATTCACTACAAGCAACGGCACCGCGTTGCCACGGCGTGCCGCTTACCTCTGGTACAAACAGACTTCTTCCATTCCCTGCACATTCCAACACGACTTCCATCGTGACCTGTGGAAAATGCAATAAGTCATCCATTGACAGTTCAAGTTTCTTATGAACTTCGCCATCTATAACCAATTTCCATCCGTTGAGATCATATTTTATCGCTCGTTCAGGTATTCCACTGTTATTACGTACGAAATGCCTTTCTGTTGGTGTAACATCGTCGTTAAGGTGGTGCGGGGCAAACTCACCATTAAACGGACTTTCAGTGTGAACAAGCATGTCTGCCTTTGGGAGTCCTGCTGCTGGCAGATCATCAAGGATAACAGGCATGAATCCTCTATCCAACAAACCTTGATTGACGGCTTCACAGCCTGCCCCAAAAGTTCCAATACTTGCAAGTAATCCGGCTTTACCTATGTTGATAAGAAAATTACGTCTTGTAGTCGGTATGGTATCTAAGAAATTCTTGTTATTGGATTCGTGTGATGGATGTTGCATGGTAAGCGTTTCTGTTTCAAAGCGTTGTTGGACACGTGTCGTGTCGGGGCACAGAGACCCCGACCGATAATGTCTAAGACGCGTTAATCTGTTTTGATATTAATCATCGTCGCGTTCACTGAGCAACTCACCACGTGCAAGACGTTCAGCGTTCTCGGTTGACCACAAAATGTTCTTCATGAGTTTTTGAGCAGTAATGTAACGTGTTGCAGCCAACAGATGCATCCGTTTTTCTTCCGTGTCGTCTGACAAGTCATAATGGCGAAATGCGACTTCAAGTACTTGGAACATGTGAAGTTCAGCATCTTCGCGGAGCAGAATGTGTGCCAGCGTCCGTTTTAGCGGTTCAACATCATGCCCTTCTTCCAGATACTGATTGACGAGAATTTCCGCTTCATAGACTTTTTGGAAGTCGGCGAATTCCTGGAGACGTTCCAACATCTTTTCAGATGATGCATAAGTTTCATCAAGTCGCTGTCCGGGCTTGGGAATACGTGCGGCAGGCATGTTCAACCAACGTAAGTATGCCAAGTAGACCACACCATGAAAGATACCACGTAACAGGTTCGCACTTGGTGCATATTGAAAAGCGTGATAGAGAGCATGAGCGTATGAATAAATATTCGCTACATCGTGCCAATCTCCTTCATTTTTGAGATGGAACCTTGCAGTGCGAATTGCGGATGCATAGGTCATCGCACGGCAGATGTCAGTTGGATCAACACCTTTGCGAAGTTGCTTCTCTACCTCAACGACAGTGGGTTCGAAATCATCAGCAAGTAGCGTCTGTGCAAACGCAGATATATCCAACTCTGCACTGTTATTTTGATTGTCCTCCCACATACTATCAAGATTCTTAAAAATGGGTCGTAAGACAGGAATTGCGTCTGCCCATCGGGAAGTTTCCTCATGTCGTGTTCTGCTAACAAGGTCAACGACTATTGGACGCAAAATCTCGTGTGAACCTTCCCATTTGACATAATCCAACGCTTCAAACATTTTATTCGCAAAATCAAGTGCGTGTCCATCGCCAGTGAAGTAATAGTCTGTTGCTGCTGTGTAGACAAAGTCTGCGATAACTGATTTATCATAGTCTCTGTCATTAAGCGTTAACAAGATGCGTTCGGCTGCACCTCTGTGGCGTTTATCCACAAAATAGCGGAACCATCGCTTGAGTGTTTCCAAGTCGTGATCATCCTTTACTCGCGGGAAAGGTGCGCGATACGGACGTGCACTTCCTGTGGTTCTGCGACTAATCTGACTTAATCCGTGTACGAGAAATAGGTTGTGATCATTTGGGTCAACATCATCCCACAGGTTGGCTGCCAGTGTGAGGATTGCTACACCTGATGACCATCCGTCACTACTTTTATGTGCGCCGTAGTGGAGTCCTTGCTGGATGATAACCTCTGGGGGTGCGCCTGCGTCACGGAGTGCGGTAACGGCTTTTGCAATGAAAAAAGTGCTTCGGTCTTTGAGTCCGCGTTCAAGAGCGCGTTTACCGTTTGCAATGACACGTTGTTTTGCTGCCTCTCGCTCACCTTTCGCTAACCCGACATATAGATATCCGTCTTCTCTGGTTTCAACGGGAAATGCCTTTAAGTCATCACCAGATGCAAGGAAGCACGCCCCTGATTTCAGATCAAATTCCCAGTGGTGCCAATGACATATCAGAACACCGTCACGGATACTCCCCTTTGACATTGGATACCCCATGTGTGGACAACGATTGTCAACTGCGTAATAACTACCGTTGTTCTTGAAAACTGCCAAATGCGTTCCGTTGACATGAAAGGGTTTGCCTTCAAGATCTTCAAAATCCTCAGCGGGGCAGAGTTGGTGGTAGACAAGCTCGGTTTCGTCTATTTCAATTGGGGGTATCGGTTCAACGTGGATGGTACCGATACCGGTTTCCTCAAGAGCAGAAGTTGTATCTTGCATAATGTGCCTCCTATTGACGACATTGATTCTCATTGTTGTATAACAAATAGGTCGCGTGTATTATTACGTCAGAGTATATTCAACCTACTTAAAAAAGTAAAGGAAAAAGAGGGAATTTGCGGATCAATTTATGGTAAATTCTAACAATTATTGCGTTACGTTGTTTATCAATATGTGTCTTAAATTGTGATGTTTTGCACGTCACATGTGACGTTAAGAATTCAGTCAGGACAAGGAAAGTGACGCGAATTTTACATTTTTTTTATTTGCTTCTTTCTGTTGTTTCTTTCTAACCTACGGACACAATTTGTTGTAAATGGCAGCAAGAGTTTTAATTGTATTTTTCTGCAATGTCGTTTCATCATTGTTCCTCACTTATACTTATTATATCTCAGCTTGTGTAGTCGTTCTGGTTTCATATTATATACACATGTTAATTATATAGCACCTTTTTGTATATGTGAAATAAATTAATAGAATCGTTTATTAGAAATATATTAGTATCTTATTGGACGTTATTATACCAATTCAAATAAATAAACTCCCAGTACAAGTGTTTGAAATTCCATTTTAGATGAAAAATGTAAGAGCGTAATGAATTGCGCTTGGTGAATGTGCGTTTGACATTCACATTAAACGTAGCAAGTCCTAAGCAAATGTTCACTTAATTCTATAATTCACTATAATAGACACAATTATGCAACCGTTTTGCATTCTAAATGCGTCAGTATATTACAATATGTGATAAATCAAGTTATCGTTTTCAAGAATCATACTATGAAAAATAATGTTGTTGAACTAATTCAACGAATTCTCTCTGACGATGAAGCAGCATTTACAGAACTTGTGAATGAATACAAAAAACAGGTTCACGCGCTTGCATGGCGAAAGGTAGAAGACTTCCAAATCGCCGAAGATATTACGCAAGAAGTCTTCCTAAAAGTCTTCCAAGAACTACACACGCTGCGGGATCCGAATCTATTTCCAGGTTGGCTCTACGTAATCACAGCAAATTTGTGTTACACATGGCATCGTAAAAAAAGGTTACCAACGCAATCATTGGAAGATGAAGAAATTATGATTTCTGATAAAGATTTCTATTCCCAACATGTCGTTGAGGAACGGACAAAAACGACAGTTGAGTCTCAGCGTGAAGTTGTCAAAAAACTACTTGCCAAACTGAAAGAGAGTGAACGCACAGTAATGACTCTACACTATCTCGGTGAGATGACAGTAGAAGAGATAAGCAAGTTTATAGGAGTTTCTGCGGGAACAATCAAAAGTCGTCTTCAACGTGCGAGGAACCGTTTACAAAAGGAGGAAACCATGATTAGAGAAGCACTTGAACATTTTCAATTATCACCTAATCTGACTGACAATATTTTAGAAAAAGTTGCTGGATTAAAACCTGCTGCACCTACTGTCAACAAACCTATAATCCCTTGGGTAGTTGCTGCATCGGGTGTTGCATTGATTGTAATAATGTTTGGCATAAGCAGCCAATTCTCAGCCCGTTTTCAGCGACCTTATAGTTTGGATGCACAGACTGAAACGACGGTTGAACTCATTGATGCTCCATTTTTACAAAATATTGATACAAAACCTGATGATCGTCGTCAACTTGGTAGTTCAAACGCATCTGGTAATACTAATAACAGCGGACAGAATCCGGATGAGGTATCATTGGCAGCTGCTCAGGATAACGGTGAAGACGATTCTGTGCTTAAACAGCAATGGATTGAGCATGAACGTCAATTTTTCACGCATCCCAGAAATATATTTGCGACACCCGAAGGTGAACTTTATTCTTTATCTGCTGGTGGACACTTCTACAAACTGAATAACGATGGCGAAAGTTGGAAACATATCATTGATATGAGTTCATTAAAAGAGAATTTTATGGATGCGGATACATATATAGCGAAGTGGGACGGTATACTATATATTGTGCGACATCATGAATTCTATGCTTCTGAAGATGGCGGAAATACGTGGGATTTGGTGTATGATTGGGAAGTGCATGCTGATGACGGTCCAAGAGACTGGAATCCTACGGAATTCGTGGTAACAGAAAAAGGGTTCTATGTTGTTTTCTCAAATAAAGCCTTTCATTCTGAAGATCAAGGCAAAACATGGAAGGATATGAGGGACGAAATCCAAGATACTCCCAACACTTTCATAGAATTACAGAATACAGTATTTGCTGCATCAAGTAAAAGACTCTATCGCAGAGACGATGAAAGTTGGCAAATATTGGAATTTCCGATACCTGAAAGAGTTGATGTATTTTCGGTTGCTGGTTCGAAGAATTACCTGTATGCATTGGTGATTTTAGACTTGCTATATGATGATTATCAGACAGCATCGGGGGAATATAAACGCACATGGTGGATTCTGCGTTCAACCGACTCAGGGAATACATGGAAGGATATAACACCGACAAACGCTTGGCCAATAAAAGGCATTCCTCCGTGTGGCACGCTAATCGCTGCTGGTGACAACCTATTGATAATGGAGAAGGGTATGGTCTCGTCAACTGATGCAGGAGATACATGGCTGCCTCCGTTGAAACCTAATGTTTCTCCTGAAATGGATTATTATGACCCCGCAGTTGTGTTAAATGACAGTATCATTTATGTTAGTAGCGGAGATGGATTCAAACGTTCAAGTGATGGCGGGAAATCTTGGGACAGTATTGAGATTCCCGCGCGTAAGACGTTTTCTCGTAATATACTTGATGATGTAATTGTGTTTGAGGGAAGCAATGATTCGCAAATAAATCGTCCAGCAGTCTATGCAAAATCTTGGAGATCAATTGTCAAGACTACCGACAACGGTAAATCTTGGAATCCCGTAAAGATGGATGTGCCGATGACAATACCGAACAGAGAAGATCAACCGGAGATTCTTAGAATAATAGCATCAGATGATGGACTCTATGCAAAAGGTGAGAGGGGTAACGAGGAAGTAAATATCTATCAAATCTCTGAAGATGGTAATACGTTAAAACCTTTAGAAGGTATTCCAACCCTGTCTTCTGGAATGTTAATGAGTGAGTCGAGAAGTATTAGACGGAACGCTAACGGATTGTCAGATAAGGCATTGGCAGAAGAACTTCAAAAAGATTATGTTGGTGCAGAACAATTTTTCAAAGAATTAGTAGAATTATCACAAGGAGGGTTTCAAGCACAATATTTGCAAATACAACAAAACCTTATAGATAGAGGCTTAAACGGTGCGTTTACAGTAAGTGGAGATACTATCTTCTTAGAATATAACTTTAAGTTACTCCGATGGACGAGAGGTGAAAAGGAATGGTATGATACCGGTGTGGAAGAGACAATTGGTTTAACTCTTAAGGCACCAAATGGCACTTATTTACCCGCTGGCTTGTCTCACCCTATTGTGCTAAAAGGAGCACCGCCAGAAGCACTCAAAGTGTTCAGGGTTTTGCAGAGTTTAATGCTTGCGGTTTCAGATGATACTGTTTATGTTGGAAAACGGGACGGACACCTTGTTGTATCTGATGATAGAGGAAATAGCTGGATTGATATTACAACAAGATTATCTCTTACTTTCGTTGCCTTCAAAGATATCAAAACATCGGGATCCAAAGTGTATGTGGCAACGGATGCTGGTGTAACTATGTCAAGTAATGGAACACATTGGCAATCTATCTCTGATGCAGCAGGAGAAAATCTTGTTATGGAATACTTGGCTGTTGATGGGGCAATGGTTTGTGGTATTACTGAGAAAACTGGTGTTTATCTGTTAGTAAATGACAGATGGGAACAAATTGTATCTGAGACTCCTGAAAATATAACTTCTCTTGCTGTTGATGGGGATACTTTATATGTTGGTACAGTAAAACGTGATATGCTGCATTATGTTCTTTCACAATAATATTGAATCTCAGCATTATCTGAAACACTGAACGCACTGAGAAGAGTGTCTGAATCGTGGAGGGACGCGGATTTTTTTGTCTGAATCACAGAACGCACTGAGAACACTAAGGACACTGAAAGAGTTTCTGTGGGATAAACCTCTTTTCTGTGGTCTCTGTGAATTCTGTGATTCAGACAACACAAAATCCGCGTAATCCACCCTATCAGTGTAATCCGAGATTCAGACAGCCTGCGGTTAGGAAACCGCACCTACCGTGTTTTTAGTGTTATATTTTAAGCTAAAACAACACCATTATTTTACATCGGACTCACGTTAATCAAGAATAGTTTATTATTCGTGAAATATCGTAATCCAAACTCTTAGAATACTACTTAGGTTATCCTTCTGAATATATTGGGAAGAGTATTAATCTACTCAAAATTAGTTGAGTTAGGCTGCCCACGGTAAAGAACAACGCTATACCGCAATGTCAAGGATTCGTCGGGAGCAAGATGGAAAGGTTCATAATAGACAGGGGAGGGATGGATTAAGCAGTAGTTTTGTCGGTTGCGTACCCACCACGTTGTTGGATGACGAGGATTATCGGGATGGTCAATGATTGCAACTCCGTAGGTTTCGTTGTCAGTTGGGTGTTGTGAAGTGAAACTGCACCACTTGCTCTGTTTACCGAAGATGTCCATTGGTTCGGTACGTCCATCAGCATCTAATAGCTTACCCGGTGTGATGATGTTGTCAAATCGGATTGCCATGCCGCTGTAAAATCTGCCATCTGCACCAGGTTCACCGCGGCGTAGGTCAAGCACTACCTCACGTTGGTTTGGACGAAGTGTCAATCCTACAGAAATTTGCATAGAATCATCAGATGGTGCATGGACGGTTATTTTTCGTGTCTCATTTAGATGTGTTTTACCTTGCCAATCAATCCAGACGTTTTCTGTTAGTAAACTCGCGCTGTTGGTAGTGGTATTAAGTGAAACAATCCGTTGATGAACAATCTTGCCAAAGCCAGTAGGATCAGCATCCTTTGCGGGTTGTTCCCAGAAATTGACATCGTTGACTTTTTTCCACGCAACCCATAATCCTTGATGGTGGACATGATCACCGGGTTCGTTCATGGTAAGCGAAGGTGCGCCGGGTAGATTCAATGGATGGCAAAAGGGACGGTTACCATCTTCTGGAAAATGGTATCCTAAAACCTGTTCGTCGTTCCAAGCAATAGTGAGACTGTGTTGTGTTTTTGATAGTGAAAACATATTATATCTAACATTAGTTAAGATAAGGGTTCACGACTTCGCGTTCAATAGTCAAACCTTCCCATTCGTCATCACTGGGTCCGTCGTAGATGAGGGTATGCGGACCAGCAAAACCTGCTTCCTGTGTAAGTTCAAGGCATTGGATGTAATCGTCTTTGTCAATTTCACGTGGGACAGCAAAATGTGCTTTGGTATGACACGATTCTGCCCGCGGTGCAATTGCTGCGAGGTCTGTATATTTCGTCTCACCCCGCCAGTTGCCAAAGTCGAGGCATAACCCAACTTTACCATCCAAATTATCCAAAATGGTGTTGACATTTTCTGGTGTTGAAAAAATAGAAAACCAGTTTTCAGTCATTAGACGGATACCGGCAGCATCAGCACGTTCGGTTAGTCGGGAGAGTGCGTTTTGACTTTGTGCTAAGGTTTCTTCGGACGGTTCTGCTTTACCACCAATGACACGTGCACATTCCGCACCAAGTTCACCAGCAATGTCAATCCACTTTTCAATCCATGCGATGTCACGTTCTGCATTATCCGGGTGTGTAATGTCACCATCGTCTATTAGTAAGGAGAAAAGTTCAAGATCAGCATCTTGGAGTGATGCGCGGAGTTCATATAGATATGTTTTTTCAACTGAAGGAAGATGGAAATGACAGAGTTCAACTGTATTTATACCGAATTCTGCAATACGAGGTGGTAAATCCAAAAGCGAAATAGGACCATTGTTATGGGTTTCAGTGGGTATTTGCATGTCGTGTGCGGGTCCCGTAAATCCCGGTTTTCCGAGTTGACGATGCAAACTCCACGTTGAAACTGATAGTCGAGGTAATGGCATAATTTGACTTCTCCGTAATATTCGTTTTAAGAAATTGTATTTACAATTTTTGGCTAATCCACGCGACAACTTTTTCAACCATAATGGGAGTGCCATCGTCGGAAAAAACATGGTCTACGCCGGGAAGTTTAAGGAGTTCTGTTGGTTCGTTTGCGAAATTTAATATATCAATGCTATCTTGAATTGGAACAATATCGTCTTCTGAACCGTGAACTAAAAGCCAAGGAACAGCAAATTTACTTGCATGTTTTGTGACACTATCAATCGTTGCCATATCGTCCATATATACTTGAGAAAGCGGACAATCCTGTTCATCCCACATAAAACCTTTGTCGGGTATTACATCACCAAATTCATGGTCAGCGAATGCTTTTGTATGGACCATACCAGCGAGTGAGACGAGGACTTCAATACGTTCATCAGAAGCAGCACGCAATACACCGACTGCACCACCCATACTATGTCCAACATAGCAGATCTTATATTCGCTAAGAACATCAATGACACTGCCGAGGTCTGCCACCTCTTTTGTAATCGTGGAATCTGTAAATGCACCTTCTGATTCGCCATTACCGGAAAATGAAAAGCGTAGTGCAGATATTCCAGCATCGGCAAGACCGTCTGCTAAAGCGATTAGGGCAGGTCTATCTTTATTACCAGTGACACCGTGTCCAATTACTACAATTCTGTCGTCTTTACCTTCGTGGTATGTATAATCAAGGAGTTCACCTTGTTCGTTTCTAATTTCACCAAACATAATTTCTCTGAATTCCTATAGATATATAAGTATCGGATTTACAACGATTGATCAGGAAGAAATACGTTCATACAACGCAATTCATGACACCTATAATTCTATCATAACCGAAACTTGAATAAAATAACGGTCCTGCAAGGTTTGAATACATTGCAAGAACCGTTATTAGAAACTACGCGCCATGTCCATTGTTCTTCAATGCTTCAACAACCTTTTCGGGTTTGATCGGCAATTCAGTGACCCGTATACCGACAGCATCTTTGACGGCATTTGCCATAGTTGCCAATGTGGGTGTGATAGGCGGTTCACCTACACCCTTTGCTCCATAAGGACCGTTCGGTGCAGGAACCTCAACGATAACAGATTCAACGGTAGGCAGGTCAGCAGAAGTAGGTACACGGTAATCAACGAAGCCAGGATTAATGTTACCGTTATCACCGTATTGCATTTCTTCCATCATTGCCCATGCGTAACCTTGCACCACACCACCTTCAATCTGTCCTTCAACCGCCATTGGATTAATTGCGAATCCGACATCTTGTGAGGCAACAAGTTTCAGGACTCTTGTTCTACCGGTATCAGGGTCAACTTCAACTTTTGCTATCTGTGCTGCAAGGGCAGGTGTACTCGGTTGCCGTGCAAAGGCTCCTTTTCCGACGATCGGTCCACCAGTTGTTGAAAGACTATATGCAGCGAGTTCACCCAATGAAATAGACTTTGGCGGATCCGCAGTAACTATATGAACAGCACCGTCTTTCAGTTCAAGGTTATCCTCATTAGTATTGAGTCTTTCAGCTGCCAACTCAAGAATACGTCTACGTGCATCTTCAGCTGCCAGTTTTGCTGTGTTACCCATTGTGAAAGTTACAACGCTACCACCTGAACCAGTAGAATATGGAGCAGAATCAGTGTCACCCCGACGTATTGTTACGTTTTCATAAGGCACGGTCAAGATCTCTGCTATAATCTGTGTGATTGCAGTATCCGTTCCTGTGATGTCCATAGAACCGTGGAATATACGTGCACTTCCATCTTCGTGGACAGAGACATAAACACCACCAGGACCACATCCGTTTGTCCAATCACCAACAGCAACTCCCCAACCTTGGTTGTCATCTGATTCGCGATCCCACCATCCAGCGGCATCGGCAACTGCTTCTAAGGTTTCTTTATAGCCAACTTTCGGTTCGCTTCCACCTGCGGGTACGGAATCACCTTCTTCACGCATATTCATCAGACGGAATTTGACAGGATCCATACCAATCTGTTCAGCAATGTCATCAAGTTGTGATTCCCCTGCGAAAATCGCCTGTGGTGCACCCGGTGCTCTATAGGCAGCAGTACCAGATTTGTTAGTATGTACGCCGTAGGCATCTATTTTAATGTTTGGTATCTTATAAACACCACGCACTCGGATTGTACTACCGATGGAGGCACCAGAGACTGAACCTGAATCCCAAAATGCCAGTGCTTGCCGTGCGAGAATATGTCCATCATTGGTCGCACCGGTCTTTATTTTGATTACACAACCTGGAGCAGGTCTGCCATCAAGGAATTCCTCTTCTCGAGTCATTTGCACACGAACTGGACGACCAGATTTTTGCGAGAGCAATACCGCAGGAACATGTGTTATGATTACACCAAATCGTCCACCAAAACCGCCACCCATAGTTGTTCCGATGACGTTAATTTGTGTCAGAGGAATACCGAGTGTGCCAGCAATGCCGGATCGGATAGCAAAGGGACCTTGAGTTGATGCCCACACCGTAATTTTTCCTGATGAATCCGCACTTGCGACTGAGACGTGTGGTTCCATATAAGTTTGATGGACACGGGGAATTACATAAGTATCTTCAACGATCACATCAGACTCAGCGAATCCTTTTTCAACATCTCCCGCTTCATTATGTGTTTCCGCGGAGATATTATAGTAGACTTCATCGGAATATTTTTCTAATTCGGCTTTAAGTTTACGAATTTCGTCGCTATTGTCATCTTCTTGATCGCTTGACAGTTCCTTTATTTTGGCACTGATGTCTCGTCGGTTTGGACCATCTTTTGTTTCGTCCCCGTGTAAGCGAGGTGCAGATGACTTAATGGATTCCATTACGTCTTGCACAACAGGTAACACTTCATATTCAATCTTAATCAGTTCAGCGGCTTCTTCAGCAACGTCTGCATCGGTAGCCGCGACTGCTGCAAGCGGTTCACCCAAATAAAGTACTTTATCAGTGGCAAATACCCGTCGTCCACTTGGGACATCGTCCTGCGTAACAATTGCTCTGACACCGGGTAGTTTTTCTGCTTCACTTGTATCAATACTGAGGATTTTTGCGTGTGCATGCTTACTACGTACGATTTTACCGTAGAGCATGCCAGCAGGATGCACATCTGCACCATATTGTGCGGCACCGGTTACTTTTTCAACAGCGTCTACACGCGGTAATTTTTTACCAACGACAGAATAATCTGACATGCAATTCTCCTTTCTATATAATGTCTTGTATTAAGATGGTATGTGGTTACTATCCTGCAGCTGCGGTGGCTGTGGGAATTTCTATTTTCCCGCGCCCAATAGCAGTGTTACATCTTTTGCATACATTTACTGAAGTTTCATCAACTTCTCGTGCATATAGCACCTTGACACCTGTCCGTCCACAAGCGGGACATGTCCCACGTCCGTTGTTATATAATCCTTCATGGACAGTTCCATTCGGATCAATATAAAGGTGTCTGATGCCTGATCCTCGATGTGTTTTAGCCATGTTTTCTCCTTATTCCTTAGTGCAGAGTTCTTCTGCTTATTGTCTATGAATCGGTTCGTATCTCTTCAGCGGCTTGTAGTACTGCCTCAAGTATTTTTGTGTACCCTGTACAACGGCAAATATTGCCACCAAGCGCGAATCTAAATTCCTCTTCCGTTCGGTCAGGATTTTCATCTACAAGTGCTTTTGATGCCATAATAAAGCCTGGGGTACAAAAACCGCACTGATAACCGCCTGTATCAATAAATGCTTGTTGTATAGGGTGAAGTTCACCGTCGCTTGCTAAACCTTCAATTGTCGTAATCTCTTTTCCAGATGCGGTGACTCCAAGTACCATACAAGACGTGACAGCTTTTCCATCAACGATAACAGTACATGCACCACAATCTCCTGTGCTACATCCTTCTTTCGTTCCTGTCAAACCGATTGTATCACGAAGTACCGCGAGTAATGTTTTGCGTGGTTCAATGAGTAAATCGTGTTCATCGCCATTAACTTTTAGACTGACAGGGTGTTTTGCCATATTTTTCTCCTTAACATACATGTGAAGTACGAGACTCAGTATTCACTTTAAAATATGAATGATATTGCCTTTATACTCTGTCCAAGGCATTTTGAAGTGTTCGTCTTGTTAGGACATCAACCATTTCTTTGCGGTGTTCAGCAGAACATCTTAAGTCTGATATCGGACTGGTTGCTGCTGCTGCGGCTTCACCTGCTTGTGCCAATAGTTCTGGTGTGGGTATTTTTCCGCTTAGAAGATTCTCTGCTTCTGTTGCTCGAATTGGCGTTGGTGCAACAGCAGCGAGTCCAATCCGTGCTTCTTTAATTACACCGTTTTGCACATTGACAGCTGAAGCAACACCGATAAATGCTAAATCCATGACTTCGCGTATTTTATGCTTAATATAGTGAGAACCAGATACCGGATTCGGAAGTCGGAATTGTGTTATTATCTCACCTGGTTTTAGGACTGTTTGCCCCGGTCCTGTGAAAAGTTCATTAATCGGTACAGATCGTTCACCATCAGCACTTGCGATATCGACCTGTGCGTCAGCAACAAGCAAACCTGCGACTGTGTCTGCAGCAGGCGAGGCATGGGCAATGTTACCACCGATAGTCGCGAGGTTGCGTATTTGTATTGAGCCTATTTCTGACGCACCTTCCGCTAATGCTGTGTGGTATTGCTGTATATCCTCAGATAACTCTACTTGTCTTACTTTCGTCATCGCTCCAATAGAAATGCTTTTATCGTTATCAGTAGTAATTCCATCCAATCCCGGTATTTTCTGTAGACTTATTACGGTTTCTGGTGTTTCGGTGTATGCCTTCATTCCGATAACAAGGTCTGTTCCACCTGCAAGGAGCTGCGCGTGTTCTTGGGCAAACAAGTTGGACGCTTCGGCAAGGGTGGTTGGTTCAAAAAACTCAAAACTTTTCACATCTGTTCCTCCATATCATTCTGTTTTTTCAAGGTATTACAACCCCATTTTATCTTCTATTTCCGTGAACATCTGTATATATACTATTATAAAAGGATACAGAATTAAGGTGTAATTGTCAACCTTAAATTCATTGTGATAATCACCTAAACTGAGTTATTAGGTGAAGTAATTTGAATGTCGCGTTGTATATTAATCAGTGATGGGTAGATATGGCAATATCTTAAAAGCGTTATAGGAATCATACTTTATCAAGTACTGTTTTGGTCATTGTCCCTAACAAAAAAGTACAGGTGGATAACTAAACGGTTACCTACCTGTCTGAATATAAACATCCGTATAATTTAAGATTGCCTGCTTTAACCTTCTCCTTGTGTTATTCTCGGTAGAAGCAGCATATTTGAATTAGTTGAGGACATGCCAGAGTACTTGATAGATTAAAAACTTCGTATAAAAATACCGAGTAACACCAGCAATCCAATAACAATAATACCTAACAACATTATATATAATCCTAATAGTAGTGATTTGAAAATGCCTTGACCGCTGAATCCTCTGTGCTGAAATGCTCGAATATGTTGATAAGTCGACTTTTGACAATCAAATTTTTGATATTTTTATCTACATTGATAATTGCGATGCGTCCTCCTTTTGCCCTTACCATCTTATAGATTGAGATGAATGCCCCAAGTCCCGCACTATCCATTTTATGAACACGTTTAAGGTTAATAAGGATATAAGGTGTTTCAGTTTTATCTATATGGGTTATTAAGATTTCTTGTAATTCTGGTATAGCGTCCCCTATAATTTTGCTACTCGGTTCAAGAATTAGAATTCCATCTTTCTGATGGAACGTGGTGGACATAGAATACTCCTTCTCACGTAGGCTTTATTACAGTTATATTGGTTTATGGACACCTCTCTGCAATAAAAAAGTAATATAAAGACATTTATATAAATTCAAGGTCATATATTATATATATGTCTTAATTCGGAAAAGTTAATAGCGAATTGTGGATTATTCCTGAAAATTCTCTAAGAGATCTTGTGAAATGTGAGAAAAAAGCGGGATCGGTGGGTTAATCTTGCTTTGGTATGATTGATTTATGAAGCAAAACAATGAATGCACGTATAGCATTCCTGGAGAATACGGAGAATACAATATGGGTATTTATTGGAACGTATTGTGCGATCAAACAAGAAGAGATGATTACGTGCCAGTTGTTGTGCTGGCAGGTCAATCGACTCTAAAGATGAATCTTGATAATTCTAAAAATAGAATGAACACATATACCCTGTTATAGTGGGTTGTAGTTACTCGTTTTTGGGACTATTCAATTAACCCGAACCTTTGGCATGCATCACGCAATTTCTGTTCTACATTTCGTGCCAACTGACTGATTCGCGGGGGACTAAGTTTCATTATCTTAGCAATTTCACACTTCGGCATGTCCTCGCGAATGTAGGAGAAAACCTGTTGTTCACGGTGCGTCAATGATTTGAGGAGTTGGGGTAGGGCTTTCTCAAAATTGGTTACAGAGACCTTCCAAACGAGTTCATCTACAAAATATTCTGCATTGGTATCAGGATAATTCTCAATAAGATCTTTCTCTTTCTTGTCCTCTATATTTAGTAATCCATTGTCATCTGATATCATATAGGATTCAGGGGTTTCCCGTGTTAAGTATTTGAGTTCTCTGCGTTTTGCATACATCAAACTTCCACATATTCGAGGACGGATGAAAGTTCCAAAACTTGCCCCGCTTTTATGTGTAGGATTGTACTCGGGTCCTTTTTGTATGAGTGTAATTGAAGCGATTTGTAATAAATCGTCTCGGAATGCAGGGAGCGTTGGTGATTCATAAGCTATACAGTTCGCGCACCGACGCAAATCAGGTAAAAGACCTGTAATTGTTGCGTTATCTGGCTGGAATACGCCATCATGTGAGTAAGGTGGACATTTTGCTCCTGTCAATAGACATTTCAATTTCATGAAGAAGCCCCTCTCCCTTTTCAAGGCATCTGTCATTTGCGACAACTTTTAATAAAACAAAAATATAAACCTTAAATTGATAAAGTTAATAGCATATTGCAGATTTTTCTGTAATTAATTAGTTTTTCTATGTAGTAGATATAGTACCTACCATAAAACAATAAAAAAGTATAGGAATAATTGAATCCCTTCCGGGAAACCAATTATCCTTATGTAATAAACTAACCTGTGTCGGTACATTAAGGAGCACTTCAATTCGCTTACGGATCGCCAAATTCAAAGATAGAAAAAATAGGAATATTCCCAATTTTTTCTCGTCCATTAAGTTCCGGTAGTTCTATTAAAAGGGCGATACCTACAATGTCTCCACCAAGTTTTTCAACAAGTTCAATTGTTGCTGCGAGTGTTCCACCCGTAGCTAAGAGATCGTCACATATAAGTATGCGACTCCCTTTTGGAAAAGCGTCTTGATGTATAGTTAATGTATCAGTTCCATATTCAAGGTCATAGGTCACTTGATATGTATCGTACGGTAACTTTCCCTCTTTACGAACAGGTGCAAAGCCAGTTCCCATCCGATAAGCAAGTGCTGAAGCAAAAATAAACCCCCTTGCTTCAGGACCTACAATAACGTCAATTGCTTCATTTTTGTAATGGTTTGCATATACCTCAATTACAGCGTTAAAAACAGGGGCATTCCCTAAAAGTGGTGTGATGTCTTTAAAAATAATACCAGGTATCGGATAGTCAGGTATATTTCGGACAAATTTTGACAAATTATCCATTGTATAAGGTTACTCCTAAATGTGTACTTATATTCCCGCTTTGATAGGCCATCCTGGTGTCGGTTCAGTGCGGAGTGCTTCTATTTCATAAAGTTCTTCTACACTGATTTCACGACGGAGTTTGGCAGATAAAAGCGCGCCGCTCATTATTTCAGTAACCTTCTGACCAATATCACCATTGCTTGCAGGCTGTGCATCACTATTGCATGCGTCAAGAAAATCACGGAACTTATCAGGGAAGGATTTATCAGGCAGCTCTAACGGTGTTTCTTCAAGGTTGCCTTGATAACGTCTACGGTTACCTTTGTCATCGGTATCCCATTTCCCTTTTTCAAGGAAAAGTTTATCACCACTGAATGATCCTTTAGAACCGAAAATAAAGATGCCTTGTGGTTGTCCTGCCATATTACTTGACCATCCATGTTCATAAGTAAAGGACATACCATTTGTAAAACGAACAAACACGGAAACGAATTCTTCAACATCGTTAATTTCTTCACCAGTGTATTCTGGAGGCATGCCACGATATGCTATTCCGCTGATTGTAGTGGGTTGCGGGGAGCCGAGTAGATAGATAGAACGGTTTATATCGTAGACACCTGTGTCATAGGTCGTACCACCACCACTGTATGCAGAATTGAGGAACCATTTACCGAATCCAAACATGTCAACATTAGGTCTTCCACGTAGACGGTAACTTGTCAACCGACCATAGTGTACGTCTCCTATTAATCCAGAAGTAACTGCCTCTCGAATAGCGTAACTCGTTTTATTGAGACAAGTACCTCCACTCTGATAAGCAAGTTTCACTCCCGCTTTATCACATGCTTCGCGCATGTTTCTTGCTTCAGTCGCTGTACGCGCCATCGGTTTTTCACAGAAAACATGCTTTCCAGCCTTTGCAGCTGCAACTGTAGGTTCTTCATGGAAAAAGGGAGGTGTTGCAAGACTAACGGCATCTAATTCAACCGATTTCAACATTTTATTGAAATCACTGAATATTTCAACACCGTTATCTTTATATTCTGCCCAACGTGCAGCGTTTTCTGTTAAAGTTTCGCGTGCTTCTGCTGAATCTGCTTTTTTTGCTTCCTCCGATGCAGTCTTAGCGCGTGCTTCCGCACCAGAAAGCACTTCTGCTGCTCTGCGCTGAGCGTTTGCATCAACTGTATCGCAAACTGCGACGATTTCAGCATGCTGCGGGTGTGCTAAATAACCATTGACATGTGAACCGGATATCATGCCGCATCCGATAAGTCCAATCTTAATCCGTTTTGACATTTAATGCTCCTTAGCAGGAATAATTTGTAATGATAATCTTGTTGTGTAAGGTCAGCAATCTATTTGTCTGGAATCATTCAGAATGTGAAGATATTGCAATTATAGGTGTTTTTAGATATTTGTCAAGTGGAAAGTTAAATCTTAACTGTCGTCTCTTGTAAATATTGAATAATTCTGATAATCTATTGTTCAACATAAACAGTACTTTGGAGATAATTAATGTATACAATTCAATCCACTTTAACCGAGGAGGAAAAGTGGTATTTTGATTTACACGGTTTCCTTGTCTTGCGGAATGTGATCACAAAAGATGAGATAGAGGAGATGGTGAGTGTGCTTCAGCATTGGCTTACAATTGATGAATCAGACATCCCACCACCTTTACACCGTGGAAGACAGGAACCGTGTAAAACACATATTGCACATATTCAATACGGACACCAACTATTTCAAGACCTTGCAATGAACCCTGACATTATGAGGGTTATAGCGGGATTGATGATGAATGCACCACGTCTTTTTCATAACAACTTCACTTTAATGACAAAACACGACTATCCCCAACGTTTTCATAGAGATGATAGCGGGTTCAAGTTTCCACAAGGGTTTCGTAACCCGCACAACGATTATCAAGCTGCTTCTGGACATATCTATTGTAACCATATTGCGACATGGGTTGCATTAGTAGATGTGCCACCAGGAACTGGGTTTTGTCTTGTCCCAGGCAGTCATAAATCTCTATTTCATACACCAGTAGAATTACCCGTACAGCACGATCCGCCTACCTCAATTACGCTTCCTATGCAAGCTGGTGATGTCGCAGTATTCTCAACGAATCTACTTCACGATGCAAGTCCATGGACAGAAGATTACCCTCGCATGAACATATTCCAACGATACCAACTAAGTGTCTATTTCAATGAAGGAGGAAAGGGAGGGTATCCGTTTGAAGAACATCGTGATAAAATATCGGAAGATCAGTATGAACTGGAATCGTTTTCAAAAGAAATCAAATCAGCAGTCAAACGTATTTTACCAAATGGAGGTGTAGAATGAAATTAAAAGATCAGGTGTGTATTATCACAGGTGGCGGAAGTGGAATTGGAAAGGATGCTGCTCTCAAAATGGCGCAACAGGGTGCTAACGTAGTGATTGTCGGTAGAACAGAATCGAAGTTAGAGTCTGTAAAATCTGAAATTGAGGCAGCAGGTGGAACTGTAGTAAGTTTTTCGCTTGATGTGTCCGACTACGATGCTGTTCAGCAGACGGTTAGCGATGTGCTTGAGAAATTTGGTAAGATAGACATACTTGTGAACAATGCTGGACATAGTTCACACAATCGAAGACTTCTCAACACGACACCTGAAGAAACGCGTTCAGTTGTTGATTCCAATTTGATTGGTACATTTTTCTGCACACAGGCGATTGTTCCTGCAATGCTAAAAGCAAAGTCGGGAACGATTATCAATATTTCCTCACTTGCTGCGGTGACACCTGGTCCATTTAGTGGATTTGCTTATGGAGCAGCAAAGGCAGGAGTAATCAACTTCACCGAATTTTTGAATAACGACTTAAAGAACACTGGGATTAGGGCAAGTGTGATAATACCGGGTGAGGTAGCAACACCTATTCTGGATAACCGTCCTATTCCACCCGATGCAGATGCTCGCACAATGATGGTAGATGTTGCTGAGACTTCAGAAGCAATTCTTCTCATTGCCACATTACCACCACGGAGCAACATACCGGAATTGGTTATCCGTCCGACAATGCATCGCGATATGACAGGTGAAGTCGTTGAATTAGAGGATTGATATATCAAAAATTAAGGTTTGTAAATTGTTGTTTCTGGATAGAATCTTGCCCAAGCAAACCAATAGATATTGACAGCGGATAGTCTTTCTAAACGTTGCCCCTTATATTTACCCGATGTCGCTTTACCTGTAATGAGATTCCATTCTGTGCCAGTATTATCTTGAGCGATATAACCAACCACGGATGTAAAAACAACCGCTTTATTGTCTACTATACGTTTAAAGACAGCGGTTGCAAACGACTCTTTGTCGTGAAAAATTAACAAAGGCACACCATTAATTGAATCGTTGATAATAGCTTTTTTCGTAAATTGTATAAGTGGATAGGCGCGGTAGTACGTGTTACCAGAATCTTTGGGCTGCTTATATGTCGGATTGCGTTGTGAACTACGCAGTTCTACAACACCACCATCAGCACCGTCCTGTCCGTCAGCACCAAGTTGTCCATCAGCACCTGCGTGACCATCTATACCATCGGCACCATCTTTTACTTGTACTTGGACTCCGATTACAAGAGATTTATTGGGTAATCTTTTATCGGTGTAACTCGTACCACTCACACCTGTGTCTTTGCTTGCATGATACCTTTCATACGAGTCACGACTGATGCTTTCACGCATACTCCCTCTGACAAAAACTGAAAGCACTTTAGTATTAGGATAATTTTTCATCCATGTTTGCCACTCAATTTGTGGTATAGAGGTAAGTGGTTTCAACTTTTTGCCTTTCAGCGGTCCCTGAATTGCTTCCCCTGTGATATGTGACCAGAGGGAACGCGTCTGATGGTCGTACATTAACAGTGCATCTCGCCATAATTTGCCACTGACACCAAAAGTATATGTTTTACCGTCAAGTTCCCGGCTATACACGATAGCCGTTTTGCAGAGTGGTCACCAGGTGGTAGCGATTTTCTCTCCACCGACAACATCGTTGACGATCTCATGTCCGTTCAGTAGATATACAGAATAAGCATGGCTTTCATCGTTAAAAGTTACCCCGATGACGGGTGCATCCGCGTCTAATTTTGCTTGGTTGGCAGGCACAAACTGCGGTTCTGTGATAGCAGGTATTGCGTCAAAGGGTAACAGTGTTCTGATAGGGTCGTTATCGTATTCTGCTGCAGTCGCGTAGCGTGTAGTGACAAATAGTAGGGCAAAGAGAATAAAATAGTTTGTTAGATAGTGTAACATGTTTTTAAGTAATGTCGTGTTAGTATTTTGAAATTTTTGGTGTATCATTATACCTCATATTGCTCGCTAAGCGTGTTTTCGTGTGCATTATCAAGAGCATGGTTAAGTTCCCCTAACTTCAAAACTACGGCAGTTATGAAGTTATCCGAATCGGATTTGTTCCATTTAAGGTAGGCCAAAAGCGCGTCAAGGCAAATACTGGTAAGTGGACATGTTAACCTCGGATCGGGTTCGGTAAAAAACAAGTTAGGTTGATAGTATCGTCCGTCTTGTTTCAGATGATAATATCTAATATCTTTCCAATCACCGTGAACATGATGACTAGTGTTTCCGAAACCATAGGAATACATTGAATCTAGGTTGAACATTTTCATAATGTCTCGGAAATTTTTCCCGTCAACATTCCAAATTGTATTATTGAACAATTCTTTCTGAGTGATTCCATCCCTTTTAAGCCATGATATAATACTCCTTCTCATCCTTTTCTCAATCGAAATTAATGGTTTTTGTTTCGCTTTGTTTTTCAAATCCTGAAGCATCTCTTTTTCAGGTTTGTAGGAAGCTAAAATGAAACTTCTACAGGATTTTTTCTGAGGTTTTGATGTGATGAGATATTGCATCCTTGTTGCGGTTTCAAATATTAATCGAAAAAAGATGTGAGCTAATTCTTGATGATTACTACAAATATGAATTAGAACCCCTTCATATAGTTTGGTGAGTCGCACCATGTGTCCCACGATTATAGCTTTATGCTTAGTATATCCTTTGCTAGCGGTTTCTATATTCGGTGCTGAAACAGCTCCTGTTTTGAGCAGGTATAAGCACCGATTCATTATTTCAACAGAAAACTTCATAAATTCTGTGTTTGTTTTGAAATTAGAGGGTGGTGGCGAATTGAAATCAACCCATTTTTCAATTGAATTTAGATTTTGAATAATATCGTTCATATTACTTATAATCCATTCTCCAAGTAGATTCGTTGGTAATGTATTTTCTCTATTTTATCAATAGATTAGCAACTAATTTACAGTTATATCTAGTTTGGTCCATAGCATTATTGAGGAAATATGAAAACGTAAACATAATTTTTAGCGCAGTTATTCCCGAGTAGTTCTTGGGAGTTTGCGCATTGGTTGGTGGCGAAGGACGATTAATTGTGGTGCTCGAAACCCAAGGGATTGGTATGTACGTCCATCTTGGTCACTGAATTCAACTTCAAATGCATCACCATTTGAAAGTATCTCAACTACCGTGCCGACCTGACCTCTCCACAGATTATGTTCAGGAAGATCATGTGTGAGAGCGACAACATCAAAAAGTTCAATTTTCTTAATATACTCTTGCTTGAGAATATAATCAGGTAAGTTCCCTATATTTGCAGTATGAAAAAAGTTTGATTTCACAGTGTTCTCCTAAATTTATAATGGATAGGTAGTTATCAGTCTTGGCGCATCTGAGCCTGGATCAATAATCCACACGCTCCGGATTAAAGCTTGTTTGTTCCGCCAAGCAAACAAAAAATCAACGATGTAACGTTGTCCATAAATATCTCGTTGTCCTACTTGTGCGTCATGTGTCTTAACTGCTTCTAACAAGGCATCAAGTAACTCTTCTGCATTGTCGTCAGTTATACCAAGTGCACCAAAGAATAGACGTGCTTTATGTTTTCCATCTTCATGAACTGAATTGAGACAATAATCTCGTAGTTTGCGAATGTCCACAATAGCATTTTCTGCATTTGGTATTTTCATTAATTCTGTAGTGCCATAACCTCCAATTCACATGGACATTATATTTTTTCGGATGAGTTCTGCTTCATCAACTAAAAGATAAACAACAAGGTGATTATGTCTCTATATTAATTATTGTATCAAATTATTTGGCAGTCCGTCAAGGTTTTACTTTCCAATAATTACCACTATAGTATTATAACCTGCTCCATAAACGAAAATACTTGCATCTTTTCGCGTATATGGTATAATCTAATTCAAATCCCAGATTAACCATATCAACTGAAAGGAGATTGTTGCCCATGCAAGCATTTGAGTATATTGATGCTAAAACGGTATCTGAAGCCGTGGCACTGCTTGATGATAAAGGTGAAAAAGCAAGAATCCTCGCTGGTGGCACTGACCTAATCGTTCAAGCAAGAGAGGGGAGAAGAACACTTGATTGGATGATAGACATCAAATCCATTCCCGAAGTAAACGCATTAGACTATGATTCAGAAACCGGATTGACCCTCGGTGCAGCAGTACCTTGTTATAGAATTTATGATGACGACGCAATTTGCAACGCCTATCCGGGTTTGGTAGATGCAACCAAAATCATCGGTGGTACCGCAATACAGGGACGCGCTGGAGTTGGCGGCAACTTATGTAATGCCTCACCCGCAGCAGATTGTATCCCACCACTAATTGTACTAAACGCTATTTGTGTTATCGCTGGACCAAACGGTTTGAGCGAAATATCTGTTGAAGAATTTTGTACAGGTCCCGGACAAACAGCACTTGCAAAAGGCGAGATGCTTGTCTCTTTAAAATTACCAGCACCTCAGCAAAATTCAAGTTCTTATTATCTTAGATTTATACCTCGCAATGAAATGGATATTGCCGTCGTCGGTGCAGGTGCTTCTGTTACCTTAGATGAAGCAAAAGAACGTATCGTCTCTGCACGGATCGCACTCGGTGCTGTTGCTCCCACACCTCTTTTCGCTGAAGAAGCAAGCGCACTTCTTTCAGATAGAGAAATTTCCGATGATGCAATTGACGAAGCAGCACAGGCAGCACAAGCAATCGCACGTCCAATTAGTGATATGCGTGGCACTTCCGAACAACGAACACACCTTGTTGGAGTCCTGACGCGACGCGCACTTAACGGTGCTATCCAAAGAGTCAAAGACACAGCGTAATTAACACAATTATCCATTGATCAATCATTTTGTTAAATGATTGATATGGAATGAATAGTTTGTTTTTTGAAATGTAAAAGGAAACCGAAATTATGGCGAGAAAATCACACGTTCAAACCACAATAAATGGCGAAACAGTTGAATTTCTCTGCGAACCAAGACAAAGCCTTTTGGAAGTTCTCAGAGACGAACTCCACCTCACTGGCGCAAAAGAGGGATGCAATAACGGAAATTGTGGTGCATGCAGTGTCATCCTTGATGGCAGACTTGTCAATTCATGCCTTGTTTTAGGCGCAGAGATTGATGGAAAGTCTGTGGAAACTATTGAAGGACTTGCTGAACCAGACAAATTGCATCCGATTCAAGATGCCTTCCTTGAAAACGCCGCGCTTCAGTGTGGTATTTGCACTCCCGGTTTTATCATGAGTGCAAAAGCACTTTTAGATAAAAACCCAAATCCAACGGAACACGAAGTCCGATACTGGTTAGCAGGAAATTTGTGTCGTTGTACTGGTTACGATAAAATCGTGCGTGCTGTACTTGATGCAGCCGCAGCTACATAAAAGGAGCGTCTTTATGTCCGAAAAGAAAGAATATAAAGTTATCGGAACTCGCCCCATCCGACATGATGGCGTTGATAAAGTCACAGGTAGAGCAATATATGGGGCAGATTTTCAGATCACAGGACTCCTGCACGGTAGAGTGTTGCGAAGTCCACATGCCCATGCACGTATCGTTTCAATAGACACAAGTCGCGCCGAAGCACACCCTGGTGTGAAAGGTATCGTTACCGCAGAAGACCTGCCTGCAGCTGAAGACAAAATGGCAGACCTTGGTGAAGGCGCAGTAAGTCTTAAATACCTTTGTGACAACATTTTAGCAAGCGATAAAGCACTCTATAAAGGACACGCCATAGCAGCTGTTGCTGCAACAAGTCCTCATATTGCTGAAGAAGCATGTGAACTCATTGATGTTGAATATGAGGTGCTACCTCCTGTTTTAGAAGTGCGGCAAGCAATGGAACCGGATGCCCCAATTCTTCACGAGAATTTAAGAACCTCCTCACTTGGAGAAACAGGTGACAAACCTAGCAACGTTGCAAGCCACTTCCAACACAAAAAAGGTGACATTGATAAAGGATTTGACGAAGCGGATATCATAATTGACCGTGAATTCGTTACCGGTACCGTTCATCAAGGATATATTGAGCCACACAATGCTACAGCACTTTACAATCCTGATGGTCAGTTGACGGTTTGGTGTAGCACACAAGGTGCATTTACCGTTCGTGAACAACTTGCTGAAATACTCCAATATCCGATTTCAAAAATTAAAGTTGTCCCATTAGAAATTGGTGGCGGATTTGGTGGAAAGATTAACGTCTATGTTAAACCCCTCGCTGCACTTCTTGCAAAGAAAACAGGCAAACCTGTTAAAGTCCTCATGAACCGCGCTGATGTATTTGAAGGCACAGGACCAACCCCAGCATCTTTCATCACAATTAAAATGGGTGCTACAAATGATGGTAAAATTACTGCCGCACAAACATCTCTTGTCTTTGAAGCAGGTGCATATCCCGGCTCACCTGTCGGTGCAGGTGCAATGTGTGTCTTTGCTCCTTACAACATTGAAAATGTAGTAATTGATGGCTACGACGTTGTTGTCAATAAACCCAAAACCGCACCTTACCGTGCGCCAGGTGCCACCAATGCAGCGTTCGGGACTGAGACCGTCGTTGACGAACTCGCTGAGAAATTAAACATAGATCCGCTTGAGATCCGCCTTATGAACGGTGCAAAAGAAGGGGACCGTCGCGCAGACGGACCCGTCTATCCGCGCATCGGTTTTATTGAAACCCTTGAAGCAGCAAAGGAACATCCCCACTACGCATCACCAAATGGTAAAAAATACCATGGACGAGGGATTGCTTCCGGTTTCTGGTTTAATATTGGTCTGGAATCCAGCGTTACTATTAATGTTAACCCCGATGGCACTGTTAACCTTGTTGAAGGGTCTACAGATATTGGTGGAACACGTGCATCAATTGCTATGCAGGCAGCAGAAGTTCTCGGTATACCCGCAGAATCAGTGAACCCAACTGTTGTTGATACGAATTCTATCGGTTATACTGCCGTGACAGGTGGCAGCCGAACAACTTACGCTACAGGATACGCTGCCTACGAAGCTGCACAAGATGTCGTTCAGCAAATGAAAGCGCGTGCTGCAAAACTCTGGGATGTTGAAGAAGACAATGTGCAGTTCGCTGATGGTGAATTCTCCAGTATCAACGGTAAAGAGGAACAGATTAGTTTCAGAGACCTATCCGCACGCCTCGGAGAAACTGGTGGTCCCGTTATCGGTAGAGCCACGATGAACCCCGCAGGTGCTGGTGGAGCATTCGCAACTCATGTAGTTGATGTGGAAGTAGACGTAGATACCGGTAAAGTTGAAATCCTACGCTACACCGCAACACAAGATGCAGGTAAAGCCATACATCCAAGTTACGTTGAAGGACAAATCCAAGGTGGTGTTGTTCAAGGCATCGGTTGGGCATTAAACGAGGAATACATCTATAATGACGAAGGGGAAATGACAAATGCCAGTTTCCTTGATTACCGTATGCCAACCTGCTTAGACCTGCCGATGATTGATGCTATCATCGTAGAAGTTCCGAATCCCGGACATCCGTATGGTGTGCGTGGTGTCGGTGAGGTGCCAATTGTACCACCACCTGCAGCAATTGCCAACGCAATCTATGATGCAGTCGGTATCCGCATGACCGAACTCCCGATGTCTCCTGACCGTCTCTTGAAAGCGATGGGTAAGATATAAACTTTCGTAGAATTCGTTGTGCTATATATCTGTAGGCGTGGTTTCATATCGCGCCTACTACTTAGGAGTTACTTCAATGCCAGTTGTTGCTATCCCCGCCCTTATACAAAATTTCACGAATAATAGGAAGAGAAAATTGTTGAGTCCTGCGGAGATGAGTAAGTATCGCGCGATTTTGGTTGCACTCGCGGAAACGTTACGGGTTATGGTCCAGATTGATGCGTTACATGAATTCTAACTTATTATTTAAATGCAGGTTCATAAGTTAAATGATATTTGACAATCGAAACATCTCACAGATTACACCTCAAGATTTGATAGGTCTCATTGGTAATCAAGAAGAAAACTTATGGATTGATTTCAAACAGCAAGACTATCACAAAGATCCAAGTGATAAGGAAAAGCATCAACGTGAGATTTGTAAGGATGTTACGGCAATGGCTAATGCAGAGGGAGGATATATCATCATTGGCGTATCGGAAAACAATAAGTTTGCACAAGGTTTTTTCCCTATAAATGACGCTGCAAAGCTTGCTCAAAGTATTAAGGGTATTTGCTTGCAGCACATTGACCCGCGGATCTCCGATCTTGAAATAGAACCATATTCTCTGAGTTGGCAAAACAAAGTCATGGAATTAGTAATTATTCGCATTCCACCCAGTGGAATGCGGCCTCATAGTTTTAAATCAAGGGGTTCTACAAATTTTGTTAAACGTTACGGGGATGACACAAGAGAATATCCTATGTCCGAATTGGGTGAGGCTTTTTCATTACGCCATTATCCACCAATTCTTGGTTCAATCGATCGCAAATTGGATGCGGTTTTAGCAAATGCACAAGCGGATAGAAGGAATTCAATATCAACTGAAGATGATCCTCTAGAGCAGGTATATGTCAGAAATTTACTGCACCTAATGAAATTACGATTTGAGGAAAATATATCAGGTGAACCTTATTTTCGAATATTTGCTGTACCCGTAGAACTTGATAGAAATGCAATTGATACGAGTAATGAAAACATTCGCAGCATCCTGCAAAAGCCACCGAATATTCGGAGGACAGGATTCGGTGTTACAGGCATGTTGGCAAGGGATATATTAACTTCTACCGAAGGAATCAAAGGCACTAATATGGGAAGTGGAGAAATTACCTTACTTAAGAATGGATTTCTTGAAGTCCAATGTCCACTTTCTAACAGTTACTTTCAATGGATGCATGATCAGTCGGGTCTTACCTTGCCTTGGTTATATCCGCATGTTGTATGTGAGTTTCCCGTGAGTTTCCTGAAATTACTCAAAGGACTCTATGAAGTATCTAGTGTAAAGTCAATCTTAGTTTGATAGTTATTCGAATAATAGTATACTTAGACTCAAGATAATTATTCATTTACATTGGAGTCTATTATGCCTGCTAAACACTTCAAAGTCATACTTGATGAGTCTCAACGGGGCTATCTCATTGATTTGATCTCTTCTGGCACGAACTCAGCACGAAAACTTACGCGTGCCAGGATCTTATTGAAAGCAGACGAAAGCGAGTTTGGTCCCGCGTATGCTGATGAAGAAATAAGAGAAGCGGTTGAAGTTTCAATTCCTACCATTGAGAGAACCCGAAAGACATTCGTGCTTGAAGGTCTCACTGCCGCACTAACACCTAAGAAGCCTTCTAAACTACCAAATCCAAAGTTTGATGGAGAAAAGGAAGCACATCTCATTGCTTTAGTTTGTTCAGACCCTCCTCAAGGGTTCGCGAGATGGACGCTTCGGTTGTTAGCTGATAAAATGGTAGAGTTGAAACATTTTACCAGTATTTCTCATGAAGCGATACGACAAGTGCTAAAAAAAACGAACTCAAACCTTGGCTAAAAAAGCAATGGTGTATTCCACCAAAAGCATCTGCTGAGTTTGTCGCTGCGATGGAAGATGTCTTAGACACCTATCAGCAACCCGAAAATGCTTGTAATCCTATAGTTTGTGTTGATGAAACAAGTAAACAACACATCAAAGAAACTCGACAACCTTTACCTATCGTTGAAGGTTCGCCACAACGATATGATTATGAATACCAACGCAATGGGGTTAGTAATCTGTTCATGATTTTCGCACCCCTACAAGGGTTTAGACAAGTTGAAGTGACAGACAGACGCACAAGTGTTGACTTCGCACATATCTGTCGTGATTTGGTTGATGTTCATTTTCCCAATGCTCAAAAGATTATTCTTGTTTGTGATAATCTCAATACTCATAAAACGGCTTCGTTGTATAAAACTTTTGAACCGAAAGAAGCCAGACGCATTGCCAAAAAACTTGAGTTTCATTATACACCCAAGCATGGCAGTTGGCTAAACATGGCTGAGATTGAACTTTCAGTGCTAACACGAGAATGTCTTTCAAGACGTATTGCTGACCAACAGACACTAAAGCAAGAAATCCAAGCATGGCAAAATAAAAGAAATGAACAACAGACGAAAACAAGTTGGCGGTTTACTACAGATGATGCGCGTATAAAACTAAAACGACTATATCCGTCAATTGCCACTTGACTAAGCACTAGGATTAATTCGAGAGTTATTGTCCAACAAGAATACCATAATATTGAAAATTATGTCTTGATAGGAGGGAATCCATCTAATCCTCTTTTCAGCATATCTCCAGGTAGAATAAAAGTATATAAAAGTTCACAACCTATTATTTCAGAGAGAACTGTTGCATCAAATTTTGTTCCAGATCACTTGGCTTACGTTTTAGTGAAAGAGTTATACAAATCTTTTGGATTAGACGCAGAATGGATTCCAGATTTTGACGAAGAAGGAAATTTTATTTTAAAATAGAGATTGTTTCTGTGAGTGAATTTGAGTTTTTGGGATTGCATTCATCAGCCAGAAAATGCCTGGACAATCAGGATTAGAATCTCCTCCGTAGATTCTAACATAAGCACAGTTTCTGTACATATGAATTAAGAAAGATCCTTAAATGTTTGTCATTAACTTGTTGCAACTTCTAAGTGTGCTATCTATACATAGGTAAGACTAACCCTCCAATTTAGTATAATCAGGAGTTACTTCAATGCCAGTTGTCGCTATTCCCGCCCTCATACGTAACCTAACTGACGGCGAAGAAAGCGTCACAGTTGAAGGTGCTAACATTCGCGAGGTAATCAATAACCTTGATAACCGTTATCCGGGAACAAAAGCGAAACTCTGTGAAGGCGACAGAATTCGTCCTGGGATCGGTGTATATATCGACGGTGTTCTTACCAAAGTAGGTATGCACGAACGTGTTGAGGAAAACACAGAACTCCACTTTCTCCCTGCTATCAGTGGAGGAATAGCAGAATCTTCCTAACTGTTCTACTTGACCATAGAAGTATAAGGAAAAACAAGTGTTGCCAGAAATTGAAGTTCTGCAACCCATCCCCAGTAGATTAGTCGTCCTTACCTTTGATGATGGTAATAAGTCAGACTATACTTATGTTGGACCATTGTTGAAGCGTTACGGATTTGGAGCAACTTTTTTCATTACAGAAGGTCTCGGATTTCTCAATAACAAAGATCACTATGTTACCTGGGAAGAAATCCGTGAATTACACGAGGATGGTTTTGAAATCGGAAACCACACCCGTCACCATAATAACATTAACACAATATCACAAGAAGCGTTTTTGGCAGAATTGATACACATTGACAATCGGTGTGAGGAATATGAAATTCCTATTCCTAAGACCTTTGCTTATCCCGGAGATAGTCGTGGACCAGAATCGATAGAAGTATTGAAACAAAAAGGTTATCCTTTTGCACGTCGTGGTGTCGGACCAGATTTTCCTTATGTGTTGGAAGGTGGTCGTGGACCTTTATATGATCCAGATGTCCATCATCCATTGGTTATCCCGTCAACAGGTGTCCCTGGTCCAAACTATAAATTTGAAGATTTGGTCTGGGCGGTTGAACAAGCGAAGGACGGGAAAATCGTCGTGCTAACATTCCACGGTGTACCTGCCCTTGAACATCCCTGGGTTGACACCTCACCCGAACTGTTTGAGTCCTACATGGATTATCTTCATGACAAAAACTGCACCGTTATTGCGTTGCGTGATTTAGCAAAATACGTTGATCCTTCCAAAACAACAGATAAAATCATAACCTATTTTCCATAAAATCCTCCATGGTACTGACTGTTAATTGAAAGATTTTCATATAATGAAGTCTATACATCAGGGTTATTTAGTTTTAGGATTTTGGTGCTGGATATATCCCAAGAGACAATATTATTATCTACTTATTATCTGAGCCAGGATTTGCAGGATGGACAGGATTTGCAGGATAGGTTTCTTTTTGACTGAGTTGTATTGTAAATGAAATTGTATTTTACAGAATGATGCTGCATTGCGCATTGATGCTCGTTTTTGGCAATATACCTTGATTTGAACATTCCTGCAAATCCTTGTTCAGACAATAAAAAATGATTTAACTGAAACATCTGTCCAATCTGCATTAAGACCTAAACTTTTAGTTAACCTGATAAGCAAAGAATTCCTAAAACTAAACAACCCTATTCTGGAATAGTTTTGATTGACAGTTTATTGCAGATGTGTTATTTTTTTCACAATTGATTCTGATGTGGTGTAGTTAGGAAAACTGTCATCGAATATACTTCACTATTCAATACAAAACCTTATAGGAGAAGTTATCATGAAATCAAGAGAAATGAGATGCAGTGTCTATTCACTCTTAATAATCATTCTCATCTCAATATATACACCCAATTGTGTTGCCGAAGTGCTGCTTGAGGATGATTTTGAGAAGAATGCTATTGACAACAATAAATGGATTCCTACAGATGGTTGGTCCTTGGATGGAGGAACACTTGACGTTAACGGTGGAGGAGTGGGGTTATCTAAAGTGACTGACTTAACTGACTTTGAGTTCAATGTGGACTTTAAAATGGTAGACCCGTTATGGTCAGCAAATTGGGTTGTGCATGCCGAAGACCAAAATAATTGCACACTGGTTCAAATAGTAGCTGATAATCGTAATCAATTTTGGTGGTTTACACGAGTAAACGGTGAGTATAACGTTCCTGACCATGGTAAGTTAGCGAATAAATCAGGTTTGCATCCAAAACTTGGCGAATGGTATACAATAAAGATTGTTGTAGAAGATGGAAGTTACGAGATCTACTTGGCTGAACGAGGTAAGGATCTAAAGTTGTGCTGTACTTGGAAAGATAATACTCATGACAAGGGTAGTGTAGGTTTCAGAGCTTGGACAGGTGAACATACTGTTTATGACAATGTGTTAGTCACATCCGTGGGGTACGTTGCTTCGGTAGATCCTACTGATGCGTTACCTGTAACATGGGGAAAACTCAAGGCTGTCCGATAAAGTTAACAGGAACATTTCCAATGCACACCGAATTTCCATTTGTGGACTGCACAGACTTAGTCGATAATCGTGATGGACTTCTTGAACATAGCCGCAAGAACGGGTATCTCTTCTTTCCTGGGCTGCTTCCTGTGGAGCCAGTGCTTGAGTTGCGCCGACAGGTGTTCCGCGTAGCAGAACAGCACGACCTTCTTGCCCCAGACACCGATCCCGATGCAGGTATCCGTCGAGAAGGTGTTTTTGTCTGCGAACAGGATAGATCTGAGACCTACATCCGTTTCTACATTGATGTCCAGAAACTCCGACTTTTCCATGTCCTTCCCCATCACGAGCGTATCTTACATATTTTAGAAGTCTTGTTCGGGACATCTGTATTTATTCATCCGCGCCACATCTGTCACGTCATCTTTCCAGGCGAACATCAGTATACTACACCTCCGCATCAGGACTTCCATCCTGTTCGCGGTGCACAGGATACATGGACTGTGTGGACTCCATTGGGAGACATTGATGCCGAGTTAGGTGGCTTGGCGATTGCCCGTGGATCGAACCTTCGCGGACTCCTAAATAACGGCGAGGTTCGTTCAGGACAGTTGATTGACAACAGTACGGAGTGGGTATGGAATCCCTTCAAATGTGGTGATGTGCTTATGTTTCACAGCCTAACGATTCACCGAGGTCGTGACAACGTTACCGAGGATCGCATACGACTCGCAACAAGTGCCCGCTATCAGTCGGTCAATGAACCCGTTGATGAGGATGCCCTCACCGTCCATCTGGGCTGTGCGAAATGGGAGGAAGTCTATTCAGAGTGGGAAACGGACGATTCGCTAAAATATTATTGGAACGCTATTGACATGGATGTCCAACCGGCTTACCATCGCCGCAGGTGATAATCTGCTAACGGGTAGATGCCAATATGGACAATACTGACCTTCGCGTAATAATATCAAAAAGCAACAAGCAACAAGATCTTAAGCAAATTGGGTTTCAAGTTAAAACGTTAGGAGCAAGAATGCAAAAAGAGAATCATACATTATCTCAAGATGAGGAACTGCAACCCATCCCTGACGGGTTGGTTGTCCTTACCTTTGATGATGGTAATAAGTCAGACTATACTTATGTTGGACCATTGCTGAAGTATTATGGATTTGGAGCGACTTTTTTCATTACAGAAGGTCTCGGTTTTCTGGACAACAAAGACCACTATGTTACATGGGAAGAAATCCGTGAGTTACACGATGAAGGTTTTGAAATTGGTAACCACACCCGTTATCATAAGCATGCCAATACACAATCGAAAGAGGAATTACTGGCAGACTTGATACACATCGATGAACGGTGCAAAGAACACGGTATTCCTGTTCCTGAGACCTTTGGCTATCCGGCGGATTGTCGTGGACCGGAAGCGATAGAAGCGTTGACAGAAAAAGGATATCGTTTCGCACGGCGTGGCATTGGACCAGATTTTCCATTTCATCCAGAGGGTGGACGTGGACCGGCTTACGATCCTAATGTTCAACATCCGTTGGTTATCCCGTCAACAGGTGTTCCCGGTCCAAACTATAAATTTGAGGATTTGGTCTGGGCGGTTGAACAAGCGAAGGACGGGAAAATCGCAGTGTTGACATTTCACGGCGTACCTGCCCTTGAACATCCGTGGGTTGACACCCCACCCGAACTCTTTGAAACATACATGGATTATCTGCGTGACAAAAACTGTACCGTTGTTGCGTTGCGTGATTTAGCAAATTATGTTGATCCAACAAAATCAACGGGTAGAGACATCACCTATTGGCCATAAATGATATCCTCCATAGTTTAATAATATGAAGATTAATTTATTCTTTCGGTAATATTAATTTTCCAATACCTGTAGGCGCGCTTTGTAAGCGCGCTGGATTTCAATAATAAATTACCGAATTTATTTCTTAAGCTTCATTTTATCTAACTCACGTTATAATTGAGCGCAGCCCCAGAGGGCGAAATGTATATAATTATGACTTGTTTGAAGGTTAAACGTTTTCCACAACATCCAATAGGAGTAATTTCAAAACTGTCCAAACTATAGTAAAAATAGATGGAACTTGAATATTTACCAGACAGGAACCCAGATTGTCCCATTTTATTATTTTCACCATCCGTTCCAGTGGAGGCACTACAGTTATACCGTGCATTGCACGACATCGTTTCGGTTTCTGGAACCACGGTAGATATCCACACCTTATCATTTATCTCACCGGTTGATGGTTGTCAACTCACTGCACAGGTTGGAGAACAAAATATAGGCGCAGTTTTAAATATAAACTCCGAAAACCATTTCAACTGGGAACTTACACGTGAAACTTGGAAAGAAGTGTTGGATTACTTATACCCTTTTACTATTCAAGATTATCACGACGACAGATATACGCGCTACCAATGGCTTGATGAAACGAGCAATATCTCTCTTCTAATTTCAACAGGACATCGCAGATGGTAGTACTGACATCGCTTCAACAAGAAAACTCAAAGAGATAGTGGACCAGTTCACGTTTTTGTTAGGACAGAGTCAGACCCGTCTTTACTTGAAAGAGATAAAGTCAGTCATGTTATCGCCAATACTACTGTTACAGCAACTAAAGACGATTAAAGACATACGATAGAAACCACAAACAAGAGATTTTACATAAATAAACATCATTCAAATTCAAATTAAATACGAATTAATTGAATAAAAAGCATAAATATTACAAAATATATGCTTTTTTTCGTAAATTTATTTGACAAACGATTTGGTAAAGAGTATAATTAAGATTACCTTTCAATTATAGGAAGGTAAAGTTGTTCTTTGAAAGTTAAATAGTGAACGTGACGTGCCTATTATATAGCTTGTGAGTACGCTTCAATTATTTGATGTTGTACTTCATTACTTTTGTGGAGAGTATGATACCGGCTCAGGACGAACGCTGGCGGTGTGGATTAGGCATGCAAGCCGAACGAGAAGCCGTACTTCGGTACGGTGGAAAGTGGCGAAAGGGTGAGTAACGCGTGGGTAATTTGCCTCTGAGATGGGGACAACAACTCGAAAGGGTTGCTAATACCAAATACGATCCGGTTGACTTCGGTCAGCCGAATGAAAGGTGGCTTCGGCTGCCGCTCGGAGATAAGCCCGCGTCCTATTAGCTTGTTGGTGAGGTAACGGCTCACCAAGGCTACGATGGGTAGCTGGTCTGAGAGGATGGTCAGCCACATTGGGACTGAGACACTGCCCAAACTCCTACGGGAGGCTGCAGTCGAGAATATTTCGCAATGGGGGAAACCCTGACGATGCGACACCGCGTGGGGGATGAAGGCTTTCGAGTCGTAAACCTCTGTGTTACGGGATGAATTGCTTGTTGCTGATAACGCAACAGGTTTGACGTTACCGTAGTAGAAAGCCCCAGCTAACTACGTGCCAGCAGCTGCGGTAAGACGTAGGGGGCAAGCGTTGTCCGGAATCACTGGGCGTAAAGCGCGCGCAGGCGGTAGCGTAAGTCAGACGTGAAAGGGTTCGGCTCAACCGAGCCATTGCGTTTGATACTGCACTACTTGAGTCTGGAAGAGGAAAGTGGAATGTACGGTGTAGCGGTGAAATGCTCAGATATCGTATAGAACACCCGTGGCGAAGGCGGCTTTCTGGTCTAAGACTGACGCTCATGCGCGAAAGTTTGGGGAGCAACCGGGATTAGATACCCCGCTAGTCCTTACTGTAAACGATGGGTACTAAGTGTAGGGGGTATTGATTCCCTCTGTGCTGTAG
>JAJEAG010000022.1 GCA_022824265.1 Candidatus Poribacteria bacterium | reverse complement strand
GTTGGATCAAAATGCGTCAAGTCTTACGTTTTGTTGGAAATATTATCAAGGTGACAATCTCAAGGACAGCACATCGTTGGTTTGCATCTATCACCGTGGCAACAGAGGACACCGAAGTCGTTGATAACTCAACGCACCCTGTTATCGGTATAGATGTGGGTATCAATACACTGGCAACCTTGAGTGATGGGACGAAATATGATAATCCGAGACCCCTCAAACGTTATGAGAGAAAACTCAAGCGTGCCCAACGCAAACTAAGTCGGAAAGTGCTAAAATCTAAAAACTGGTTCAAACAGAAACGGAAAGTAGACCGTATTCATTACCGTATTGCTTGTATTCGCAGGGATGCCCACCATAAAGCGACAACAGAGATTATCAAGAATGCATCTACTATCGGTATAGAAACACTAAAAGTAACTAACCTGCTAAAGAATAAGAAGTTAGCAAAAGCGTTATCTGATAGTGCGTTAGGCGGATTTCTCTCAAAACTCAAGACCAAAGCAGAGGCACACGCGGTTTGTGTCATAGAAGCAGACCAGTTTTTTGCGAGTAGCAAAACCTGTAGCAGTTGTGGACATAAGAAAAAAGAACTACTGCTATCAGAAAGAATGTATCAATGCGGTGTCTGTTAATATCAGAAAGACAGGGATGTCAACGCTGCAATAAACCTTAGACACCTCGCTGTCGGATAGACAGAGAGACTAAACGCCTGTAGAGTCCGAATAAGACCTCATGCGGAGGCACGAGAGACGGAAGCAGGAATCACACAGGAGAGTTGTGTGCTAAAAGAAGCACACGGCTTTAGCCGTCGTGAGTATCACTAGCGTTATAGTTGGAAAGGAGAATAGGTTAAATACAAGAGGATTAGGTATGGGAGTATTACTCGGTTTAGATGTTGGGGATGTAAGGATCGGTGTTGCAGTTAGTGATGTGCTCGGTAGCGGTGCACATCCTTTATGTACACTAACGCGTACAAATCGGCAGCGTGATATGATTGCAATAGGCGATCTTGTTTCTATCCACGAAGTAGAACGAATAATCATCGGATTACCAATCTCAATTGATGGAACTATCGGGACGCAAGCAGAAAAAGTGCAAAAATTTGGCTCACGATTATCAAAAGTACTTGATGTCCCTGTTGAGTTTATTGATGAAAGTTTTACGACATCGGATGCTGAAGATATATTAAATCAACTTGAAATAAATTCAAAGGATCGTCGTAAGGTTATTGACCAAATTTCAGCCGTGATAATCCTTGATGAGTATTTACGTGGTAACACAGATCAATAACAAGCGTAATATATTATAACAAAATAGTGTTATAGGTTTAATTATCTGCTTATTCTGATGTGGAGGAAACCCATGTTCCTACGGAATTTAGGAGCATTACTGAAATGGAAACGTATATGGAAGTTCGGATTATACGCGCTCGGATGTCTCGTAATTTTATGTTTCAGTGTTGTTTTAGTGGGTTTACACTACTTTTCACCAACTGCTTCTTCAGAAGAGATTGTATCCGTAACGATCGAACCGGGTAGTAGTACCTCAAAAATTGCACAACTACTGGTAAATAATAAGTTAATTCGAAGTCCACTTGCTTTCAAACTCGCTGTTCGGTATCGTAGGATAGGAACACAATTAAAGGCGGGGAATTACAGACTCAGTCGAGATATGTCGCTTTCGCGGATTCTTGGTGAACTTAAGGAAGGTCAAATTGAATATAAGACATTTACTGTTCCCGAAGGGATCACGGCTGCAGCGATTGCGGAACTCTGGGAGGGAAGTGGATACGGCACAGCAGAAACATTTCAAGAAGCAATTAAGTTGCCTGAACTGCTTGAAAAGCATGTGCCTGAAGATGTAACAGTCGAAGGTTATCTTTTTCCTGATACCTACAAGTTCGCTAAAGGCACCACGGCAAAAACCGTTGTAAAGATGATGTTGGCTGAATCCTCAAATAGATGGACTGAAAAGTTAGCAAAGGAAGCGGAAACATTAGATTTAACGCGTCATGAAGTCATCACACTTGCTTCCATTATACAGAGAGAGGCAGGTTCTTCTTCAGAAATACCATTAATTTCTGGTGTTTTTCATAATCGACTTAGGGATAAATGGCGACTACAAGCAGACCCAACAGTACTATATGCTTTAGGGGACCCTGACCGTTTATTGACAAGAGCAGATTTGAAGGTTGAATCGCCTTACAATACCTATTTAAATAAAGGGTTACCTCCAGGTCCGATAGGAAATCCAGGAATGGAGGCTATCTTGGGTGCATTAAGACCAGAGGAAACATCATTTTTTTATTTTGTCGCTGTTGAGAAAGGGAAACATCATTTTTCTCAAACACTTGCGGAACATAATAGAATGATCCGTCAAATAAAACGGAATAGAAAGATAACAAGATAATAGTAGAATATAATAAAATACATCCATCAAAATCGAAAATAAACATATATACATGAATGGAGTCATATATATTATATGGGAAATGTTGAATCACAACAAACACTTCAGTCCGAAATCTCTATTTCAGGAATAGGATTGATGCTTGGTGAGTCTGTTGAACTGACTATAAAACCAGCACCTGCTGATTACGGGATTGTTTTTCATCGGACTGATCAAACAGATTCATCGGAAGTGAATGTTTGTCCAGAGAACTGGAAGGATATATTACCGCGTTGTACAAGTTTGCAGAAAGGTGATACAATAATCAGTAGCATTGAGCATTTACTGTCTGCACTTGCAGGAATGAGAATTGACAATGCTGTAGTAGAACTCAATGCACAGGAACCGCCTGGACTTGATGGTAGCGCGTTACTATACATCAATAAAATCCAAGAAGTTGGACTGACTCAGTTGGATGTACCCCGTCGTTATATTGAAGTATCAGAACCATTCGTTATAAGTGACGACAACAAGCAGCTTATCTTTCTTCCATCAGATAAATTTGAGGTTACATTCGCCTACGATCATCCCAATACTGCACCACAATTTGCTACTTGGGAGATGACACCAGAAACATATATACGGGATATTGCTCCTGCTCGCAGTTTCTGTTTTGAGGCAGAAATTGAGGCATTACAAGCATTAGGTATTGGAAAAGGAGCAAGTTATGATAATGTTTTGGTAGTTAAGTCAGATGGAGAGACAAGTTCTGAGTTGAGGTTTAACGATGAATTTGTCCGTCATAAAACGCTTGACCTTATAGGAGATCTATACCTTGCTGGATACCTTCCAAAAGCACAAGTCATCGCAATGCGGACTGGACATACATTTCATGCACAGTTTGTAAATGCTATGGCAGAAAAAGGTATTCTGGACTCAACACTCAAAGATGAGAAAATAAATCAGACAGTTGAAGCAAAGGAAATTTACCGAATTCTACCACATAGACACCCTATGTGTCTGATTGATCGCGTAATTGAATATGAAAATGGGAAACGGGCTGTTGGGATAAAAAACCTTACCTATAATGAACCTATATTTGAGGGACATTTTCCTGTAGAACCAGTGATGCCGGGTGTTTTACAAGTAGAAGCACTGGCGCAACTTGGTGCATGGTTACTCCTACAGGAAATTGGAAAAGAGGATCAATTAGGGTATTTTAGGTCTATTAGTAAAGCCACTTTCCGAAAAACTGTAATTCCTGGAGATCAACTTCGTTTGGAAATAGAGATTGTTCAACGTCGCAGCACATTGGCGCGGATCGCAGGGGAGGTATATGTAGATGGTGCTCTCGCTACCGAAGCAGAATTGTCAATCGCACTCGCTCCAACAGAGAACGAGTAGATTTAACAGCAAAAAATGCTTAAGAAGGAAAATTACAAGCAAAAATAAGAAAGTAGAGGCAATCCTGTGACAGCGACAAACATTCATCCAACAGCAATTATTTCACCTAAGTCTGAATTGGGAGAAGGTGTTCGCATTGAACCTTATACCATTATAGAAGACCATGTAAAGATAGGTGCAAATACTGTCATTGGTCCGCATGTTCAGATTGGAAAATGGACAACAATTGGTGATGATTGCCAAATCTTTTTCGGTGCCTCCATTGGAAACCCATCAAAAGACCTAAAATATAAAGGTGAACGAAGTTTTGTCCGTATCGGCAACCGAAACGTATTTCGCGAATATGTCTCAATATCTCGTTCAACATTTGAAGATGAAGAAACTGTAATCGGTGATGATAATCTGTTTATGAATTGGGTGAACATTGCCCATGATTGTATCATTGGTAGTAGAGTCATCATGGCAAATTTTGCCACACTCGCCGGTCATGTCATTATTGAGGATGATGTGCGTCTCGGTGCTTATGCAGCACTTCATCAATTTGTTCGTGTAGGAAAAATGGCGATGGCAGGCGGTTGTTCAAAAATCGTTCAGGACATTCCACCTTTCATGCTTTCTGCTGGTCAACCTTCCCGTGTCCGTGATCTAAATCGTCTCGGTATTCGTACCTCCCAAATCAATCCTTTATCGAAGCTTTCTCCTGAAACATTTGCAATTCTAAAGAAAGCTTTCCGTATTTTGTTCCGTTCTGGAATACCCTTAAAGCATGCTGTTACCAGAACAAGAGAAGAATTACCAGCAGATCCAGAAGTTGAATATCTGTTACAATTTATTGAAGCATCTAAACGTGGTATCGGCTTCAGTCATCCGAATCGTTCATTGAAAAGCGACATGTAATTTACCCCACCTTGCAGCGAATGATATAGATATGCGAAGCTTGTCTGATGGATAAATATACCACTGATGATTTAACCTCGCAGTCTATTGAAACAATGGCATCATACCAAGTTATACTCCATTATACAGAATGTTGGTGTGGTATATTAACAGAAACCCAAAGGAATTGTACGGAATGAGAATACTTCTAACAGGACATAAAGGTTTCCTTGGCAGACACATCATTAAGTTACTCATAGACAATGATGCACATGACGTTAATGGCTTAGATTGCGATTCCAATTATGATGTGTTTGTTGAAATGTATCAGAATTTGTTGTCCGAAGAAGATAAATATGATTTGGTAATCCACAACGGTGGTCTAAGTAATTCTCAAGTTACCGACAACCTACTTTGGCAACTCAATTACAAAGCAAGCACAAAAATAGCGGATTACTGTGAACAGACACATATAAAATTGATATATATATCATCCGCTGCAGCGATTGATCCTGATGTTCCTTACGGATGGAGTAAACACTGTGCTGAGTATTATATGTCTCAGGTAATTACCAGTAGAAATCTATGTATCTTACGTCCTTTCAATATTTGGGATTATGATGAAGTTGGTAAGGAAAGTCCGAGTATCGTCTACAAAATATTAGCGGGAAAATTAGAGAGAGCATATAACGGTTGTCTACGTGATTTTGTGCATGTAACAAATGCAGCTAATGCAATTATTAGCGTAGTGAATGATTGGAAACCAGGCGTATTTGACATCGGAACAGCACAACCGACAAACATCGCAACATTAGTTAATCAGTTGTACCAAAATGGGAACAACTATAAACATCCGAAACCTATAATAGTAAATGAGTGTCCCATCAAAGAAAGACTCGTTGCGAGACCCGAAGAACTACTCCCAAACTGGGAAGCAACACCATTAGAGGACTATTTTGCAGAATTACGTCAACATCTTAGAAAGTAATAAGTAATTGATCTTAACAAGGATTTGTTGACAATTGTCGAGATAGAGTTATATATTTTATAGTGTAGAGAACCCGTTATTGGATTCATACGGAGTGTCATTTATGAACGGAGAATGTCTTAATCATCTACTAACAGATGAAGAACGAAATCACTTTCAGGAACAAGGTTATCTATACGTTCCCAACGCACTTACTTCAGATATGGTGAAACGTCTATTAAATGCTGTAAATAAAATCCATGGCAACGCACTTTCCACTGGAAGAGCGAAATCAAACAATCATTGGGGCTTCTCCAATTTCTTAGGAGAAGATGACGCTTTTTTAGATCTTGTTGACATGCCTACGACACTCCCCAAAGTATGGGGTATTCTGGGTTGGAATATTTATCTTTATCATGCACACATGCATGTCAAACCACCAGCACCAGCAGAAGCACAGGATGGTGACGGTTGGTTGGAATGGCATCAAGATAGTGGTCGTGTCAATATTGAGATGGAAACGCACCCACGTCCACGCCTATCGTTGAAGGTAGCATATTTCCTCACAGATGTCTCAGAACCCGGTCGCGGTAACTTCTACATTCGTCCCGGAAGCCAATTATCTGACATGCCATTACCTGAGATGGAAATCAGTCGTGACCCACGAGAAAAAACAGCAACAGGTATTCCCGATGATGCAATACCTGTATGTGTGGAGCCAGGGACTGCTGTTCTCTTTGATAGACGACTGTGGCATTCACGTAGTCCAAATACATCACAGATGACACGTAAGGCTCTATTTTATGGATATGGTTACCGATGGATTCGTCCGAAAGACGATATGGAGGTTGAACATCTCTATGAACGGTGTGATCCGATCCGCAGGCAATTGCTTGGGGCTGCGGTAAGAAATAATGGTCGCTATATCCCTACTGATGACGATGTGCCGTTGCGTGGTTGGTTAATTGAGCAATTTGGTGAAAATTCTGTGTATATGAGGGGACCGCACAGTATTTAAACTTTATTTACGGTATTAAGCAAACTTTCCCAAAGTTCTTACGCGATTCCAACAGTTGGTGTGCTTCAGCTGCGTTTTGTAGAGGCAATGTCCGATCAATGATGGGTATCAACCTTCGTTGTTCTGCAAGTCGCACAAGTGTTCGGAGTTCAGTAGCTGTTCCTAATGCCGATCCCATGATAGTGAGTTGTTTTTGATACATTTTGCGGATATTAATCTCTCCGATGTTTCCTGTTGTTACACCACAAGAAACAAGTCTACCGTTTTTCGCAAGGCTGCTGATACTTTTATTCCAAGTTGCAGTCCCAACATGCTCTAAGACAACATCAACACCTCGTCCATTCGTCTCCTCAAGTATCACCTCAGAGAAATCAACCTCGGAGTAGTTAATCGTAACGTCTGCCCCGTAATGTTTCGCCCGCGCTAGTTTTTCATCTGTGCTTGCAGTAGCAAAAATACGCGCTCCAACAAGTTTAGCAATTTGTAGACCCGCACTCCCCACACTGCCTCCCGCGCCAAGTATCAGGATATCTTCACCTGCTTGGAGTTGCGCGCGCGTGATAAGCATGTGCCATGCTGTAAGGTAAGCAATAGGAAGGGCTGCTGCTTCAACAAATGGTAACTCATCAGCTATCTGTATCGCATTTTTTACGGGTGCTTTGACGAATTCCGCATAACCGCCATCTGTTTGGAAACCAAGGAGTTGTTGTGTATCACATAGATTTTCGTATCCGTTTATACAGTCGCTACAAACACCGCAAGGGATACACGGGGCAAGCAGTACACGGTCACCAACATTGAGTTGGGGGTGGTCTTCTGTGATGGCTGCGATTTCACCTGCAATGTCAGATCCTAAAATATGGGGGGTTCCAGTTACTTCAAGTTTCTTTTTTATCTCAGGTCGGTCGCGCCGCGCGTGGATATCAAGGTAGTTCACAGCACACACTTTTACCTTCACAAGGACTTCATCATGTTCAAGGGTAGGTTTAGGTACATCTTGATATTGTAAAACGTTAACCTCACCTTGTTCAGAAAACGCAACTGCTTTCATACCATATCCAATTTATATTAGAGGTGAGTCTAAGTATCTATCCGTATGCACCACGGTTTAAAAACCCAAGCAATCGTCGTAGTCTTGGACTTGCATCCTGATAGACCGATTCTGGCATATTGTAATTCATAAATGGATAAAACTTATGACCAACCAGTCTGCGCGCATAAGTCACTTGTGTGATGTAGCGAGTGCGTTGACTTTGATTCGGACCACCCCGATGCCATACCTGATTGTTAAACATGATTACGCTTCCTGCTTGACCTAAGTTGTATTGCACCTTATCCTCCCACGCTGTGCCATCTATTGGATTAGGAGGAGATGCACCAAAAAGATGTGAACCTGGAACCACTTCCGTTCCACCATGTTCAATTTCGGTAACATCAGTGAGGTAATAATTTGCGGTAAAAAGCAATACAGGAAGTTTTATGTTTTTGGGTGGTTCTCCATCTGTCACGAGAAAATGTGGTGCATCATCTTGGTGCCAAGAAGTGATTCCGCCTCCAGGACGCGTTTGAAAGGAATTGTTGTGGATAACATGACAGTTTCCAGAGACAAGTGCTTCAGCAAAGGAAACAATAGGTTCGAGGTCAAATAACCTTAGGTTTGCCTTGCTGTGTTCAAACATGCGATGACACAAGTGCATGGTTGATTCGTAATTACCACTGTTCAAACCGTTCGGATTGTTTTCAAGTGACCATTCTAAATCCTGCCGAAGTTCCGCACAGTGATCAGGAGTCAATACATTTTGAAGGAATAGACATCCATCTCGGTGGAATGTTTCAACCCATTCTTGGATCTGTTCTGCACTGACATCCTGCTCCGACCAATAACGTATTTCAGACATGTGAAACCTCTTTATAATCCAAAATAGGCGGAGATGAACCCCGCCTAACATGATGTTATACAAAACTATATTTGTGAAGTCATCCTATGTAAGATATTGGATAGATTACCCCATAGCAGCGGCAACGATTATACCGAGTGAGACAAGCACACCCGCAACTGCAATACCAGCTGCAACGTTGTTATCCTCAGCTATTTGTCGGTTAAGGTCATACGGGGTTGCCATATCAAAAACTTTGTAGCCAATCATCAAAATAATTAATCCAACAATACTAAAGACTGCAACTAAGATAATATCTCGTGCAATTACTTTCCACGGAAACAGTGACGGATCTTCTGGTGATGCAGCACCATCTTGTGCATACGCAACTGTGACAAATACTGTAAAGACACAGAGTGCTACCATAACTAAACAGAATGTTGTTGATACGATTCTTTTCGCTTTCATTGTTCCTCCTATTGAGACATAGATGTGCATTATGCCTAATGTAATATGTGTTCAAGAGTATGTATTATTGTAAGAAAGTTTATCTTATACAACTATAGACACTTTACAGAAAATAGTTAATTTATTCAACAGATTAAATCAGTTGAAATTGCATTTCATCGGTAATGTGTTTCTGTTTTATCAAGATAGCATCTTTTTCTGGGATGTAACGCCATCCGGATGCAACTTCCTCAAGCGATTCTACTTGAGGAATGTCATTAGCAGAATCATCATTGTTATCATCAGTCTGTGTTCTTTCGGTTCGGATAAGTGATGGTGCTTGTCCATAACCGGTAATCAACGTATGACTTGTTTCGTTCTCCACGTAATTAAGACTCCATTTTAACTCACCTGAACGTGATGATGTAAAACCTTCTGGTTTTGCACCAGAACTTAAATGAACTGATCCTGTAATTGCGGTTTTTACATCAGGGTCAAGTCCACGGAGCGTGTAGACATTCACCATGATATCTTCAGGATTGAGATGTGGTCCTTTGCCTTCTGTACAGAACCCATAGAATCCGTCTGGGTATGTCCCTTTCAACTCACCATCGTCCCACTGCTGATACATGGCACTAACGGTAATCCCTTCAGCGATCTGCTGCCATCTATCATCACGGGTGTGTTGATTTAGACGTTGCAGATAATATGCATACACCAAACCGTTCCACTGAACCGGCACACCGAACCAAGGATGTGTGTAGAAGGTTGTTCCAAAGACAGGTATGGAAGCAAACTGCATACCGGGACGGTCAGGAAGATGCCAATGATAAAGGAATGGCAACCCTGTTTCTGCCCAATATTCTGCACGTTTCAAATACGTCTTATTACCAATGACTTCATAAGCTTCAATATAGGCACCGATCGCATGAGCAGCAGCGAGAATATCAGGTTCATAAAGTGGACATTCCCATGTTTGTGCACCACGTGGCACAACAAAGCGATCCATATAAGAGAGGGCTTTTTTACCCGCCTCAAGTGATTCCTTGTCCCCTGTTATACGCGCATGTTTTAGGAGCTTGAGTGCCTTTGCAGCACATGTTCCAAGAACTATATCTCCCTCTTTACCAAGGTTTTGTGTTTTCTCGGATGTCGGATGAAAACCCCAACTACCATCATCAGACTGAGAATCAATAATAGGTTGGACATCTGACTTATATACTTCTAATGCATCTTCCAAATGACCAAAATAGAATGGAAATTCACCACTTAGAATATGACACGATCCACGTGATGCCAAACCTCCAGCACCTACATCTGCAATTGTTTTCTCTGCAATTTCCAAAACACGCGCTTTTACATCCTCAGCTTTCGTTATTAGGTAATCATACCAAAGTAAAGTCGCAAATCCTGGTTCATTATGTGATACCCAATCAACACAATGTCTGGATTGTCTTGCCTCAGCATCCCAAACAGTATGCATAAACCCGTGTCGCGAGAGGAGTACCTGTTCTGTATCGTTGCGAGGAAGTCTCAACGGTTTAGGTATTCCATAGGCAGATGTCCAATGGTTTAATGCTGCTAAGATTGAAGCATTCCCATCAGCTATTATCTCACATTCCAAATTTATTGATTGTTCTGTGCTTAGTTGATAAGGTTTTTCAGCAACCAGTGCATTTTCTTTGACAAAATCCGGTACAGTCGGTAGAAAAAGTCCCATTAAGTGATTTCTCTGTTGGTTATGCCAATTAGGTGATGCAAATACTGCGGATACATTTTGCATCTGACCATCCCAACTCTTCAACGGATTCCAAGCAATGCCAACGACAGACTTCTGAATCTCAACTGCCATCACAGGGATAGTAATCTTATATGGATGGGGGACCAACCGATTATTGAACGGTGGGGCTGCATCCCGTGTATTTGAAGAGGGTTCATCACTTTCAAGATATTCTAAGCCCGGAAACAGGGCTGCAGTTTTCTTTTCCCGCGTACTCTTGTGTCCTGCATAAATCTCTGTACCACGAAAAGCAAGAAGTTCTCGTTCCTTATCAACCGACAAACTATATGAGGACTTAATACGTTTAGTATCTTCAGTGAGAATCAACTGTAACTGTAGAGTCCAAGTTACTCCATCTGTATCTTTGTGTTCACCAGATAAGCGGACAATAGATTCTCCAAGACTGTTTCCAGCTAACTGCACATCGTTCGGAACGAAATTTATCGTGTGGGTAGTATCTTTTGAAAGATAGGTCACCTCAGCAATCATCTTAGAGGTGGCAACCTGTTGATATGTACTGCCTTTTGCAACAAATATAGCGTAATACTCATATCCCTGCGGAGATTTGTCTTGTATTTCTGCTTTGGATTTCCCTATATTTTGGGTAGGTGAACTGTTGTGAACGAAAATTAAGCGAAGATGCTTATTTCCTAATATCAAATGCTTACCTTCCATGTAGGTATGAAGTTCAGGTATCACATTCGTTTCAAGTTTCGGTAATGCCGGACGGATGATAACATTTCCCTTCCTTTGACTATCACCTTTAATATGGCGGGACTTTAATGTCACTTTAAAATTGATTTCTGATGGGCGTGATACACCACGGGCATACCAAACATAGGTTGATGTATCGCCAGGACCGAGTGTCTTGACATTATGTGAGGTCCTTCCTCGTCGTAACTTTATGTCGCTTAAACTTAATCGCGTTTTACTACCTTTGGGAAGAGGTCCTTCACCTACATTTCTGATAGTACATTGCACCTCATACGCTTCTCCAGCTCCAACGACCGTTGCCGTTGTGCCAACACTCACGATTTCTAATTTCGGTTGCGCTGCGAATAACGTCAGGTCAATCGGTGTGGTTTCTAATTGACTATATATGTTATTAACAATTTCTGTGGCAGGAGTAAAGTTATCCCGATTAAACTCAAACAGTACATTATGATTTTCAGTAACTTGCGCAATTGCTATCCCGTACTGTATTTCTATAGGTGGCAACTTTTCGTCTGTAACAGGCTCATGAGTCCGTGTGAGTTTGAGAAGTTTCGGTTGTCCCCATAATGCCCATGCAAAACTACTATTTCCCTCAACATTACATTGTGTGATGAAAACAAGTTCTATCTTTTCACCTGCAAAACGGGTTAGATCCACGCCATTTTGTGTCCATTGGCATTCAGTTGAAACTGATTCAAAACATTGTTCGCCTGAAATTTCAATAGAATATTTCACACCACCTGGTGGACTTTGTGGATCATCAAAGACCACACCATCTCGGAGACCGATACTGAAATTCAAGAAAAGCATCTCTTTATTATTTACAGATGGTAATTCCAGTTTGTATGCAACTCTTGAAATTTCAGTTGATGAAGGATGTTCAAAGATCGCAGGTTTTGATACGCCACCAGACGAATCCATTAAGTTTACAGAGATATGTTCACCACCAGAACACTCACTCTCTTCAAAATTCACCACGAAATCATACAATTCCTCGCTCTCTCCAAGAGTATATGCCCTAACAGTCTCATCAGATGCGGGAGTGTCTTCTGCCTCAACATTCTCTTCATCATGTGTATCTTCAGTTTCTGTAGGTTGATCTGTCACAGATATTTCTTCAGTCTCAGAGACAATCTCAATTTCTGGATCAGTTGGTGTATCTTGAAGTTGAGGAGTTTGTTCTGTATCAGATATATCCTGAGCCTCAGACATTACTGCAACTTCAGTTGGTTCTTCTTCTGCTGTATCTTCAGATTCAGGTGTTATAGTCTCTTCCTCAGTTGGTTCTTCAGAAACTTGGGTGTTTTCTTCCTCATCTGCTTTTTGTTCTTTAGACTCAGGTGTTTCATCTGTTTCAGACGCCATCACTTCTTCTGTATCGTCTGATTGTGGTGTATGTTCTGATTGAGATTCTGCTTCGGAGTCGGTTATTTCTGAGGAAGAGTCAGATTCGTTTTCAGGTTGATCTTCATGTGGGGTTTCATCCTCTACGGTTTCCTCAGCCTGTGCGGGGGAATCGGTATCAGATGTTTGGTCTTGATGTTCGGACTCCGGTTGTTCTTGATCAACTCCTTCCTCGTCGTTAGGTGTTTCTTCTTCCACTTTTCCGATGAGAAAATGTTGGAAAAACGTAAGCATATTACTTCTCCTATGGTCATTATTCATAACAAAACATTGGCATCTATTACTTTTCTTGCCACTGCTTTTTCTTCTGTTTCATTTCGTCATTTAGAACGATCTCGGATGAAGGTGTTTGGTTCGACTCGTCAAAAATCCAATTCCCATCTTCATCCTTTAGCACAGGTTTGCGTTGTTCAACGGGTAGCACACCAAAAGGTTTATGTGGTTCTATCTGATACCAATATGCAACAGAGGATGTCTCGTTGCTTAGATGGTTCCCGTGTCCGTGCTCAATCGTCACCCGTATTTCCTTCTCAAAACGGATTGGGTTTTCAAGATGGTACACATACGAAGTTTGGTAACCGTTGGTGTTGTTCTCGTGAATAGATGAACCGTTATGCGCAAATGCATTTTGCTGCATTCCCCATGCCTGATTGAGATAATCTTCAGAACCTGTTCCGTGTAAATCTGGAGGCCATTTATATCCATCAATCCAAATCATATCATCACCTTCACCCCACCACGTGCCTTGGAAGTTACTGACAGATAGATTACAACCTATATACTGTCCTCTTCCTTCTGCGGATAGGATTAGGTAGTTGTTGTCCCAAGCGAGACGTTCAGCATTAATGATATTTGCTTCCGCTGTGTTGACCTTTATTTCATGTCCCCAACCATCACAAGGATTTTCACGATGGAATTGCGCGTGAAAATATGCCACATCCTCACCGTGCTCTGTAGGATATAACTCATAATCAACATAAAAGTATTGACGATGCGAAGTATCACCTTCGTTGACAAGTTCCACACGAGCAGAGCGATTAAAAGGCATTTGTAAATAGCAGTTGAGTGCGCAACCAGTATTAAACTGATTATTGCTGTGTGTAGATGCTGAAAACGGAATAGAATCATAAGAGTTGACTATTTCGTTTCCAAGTCCAAAAAAATCACCCAACGGACATAATACACTCGGATGTTCCTCATCGTCCCAAAACATCTGAATCAGTACATTGCGATATCCATTCGGTTGTGTCATCCAGATATGATTGATACATCCCGGTCCTTTAATATCCGCCAATACACGCGTTTCACCGGGGGCAATATCCCATGCATCGTTATTGCGTCCTGTCGTATCCCACGAGGATACGCGAAGTGTCCGCGCATCTTTCACCCGCGTCAACGAAGACAATAATCCATCAACATAATTCATTCACTGTTTCCTTTGTTATAAACTATCTTTCATATATTTTATCATTAGAATACAGGTTGAATACACTTTACGATTCCACAACAGCACGCATCTTCTCCAATCCAATCCGAGCAACTTCCGCAGGGTCTTCCTCCCAATAACTCGGATTGAACAACTCCAACGAAATCACACCAGATTGTCCGCATCAGTTTGATCAGTACACACGGGTTCAATTCCAAGAATATTCATCATTAAACCTTAATTGGCTATGGTGTAAAACTAAAAATCGTAGATGGAATTGGTTCAGTGTTAATGATATATTTAGAGTAACTAATACTTATGTCGAAGCAAGATAAAAAATTTGCACCTAGCAAACCGTGTGCATAAGTCTCAACAGGTAAATAACTCGCAGCAATTTCCATCCCTTCAAAAGTTTGACCAATTACCGATAGTCTACTCACATTGATAATGTCAACTTTAGTAATACCACTTGCAGTAACAAAGTCAATCTTAGACAAATTTGTATCAGAAAGATCATACCCTAAATCTGACAAGATATCTGGATTAATAGTCGTAAACGATGCCCCCGTATCTAATATTAAATCTATTGTAACATGTTTGCTATGGTCCAAAGCATGTATTTTAGCTGGAACCATGATTAAACCATCAGGTCTTAACTGAAAACGCGTCTGACTCATTATAACAGGCACAATCTCCCTTCAGGGATCTCACCTGTATAATGTATCACAGCACCACCTTTCAGATTTCTTAGTTCACTATAAACATCATCCCTTAAATCGCTATGCGCAGTAACTATTCCTGATATAAGTTCTGATGTCTCATCGTTAATAATAGGGTCAATAATAAATAACCACTGATCGGGGTACTTCTCTATCATATCATCCAGTGTCAAACGTTCACCCATCTTTACATGCATTTCACATCTCCTTATTTTTCCAATTGTAGAAAATAGACTCGGATGCAAATCAGATAAATAATGGTGAATATTCCAAAATTATATCAAGACTGCAGAACAAATTTCATCTTCTCCAACCCAATCCGAGCAACTTCCGCAGGGTCTTCCTCCCAATAACTCGGATTGAACAACTCCAACGAAATCACACCCGAATATTCTGCATCTTCCAAAATAGAGATCATCTTTTTTAGATCAAGGATACCGTCACCTGGATAAACCCGATCTGCATCAGTTTGCTCAGCTTGATCAGGTTCGGCAGGGGCATCGTTGAAATGGAACACAGCGATTTTATCGCCAGGAATACCTTCCATATCCTCTATTTCACCGCCACCACGAAAGATATGAAACGGATCAAGCACTATAGTACTATCAGGATGATCAGCAGCTTCTATAACTTCCCATGCATGTTTCACCTGATTAACACCGTCAACAAAACCGAGAAACTCCATTGCAGGTTTAACCCCAAATTCTCGTCCGAGTTCGAGCAGTTTCCTATAATTCTCTCCACCTAACTGCAAGTCCGCAACTTCGCGCGGTGGACTTGAAATAATATAGGTTGCACCGACAGCGGCAGCTTGTGCCATACGTTTCTTAGCATCTTCCATTGCATTTTGAAGATCTGTACCAGTTGCATTCAGCCATCCATGTAAAGCAATGACAGTCGGAACAGAAAGTCCATGATCACCAAGTGCCTTTTTTACATCAGCAAGTGAACCACCTTGATCCTCATATTCGGATAGATCGTTATTCCACAACTCAATCGCAGTATATCCGGTTTTCCCAGCAATCCGTATTTTCTCCATCAAATCGGCAGGACGAATCGTGCTTGTATTCAACCCTAACTGAAATTGTCCCATTGTATCTCCTTATTTATCCATCAAAGCGCGGATGAATCGCACATCTACGCGAGCCAAATCTACCACACTGTCCACGGGTTCACCACCGTATTCACTATGAAAACTTACAGGTCCTGAATAGTCCAACGCCTTCAGTGTATGAAGTGTTGTTTCCCAATCAACAAAACCTTTTCCCATGCGGACAACCTTACCACTCTTCATGCCCGGAGAACGCTCAAGGTCCTTAAAAGCAATCACAGCAAGATGCGATTTGACTATATCAAGTGCCATATTGATAGGTTCTCCAACGATTGACAAATGACCAGTATCTGAAAACACACCAACGTGTTGTGGGTTAAACCCTTTCACAAGGTTCATCACCGCGCATGAGTTTAGTCCCATAGATGTACCAGAATGATTGTGAATACATGTCCTCGGTCCATATTTTTCTGAAAGGTTTGCAAATCCATCAAGTTTCTTGCGAATAGAATCAACCTGAGACCAGTAACCACCATCAGCAGCATGCCAATGCCAATAGCCAAGCTTGATATTCTCAACTCCTGCCTGACCAGCAGCGGAATAAACACGAACTGCATCCTCACTTGTCGGCTCTAAAAAATCTCCTGGAGTTGTAACAAGGGGTATTGATAGACCTGCTTCTGCAAACTGCTTCGCTGCAGCAGGCAATTCTTTCTCTGCATTTTCAGGATTTACAGGATAACCAGGACGAACACAAAGGTCAGCACCTTCAACATCCACTGCCTGCAAGGCGGTGATAATTTCTGGAATCTCTAAACCTTCCAGATGTTTTGTGAACATTATAAATTTCATAATAATTATTTTAGTCGTTTCTTTCCGTTTATCAGATGTTAGATGGAATTGTTGTTAGTCATCAGTTTTAAGAAAGACAGATGTGTTTATCCTAACATTTCTTGTAACTGATGGCTGATTACTGATGGCTGATTACTATTACTTACCAATCCACGACAGAACCATCGTCCGGATGATAGGATTCAGGATTTCTCCAATCGTGGTCTATTTTATCCTCAAGAGCATCTTCATCCAGTTCAATCCCTAAACCAGGTCCAGTTGGCAATTCAACGAAACCGTCCTTAAATACAAAGGGATTCTTGAGATACCCTTCACCGAGTGTTGTATGTTCTTGCATCACAAAGTTCGGGATTGAAGCATCTAATTGAATACATGCTGCCAACGAAATGGGACCCAACGGGTTATGCGGCGCGATTCCTCCATAATATGCTTCTGCCATTCCTGCAATAATACGCACTTCATTGATTCCACCAGCATGACAAAGGTCTGGCTGTAGAATTGACGCTGCCTGTTTCTCCAATATCTCACGGAATCCCCATTTCGTGAAAATCCGTTCACCTGTTGCAATTGGTAAATGTGTGCTACGTGCTATTTCCACAAGCGTATCAACATTCTGACACTGTATTGGCTCTTCAACGAACATCGGTTGATAAGGTTCTAAACCCTTAATCAACACCTTCGCGGTCTGTGGACTAACTGCCCCGTGAAAGTCAATTGCCAAATCCACTTCTGTCCCTGCCGCTTCACGTAGCGCAGCAAAGTGATCTATGGCTTTATCTATGAATGCCTTGTTCTCAATGATACGAGCAGGTCTTCCACCTGCGACGCCTGTTTTAAATGCAGTAAACCCTTTATCAATCCATTCCTTAATACCTTGTGGATCGCCACCACCTTTGTACAACCTGATACGATCCCGAGTTGGTCCACCAAAAAGTTGATAGACAGGCACATCCAGTGATTTACCTGCTAAGTCCCAAAGTGCTTGCTCAATACCGCTGAGTGCACTCGTGAGAATGGGACCTCCACGGTAAAATGCATGACGATACATTGCTTGCCAATGATGTACAACACGTCTCGGGTCCTCACCGATGAGGTAAGGTGCAAGTTCGTCAACTGCTTGAGCACATGTTTTTGCGCGTCCCTCTAAAATCGGTTCACCGAGACCGACCAATCCCTCATCTGTATGTATTTTTAGGAAAAGCCAGCGAGGCTGTACAAGAAAAGTTTCCAACTTCGTTATTTTCATGAAGGGTTCACCTTATATAATTTATGCACTTCAAAAGTGCTTTTAATTGTATTCTATAGTACCACCTTGAATAGAAATTGTCAATCTATTTTTCTATATACAGTGGTACTCAATTGTTACGTCTCAATCTTATTGTAAGGTTTCTAACTCCGATTACTTTCTACCTGAATCACGGATTATTAAGTTTTGGATTCCACAACTGTTGCTGATATCAATGTTGTCAATTTGGGAAACAGGATCCAACACACCAGACTCAATGATCCACATATCTATTAGTGTAAAGTCAATCTTAGTTTGATAGTTATTCAAATTAACGAAAACTAAATAATCCTGCTAATATGATGCATTCTATTGTAATATAAGTAGAAATATGATAAAGTGAAACAAGTGAAACTACCACACTGTTTTGAGGAGATTAGCACAAATGTTAAATTGGGGTGTAATAGGACCAGGAGGCATTGCGCATGTATTCTGCAACGGTATGCGATTTACCGATACTGGACAGATTCTTGCTGTTGCAAGCCGCACTGAATCACGTGCAGAAAAATTTGCGAATATTTTCGATATACCACGACATTATAGTTCTTATGAAGCACTATTAGCAGACGATGATATTGATGCGGTATATATTGCAACAATCCATCCATACCATGCAGAATGGGTGATAAAGTCTGCCGAAGCAAAGAAACATATTCTGGTTGAGAAACCGATTAGCATAGATCACGCTAATGCATCGGGAATGGTTGAAGCAGCGCGTGAAAATGATGTGTTTCTTATGGAAGCATTTATGTATCGTTGTCATCCGCAGATACAACGTATGGTTGACTTGATACAGGATGGAGAAATCGGTGAAGTTCGTTTCATTCAGGCAACATTTGGATTTCAAGCGAATTTCAATCCAGATAGTAGACTTTTCAATCGTGAAATGGGTGGTGGTGGTATTCTTGATATTGGGTGCTATACTGCCTCAATGGCGCGTAAAGTTGCAGGTGCTGCTGCTAACAAACTGTTTTTAGATCCGATTTCCGTGAAGGCACATGGAAAATTGGGTCCTACAGGAGTTGATCATATTGCTGCGGCAACACTTAAATTTGAGAACGATATTGTTGCTGAGATAGTTTGTGCTGTGGAATGTAATATCGGGAGTAAAGTTATTATCTACGGGTCTGGCGGGACAATAACAATTCCAAGTCCTTGGCTACCATCCTCACCTTGTCGTGGTTCAAGAACAGCATTACCATTAGATACAACCTTTCCATCAAGTCAACTTGAACTAAATTCCTATCAAGGTGGAGGGACATCTGAGATTACCGTTGAGGTAGACCGTGATCTTTTTACTTATGAAGCAGACATGGTTGCAAACCATATATCTGAAAGACAAGCACCCGCAATGTTATGGGACGACACGTTGGGTAATATGAAGGTGTTAGATGCTTGGCGCGAAGAGATTGGTGTTGTTTATTAACACTATTTTCTATATGAAATAAGGACAGAATATTACAATGTTAACGATATGTTACGATCCGTATTCGGGTACATTAGGTAGATTTACACGTGCAGAGATTTTTGATCTTGTTGCAGATGCAGGATATGAAGGTATTAACATTCCTGTGAATTCCGCTTTTCTCGGTGAACTCTCTTCCACAGAAATTGAGGATGCAGTGAACCTTGCCAATAAACACAATCTCGTTGCACCGACGATAGGTTTTGGTAACCATATTTTGACAACCCCTAACCGTAAAAATGAAGCTTTGCAACATTTCGAAATTGTGCTTGATGTTGCACGACAATTCAATGCGGAATTCATTGGAGTATGGGTCAATCCCTCAGCAGATGTGTCGCGACAAGAATCATTGGATACCCTTGAAGATAATTTATCCAAGATGATGCCCGCTTGCAATGATCACAACATCAAAATTGCACTTGAGTTTGAAAAAGGATGTCCACTCGACAACTATCGTGAGGGAGTCGCTTTTATATCAGACACTGGTTTACCTGTCTACCTGACGTGCGACACATATCACTTATTCAACGATGGTGCGGAACCTGTCACAGCAGCACTTGCCATGAGAGAGTGTTTAGGAGATGTGCATGTCTCAGGAAGTAATCGCGGTGAACCCGGCGGCGGTGTTTTCGATTTTGAAACATTTGCAAAAGGACTAAAAGAGATCAACTTTTCTGGTCCGCTTGTTGTACAATATAAGATGGACGATGTTGCGAGTATTAAACGTAGTTGCGAGTTTACACATAAATTCAGAGATATGATTCAGTCATAATGGTGATTAAAACTGAATGCATTGAAACTTCTTATGGATCAGGAATCAAAGGTATTATGTTATTCGGACCTGGTTCATACAAATAAGCATCTCTTCCCTTAAAATATTCATTATATACACTCTTCCAATCACTAAATGTTAATCCCCATCGTGGTGCTGGACCGAGTTTAAAATATACTACATCTGCCTCTTCCAGACTCGTATAAGGATAGTCGCCAACAGGAGCGTCGCGTGTTCCATTTATAAAAATAACAGCATGGCGAATATCAAAGTCCTTGACCCTTTGTGGTAGTTTCTGATAAAAAGGAATAGAACCCCAATTCTGATATACCCTCCCAATACGTACATAACTCCACACAGTGTTGATACTTAGTAATAAAAGGCATATCCCTACGGTATAAGCGAGTTTGTTCGTCCAGATAGGTTTTTTGAACCGTTCATATAGGATAAACATCCCGCGTGCTGCTAACGGAATAAAACCGATAAAAATTGATTCAGCATAATAGCGCGCATTAACAGGTGTAATTCCCCATGTTGATCCTTCAAAATAGAAGAATGCGTACAATAAGAGACTACCTATTATTAGAGAAATACATAGGACATCGTATCTATTACGAGAGGAATGGAAAAATGGTATGAGGACGAGAAACCAAGGTATCAGTAGTGGTAAAGAGTCAAAGAAGAATCTAACCGTAGGTTTAGCATCCCTGATAAGTCTTGGATGGTAGTTACCCCATCCGAGTGCGTTGAAACTGATACATGGAAGTATGTGCTGCCATGTTCTCTTAACTGCCCATTCTGGTTTGAATTCCCATGCCCGTTCAATGTCTGGATAGTATCCCTCTGTGCGTTTACCGAACCCAACTTTATCATAAGGTTGTGCGGCAGTATGTGTGAACTTGAACGGATTTCCAGTAAAATTATGATTCCATGCCATACACACTAATACCCACATAACAAAGGGTATCATGAAAATTCCTAACCGATTGATTAATTGTTTCTGTATAGGGACATTTACATCTTCCTGTTTATCTTTTTCCGTTGAATCATTTGTTAATCTGGGTTTATAGAGATGATATAGTGCGAATCCTGCCCCTACAACACCGAAAACGATAGCAGAGAGTGGACGCGTGTTGAATGCATAACCCAACCCAAATCCTGAGAGTAGTGGATAAATAAAGTTCCCTTTACCATTTAAGGTGCGTACCAAAGCAAAAAGAAACAGGACAAGGTAAAATCTACTAACTGGTTCGCTGAACCATGTAGCTCCCAAACCAGATGTTGCGGGAGAGATAAGTGCAATCACAGCAGCGATATATGCTATAGGTTTTCCATAGGTGTCTTTGACGAGAAGGAAAAGTAGAAACAACGCACCTCCCGTTGCAAGTGCTGGTATAAGCCATGGAATGTTAAAAAAGACACCAAACATCAACATTAAGGCATTACCGAATGGATACTTTGAATACCATTTTCCATTCAGCATGTTGATATGTGGAGAGGGTGAAAGTCCGTATTCTGGCATCGGTCCACCGTTTGGATCTTCTACCACTTCCCCATTCATAGTACGCGGTGGTACCGGAACAGAAATTTTACCTTGTGAAAATAACTTCGCTTGAAATAGATATGATGCAGTATCAGGTTCAAAATATGTGAATTTGAGACAAACACTGCATAAGATTATTGATAGAACTACTCCGAGTATAGAGATGATAAATATATATTTGTATTTCATTGCTTGATTGTTTCAGATGATTTTAATATCCTAATTCATTAGTTTTTCAGTTGACACGCACACTTAATATGATACAATATCATTAGGAGATATTATACCACATTTCAAAATTGAAAGGAAACGAATTATGGATTTGACACGACAACCCCCACGTCGTCCTTCTAACCTTGGTGTAGCAGGGATAGTAGGCGCAGCACGTATGACAGACAAGGCACGCGCGCACAACAATGAGACACTCGGAGAATTTGTCTATGGAAGACATTCAGGTTTAGATCGTAGAATATTAGAATTTTTAGGTATTTCCGCGGATGATTTTGCTGAGGCATCAGACGAATATGATGATGTCACACTCAGTGCTTGGATGCTTGATCAAGGAAAAAAGACAGACGAAGAGATTGATGCGTTTAACAAATCAGAATTAGAACGACTGCCAGCTGATAAAAAACATCAGCAACTGTTGGAAGAACGACTTGCGAAGTATGCACCTGACCGCACTGATATAAAGACCGTGCTACAGTCGATAGAACTTGATGATTGGGGATGTTTTTGGCAGGTAGACCTTACCACAGGACCGCCTCGTAGTGCGCGATCTAAAGATGTTGCTGGTATCTGTGGCGTTGCTCGCATGGCAGACAAAGCACGCGCAGACCGTGCAGGAAATATTGGGGATTATAAATACGGAGATATTTCTGGACAAGATGTACGTATTTTAGAATTCCTGGGTGTTTCAGCAGATGATTTTCAGGAAGCAGCAGTTAAGAATCCAAACGATATTGAACTCAGTGAGTGGGTCCAGGAAAATTGTGATAAATCACAAGAAGAGATTGATACATACAATCACGCTATGGTAAACCGTGGTCCCGATGGCACGACAAGGGAACGGTTTGAAGCGCGCCGACAAGAAGTAGATCCGACACGCACGGACATTACAACTTGGATTGCACTTCAAGACTTGGATGACGAGTTGAGTTTCGGCATTGTTGATCTCAATCGCCGTGCACCGCGAAGTCCCAATAATACCGACGTTTACGGTATGGTTCACCTTGCTCGGTTGATTGATAAAGGAAGAGCATTTAATGGTAACACATTAGGTGAGTACTTTTATGCTGAGGAATCGGGAATGGACAGGATGGTTCTCGGTTTTCTCGGTGTGTCTGCTGATGAATTTACTGAAGCACTCAAAACATTATCAACCGATACAGAAGTAGTGGAATGGTTAAAGGACAACTATTTAAAGAGTGAAGCAGACATCAATGCGTTTAATGAGAAAATGACACAATTAGGTCCTGAAACCGAACGCCATAAAGCGATGATGGCGAGAATGCTCAAAAAGATCGCACCAGATCGGACTGACATAAATACTTGGTTTGCAATGATGGATCTTGATGATGAGAAAACGTTTGCCTTGTAATTTTATTTCTTAAATAGTATTAATCATATTTTACTATTTATATGACATATGCGACTATATAACTTTAGTAAAAAACCAAAAACCCTAAAGTTCTAACTTTTTACCATTTATTATTATTTAATGTTTGATCAGATTCTAAACCAGATACAAGAATTAGTTCGCTCACATGAGTATGTGTTAACACTTCACGCAGAAGATGAAATGGTAAATGATGGACTTACACACTATGACGTGGAAAATGCTATACTAACTGGAAGAATTGTGGGTAGACAGAAAGACAGACAAACGGATGAATAGAAATATGTCATAGAAGGTAAACACATGGATCTGAAATTGCTATTGTCGTATCTAAGTTTACGTTCCAGAGAAAATTAGTTATCATAACCGTTTATTTACAATAAAACAGTTAGCAGTAAGGAGATTTACTATGACTTGCGATGTGTGTGGAAAAGAAGGAGCACGACTGCGTTTTCTAACACGTAGCTATGGTAAAGGAGAGTCGCTATTAGTCATTGAGGATGTGCCGGTAATTAGTTGTCCTCATTGTGGAGAGAGATATATGACGGCACATACATTAGATCAAATTGAGCGTATAAAACGTTCTCCCCAGAAACTCACGACTAAACGCTTCGTACCAGTAGCCGTTTTTAAATAATCGACTAATCTCTGTGAGAACTAAAAAACATGAAAAATCTTGAAGCGATTGCAGAAGTACAATCAGGTAAGAGAACAGATGCAAATGCATCTTGGTGGGGATTTAACCCCGAGGATGCGACAGAAGGCTTGCAAGCAGCTATCGACTCTGGTGCGAGACGTTTGATTGTCCCGAATATGCGTGCTGATTGGATAATTCGACCAGTTAGACTTACCAGTAATCAGGAAATTATCTTTGAACGCGGTACAGTCGTGTCAGCAAAACGAGGCGAATATCGCGGTAAAGGGGATTCAATGTTCACTGCACAAGATGTGGAGAACCTGACGATACGCGGCTATGGTGCTACCTTCCGCATGTGGAAACAGGACTATATCACAGGACTCGTGCTTGAACAGATGGGATGGCAACGTTGGTATGGACAATACCCAAAGGCAGAATGGCGTATGACCTTTGCTATTCGTGGGTCTAAAAATGTTAATGTCTCCGGTTTGACACTCAAAGATAGTGGTGGAGATGGGATTTATGTAAATGGTAGTAAGGAACGGAGATATTCTGAAGATGTAGTTTTGAGAGACATCGTATGTGATAATCATTATCGGCAAGGAGTAAGTGTTATCAGTGCTGAAAACCTAATAGTTGAAAATTGCACTTTCTCAAACACATGGGGAACACCACCCTGTTCCGGTTTAGACATTGAACCTGACTTGTCTGATCAACGGATAAAGAATGTCCACTTCTCCGGTTGCAAATTTGTTGATAATGCTGGTGACGGAATTGAGGTATTCTTAGCACATGTCACAGATGAATCTGAAGATGTGACCATACGATTTGATAATTGCTATATCAGCAGTCAACACGGTGCTGGTATTCGCGTATCAAAAATCAGAGATAAGGGGCCTGGTGGGTACATCGAATTTAACAACTGTACAGTAGAAAATACACTCACTTACGGTATTAAAGTTCAGGAAAAATCGGTTAAAGGTGCACGTGTTACCTTCAATAATTGTGCTGTTATCAATGCTGCGACTGATCGTGAATTTGGTGGTGAATGGTCTCCGATATCATTATCTTTACCACAAACAAATATAGTCCAAACTATGGGTGGTATTGATTTCATTGATTGTTTCGTTGAGGATAATAAGGATCGTCCTGCTGTTAACTATACACAACAGGATAGCGATTTACCACTTCAGGATGTAACGGGTAATATCACAGTGCTGAATCCTAACGGTGTTCATGCGGAATTAGGTAAGGACGGTGAGAAACTTCCACTGATTGTCAAATCATACAGTCAATAAGGTCTATCACATATCTTTATGATAGATGCAGTGGAATACAGTCCCATAGATTGACGGAGAAAAGACATTGTTTCTATATCATGGAAGTAAACAGTTGTTTCCCAAATTGAAAAAACGTCAGGCTTTAGCACCACCGGGAAGACCTCCCGAAGAAGCTTTGGAAGCGATTTACCTTACACCCGACTTTTTCTTTGCATTGGCATGCGCGGCAAGACCACCTGGCACATCAAATATAGATCTGACAGAACGAACCATTTGCTTTCAATATCCGGATCAGTTTGAACCAGATGAGACAATTTACATCTATTTTGTAGACCCTACAAAAATCTCTGAAGACAAGAAAATCTATATTGATTCATTTCAGATTGCTGTGACTGAGGACGAGATAATACCTGATAAGGTTGAAACATATAAGTCTGGTGACCTGTTAAATTACTATCGTGTTATTGATAATTGGGATGACTCAGATCAAGACATATCGGGTTAATGGATATACTTGCGAGATAACAAAGGAGAACACATAATGTTTTTTGCAACAACCAACGCCATCTATACCGTTGAAAATAATGGGGATGGTGAACCTACTCAAATCTATGAAGGCACAGACCATCAAGAGCATGGTACTATGGTTTCACTGTCAAACGGTCAAACCGTGGGAACTGCTTTATCGGATGGAACGCTACTGATATTATCAGAAGATAATGAGAAACGAATTCCAACAGGTATAGAGGATCCAATCGCTTCGTTGCTCATTGTTCGTGAAGAACCTTTGACACTGCTGATTGGAACGGATGAGGGTGCTTACGTCTATCGTCTCATTGGAGAAGAAGGTCCCGCTGAAAAGGTTAAGTCGTTTGATGAATTAGAATGTCGGAAAGATTGGTATACGCCGTGGGGTGGTCCACCCGCTGTGCGGACATTAGCTAAAACTAAAGATGGCTTCTGTTACGCAGATATTCATGTTGGGAGTATCATGCGTTCCAACGATGAAGGGATTTCTTGGGAACCTGTCACACCAGATCTGAATAAAGATGTCCATCAGGTTACTACATGTCCTGCAGATGATAATCAAGTTTTTGCCAATACCGCAAACGGTGTTTATGTCAGTAAAGATCGAGGAAACTCGTGGGTAAATCGGATTGACGGATTGCCAGTTCGGTATGGTACCGCTATAGCTGTACATCCAGCAAATCCAGATTTAATGATCGCCACAGTCCAAAAAGGACCAAGGGGTGGTGGAGCTTGGCTCTGTCGTTCTGAGAACGGCGGTGCAACGTGGACTGAACTCAATGATCATCTTACAGAATCCACTGATCGGATCCGCACAGGTTGTATTGCGTTTACATTTGATGGAACGGCGTGGGCAGTTATTGGAAAGACTCTGTACATCGGAAAAAATCAAGCCACCGATTGGAGTCCCTTCTGGACAGCACCCGAATACGATGGTGATTATCCTTTCCAAACTCTTGCCGCTTAGTACATCATAGTAAATTCAAGGAGAGGATATTGTAGGTATGAATATATTAGGTATTGACTTCACTTACTTTGCAGTAAGCGATATGCAGAAATCCATTGAATTTTATCGTGATGTGCTTGGTATTCCACTGGCTTGTTTGGTGCATGATGGCAAATGGGCAGAATTTGAGATAAATCCTGGAACACTTGCTTTAGGACAAGGATTTGGTCCTACACAACCGGGCGGTGGAACGGTTGCGTTTGCGGTTGAAGATGTAAAGGCTGCTATAGAGGAATTGGAACAAGCAGGGATTAAGCTACATTCACCTTTGGGAGAGTCACCAGTTTGTTATTGGGTTGTTGTGCAGGATCCTGACAGAAATGGAATTATTATACATCAACGAAAGGATAAAACAGTCGGGTGAGGTCGTCGCACTTAATTTCAATTCAAACTCAACTGGAAAAGTATCAGATACGATTAACATAGTATTGAATACGGTTCCCGGTATTTCAACTGCTGATTAACATTTTCTTTACATGTTACAAACATTGTAGTATACTACTTAAATATATCATTTGTTGTAAGAGAAAATTAACACATTCTTGAATAATATATAGAAAGGAATATTGTGTATATAAGTTCATTTAGACAACTAATTCTTATAGCGTCTATAGTCTTTTTTGTTGTTGGACTATCTTCTTGTGAACGGTTGCCACAAGTGTTAGAGTCACATACCCCAGTTGCGGAGCGCGACCATGTTTGGCCTGTTGATCAGAACGGTATTGAGGTGCCTGTGCCTGGCACATGGGTGTTAGTGTCTCATACACATCTTAATTCTACCTCAACGATTGGTGAAAGTTTCACCTTACCTGCAGATCCACAACCTATTCTACAAACATCTGATGGGACATACACAGATGGTGAAGATATCCTCTGGACAAAAATTAGACTGATTACCGCTGAAGGGGATAGATGGCAATTCCTTGAACGCGTAGATACAAGTGTCACTCCAAATCAACTCTACGCTGTTGTCACCGTTGATGACAACGGTATTCCAATACTTGAATATGCTGAATATCCTTTTGATTTGCCAAAATATAACGTGCAAATCTGGGAAAAACAGTAAGATTATGTAGTGAACCCATGCGAATACCGATGCTCTTCCGTTTTTCACTCTATGGATTCTTAAAAAACCAACGTTACTACGACCCGTTTTTGATCTTAGCGTTTCTTGAGAAAGGTCTATCCTTCTTTCAAATTGGTATCCTCATAGGATTTCGTGAAATATGTACCAACCTCTTTGAAATTCCCTCTGGTGCAGTTGCTGACCTTTATGGTAGACGACGCGCTATGATTTTTTCGTTCTGCGCTTATATTGCCTCATTTGCTACCTTCGCACTCAGTGAATCGTTTGCTATATTATTCATGGCAATGTTCTTCTTCGGATTAGGTGATGCGTTCCGCACTGGGACGCACAAAGCCATGATTTTCGATTGGCTCCGGATGCAGGATAGATTAGACGAAAAAACTAAGGTATACGGTTTTACACGATCTTGGTCACAGATGGGTTCAGCACTATCCGTTCTTATCGCGGGTGCTTTAGTTTTCTATCGTGGTAATTTCATTGACATCTTCTGGTATTCTATTATTCCTTATAGTATAAACATAATCAATTTCCTTGGCTATCCAAGACAGTTAGATGGAGATCGAGATAGTGAATTTTCGCTGAAAGCCGTTGCATCATTACTTGGTAAAGCTTTGAAAACAGCAGTTCTCTTTCCGCCGCTCCGCAGACTTGTTTTTGAGGGTATGGGTTTTGAGGGTATGTATAAAGCCAGTAAGGACTTCCTGCAACCGATACTCAGACAGACAGCAATTGCTCTTCCAGTTCTATTAGTTTTGGACGATTCTAAACGGGCAGCATTGCTTGTAGCAGGAGTATATTTTGCCCTTTATATGTTATCATCCTTTGCTTCACGTAACTCGCACAGACTCTCTGATTGGAGAGGCGGTGAAGAGAGGGCATCACAATTGATGTGGTGGATGGATTTAATTCTCTTTGCCCTGTTAATTCCAGCATTGTGGTTTAATTGGCTTCCTGCAGTGATTGGACTCTTTGTAGGTTTAGCCATCCTTCAGAACTTCTGGAGACCAGTGCTAATTAGCAGATTTGATGCACAATCCACCCCAGATATGGGTGCGACAGTGTTATCTATTGAAGCACAAGCTAAGTCCTTAGCCACAATCATCTTTGCTCCACTACTTGGATGGTTAGTTGATGCATTCGGTAGTTTTGCTACCGCGGGGGTTGCGAAGTTTGCCCCTATAGGTATTGTTGGAACATTTATCGCAGCAGCAATCCTTATCGCATATCACAACGAGTTGGAAGAAAACACTGCATATAACAGTGCAGATTAATATCATAAATGGAATAGATGATGGAACAAATATCTTTATTTCCTTTATTAGACACGCAGTTTCTTCAACCGCAACCTATCCCGAACAATCAACACGCTGTTGATACCGTTCACGGTTTTCGTTATATTCCAGATTACCTGTCTGACCTCCAACACGAATGGTTGTTAAATCATATTGATCAACAGAAGTGGGATACATTCTATCAGCGACGTGTTCAACATTACGGTAAAAGCTATAACTTCAATGATCAGCAGGAAGGACATGAAAAAGAGGTTGATCCGTTTCCTGAATGGGTAAATAGACTTTGTCTAAAATTACATAACGATGGGTTCATGCCGAAAATAGCAAATCAAGTGCTTGTAAGTGAATACGAACCCGGTCAAGGTATTGGTGATCATACAGATAAAGAAGCATGTTTTATGGATACGATTGTTATATTGAGTTTGGGATCAAGTTGTGTAATGGATTTGACAAACGTAAAAGATAGATCAAAGAAGGTTCCGATCTGGCTCGCACCGAGGAGTTTAACTGTATTGAGTGCGGATGCGAAAAACAGATGGATGCACGGTATACCCAGCAGAAAATTGGATATGTGGGATGGTCGTAAATATGAACGGCAACGACGTATATCGCTTAGTTTTAGGAGGTTGGTATAGGTTTTGTTGATAGCATAATCGTTTAGAAATTGTAGTGCTAAAACTACATAGAAGTGCTTATATGGAAATGTCTTGACATATACGGTCTTGTTTGTAATGATATTAATTTAATTATTACCTTGTGTAAATTAATTTGATGTAAAATAACTTGGATATGATAATTTGATAGTATTGTGTGACAGAAGGAGAACAATTTTATAAGGTGATATTTACATTGGTTGCGTTCTAAAGATTCAGAGTTTTCAGAGTCAGACGGAAAATTGCACAATTTCTTCATGTGCCACGAATCTATATCCTGTCTGGTTCTAAAGGGTATTTATGACTTATTTGGTCAAGAATGACTCTGAAAATTTGAACTATTCTACATATAACAATAATAACGGATTTTAGGATGTGGATTCAGTTGTTTACAAGTGTTATTTATTCCGAATTCACGTTACAATAATCAACTCTACAGAATACTTCTGGAAGGTGGTAAAAAATGAAAGAAGATGTAAATGATGAGCCATTGCAGACACCTGATCCTACCGATGATGAAGCGATAAACGGATCGAATGAAATACCGGAAGTTAATCCCTCAATACAGCAGCAATTCAACGAATTACGTAGTACGTATCTTGATGAAAGATCGAGGTCAATCAATCGCTGGTTATCCTTTACCAGTATAGTTCTTGTATTCTTTACACTCCTTATTCCTTTGGTGACTGGTATTGCAGCGTATTTAATCTATATGAAGTTTGGCGATCTACAATCCCAAATGTTGGATCATGTCAAAGCAGCGGAACAACATGCTGCTGACGCTAAAACATCTGCTACTGAAACTACAAAATACCATAAGGAAATTCAGCAGAACAATGCCAGAATACAAGCAATCGTTTCACAGTTAACCAGTAAAGATTTTAGCAATCCAAATAAGGTTGATACATTAAATACTTCGATACAAGACATCCTTAAGAATCCTGAATTATCATTGGAAGACAGAGCAATTATTGAAGCATATAAAATGCAACGAGATGGGAATGTCGTAGATGCGATAGAGAAATGGAGATCTATCGCCAATACTGCCAAAGGCGTTGATAATGAATTGGTGGCACGGGCATTTTTCTCTATTGGTTTTCTACACTCCGAAGAGAATGAAACTGATCAAGCACTCTCTGCTTACGACGAGGCAATTAGACTGAATCCAGATTATGCACAAGCATACAACAGTCGAGGTATTGTAAAAAGTAAATTGGGTGAACCTACTAATGCAATTGTTGACTATACCGAAGCAATACGACTTAAACCGGATTTTACAGAGGCGTACATCAATCGTGGTAATGCCAAACGGTCGTTAGGTAAACATCGTGATGCAATTATTGATTATGATGAAGCGATCCGTCTTAATCCGAATTCTGCAGCAGCCTACACCCATCGTGGCGTATCAGAAAACGAACTTGGTAACCATCAAGATGCTATTGCAGACCATGACAAGGCAATTAGTCTACAACCCAATTACGCTGATGCCTATATCAATCGAGGTACAGCTAAACGGGCTCTCGGACAACATGAAGAAGCCAGAGCTGATATGAATAAGGCAATTGACCTTGGGAAACAGCAAGAGGATTAGGAAACTTGAGAAGAATATGTAGGTCATCAGGGCACATTAGTATTTTAAGCGGAACATTTCCACATAAATAATTGACTGAAATTGTCTGATAGATTGTAATCTATTTGCCTTGAAATATATCTCCAATTGATGTATAATTTCACGTACTTACTTAGTACGAATCTAATGTAGAAGCATAAATTTAAGAGTGATAACATTCCTATCAAAACATCTGAGTTTACATCTGTTATTGTCATCAGGATGGGAATCGGTTGTGTTCACGATTCCCACTATTGAGACAATTAAACAATGCAGATCATTTATGAACATAAACTTGTAGAATTTGTAGAAAGACACTCTACCTCAAGACCAGGACTTCTCCGTTGGATTAATCTGGTACAACAGAATAATTTCAGTTCTGTGACTGCTTTGAGAGAAATGTTTCCTCACGCTGACCTCGTAAAAAAAAGAACACCTCTTCAACTTATACAGCAAGTTCCATATAGCAACCGAGAAACTACGTTTACAGTCTTCAACATTGGCGGTAACAAAGCACGACTAATCACAGTTATGCGATATGAGTCTCAGCAAGTTGTTATTCATGAAGTGCTGACACACGCTGAGTACAATGCATGGAACAGGAAAAGGTAATGAATAATGTTAACTGAAATGCCGATACCTGAAAATCTGTTATCAACATTTTCACCATTTGTGCCACCTGTCTTAAGGGAACACAACTTGCAAGAACGGACATTGCCTGCGTCAACACAACCTTTCACCAAGGAATTTGTTTATGTCACACCTTATCCTGAAAGTGCTGCACAGTGGCTAATCAGATTATTAGACATTTTCTCTGGTATAGTAAATCGGAACAAAGACCTTAGTTGTGTTGTGATAACCGAAACGGAATACAAACAACTTTCAGGAGTCCTTGACGATTTAATCTACAGTGTCGGTGAAGATGAAACCCATCCTTTGTCGGCAACTATGACACTGGTTAGTCTACTTATTAAGATGTATGAGGATCAACACTTTCCAAAGTTAGATTCACTTTTTCCAGAACTTGCAGAAAGTGCTACCGTTGAAAATACTTGGGAAATCAGTGATTCTCCTAATACTCTATCAGGACAGATTGACACTGATTTTGTCATTGTTCTTTTTTCGATTGGTTGCCTACTTTGGAAGGGAGGTAAATCAGAAAAAGCTATTTCTGCATACGACTTGGCAATTTCTATAAAATCTGATTATGCCAGTATCCATACAAGTCGAGGTGAAGCAAAATCCAGTTTAAATGATCTTAGCGGGGCAAAGGCAGATCTACAAAACGCCTTGAAACTTGCAGAAAAGCAGGGAAAAGAGGACTTCGGATTCATTATTAACGAACGGATTAAGGAACTTGATGTGGTAGAAGCCGCTGTTGTATATCTTTCTGAATCAAAATTCTCAAAATATTCAATTGTCAGAGAGTGTAGAATTCAAATAGGAACACTCAATAGCAGGGCAGACTTTGCGCTTTGCGATGCAGAAGGAAACTTTATCACTATAGTAGAGTGCAAATTGGACACAAGTTCCGATCATGGTGAATATAGCCATGAACCTTTGAAGAGTTATCTCTGTGCAACTGATACACAGTTTGGTATTTTTGCTTCAGGCACAATTCCAGATTCATGGGTTTTCTATGAGAATTTGCGTCACAATCGGTTTCGGCAAATTACGCGTGCTGAATATGAAATGCAAGTACTTGCGTAGATAGGATCTGGAAAACTGCATGGCTCTGAGCAGGATCTTCTTATCCTCGTAAATTTGTGTTATTCGCGATACAGAAGTTAACATCCCAATCAAAGTGGTTTTGCAAAACAGAGGACATAACCGTCGTGATCCTTCAGTTCAAAAGCACGTAGACCGTCATCAGTATTTTCCAGAGGTTCGTGAAATTCTAATCCACGAGACTGATATTCTGCATAGAGACCGTCGGGGTTTGGTGTATAAATAAATGCATCCCATCGTGCCCACTCATGTCGTGTGTGGTTTGGGACTGGATGGATATATTCAGTTATTTCCTTGAGCAGTATTCTCACATTATCACGACTGACGATACTAAAAAATGGATCGTCTTCTGGGACGAGTAAATCAGTCTTGAATCCGAGTTTATTATTATAGAATTCTATAGACTCTGCCAGATTGTCAACAATGAAAAATGGGTAGATTCTCTCAAGTTTTACATCTTCTTGCATCAATATTCTCCTCATATAAAGTTGAATGAATTAGAAAGGTGGACATTTCATGGCAATACTCAGATGGGGTATACTCGGTTGTGGTAATGTTGCTGAATATAAAGGTGGACCTCCTCTTTATACCGTTGACGGATCAGAACTCATTGCTGTGATGCGGCGGGATCGTGAAAAAGCAGAAGCATTTGCAGAAAAGCATGGTGCAAAACGTGTGTATACCGATGTTGATAAACTCCTTGCTGATGACGAAATCAATGCAGTCTACATTGCAACCCATCCATATCTCCACTGTGAACAAACTATCCGTGCAGCACAAGCAGGTAAGCACGTTCTCTGCGAAAAACCGATGGCGATGACTGTGGAAGAGTGTCAACGCATGGTTGATGCCTGCAATGATGCAGGTGTAACTTTGATGCTTGCTTACTATCGTAATCACTATCCAAATATTGTCAAGATGAAATCGCTAATGGAAGAAGGTGCAATTGGAGATGTAGTTCTTGCACGTCTCAACTGTACCGGTTTTTATAATCCAAATCGTCAGGATTTGAAGAATTGGCGCATTAATCCTGAGATGAGTGGAGGTGGGGTATTGATGGACATCGGTAGTCATCGGATAAGTCTGCTTGCGTATTTGATGGGAGACATTGAATCCGTGAAAGGCTATGCCGAGACTGTTCATCAGGATATTCCTGTTGATGATTCTACAGTTTTTGCTCTCCGTTTTGATAGTGGTTCCCACGCTATCGCAAATATCAACTGGAATGTTGGCATCGGTATTGACGATGTTGAGGTCTATGGAACAACTGGAAGTTTAACATGTTCTTCTCTTAATTCAGGGAATCTGACACTTGTTACAAAATCTGATGGACAGGTTGAGATGCCTCAAGAGCCTTTGTCATATACGCATACAGGACTTGTGGAGGATTTTGTTCAACATATCAAGACTGGAACACCGATACGTTGTTCAGGTGAATCGGGTCTAAAGACAAATGCCATCATTGCACAAATATATGCAGATAGTAATTGAGTTATAGTAAAATCGGTAATTTACTATTGAAGTCCAGCGCGCTTACATGAAGATTAATTTTTAAATTCGGTAATTTTATAGAAAGATCCAGTGCGGTTAGGAAACCGCACCATAAGCGTCAATTTAGTGCGCAACCTTAGGGCATCTGATACACCTGTCGCCCCGCTGGGGCTTGCTATTAATAGGATCAACGATTACTATACACCTATCGCCCCGCTGGGGCTATAGTGTACATGTCACGGGCTTGCTACGGGCGGGGAGACCCCGCCCCTACGAGAATGTCCGAGGCGCAATGAATTGCGCGACTACGAACGGGTTTTCTCCTTAAATTGACGCATATAGGGCGGTTAGGAAACCGCACCTACCGAATTTGGGAAAATTAGAATTACCGAAATATTTTCTTAATCTTCATCAAAGCCCGCCTACCACTTGGGCGTAAGTCCTATGAGTTATTATATCTGAATGCATATCACCAAGTATTCTATTACCCAATTCGTTTGGATTCCAAATTTACCCATTCCCCGTATCCCCGTGGCATCTTTGGAGGGGATCCAAATCCTTCTTCTTCACGCCAACGAAGCAACGGATGGCTACGGTCAGTTTGTGGAAGATTAACCCGTTCTCCGTAAGCAGCAGATTCAAAGATACCCATCATCATCTCAATGACATGTCGTCCTTCATAACCACTACAGACATGAGGTCTTTCCTCATCAAGTGCGTTAACATAGTCTTCAACAAACCAATAATCCATTTCAGATGCACTGCTTTTTGGATCGTAATGTTCAGGAAAGATTAGATCCAACGATTCCCATTTGTCGTTAGTTCCATCAGGTATATAGTGTGGTGTCGGTAAATAGTAGGCATTACCTAATTTCCACATAAGTCTTCCTTCTGTCCCATATAGTTCCATTGAATATGCACCAGTGTCCATTTTGTTGAACCGATGTTGCAGTAGTGTACCTGTTATGTTACCTTCATATTGCATCGTTGCGGTTATATATTCACCTGCGATAGTTCCCATTCCGCTTGGTGACGGGATAACATCTTCAGGTGTAATCGGTTTACCACCAGTTGTCAACTGTGCAAAGACACTCTTACACTGTTTGCCAAAATGTAGCATATTATTGAGCATATGTGTGCCAATGTTCATCAAGCCATACCCACCGTAATAACCTTTTCCGCTACCGTAGATATACCGCAATTCACCGATTTTTCCAGCATTGAAGGCAAGCGCAATCGCTTGCATAGATGCACCAACTCTTCCTTGATGATGTACTGCTACTTGTACCCCTTTTTCTTCTGCTTTTTCAATGACAGCATCTGCTTCCACAAGATCAACACACATCGGTTTTTCAACTTCAATGTGTACTCCGTGTTCTAATACGCGCATGCATAAATCGTAGTGGAATTCAGTGCCTGTTGGGATTGCAACGATATCTGGTGATGTCTGTTGTATCATCTCATCAAGATCAGTGAACCGTGCTGAGACTTTGACTTCATCACCCAATGTTTTCAGACGTTCCTCAATTAAGTCGCAGAGTCCAACTATTTCAGTGCGGGGATGTGCATGATAAGCGCGTGCGGCAGCTGTTCCCCTACCTCTACAACCTAAAATTGCTATACGGTATGTTGTGATACTCACGACGGCTAAAGCCGTGTGCTTCTTTTAGCACATCGACTCCTCCCATAAGGTGATTCCTGCTTCCGTCTCTCGTGCCTCCTTCCTGAACTACTTAAGGTCTTACTTGGACTCCACAGGCGTTTAGCCTCTCTGTCTATCCGACAGCGAGGTGTCTAAGGTTTATTGCAGCGTTGACATCCCTGTCTTTTTGATATTGACAGACACCGCAATGATACATTCTTTCTGATAGCAGCAGTTCTTTTTTCTTATGTCCACAACTGCTACAGGTTTTGCTACTCGCAAAAAACTGGTCTGCTTCTACGACACAAACCGCGTGTGCCTCTGCTTTGGTCTTGAGTTTTGAGAGAAATCCGCCTAACGCACTATCAGATAACGCTTTTGCTAACTTCTTATTCTTTAGCAGATTAGTTACTTTTAGTGTTTCTATACCGATAGTAGATGCATTCTTGACAATCTCTGTTGTCGCTTTATGGTGTGCATCCCTGCGAATACAAGCAATACGGTAATGAATACGGTCTACTTTCCGTTTCTGTTTGAACCAGTTTTTAGATTTTAGCACTTTCCGACTGAGTTTGTGCTGGGCACGTTTAAGTTTTCTCTCATAACGTTTGAGGGGTCTTGGATTATCATACTTCGTCCCATCACTCAAGGTTGCCAGTGTATTGATACCCACATCTATACCGATAGCAGGGTGCGTTGAGTTATCAACGACTTCGGTGTCCTCTGTTGCCACGGTGATAGATGCAAACCAACGATGTGCTGTCCTTGAGATTGTCACCTTGATAATATTTCCAACAAAACGTAAGACTTGACGCATTTTGATCCAAC
>JAJEAG010000035.1 GCA_022824265.1 Candidatus Poribacteria bacterium | reverse complement strand
TAAGAATCGCTTATACCGTGCGCGTCAACTACTAAAGAAGGAGGAAACGATGATTAGAGAGGCTTTAGAGAATTACCAAATCACACCACATCTAACAGAAAACATTATGCGTGAAATCGCACGACTAAAACCGGCTACACCTACTACAGGCAAACCTTTGGTGCCATGGACGATTGCTGCTTCAGGTGCTCTGTTGATTGTGTTGCTGCTCGGATTAGGAAGCCAACAATTAGTAAATTATCAACAAACTTATTCTTTAGATGCACAAGCAGAAATGAAGATAGAACTCGTTGATGCACCTATTGTGCTAAATCTGGACACAAAACAGGATGTAAGAAATCAACTTGGAAGTTCAAATCCACTTAGTATTAACGATAATAATGGTCAAAAACCTGACGAGGTGTTATTAGCTGCCGCAGATACAGAAGGAGAAGAAGTTTCTCTCCCAAAACAGCAGTGGATTCAGGCTGAACCTGTCAAAGGAAGTCGCATATATAGTTTACATGCAACATCTGCGGAAGAGGTATACACTTTTGCAGCTAATAACCAAATCTATAAATTAGAAGCAGATGGTAAAAGATGGAAACACATTTATAATGTTGATTCATTAAAAGTCGTGGCACATCCGAGTTCACCACTCGCGAAGTGGAATAATACCCTTTACATTTTATTTCCTAACAAACTATTTGCAACAAAAGATGATGGTAAGACGTGGGATTTAGTCTACTCTTGGTCAAATAGACATGATCCAATTGACTTGATCCTAACGGATCAAGTGTTTTATGTTGCGTTTGAAAACGGGATTTTTCGTTCTGAGGACACAGGTAAGACATGGAAGTCAATATATGATGAGAAAATGGAACTCATTGTTTCATTGTTCATAATCCAAAACAAATTGTTTGCGGAAACGCACACAGGCCTTTATCGCCTCAATGCAGACAGTTGGGAACTTATAAAGTTACCAGAACATATAATTGGAGATATCCGTACGCTTGCAGCAACAGAAGAAAAACTTTATGTTGCGGTTATGGTTAGTTTTGACGTGGTACATCCTAATAAGCTCGCTAATGGACTGGCACGTGGTTGGTGGATATTTCGATCAGATGACTTGGGGAATTCGTGGAAAGATATAACACCAACAAACGCGTGGCCAGTGAATGGTCTCTGTCCATATATCAAACTTATTGCTGCGGGTGATACACTGTTAGTAATGGAACGCGGTATGGTACGCTCTACCGATAGTGGAAATACATGGCAACCTCCACAATTATCGGAAACAGTGCCTGTAATGGATACGTGGAGAACTACCGATGCAGTGAACAAAGATATCTTTTATATTGAGAGTGGGAACGGACTCCACCGTACCACTGATGGTGGTAAGTCCTGGGAAAAAGTTAATATTACTCAGAATGTTGGTGGAATCCATCATATAATAGTTTTGGATGAAACCGATAGTAAGACAAACACTCTTAATACCCTTTATGGAAGAGTCGGAAACGAGATAGTAAAAACTACCGATGGTGGAATTTCTTGGACACCTATTCAAATTGAAGTGCCTATGACTGAATCCGACAGAGAAGATTACCCAAAGATTACTCATATTGTTAAATCTGGAGATGTTATCTATGCAAAAAGTGGAGATTTTCATGAACATCAAGACTTACGGCTATATCGTGTATCTGATGATGGTATCACACTCCTACCAATACATGACAGACCATTTTTTAAATCAGGTGCATCATATCTCCAATATGAATTGCGTAATAATCCACTTGTAGAGAAGTTACAAGAAGAATATGCTGGTGCAGCACAGTTTTTTAAGAAATTGGTAGCAGAACCCCAACCGAGAGGAAATTGGCTTATGGCGCGAGGATTACAAGGTCCATTTGCAGTCAGTGGAGATACAATCTACATGGAGTGCAACTTTAAGCTCTTTCGACGGGAGCAAACTGATAAAGAATGGCAGGACATCGAACAAGAAGAAACTGTTGAATTGACTTTGGACATAACGAGGAAAAACCTTAAACTTGCGGTTTCAGGAGACACTGTTTACGTCGGAAAACGGGATGGACACCTTGTCGTGTCGTTCAATAAGGGAGATAATTGGGTTGATCTCACACCGGGTCTACCGTTTCAAGTAGCAACATACAAAGATATAGTCGTCGCGGGATCCACCGTATGCGTAGCAACCGATGCAGGAATCATTACATCGAATGATGGACGGACTTGGCATGCTATCACCGATGTAAATGGAAATGACCTCATTATGGAGCACTTGGCTGCTGATGGCACAACGGTTTATGGTATTACAAAAGATACTGGCATATTTCGCTTGGAAAATGCTACTTTTAAACAGATCATTTCAGATATACCTGAAAACGTAACATCACTTGCTGTTAATCGGAATACCTTATACGTAGGAACAGAAAACCGCGGAATGCTCCACTATAATCTTGAAGAATAATCTACCTTATGTGGACGGCACTAAATACTTTCTACCATCCCTAAATTTTGTAACCTCTGACAACTTAAAACTTGCAAAAATTTAAAAAAAGAGAGGATAATGACATAATAATTGAACATTATCCTCTCTTCCTCTTTAAAAAAATCATGAGACTTTTTTACATCAAGTCGAGTCACTATATGTCAATGTGAAATAATTAACTTCCTTTTATCAGAGGTATCCAATGATAAATGCTGATGTCCAACTCATTCAACGCACCCTTGATGGTGATGATACGGCGTTCTCTGAACTTGTGAGTAAATATCAAAAATCTGTCCATGCCCTCGCATGGCGGAAGACTCAAGATTTCCACATCGCTGAGGATATCACACAAGAAACATTCCTGAGGGCATATCGGAATCTATCAACGCTGAAGGAACCGCATTCTTTTGCAAGCTGGCTATATGTGATAACAGTGAACTACTGTAATACATGGCTTGGTAAAAAAAGTATGCAGTCTCAATCGTTAGCAAGGGTAAGTAATGAGTTGGAAAAAACGACCTATTCCAAATATATCATTGAAGAAAACGAACGGGTATCAGAAGAAACACAGCGCGAGGTCGTCAAGAAATTGCTTGAGAAGCTGCAAGAAAGTGAACGCACGGTCATCACGTTACACTACCTCGGGGGAATGACGTATGAAGAGATAAGCAGGTTTTTAGGTGTATCGGTAAGTGCGATTAAGAATCGCTTATACCGTGCGCGTCAACTACTAAAGAAGGAGGAAACGATGATTAGAGAGGCTTTAGAGAATTACCAAATCACACCACATCTAACAGAAAACATTATGCGTGA
>JAJEAG010000091.1 GCA_022824265.1 Candidatus Poribacteria bacterium | reverse complement strand
ACTCTTGAAGAAATAAAACGAACTTTATTAGAAAGTGAGAAAAGGATACGAAATCAAGGAAAAAACACAACATTAGAGCATCTACAAAAGGTAGAAAATCCTTAAGTTGACACCTATGGGTTGAGGAACGAAACCCGACCTGCAATACATTATGACAATTTGTCAATTAGAAATGGTATAACTGTCCAAACTATAGTTAGAATTAGTGTGTATAATAAAATGTGATTTATTTTCAATTGTCTATCAAGTAATGTCTAATTCTTTTTAATTGATATTATATTCCAATCCCAAAGTAAGACTGTCCCGTCAACGCTTGCTGTGGCAAGTGTTTTTCCATCATGAGAAAATACGATTGCTTCAATTGGTTCCGTATGTCCTGTGGGAAGCGTCAATTGAATTCCTGTTTCAACATCAATCAAATTTAGATTCCTCCGTGATGTGCCGACAAGGGTTTTTCCATCTGGTGAAAAAACCAATGATTTGTCTATACCCAATAATTTTGCATCTATCGGGGTGTGTACATCTTCTGGTGCTGCGTCCAAATGCCATAAGTGCATATCAACAGGACTTGCGGTAGCAATGGTGGAATTGTCTGGGGAAATGGCAAATACTTCTGCTGGTTTCATGTTGGAAGGAGTGATGTTGTTCTGTGTTGTTACATCCCATACTTGAAGCTTGTTATGAGATGGAAGTGCAGCGAACTTTTGTCCATCAGGTGAAAACAGCATCTGTCCTCTGGACAACGGAGTATGCGAATTTAGTTGAAATAGTTCCGTGCCAGATTCTCTATGCCACACACGAATTGTGCGGAAGACACTCGCTGCCAGTAGGTTGTTATCAGGAGAAAATATAGGTGCTGCAGTTCTTGGACCGCGCTGCATAGCAGGTACGGGAAATTCTTTGCCTGTAGACAGATCCCATACTTGAAGGTCTCTATTACCTCCTCCTCTAATACGGGTTCCATATCCTAATGAATTGAACACTACCATAGCATCACCGCTATTACCAGCAAAGAACTTTGCATCGGATGACAACGTTATAATATCAATAATATCGCTATGACCGGCAGTAAAGGAATCTATTTTTTTAAAAGTCGTAAGATTCCATTTTTCTACTACACCGTTATATACCGCACTTGCTAAGAAAGTATCATTTTCAGAAAATGCTATAGTTTTTATCCATTCGGCATGTCCTGTAGTCAATGTAATCAGTTCTTTGCCAGTATATGGATTCCAAAGCCGAATAGTTCCGTCTGCACTTCCGCTTGCAAGGCATCCGCTATATTCAGACATACTATCTGGTGCAAATGTTAGCGCGTTAATTGTATTCTTATGTCCCTTTAGAGTCGTACCTTTTTGGTTGCTATATCCCAAAGTTTTATTTCGCTGCTTGTATCGCCAGTTGCAAGTGTCCTTATATCATCTGAGAATGCAATTGCGGTTATCCATTCGTCATGTTTTCTGAGTGTGCCTATCTTTGTGTAAGTCTGTGTATTCCACAATTGTACAGTTTTGTCTTCACTGCCACTTGCCAGTATTTCACCATCAGGTGAGAATGCCAATGCAAGGATATCTTTGTCCTGTTTTCTAAATAGGCTTGCATGTCCAATAATTGTTCTTTTTCGGCTTCCAGATGTAGCGTCCCACAGATGAATTTTGCTATCATTTGCTCCAATTGCAAAGAGACTTCCATTATCTGAAAATGCTGCTGCATTGAATTGTACTACATTTCCAAACTCCGATAGTTCTTTACCAGTACTTGCGTCCCAATATATAACTTTACCTCTTCTTTCCAGACTTATTAGTGTGGATCCATGGAATGCTAATGATGCGATTGAGTCGCGTCTTTGAGTTAATCCAATTGAATTAAGTTTGTTTCGTGTGTCCATATTCCACAACTGTATTACAGGACTGTCTTCACCACTGCTTGCAAGCATTTTTCCATCATTTGAAAAGGCAAGTGCATTTACTTGTCCACCTTGACCAGTGAACAGAGCGGTTTCTTTACCATCAGGCACATCGTATAACCAAACCCCGACATCAGTTCCCACTGCAAGATGTGCTCCATCAGGTGAGAAACGCATAATATTGATACCACCCTTACCAAGACGTGCGATTGCGCCTTCAGGTAGACCGACTTGTGTGTTGTTTTGTGCATAAAGGTATGTGGATATACACGACATCAATAGAACCGTGATGATATTGAGGATTTTAGTTTTCATTTATTTACCTTCTGATACAAGGTGTTGTCATGCCTTTATCTTCTTTGAAGCATAACCGCCCCTAAATCAAAAGTTTGTTTGGGTGGTAATGCTTTCACATTGACAACATTTGTATGATAATCTTGTGTTTTGATATTAACTTTGCCAGCTAATCCTGACCAGAGTTGGATTGAGAAGTTACCATCGGAATCAGAACTACCTTTGACCGGAGCACATATACCTGTTACACAGATAATGTTAATTTCCGAATTAGGTAACGGTTCTCCATCTGTATTAGTTACCTTTCCAATGATTGTGGCAGCTTCAGTATGTGGTCTTAATGCAATCGTTCCTACATCAAAAGACTCGTCCACTTCCACGGTGATGTCACTTCGTGATATATCAGTGAAATAACCACTTGCAACGACATAAAGACTATAGTTGCCTTTCGGGAGTTCAGACATTTTCCATTTACCTTCGTCATCTGCTATCGTGGAACGGAAATCTACACCGTTTCTTTGAAGAACCACTAATGATTCTGTTGGTTGTACAGTGCCTGTGAGTTCACCTAAATCTGTAGTGACTGATTCAACTGGTTCAGTTTGTATTGGAGATTCACTTTCGCATCCTAACATTCCGCTAAAGATGCAGAATACTATAAGTAGAATCATTTTTGTTATTAGTTGACTGTTGTTGTATTTAACTTTCATAAAAATCATTATTCTTTACCTACCTTTTTTAATATTTTCTCCCAATCCCATAGCAGCACTGTTCCATCTCCACTTCCGCTTACGAGTGTTTTACCATCGTGTGAAAATACAAGCGATGGAATTGACCATGCGTGTCCTGAAAAAGTGTCTAATTTAAGTCCAGTCTCAACATCCCATAATCGGATAACATCATTCCTACCTCCAGATGCAGAATCTATCAACGTTTTTCCATCAGGAGAGAAAACCATTCCTTTGCTGAACGCTCTTCTGCTATTGTTAATTGGTCCTAATTCCTGCAATCCAGCTGGTGTAATAGTCCACAATACAATCTCTTCATGATTTCCATTTGCAAGGATGGTGCTATCGGGTGAGAACGCTAAGCCTGAAGCATGCTTGATATTCGGTGGTGTGATTTCTGTCTGTGTTGTAACATCCCACACCATTGTTTTAGTATGAGTGCCGTACGAAACAAGAAGTTTGCTGTTCGGTGAGAAAAGCAAATTATCGGAAAATGGTATTCTTCTTTCGATGAATAATAATTCCTTCCATGTGTCTGTTTCTAAGATACGAATACCTTTTATATCAGGAGAATCGATATAGGTGGCAAATAGTTTATTATCAGGAGAGAATGTATAAGATTCAGCATTTTCCTGAAGTGTCAGAAGTTCATCACCAGTTGGTAGTACCCATATTCGCGTTTCATCCTTTGGTTTCCAAGATGTACTTATACCACCTTCATTAGAACGCACGATAGAATCTGAACCATGGCTGACAAACATTCTGGCATCTTGGGAAAATGCGGATGCTTCTGTTTTATCGTGATATGCGATTGACGGTTTTGGTAGCAATTTTCTGGTTTTTAAATTCCAAATTTCAACTGTACCATTTTCCACAGCTGTAGCTAACATTTTATCATTCTCTGTAAATGCCACCGATATAATGTCTGTCGTATGTCCGGATGCAAAGATGGACGTTTCCTGCTTTGTTTTTACATCCCAAAATCGGATAGTACCATCAGTGCTGCCACTTGCGAGGATTTCTCCATTCGGAGAGAACGTAACTGCCTGGACACTTCCATTATGTCCTGTAAGTGTTGTTATTATTTTTCTTTTTTTAACATCCCACAATAGGATTGTTTCATCATTACTGCCACTAACAAGAAACTTGCTGTCAGGAGAGAATGCAATCGAGTTGATCCGTTCCTTATGTCCCCTTAAAGTTGCAGTTTCCGTACTGGATGCGATATTCCACAGACGAACAGTGCTGTCATCATGTGCACTTGCGACTGTTTTACCATCCGGTGACAATGCAAGTACTTTAACCCCTTTCTGTGGTTTGGGTTCATGTTGTGAGAGAGCGGAAAATGGGGTTACTGCTTTAAAGAGAGTAAGTTGACGACCTGTATGTGCATCCCATAAACGGATTTCTCCGTCCTTTGGATCTCCACTCACAAAGGTTTTTCCATCTTTGGTAATTGCTATCCTATCATAGGAATGACTTGGAGATTTATTCAAGTTGGCACTTCTGTCACCAGTCTCAACATCCCAATGAATTATATTTCCAAAATAATGTGGTGTAATTAGGGTTTTGCCATCATCTGAAAATGCTATTGCATAAGCCTTGTCCTGTTGATGGGTTGCTGGAAGTGTTGATTTTTCCATACTCGTCTCAAGGTCCCATAATTGAACAGCAAAGTTATCCATTTCACCTGCTGCAAGTATACGATTATCTGGGGAAAATGCTAAACAGTTCACATAGGATACTGAATCCGCAATCCAATCATGTTCACCATATATATTTTTGATTTTCTTATCTACTTGTCTTGTTCTTGAAGGGATTAGTGCCTTTGCATCACCGGTTTTCACATCGTATAGCCATACTCCGACAGATGTTCCTACAGCAAGACGGGATCCATCTGGAGAGAATCGCATTACACTAATCCCACCTTTGCCCAGTCGGGCAATTGCACCTTCAGGTAGACCAACTTGTGTGTTGTCTTGTGCATAAATTGTTGATAGTAGAACGAGACTTAGCGAGATTATTAATGTAAAAGTATATTTTTTGTTCATTTACCTATCCTTTAAATTTAGCAACATGTGATGTATATTGATCGGGAAAGACTGTTACCTTATTACAAATATCTTGTTTAAATAGTGCGGATGTGTAATACTAATAGTATATACCAAATCCCTCAATCTATTCCACTCAAACATTATTAATTCACATATAAAATAGGAGTTTGTCTATGGTTGAACACATTGTGTTGCTTAAGTTGAAATCGGATGTCACCTCGGCACAAATAGATGCTTTACCTGCTGCTTTGTCGGAAATGAAAGATGAAATACCGGGTATTGAATCTATCACTGCTGGCACTAATAACAGTCCTGAAGGTAAGAGCCAAGGGTATAGTTACGGATTTATCGTGCGATTTAAAGATGAAGCAGCGCGAGATGCATACCTTCCTCATCCTTTTCACCAAAAAGTTGCAGGGGAGTCGATCCGTCCACTTGTTGAAGATGTTCTGGTTTTTGATTATACAATATAACTTCGTTGTAAAAAATTAAGATTATTTTAACTTATTGTTGGAGGATATTTATGAGTTGGAACATTGTCGTCGTTGTTTCAGATACACTTCGAACTGCATATCTCGGACCTTATGGTAATGATTGGGTTCACACACCGAATTTAGCACGGTTTGCAGAACAGGGTGTAACATTTACCAATGCACACCCTGAAGTCTTGCCTACTATACCTACGCGCCGTACGCTACATACAGGTAGACGCGTTTACCCTATTAGTTCCTATAATCCAGTGCCGTGGGATAATGTCTATACACCCGGTTGGCAACCTATGTCATCAGATGAACCTGCAATCGCTGAGTCTCTTGTACGTAACGGGTATCATACTGGCTTTTTTGCTGATGTGCCACACTATTTTGTTCCGGGAATGAACTTCACAAGAGGTTTCCAACAGTGGCAGTTTGTGCGTGGACAAGCAGAAGATAGATATAGAGGTGGTGCACATGCTGATCCTTCACAAGTTGTCAGATATCGGGGTAACCCAAACCGAGTGAAATCTCATATTGTAAATGTTCAACCTGAACGAGAAGAGGAAAATTGGCCTACAGCAAGATTGTTCCGTGCTGGAATTGAGTTCATAGAACATAATCACAATAATACACCTTTTTATCTATATATTGACGGATTCACACCCCATGAAACTTGGGAAGCACCTATACATTACTATGATCTTTACGGTAGTCGAGAAGATCGCGAACCGATCTGTCTAAATCTTCCCTACGGTTCACTCAAAGATGATGAACTTGAAAATCGTTTGCCAAGTGTTAGAGCAAACTACGCGGGCTTGGTCACCCTTGTAGATACTTGGTTTGGTAGATTAGTAGATACCATTGATCGACTCGGATTAAAGGATAATACTTTAATAATGTTCCTAAGTGACCATGGTACAAACTTTGCAGAGAATCCTGATAAAGCAACAGGTAAACCTGCCAACTTCATGTATCCTGGTACGATGGATATACCGCTTCTTGTCAGGCATCCATCAGGTGCTGGTGCTGGCACAAAGTGTGAGGAATTTGTTTATACGTTGGATGTTCCGGCTACTGTCATGGCAGCAAGTCAAGTTGAACCTGCTGGTGAAATTCAGGGACAGAGTCTACTGCCACTTGTTGAAGGCAAAAGTGGTTTTAACTCACGTGAATATCTCACCTGTCGTTATGTCAATTCTGTATGGTATAAAGACGCGAAAAGTTGGTATTTCTCAAGTGTTGATCTCAATAGTGGTATGCGTCTGTTTGATCTTGAAGCGGATCCAACTTGTCAGAATGATATAACGGATAAAGGTGCCGATAGGATTGCATTGGCACATGAACGGCTTTTAGCAGATGCAGATGGAAACCTACCAAACTATAAACGGCAAGGTAGAACAGATGCGCTCGGTAGACCACAGTTCGCTGAAGAGTAGTCATTCCATTTATGGTGGTTGCATCACATATAAAATGAATATCAAAGATAGAGATTTCCAAAAACATTGGTATGTTGTGCAACCACTATTTTCAATTCGTAATGAGGAAGAATACGACAAAGCTATTGAAACCCTAAACGAATTGATTGATGAAGTGGGAACAAATGAAAAACACCCACTCTATGAACTTCTTGATACACTTGGTACAGTGATACATGCCTATGAAGAAAAACATTATCCTATACCTGATTGTAGTGGCATTGAAATGTTACAGTACTTAATGGAAGAACATCGGCTTCAACCTTCAGATTTACATGAACTTGGTTCTCCAAACACCGTGTTGGGAATCCTTGAGGGAAACCGAGATTTAACCGTTAAGCACATCCATGCATTAGCAGCAAGATTCAAAGTTAACCCATCAGTGTTTATATAAGGTCTTTGTCAATTCCTTTCGTACGACAATTGTTGTATTCTTAGATAATCACACCTCTTTGATAGATAAGGAGACAAAGTTATGAACCAATTTCATTGCAGAGAATCACTTATTACTATCTTGGTGATCAGTTTATCACTCATTCTCGCTTCTACAACAATAATTAATGCCCAAAATAACTCATCAAGCATTTCCGGACGTGTCATAGATAAAGACGGTAAACCTATTCCAGATCTAAAACTCGCTGTTAAACCTGTGAAAATCAGTAGGGGAATGGAGATGGGTGTGCTATCACCAGTATCTTCATGGTCAATAGCAGTGACCGATAAAGATGGACAATTCAGAATGGATAATATTGATCCTGTCACATCAAGGTTAATAGTATATCCTGAACACGGTTCTGGCTACGGTATAAAATCGATCAAATTCGGAGACATAACAGTTGTTTCGACAGCGTTCAAACGGGATGCTCCAACGTGGTCTGGTAAACCAAGGATAAAATTCGCCCCAGATGAACATCTTGAGAACGTGGTGGTTAGAGTCATAAAGCAACCGAGACATATTAGTGGTCAAGTATTGTTAGAAGATGGAACACCACTTAGAAATACTGAGATTTATCTGACAATTAAGCATAGGAGAATAGACAGAGATTTATTTTTCTTTAGTTCAGGAGGTAGCGGTGGAAGTTCATCAAGAGATGTAATAACTGATGCAGAAGGTTATTTTGTGTCATATACTATTGAAGATGATCCAGAGGGTTCTGTAGTAGTAAAATATGATGGGATAACAGTGAAAACAAAATGGTTTAAAGTGAAAAAAGGACAAAGTAAAGAAAATCTTATCTTAAGGCTTAGAGGACTTGAAGAACACCGCATAAATCGAACTGAAAGAGTCAGAGCACAGCAAGCTATGTGGATAGCGAATCCTGATAATAATCATGCCTATAAACAAATTGCGTGTAAAAGTTGGGAAGATGCGAAAGAGAAAGCAGAAGAAGAAAATGCTTATCTTGTTGCAATTAACGACGAAGCAGAACAAAAGTGGATTGAGTCAACATTTAATGAAAGAAAATTCTATTGGATTGGACTGCATCCCCCAACAACGGGTAATACCTGGAAGTGGATTAGTGGCGAACCACTCACCTATACCAATTGGGGAGCATCCGGCAAACCAGATAATCAGTTAGACAGCAGTAAGGAAATTCCAATTGCACTTATATTTTCAACAAAAAAATGGATGGCAATAGACTCCACGAACCCGATGAAACAGATAGTTAGGCATGCCATTTTAGAAAAAGACATATACTAAATCTTGTATTAGCATTTGTTGCTGATTGAATTTCTTACTGCATTAAATGGAGAATTAAAAAATGACACGTATAAGTTTTTTAGTTCAATTATTACTTATCACATTGGTGTTGATTGTGATGGGACAACTTTCCACTAAACACAGTATTGCACAAGATGTACAGTCAACGATATCTGGTCGGGTTATCAATCAAAATGGAGAACCAATTGTTGGTCTAACTTTACTTCTTTCAAGTTCAAAATCGAAAACTGATTCTAAAGGACGGTTCATATTCTCAGGTATGTCTTTGAGTGAAGTTCAACTCAGGTTCCTTGAAAAGAATATGAGTATAGAATCTATCAAAATTGGTAAAGTGGTGATATACAACAATGCTTATACTCCATACGTCTCATTTCCATTTAATATTACACCTGGCACAAGTATCAATAACGTAGAAGTTGTTACTCGTAATCTATTGAACAAACGGTGTAGAATCGTATTCAAGAATGGTGATCCGCTTACAAATGTAACACTCAACGTCACCACTGCATTTATTTCTCTAATTAGGCAATACAATAGTTCCTTTGGTCGTTTCATTGAGACTAATGCAGAAGGATACTTTGAAATTCCTATATATTCTTATGGCGTGTATACACTATCACTAAACTACCGTGGTCTTTCCGCTGAAATTGATCCTTTTATCTATACCCCAGGTGAACCTGTTACACAGGTATTGACGTTGAATGGAAACCCAGCGGATTTTTCCGAACCGCCACCAGAACCGATGCAAAATGAACGCAATCGTAACCAGAAGGTATCTGGTAAACCAGGAATGTGGATTATTAATCCGTTAAATGGACATGCATATAAGAAAATTATATGTAATGATAGGATTGATGCACAAATTCAAGCAGAAATAGAAAATGCGTATTTGGTGACAGTAACAAATTTGCATGAACAAGTTTGGCTTGAAAATGCATTTGGTGTAGAGAATTATTGGATTGGAATTACGGACACTGCGGAGGAAGGGAAATGGATTTGGGAGAACGGAGAACCCGTCACATACACTAATTGGGGTAAGTTCGAATCTGAGTATAGACTTAGGCTTAACCAACCTCCAGCATTCCTAAGGTTCTTTGGAATCAAAGGTGAAAGAGAACGTCATGAAGATGAAATGCATGATTTTGCTATCATGACATTTTCGGGTTCGGAACACAAGATAGGGAAGTGGAAGAAAGTCCGTTCACACGGTGGACGGCGGGTCAGTAGAATTAGCATGGCAATCATTGAGAAGGAGATGAAGTGAGATATGATTAGATTAAAAAGTAACGCTATTTTTGTGGTTAAGGACAATGAGAGGCATCTGGTGAAAGAACATAGATAGTTGCGATTGAAAAAGATGGATCGCATGCTAAGAGACTTAAACCAGTAGAATAATAAATTCGTTTGAGATTAACTTATGAAATTAGACTATACACAACTTAGTGAAAACTTGTACGTTCATCACGGACATGTAAACACAGGTATTTTGCTTGATGATAGCAAGGCAATACTCATTGATCCAAGTGGACCTACATTCAATATGACATACGTAGAACTTGGTATCTCTAATGCTGAGCATTTTCTCTATACACACCACCATCGTGATAGCTTGCTGAATTGTCCAATTGGTGATAATGTCCATATTGGGGTGCCTGCAAAAGAGGAATCGTGGTTTGCGAAGGTAGAAACTTTTTGGAATGATGAAAAATATCGGTGGCACCTTTACAACTGCCATCCGCACAATTTGATGCGTGCTGAATCTATTCGAGTGGCAGATACATATACCGAAGGCGACAAAATTGAGTGGGGTTCAGCATTGGTGACTATCCTTGAAACACCAGGACATACTGATGGCAGCGTTACATACCTTATTGATGTTGACGGACAACGTTTTGCATTTACAGGGGATCTTATCTACGACGAAGGTAAGATATGGGAACTCTATAGTCTACAGAAGGGACAGCAGACCACTGACTACCATGGATTCCTTGGTGCGCGAGATGAATTAAAGGAGAGTCTTGAAAAGGTACGACAGTCATCGCCAACTACACTTATTCCCACGCATGGTAATATCATGGATAATCCTGACAAGGCAATTGACGCGCTTTTGGATCGGTTGGAAGAGTGTTACGACAAATATGTGTCAATCTCAGCACTCCGTCACTATTTTCCAAAACTATTTACCGAATATGAAGGATGCACTCACCACATGCCAATTCGGGAAGGTAAACCACCTCCCGATTTCTTACGACACATCGGCACAACATGGTTGATTATATCAGAAAACGGTGAAGCGTTTGTTATGGATTGTGGTTCGCCAAATGTGATAAAACAGATACAGCAGTTGCAAGAAGATGGTGAAATTTCTGATGTTACGCAGTTTTGGGTAACACACTATCACGATGACCATGTAAATGCTGTTCCTGAGTTTCAAGAGACTTTTTCTTGTGAAACGATAACCGATGAGATAGTTGCACAAGTTATTACTAACCCAATCGGTTACAGATTACCTTGTATTTCGCCATCTGCTACTCGTGTTGACCGGACTACATGTGATGGTGATACTTGGCAGTGGAATGAGTTCACAATGACTGCATACCACTTTCCTGGTCAAACCTATTATCATGGAGGGTTGCTCGTGGAAGGGTGCGGCGTACGTATGTTCTTTTCGGGTGATTCTTTCACGATGGCAGGTATTGACGATTACTGTTCTGGAAATCGCAACTTACTCGGTGCAGATGTCGGTTACGAGAGATGTCTACGGTTAATTCAGGAGCTCAAACCAACACATATATTCAACTGTCATGTTGATGTAGCATTCGATTTTACTGACAGCGAAATCGACTTTATGTTAAGCACACTTGCAGAACGAGAAAAGTGTTATACCGAACTCTTTCCGTGGGATCATGCTAACTACGGTATGGATGAACATTGGGTTCGCTGCTATCCTTATGAACAAGAAGTTGTACAGGGAGGAATAGCACAGTTGCGCGTAGAGATAACGAACCATTCATCTGAACCGCGGACAGCAACTGTGCAACCAATTCTTCCTGCACCATGGGGTATAGGTATCGATCCTAAAGAGACAACGATTCCAGCGAAGACAGATGGATGCGTTGATTTTTCTATTCCGATTCCGCAACACGTTTCTTTATCAGGACGAATAGTGGTGCCTGTAGACATTACCTATAACCTACGTCCACTTGGTCAATTTCGTGAAGCAATTTTTGTAATTGCGGAAGGATAAATTGTGTTAAACTTATCACACCAAATAGTAGACATAGCTATAACATGTAGCGATTTTGAGAAGTCATTGGATTTCTATCACACCAAATTAGGTTTTGAGATTGTGCTGGATCTGGAAATTCCTGAGAATCTTGCACAGGACGTTGGACTCGCACCCACAGGATTCCGTCAAGTAAGATTAAAGGCTGGCAATACTCTTATCAAATTGATGGATATAGAATCACCACCGCAGACACCGGACAACATATTCTCAGCTGGTGTACGATGGCTGACTTTCATCGTAGATGATATACAGAAGAGTGTTGAAGACTTAAAATTGAAGGGTGTTGAATTCCTTTCGGAACCTGTTAGTGCACCTGATGCAGCAGGTGTTGTATGTGCGAGAGATCCGGACGGTATCCTAATTGAACTTGTACAGATATAAGAGGAGTTATGAAAACATTATCAGATTCGCAAATCCATGATTTCAACGAGAACGGTTATTTGTTAATTGAAGACGCACTTGAACCTGATGACTTAAATCCGCTAATTACGGAGTTTGAGGAAGTTGTTGACACAGGTGCAGCACAACTTTATGCTGATGGTGAAATTGATTCTGAATTTAAAACAGAAGGCTTTGACACGCGTTTAGCAAAAATATCAGAACAATCTGAAACTGTTTTCCAGGGAGTTTTTAGTGGAGTGTATACTGGTCCAGCACTTTTTGATCTTCTTGTTAATCCGAAATTACTTGATATTGCTGAGTCTCTTGTGGGACCGGAGATAATGTGTCATCCTGCCTATCGTGTTCGTCCTAAACTTCCAGATCATGACAGAACCTTAGTTCCATGGCATCAAGATGCAGGGTATATGGAACCGAAATGTGATTCAGTTTTGCAACTGACAATCTGGATACCGTTGATAGATGCGACGGTAGAGAATGGTTGTATGGAAGTTATCCCACATGCACATCGTGATGGTGTTTTTCTACACCGTCCTTCAGAACGTTTCTATCTTGAAATTCCGGATGATGAATTGCCGGAAGTTGACCCAGTAGTAGTTCCTGTTAAGTTTGGTAGTGTTCTTTTACTTACTAATCTAACCCCCCACCGTTCTATTCCGAATGTTAGCAATCAAGTCAGATGGAGTGTTGATTCTCGCTATCAGGACGCTGCAGAACCTATTGGCTATGAACCGGAAGCAGGTTTTCTTGCACGTAGTAAATTGCATTCCAATGATGTTGTTACGACACCAGAAGATTTCAAACGGATTCGGGAGGAACATAAACCGGGTCCCGGTCCAAACCGATGGGCAAACAAGGAGTAGATGATGCGTAAATCCTTAATGATAATACCAATATTCATTGTAATGGTAATAATGATAGTTGGAGCAAAGACTACTGTTGAAAAACCAGAACCTCAGGAAGTTAAACTCAACGGAAAAGTGCTTTGCTTAGCTGAAGAGATGAAAACACGTTATAATGTAGATTTGGATGATGAACATCAACATCTATACGGCTTCAAAACTACCAAGGACAAATACTTCACATTATTACACACATCATTATCAAAAGCACTTTTTGTTGACAAAAGACTTCATGAAAAAGATTTGCTAATTGTTGGTCGTGTGTTCCCAAACACGCACTTGTTAGAGGTGCTACGTTTCATGTCAATCGTTGACGGTGTTGTCCATGAACTTTATTACTTTTGTGATACGTGTTATATTCGCACTGTTGCCCCAGGAAATTGTGATTGCTGTCAAGCACCGGTTGTCTTGATGGAAAGACCATTAAATACAGATTCACTAATACCATCACCGTAAAGGAACATTTAAGGAAGACATTATGGATAAACGTCCGAAAATCGCTGCAATTGTTACAATATACCATAAATACTCGCACGCGCAGCACATCGTTGATAGATTTTTGGAAGGATACGGATGGAATAGTCGACACCATTATCCTCCAATGGATCTTGTATCACTATATGTTGAACAGGTTAAGGACAACGACATAAGTAGCGATAGGTTAGAACGTTTCCCTACTATGAAAGGATATCCAACAATCGCGGAGGCACTCACCCTCGGCGGTGAGGAATTGGCAGTTGATGGTGTGCTGCTTATCGGAGAACACGGAGAATATCCCAGTAATGATAAAGGGCAACGTCTGTATCCGCGCTATGAACACTTTATGCAAATGGTTGAGGTGTTTGAACGAAGTGGACGCGGTGTGCCTGTATTCAATGATAAACACCTTTCATGGAATTGGGATTGGGCGAGAGAGATGTATGATATATCTCAATCAATGGATTTCGCATTTATGGCTGGGTCTTCACTGCCTGTCACATGGCGAACCCCTTCAATTGATATGCCGTTGAATGTGTCTATTTCTGAAGCAGTATGTGTCGGATATGGTGGTGTGGATAGTTACGATTTCCATGCATTGGAGACTTTACAATGTATGGTTGAACGGCGCGAAGGTGGTGAAAGCGGTGTGAAATGGTTACAGGCATATCGCGGCGACGCGTTTTGGAATGCTCACCATTCTGAGCTTTGGTCACGGGAACTCTTTGAATCTGCACTCTGTCGGAGTCATACCCTCACACCATCACGTCCTGGGTTTAACAACCCGTTTCCAACGTTAGATGAGATGAAAGAGATTGTCAAAGACCCTATTGCATATCAGTATGAACATAATGACGGACTAAAATCTACAATGATTCTGATGAACGGTTTGGTGCAGGATTTTAACTTTGCTGCATATATCGGTTCTGAAAATGAAGTGCTTTCAACACAGATGTATCTTCCTATGCCACCCGCACGCACAACATTAGCAAACTTCTTTTCTCCCCTTGTGAACAACATAGAGAAGATGTTTCTGACAGGAAAAGCTACCTATCCAGTAGAACGTACGTTGTTGACAACGGGATTGGTTGCGGCAGGTGTAGATAGTCTTCATTCTGAAGAGACTAAACAGGAAACACCGCATTTGAACATTGACTACAAAGCTACCGAAGAATCAACCTTCTGGAGGACATGAGACCATGAAACGAATTGCAGTTGTTACCACAATCTACCGTTACCTTACGCATGCACAACACTTTGCTGACCGTTTTCTCGTAGGTTATCCTAAAGAAGGAAAATGGCATCGTCCGAATATGCGTGTAGTTTCTATGTTTGTTGACCAGAAACCAGAAGGGGATCAGAGCGAAGACCGTGCCAGAGAATTTGGCTTTAATGTCTATCCGACTATTGCTGAGACACTTCGCTGTGGTGGTGATAAGATCGCAGTCGATGCGGTTTTACTCATTGGAGAACACGGTGATTATCCACACAATGAGATGAGTCAGGTGCTATATCCCCGTTATGAATTCTTTAAAGAATGTGTAAAGGTCTTTGAAGAAGATGGCAAATCTGTGCCTATCTTCAATGATAAACACCTATCCTATAGTTTTGAAAAAGCAAAGGAGATGGTGGGCGATGGTTACCGTCTCAACTTTGGTGTGCTTGCAGGTTCCTCATTACCAGTAACTTGGCGATTGCCAGATGTTGACTTACCGTATGACTGCGACCTTGAAAATGCTCTTATGGTCGGTGTAGGTGGTTCTGATCCAATGGATTATCACGCATTAGAGGCAATGCAGTGTATGGTGGAACGCAGAAAAGGTGGGGAAACAGGTGTCGCTGCTGTGCATTTGATAGATGGTGAAGATGTTTGGAAATTTGGTAAGGAAGGACGTTGGTCAATGGAATTGTTGGAAGCAGCACTCTCCAGAAGTGATACGCCATGCGGTTTGACTGATGAAGATGGTAGGACCCAAGATATGATTGGCAATAGAGAAATATATCGGCTCGTTGACAATCCGTCTGCATATTTCATTGAATATAATGATGGGTTTAAAGCCACACTTCTGATGCTCAATGGTGCTGTCCGGGATTACTGCTTTGCGGGGAAAATTAAGGATGAGTCCGTGCCAGTATCAACTCAGTTTTTCTTAACACCTACTCCTAATGTAACGTATTCTGCATGTCTTGTATCCAAAATTGAGGAACTTTTTGAGACAGGTGTTGCACCGTATCCTGCGGAAAGAACATTGTTAGTAAGTGGTACATTGGAGAGTTGTTTGATGTCACGCCATCAAGGACATGTGCGTTTAGAGACACCACATCTGAATGTTGAATACCGTGCACCAGTAGAATCACAGCATGCACGAAGATAAAATTTTTTGGTTTTTGTTTTACAAAGTTTCGCTATTAGAATAACGTGAGTTCGATTAATGAATAGTGTTGTGTGCCAGAAGTCGTTCCTTTTTATATGATGATATTTACATTACTTTCATTCTAAAGATTCAGAGTTTTCAGAGTCAAGTAGAAAATTGAACAAATTATTCATGTGTCGTGAACCCATATACTGTCTGGTTTTACAGGGTAATTATGACTTATATAGTCAAGAATGACTCTGAAAATTCGGATTATTTTACCAAAACAATGACAACGGAATTTAGGATGTGGATTCAACCAAATTACTTGGACACATTGGTAGGTTCGGTTTCCTAACCGAACTTGTGTAAATAGTGCGGTTAGATGAAGATTAAGAAATAAATTCGGTAAGTTATTATTGAAGTCCAGCGCGCTTACAGGTATTGGGACATTAATATTACCGAAAGAATAAATTAATCTTCATGAAACCGCACCATAAGCGTCAATTTAGTGATTCTTGTCCGTTTGAATTGCTTGTTGTCTGAACCAGGATTTCCAAATCAACGGTATGAATGCCATTTAGGCATTCCCCGGGATTATAGGATTTGCAGGATTAGGAATTTGTAGTATATATTCCGTTGTCCAGGATGAAGGGCTACTTTTGACAAAGGAACATTGGCATACAAATCTCTTATTTTGTAAATCTTGGTTCAGACATAATACTTGTCAGAGGTTGCTTTGCTCGCTCCGACCTACGAGAATGTAAGAAGTGAAGACGGGCGAGGAAACCTCGCCCCTACGTTAGTGTAAGAGGCGCAATGAATTGCGCGACTACAAACGCATCTCGTCCTTAAATTGACACTTATGGTGCGGTTAGATGAAGATTAAAAAATAGATTCGGTAATTTATTATTGAAGTCCAGCGCGCTTACAAAGCGTGCCTACCGTTTATGCGTAAGTCCTGGAATAAAAAGAATTAGTCTGAGAGGGATGAAGGTTGGTTTTGAATCACTGGAATTACATAACATTGAATTGCCACACCGTCGACTGTTTCTTTTTCTTTTTTCGGTTTTGGTTCTAAACGATGGTCAAAAACTACATAATAACCCTCAGAAGCGTTCTCAGATTTGAGATATGCTGCAAGTTGTTTCTTTCCTGCTTGATAGCGGTTTTCTCCTCTCCAAATTTTGATTTCAATGATGTATTTTTGCTGGTTGTGTGTGATAAGTAAATCCATTTTACCGCGTCCAGTCTGAACTTCTATATACATCCCACCGCCGATTAACTGTACATACGGTTCAAGATATGTCAGAAGAAGATGCTGCCCAACATATTCTTGTGGGGTTTCTGGAACTTGAAGTATTTTATATCCTGACCGTGCTACGAAATCACGGAAGTTGTCAAGTAATCCAGTTAAATTAACTTGTCCACTGGATGTAAGATATGACCGATAACCGTCTATGTTTTCATCAGCAAAGTAATCAGATTCCAGACCGTTGATAGCTGGCTTGAACGCTTGTATAATACAATAGAGATATATCGGATTTACGATCTCACACATGCTATCATCACCTTTTTTAATTACTCCATAAGTAGCAAGTTCATTGATATGTTCATTATGAAGGTTGAACCGCACACCTTCGTCAGAAGTTAGGATTTTCATTAATATTGTTTCATAGCTGCGGTCTTTTCGGATATTGGTTGTTAGATGTGAAATATTGGTATTTTTTTCTTCTATGAGATGTGTGTGTGCTTTTTCAAAATGTGATAATGTCAATGTTTCTGCTTTTGGAACATCCAACTCCTCGGTTAATATCTGACCAATACGATTTACTAAGAAAGGTTGTCCTGCTGTCTGTTTATGGATGAGTTGAATAACCTCGTTGTCAATGGTTTGACCGACTTCATCTGTATACTGTGAAAACAGTTCCTGCACCTGTTCAACTGTAAAGTTCGGTAATCGAAATTCATCCTGTATATTGAATGGTGAGATAGACCTGTCATAGTCAAGTTGCGCGATGCTCTTAACTCCCACAATGCCAACACTGTGGGGACACTGTATATCAGTGGAAAGGTAAATCTGACGTAAAGAATATAAGAAATCACTTACAGCAGTCTGGGGAATTCCATTGAACTCGTCAATAAGAAGCACAACCCGTTTGAAGTCAGGTTTGGATTCGTCAGTATCACAGTTTAGTATATCTCCAAGACCATCAAAAAACCTAACCATGGATAAATGATCAGTTAATGTTGTATTCTCTAAAAACTGTGTCAGCGATTCAGATAGCAGGCTACCAGATATATTAAAAGCACTATTGATTTGCTTACAAATCATATAGTGTAACTGTTCATAAAAAGTTGCCGTGGAAACATTACGCATTGTTTGAAAATCCAACTGAATTGGTAAGTAAGTTGGATCTCCTATCGTAAGTGCATCAAGTGCCATTCTGAAGAAGGTTGTCTTACCAGTTTGACGTGGTGCGAAGAGTACTATATACTTCCCCTCTTTGACACGTCCGATAAAATTAGTCGTTTCTTCTGTTCGTGGAACGACGTAATTCTTATCAGGATATACAATGCCCTGTGTTCCAAAACTTCTCATTTTTGCTCCTTGCGGATTAGATCCATATCACCAATTTTATCACAGACTCCCCCGATATTCCATACCTTATTTCTTATATTTATTGTAAAGTAGAACATAGGTTAATATGTCGTCAATCTGAATAAATTATCCATATAACCTTCAAATTGTGATATACTACATTGTGTGAATAAAGTACTTGGAGGAAATAACATGAGTGAATCTGGTAGAAAGTGGGATGGAACGATTACACGATATCCAGACCCAGCGATTGAAGTAATTGATTCCCGATTTGCAAGATATAAAATCGGAAATTCTGTTGTAGAAAGATTGTGGACAGGGGCACGGTGGTCCGAAGGTCCTGTTTGGTTTGGCGATGGTGGATATCTGCTTTGGAGTGATATACCTAATAACCGAATCTTGAAATGGGAGGAAGCCAACGGTAGAGTCAGTGTATATCGTAAACCGTCAAATTATAGCAACGGTCATACTCGTGATAGACTGGGACGTTTGATTAGTTGTGAACACGGCACACGACGTGTTACTCGGACTGAATATGATGGAACTGTCACAGTGTTATTGGACAAATTTAATAATAATCGGCTTAACGCCCCAAACGATGTTGCTGTTCATCCTGATGGTCATATTTGGTTTACTGATCCAGGATATGGCATAATGCTCAATTATGAAGGACATATTGCTGAATTTGAGTTGCCAACATGTGTATATCGTTTAGATCCAGATACCGGAGAAGCAACTGTTGTAACAGAAGAACTTGAAAAACCGAATGGCATCTGCTTTTCACCAAACTATGATAAACTCTATGTGGTTGACACTGGGGTAACACACAAAGAGGGAACTCCGAGAAATATCTATGTCTTTGATGTTGTGAACAATGAAAGTTTAGAAAACAAAAGTGTCTTCTGTGATATGTCACCTGGGATTGCAGATGGAATCAGGTGCGATGTTGACGGTAATTTGTGGGCAAGTGCTGGTTGGGTTGGTGATGGTTATGACGGTGTTCATGTTTTTGCTCCGGATGGCACACTGATTGGAAAAATCCACCTTCCAGAGATATGCTCAAACCTATGTTTCGGTGGTGTAAAACGAAATAGGCTCTTTATGACCGGAAGCCAATCTCTTTACTCAGTATATGTTGAAGCACAAGGATTGCCTTTGTTTTAGTTTGAACCAGAGATAATAAAGTTAATGAGTAAATTGGAACATATTGATTGTCCTATTTGTGAATGCGGTGAGACAGAATTGCTGTTTATTAAAGACGACCTATCGGTTGTTTCTTGTAAACAGTGCAAATTGCGATATGTAAATCCAAGAATAAATAGGGAGACGCTTGAGGAGGGTTACATTGAAACTTACTATCCTCCAAACAAAGTAGAACGTATACATACTGATAGTATGGAATGGTTGCAGATGTCTGAACGTCTCACAGAATTAGAGCAATACCATCAAGGAAAGGGACGATTACTGGATGTTGGATGTGGGATTGGTACTTTTCTTAACTTGGCACGTGAACAAGGGTGGGAGTCGTATGGCATTGATCCATCTAAGAGCGGTTGTACATTTGCACAACAAGAGCATAAACTTGATGTCACGTGTGGAGACATTTTTGATGCCAGTTTTCCATCAGAACATTTTGATGCCATTACACTTTACCATGTGTTAGAACATATCTCTGAGCTAAATCCGTTTCTTAATGAATTGCGTAGAATATTAAAACCTTCAGAGAATGGGGAGAAAACCAGTACATTGGTTATTGAAGTGCCAAATGGTGGAGGATTGCAAAGCAGACTTCAAAAGTCAGATTGGCCTTATGTCCATCCTCATGATCATTTATACTATTTCTCATCTCAATCCTTACCAAGATTACTTGAAAAACATGGTTTCCGTGACATTAGGTTAGGGAAGCCAAGGCGAGTTAGTCCACATAAAGACATCAAATTTATCCTACGTCAAATTACAACTTCAATGCTGGTAAGATTGCATTTAGGGACAGTTATTCGTGTGTACGCAAGTTTGTGAATATCTGTTATGTTGGCGGTTCTTGGTATGAGTATGTTTGAATGACATCGTTCATGAGCAATTGCTGTGCGATTGTCTCAACTATTTCAGATGTAAGTGTACCTGTCAACCAATACTTGTGTCCAGTCTTTACAGTGGTAACATCAGTAATGCCAATGTCATTTATACCTTTGACAGCACTATCACCCACTGCATCTGTAACACCCGGTTTGAATTGCACTTCAATCGTCCAACTTGATGTTTGGTCAGAATTATTTCTGTGAGTGTAAATCTGTGTGATAGGGTCAGCAAGTAATTCTGAACCAATTCGGTCAATAGCTTCTGCATTGAGAGAACCTTCAATCCAGTAAACCGATGCAACCCGTACGGAATCAATTCCACTGATACCGAGGTCGGCTATATCTTCAACTATACCTTGTCCTACAATGTCAGGAACATCAGGTTTGTAGTAAACTTCAACTTTCCAATTATTCATAAATATATACTCTTTTGTAATTGATGACTAAATTTTTAACAATTTGTAGATTTTGTGTGCATTCGGCATTTTACATGATATAACACAGTGTGGGATTTAATACCATTTCTAATTGACAAATTGTCATAATGTCCTGTAGGTCGGGTTTCGCTACCGTTTCTACCCATAGGTGTCAATTTAGTGAGTAACGTTTAGTGCTTCTGATACACCTTTCGCCCCGCTGGGGCTTTAGGACTGTATGTGGGCCTGCGGACGAGGGGACCTCGCCCCTACGAGGTTGTTATCAGGGTCTGGGCACGTCCCGTTCGTAGGGGCGGGGGTTTCCCCGCCCGATATTCATGTCCTGCGGGCGAGGGGACCTCGCCCCTACGGAGTGTAAGAGGCGCAATGAATTGCGCGACTACGAACGCGTTTTCTCCTTAAATTGACGCTTATGGGTTTCGCTACCGCTTCTACCCGACCTACGAAATAATGTCCTGTTATCATATAGAAATGGTATAACACTACATTTACAAGTTACTCTTACTCGTTTTCTTCCTATGGCAAGACGATTTCACCGAAAGGATCGGGCGGTTCACCTCCCTCTGGAACGAAAGGATTTTCTATGTCAAGCATGTCATAACGTCCTTGATAGTCGAGAACTTCTGTTCCCCAATTGAAATTATTACTTTGTATATAAGGTACTGCATATCCGGTTTCAAACAGGTGTTGTGCAAGGTCTATTCGTTCACCGTTAATATGTAGGTATACTTCGGCGACAGTCCTACCAACGTATGAACCGAATTCTGGATTTCGAATTTCTATCGCTCGTTGTATGTTACTATACACAGATTTTTCTACGAGAGATCTCAGATAATCACGAGTAAGTTTGCCTCGGATTACCATACGTTCTTTTTCTTCTGCTGTCCAAGAACCTCTCCGTGTAACTTCAGCAGCATCGACACCGGAAAAGCGTACATTTGTGTGTGCATATATTCCGTCTTCACGTTTTTCTATACCTGGCCAGATATCGAGATTCTCAGGTTCTGGACCGTCTTCAAAACGGTGAATTAAGAATGTGAGACGGTTGATTGTGTCTCCATCGTAAACATTGTTGATATCTGTTACAGAAGCAAAATATGAAATTTCGCCATTTTCATCTTCGATTTTTAGCGCAGGTCTGCAGTCAGGAACTACTAAACCGTCAACAATAGTGAAATCACAGGTTTCATTTTCAAAGAAGATTACTCCACCGACAATCTGTCTATGTCTATCCTCGCAACCTGAAAAAGTTGCCACACTAAGTATTGCTGTAATTAATAAGGTTATATGGTATATTTTATGTGAGTAATATTGTATAATTTTCATATTTATTTTTTTCTCATAGTTTTGTAAAAAATGTATTTGTTATATATTTATAGGTGAAATAAAATGGATACAAAACATATTCGCGTGTTAGTCATCGGTGCACATCCTGATGACTGTGATATTAAAGCAGGTGGTGTTGCTGCGCTGTATACTCAAAAAGGACATATAGTCAAATTTGTCTCTGTTACCAATGGAGATGCAGGACATCATGAAATGGGTGGTGCTCCTTTAGCAAAACGGCGTAATGCAGAAGCACAAGCAGCCGCCGAAGTCATAGATATTGATTATGAACTCCTTGATATCCACGATGGTGAATTGATGCCTACTTTAGAGAATCGATATAAGATCATTCGCACTATTCGTGAATTTCGTGCTGATTTAATTATGACGCACCGTCCTAACGACTATCACCCTGACCATCGATATACATCAATGCTTGTACAGGACGCTGCATATATGGTAACCGTTCCAAATATTTGTGCTTTAACATCGCATTTAGAAAAAAATCCTGTTATAGTCTATCTAAGTGACAACTTCAGAAAACCTTATCCTTTCACTCCAGACGTAGTTGTCAATATTGATACTGTTGTTGATAAGAAAATAGACATGCTTCATTGCCATGTATCGCAGTTCTATGAATGGTTACCATACAATAGTGGCACACTGAAATCAGTACCTAATAGTCCAAATGATCGGTATGAATGGCTTGCTGAACGTTTGCGAAATCGATTTAGTTCAATTGCTGATAAGTATAGAGATAAATTAATTGAACTCTACGGTGAGATTGACGGAAACAAAATACAATATGCAGAGGCATTTGAATCCTGTGAATACGGTTCTCAATTGAATTCAGAGAATTTACCTATACTTTTTCCTTTTTACGACTAAAATACTAATTTCATTGCAGAACAATTGACAATTTAGTATCCTATTATATGAGTAGAATACTACAGGTTAGGAGTCAACTTATTATCTATGCCAACCGAACAAGGCAACCCAAAGGTATTATTTTATCTTGTCAGCGTAATCGGTCTCATTTATATGATTGTTATGGTCATACTCTTTTTCAATGCTGCCCCTGCTCGATCATATATTGATGTGCATATTGAGCAAACTGAAGCACCAGCATGTTTGAAATGCCATTTGAAAGGAGACGAAACATCTCCAACGATGCCACACCTCAACGTTGGGAGATGTGTTCTGTGCCACGGATTAGCAGAGGAAAAGAGTGAATAGCCTTAAGGTTTAGCAAGCTTTGCTCTAAGAGCAATCCACATAATATCATTTTCTGCCTCACGCGTCACCTCATCACATTCCAATCCATTCTCAATCAAAACCTCCTTAACATCATCAAGTTCTGTCTCTAAAATACCAGAAAAAATTAAATGTCCATCGGGTTTTAAACGCGATGGACAATACGGAATTATCGGAATAATCGCTTTAGTTAGTATATTCCCAACTATGATATCGTATTTTCCAGTTAGCGACTTTATACCATCTCCTTGGAATAAACTAATACATTCTTCCACACCATTTATCCTGAAGTTGTTCTCAGCTACAGGAATCGCAGTTTCATCAATTTCAATCGCATCAACATGTTTTGCTCCAAGCAATACCGCTGCAATCGCAAGTATACCTGAACCAGTTCCAATATCAGCAATTTGATAATTCGGTTTGATTGTTTGCTCCAACATCTTCAAAGATAAACGGGTAGTTGGGTGATAACCTGTACCAAATGCCATCCCAGGATCAATTCTGATTTGAACAGTCGTATCATCAGTTGAGATTTTATGCCATGTTGGAACGATAAGAAGGTTGTTGCCTATTCTTTGGGGTTGAATTTCAGTCTTCCACGTTTCAGTCCACTCTTCAGGCTCAATTCGTTTTAGGTCTATTTTCGTAGGATGTGTTTGTAAACCCCATGATGGGAGTTTGGTAAGGAAATTTCGCAGTTTGTTTAATCTTGTGTTGACTCGGTCATCAAGTGGATAATAAGCGATAAGAGAAGTACTTGTGTCAGACACATCTTTATGTTCAACACCACAAGCATCCATTTCTATAAGAAAGTTTGCAACGGCTTCAGATGCCTCCAAAGTTGTGGTAACGGTTATCTGTGCCCAATGCATAATTTTAGTTTCACGTATTGAATGAAAACTACAGGAATGTCCTATTTATTATCATCGTTAAAACGAAATAGTTTATCCCAGAACCCACTGTGTCCAGTTTCTGGTGAGTCACCGTGAGACTCAGCAAATTTCTCTAAGAGACTACGTTGTTCTTGATTGAGTTTCCTCGGTGTTTCGATTGCGACTTGTACGACAAGATCGCCGAAACTGCTACTTCTATATCTTGGCATACCTTTTCCATGGATACGCACACGATCTCCATATTGTGTACCAGCAGGTATATCTAATTTGTGGACTCCGTCAATACCGTTAATTTCTATACTACTACCAAGTGCAGCTTGAACGAATGAGATTTTCGCGGAAGTAATCAAGTCGTGACCATCACGACTAAATCTTTCGTGTGGTCTAATGTGTACAACAACAAGAAGGTCACCGGGAGGTCCCCCAAGAGTTCCAGCTTCTCCTTCTCCGCGTAAACGATATTCAAACCCGTTGACAACTCCCTTGTCAATACTGATTTTGATCTCATGATTTACTCTTATCCGTCCTTGACCGTTGCAATTACGACATGGATTCTGGATAATTTCTCCTTCTCCACGACAACGTGGACATGTTCGGGACATCGTGAAGAATCCTTGTGATTGTGTGACTTGACCTCGACCATGACATTGTGGACATGTGTCTACCGTTGAACCAGTTTCTGCCCCACTGCCACTACAATCAGAACATGATTCTATGCGTGGAACATCAAATGAAATTTCTTTACCGTTGTATGCATCCTCAAGTGTAATTTCAACGTTAGTTTGTAGGCTGCGCCCTTGCTTAGGTCTGCGTTGTTGGGTTCTACTAAATCCACCGAATACATCTCCAAAAACATCATTAAGAATATCGTCCAAGTTTATACCAAATCCAAAGTCAGAACTGATTCCCTCAAGACCTGCATGTCCGTATTGATCATAACGTTGACGTTTCTCAGGTGTTCTTAGGACATCATAGGCTTCAGTGGCTTCTTTGAATTTATCTTCGGCTTCTTTATCACCTGGATTTTTGTCTGGATGATATTTGATTGCTAACTTTCGATATGCCTTTTTAATCTCGTTCTCATCAGCATCTCGAGTGACATCTAAGATGTCGTAGTAATCCCGTTTTTGCTGCATATATTATCCTACCTACATTACGATTATATTTTATCTATTGTTCGGTGGAGTTCTCATCTTGTTGTTCGTCAGTCTCCTCAGATTCGACATCTTTCTCAACCTTTCCTTTGGAAACTACTACTTGTGCTGCACGTAGTACTTGGTCGTGCAATTGATAACCACTTCTATACTCCTCAATGACATTACCTTCAGCGACTTCGTCCGATTCTATTGCGATGACTGCTTCATGTTGATTGGGGTCAAACTGTTCACCTATCGCTTGAATTGGGGTAAGTCCATATATTTTCAACACATCCATAAGTTGCTTATGCACCATTGCTACACCTTCACTGAAGTTAGAGAATTCTGGGGAAGCTTCACTTACTTCCGCTTTCTCTGCAACACTTTTTAATGCTGCTTCAAGACTATCCAACACCGGGATAAGACCTTCTAAGATATTCCTGTTAGCGAACTTTAGTTGTTTCTCAGCATTTGCTTCTATACGTTTTTTCGAATTCTCTGCTTCTGCAGCAGTTCTAAGCAAACGATCACGTTCCTCTTGATACTGTTCTCGTTCAGACTCTGCTACTGCTTTGAGTTGTTTTTTAAAGTCTTCTTTAAGTTCTTCAAGTTCTGCTTCAACGGTTTCTATTGTACGTTCTTCTTCTGTTGTCTCTGTTTCAGGAGACGTATCCGTTTCCTCTTCAGATTCATCAATTAGAAATTCTGGTTTTTTATTTTTCTCTTTTTCTTTGTCATTCTTTTCTTTATTGATTTCTATACCTACCTCATTATTTTCAGACATAATGAATTACCTCTTTCTGATTCTTTACTTTCTATGTTAAATGTGTTGTCTAATATTAAGTTAGATATACAACTTAACCATGAACAGCATCGGCAAACTGTTTCATTAACTCAAAGGAACCGCATTTTTCAAGTATGTTACCTGTAACTATGAAATCAGCACCAAACCTTACTTTTTCAGCTGCACATTCTGGATCCCTGATACCACCCCCAACTATTAATGGGATGTCAATCTGAGATTTTACGGATTTTATCATTAGATTAGGCACAGGGTACTCGGCACCACTTCCTGCTTCTAAATAGACTAACTGCATCCCAAGATATTGTGCAGCAAGTGCGTGCGGGGCTGCTATATCGGGTTTTTCTCGGGGAATAGGGGCAGTTCCACTCATAAATTCAACTGCAGATCGGTTACCACCATCAATGAGAATGTATCCTGTGGGGATAGGCTCCAAGCCATATCGCTGTATCCATGGTGCTGCTTTTACTTGTTCACCTATAAGGTAATTTGGATTTCTTCCACTTATAAGACTTGTATACAGGATTGCATCTGCATGGGCAGTTAGATGCATTGAATCCCCTGGGAAAAGGATGATTGGTAGATCAGTTTCTGTTTTTAGTGTTTCAGCAAAGGGATGCAGGTCTAATGTCAATAAACTCCCACCGAGTAAGATAGCATCTACACCTGCTCGTTCTATTTCTCGTGCAAGTTTAGGGCATCTATCTATCTCACATTTTTCAGGATCAATTAGAACGAGATAACCTGCATTTTGCTTCTCAAGTACCTCACGTAGATATTGTAAAACACATTTTGATGCCAAATGCCTATATTCCTTAGTCTGCTAATTCCGAATATTCTGGTTAAATGCTATACCTATCCTATCTATATAAAACTAAACAATTTTACCATCATACAACCAATTTGTCAAATTGAAGTTGTTTTGTTGTTTTGTAGAATGATTGTTATTTGCCAAGATTGGAAGGTGTCTTGAGCTAAGCCTGTCTTAAAATCTGCTAACGCTCGGTTATATGCAAATCACGCATAACCGCATTGCTGGGCAAACCAACGCCTTTGCTTAGAAGTTGGAGTTAATGTGATTTTATGTGTTTTGTATGGCATACCTGACCCTTGATAAGAACCTGACCACCACTGAGTCAGTCTTATAATTATACGACAAAATACCTCCAAATACCAACCGTTATTGTAAAGCAGTGGGATTGTCAGTTAATTCTCTTCAAAATTGTGATATAACGTGAGTTCGATTAATGATAGTATTGTATGCCAGTAGGAAACCCTTTGAAATGATGATATTTACATTACTTACGTTCTAAAGATTCAGAGTTTTCAGAGTCAGAGGAAATTTTTCACAATTTTATCATGTGCCACAAACCTATATTCAGTAAGGTTTTACAGGACTATTACGACCTATTTGGTCAAGAATGACTCTGAAAATTCGGATGCTTCTACATAAAACAGTGACAATGGAATTTAGGATGTGGATTCAGCCGATTCCGTAAGTTACTTATTCCGAACTCACGTTAATATACATATTTTCAATATTCATGTTTGCCTAATACTGGATCAGATATTCTGAGAACTATATCTGAGAACTATATATCCCTGCTTGTGTTAAAGAGGCATTTTGTAACTTACTTATGATAGATGCGTTTATTTGAATAGACACTAAAAATATATAATGAAAAGGACATAGAAATGCAAAATCATTCGAGAGAATACTATTCTAAAGTAAATCCCCTTGTCGGACTATCTGAAAAAACTTTACGTCTATATTGTGCTCTGGAAGTTTTTCAAACAAAAACAGATTCTCGCGAGCAATCTGAGTGGTTTCGTACACCGAATCGAGATAAACTTCTGTCAAAAATTGGATTTTCAAAGAGTGATATAGATAGTGGTATCTCAGAATTAATTGCAGCAAATCTCTTAATGATTAAAAACAGAAACAGCGATCAATGGTATTGTTTGAAATAACAGTGCTATGCCTATCCTAAACAACACACGTCTCATTTTGGCATCAGCCTCTCCACGGCGCGCTGCTTTATTATCTCAAATTGGTCTAACTTTTGAGGTATATCCCAGCGAAATTCAAGAAACAGAACAACATCAAGACATGTCTCCTGAATCAGTTACGCAAAAACTTGCCTCTTTAAAAGCAAGAGATGTAGCTGAACGGTATACTGATGGGATAGTTATTGGTGCTGACACATTGGTTTCGTTTGAGAACGAATTACTCGGTAAACCTAATAACGATAAACATGCGATGAAGATGTTATCACGACTAAGCGGGAAATGCCACGATGTCGTGACAGGTGTATCGTTGATAAACCTCAAGAAAGGACAAGAGAAGAATTGGGCAGAAGTAACTAAAGTATATTTCAGACAGCTCCAAAAAGCAGAAATAGGAAACTATATAAAATCTGGAGAACCATCAGATAAGGCTGGTGCTTATGGGATTCAAGAAAGAGGTGCTGCATTTGTCAAACGAATTGAGGGTTGTTATTTCAATGTTGTTGGACTTCCACTTGCAAGTCTTGTGGAGCAACTAATGGATTTTTAACCTAATGTATCTTACAAAACGATACACCTTCACTGAAGGATTTGCTAACCTAACAACGTCTGGTGAATTTGGAATCAGCAAACTGCATTTCGGTATTCTCAACCTTGCCCCACAATCTACCTTTTTTGATCATTCTGATGACTGTGAAGTTGCACTAATTGCGTTAGGTGGACAATGCACCTTGTTAGTCGGTCATAACGGGAACAAAGCTAACGGTATATTGGGTAACAGATCGGATGTATTTGATGGTGATGCATGTATTGCATATATACCTCACCATACTACCTATGAAGTTATAACCAACACAGACCGAGTTGAAATTGCAGTATGTAAAACCCTATCACATGCTGATATAGCAGCAGTTATATTAGATGCAGGAGAGATAGTAACTGATACAAATTATCTTCTTCGCATTCGTGAAAACGATTTCTCAAATGAAATTGCAGGAGAAGCAATTTGTTTGTATCGTTTTAAAGATGGAACAGGATCAGTAACGCTACAGGTTGATGACTATGAAAAGGATGCAGTTAGTATTGTTTTGCACCATAATGATCTACTTATAGTTCCTGAAAAAAACTGCGCGCGTATGATGAGTTATGAAGGTGTGTGCTATAAACTATTGTTAGCACACGCTATTCCACTTTAATGAGTTATCCCATAGTTGATGTATCTGCAGGTCCCCGTGGTGCTTCTCCAATAAGTTCACCACCCTTTTTGAGAAAAGCGACTGCACTTAGCGATATTTGAACCTTCACCTCCTGATTGTTTATTTCTCCGACAGAGAGAAGAACGATCTTCTTGTCATTTGTTACACCGAGTATTTTACCGTGCAACCCACCATTTGTTACGATTTCATCACCTTTTGTTAGACCTTCAAGCATTGCTTGATGTTTTTTTCTTCTTGTTTGTTCCGGACGAAACATCAGAAAATACAAGATCAAGATCATCGGAACAACCATAAAAAGTATACTTGTAAGACTTTCCATTGTTAAAAATTTCTCCTTGTTAATTAAAGAATCAGCATGGCATCGCCATAACTAAAAAATCGGTAATCATGTATGAGTGCTTCCTTATAGGCATCTTTTATAAGTTGTATATCTGCAAAAGCACTAACAAGCATAAGTAATGTAGATTTCGGAAGATGGAAGTTTGTTACCAACGCATCTACTACTTTGAAGTGGAAACTGGGATATATGAATAATTCACTTTCACCTGTAAAAGACTTGATAGTTCCATCTGTAGCAGCAGTTTCAAGCGCGCGGACTACAGTTGTGCCAACAGCCACTATCCTTCTATCCGCATCACGAGCATTACTTATTTTTTTTGCTTCTGTTTCCGTAATGTGTATATATTCTGCATGCATTTTGTGGTTTTTGACGTTTACTACTTTGACAGGTTGAAAAGTTCCAATTCCAACATGCAGGGTTAGCATTGCAGAATCTATCCCAATGTCTTCTAATTTAGACAGTAATTCATTTGTAAAGTGCAAACCTGCGGTCGGTGCAGCAATTGCGCCTTCTGAAGAAGCATATACAGATTGATAACGTAATGTATCCTCCTGATTTGGAGGACGACGAATGTAAGGTGGTAATGGCATCATGCCAACTTCTGCAAGGATTTCTGAAAACCCTCCTTGATACACAAAGTGCACTTTGCAATTACCTTCCTCAGGTTTAGCAACAACTTTTGCCTTCAGTATTCCATTGCCAAATTCAATCACTGTTCCAACTCGAAGACTACGACGTGGTTTTGCTAACACTTCCCAAGTATCTTGCTCTTTTTCCTCTATGAGAAGTAGTTCAATTTTCCCACCAGTCTCAGATTTATTTCCAATTAACCTTGCCGGTATAACTTTCGTGTCGTTCAAAACTAAAAGAGATGAATCTGGCAGGTAATCCCCAATTTTTGAAAAATGTGTGTGGTGAAATTCACGAGTGCTGCGGTTAACAATCATTAGTCTTGATGCATCCCGATTCCTTAGTGGCACTTGTGCAATTCTTTCAGGAGGTAGGTCGTAATCGAAATCTGTGAGATTCATAGAACTGATATAAGCGACATAGATTGAATCGTAGATTAATTAAATATCAAAAAGTGATGGTTGATTACCTGTTGGATAACCGAAGTATTTGTATGCAGCTTCAGTTGCAACTCTACCGCTTGGTGTAAGCATTAGAAATCCTTGTTTGATATAATACGGTTCAAATACTTCGGATATAGTGCGTTCATCCTCACTGAGAGCGACAGCAAGTGATCTTAGTCCCGCACGACCACTGAAAGTATCTATTAATGCTTTGAAATAGGCGTAATCCTGAGCGTTTAACCCTTTCTCATCTATACCGAAGAATTCCAATGCTTCCAATGCAACCTCAAGTGACAATATACCACCACTTCTCACTTGTGCATAATCTCTGACCCTTGCAAGCAGTTTATTGGCAATTCGCATTGTACCGCGTGCACGTAACGCCAAAGCATATTCTGCTTCTTCTTCTGTTTTTATGTTCAGTTTAGCACTATTGATTCGGATGGCTTGCTGAATATCTTCAGGTGTGTAGTAATCAAGATGTATGTGGATTCCAAGTCTGTCACGAAAAGGACCGGTTAATAACCCTTCGCGTGTTGTTGCACCCACTAAGGTAAATGGGTCTATTGGAACTTGTACTACATCTGAACCAGGTCCTTGACCTATTGGAAGATCCAACACAAAATCTTCCAGAACAGGGTAAAGTGATTCCTGAATCTGTGCTCTCATTCTGTGGATTTCGTCAATAAAGAGGATATCCCCTTCTTCAAGATTAGTCAATGTTGATGCGAGATCAAGACGTTCCATTACAGGACCGATTGCTTGTTTGAAATTTGTTCCAAATTCATTAGCAATTATCTTTGCAAGTGTAGTTTTACCAAGACCGGGAGGACTAACGAGAAGGACATGTTCTAATACATTATCTCTACTTTTTGCGCCTTCTTTACCGTTTGCTTCTCGTCTACTTTTTACAGCCTCAATGTGGAGACGGAGTTGTTCTTTAGCAGTATCTTGTCCGATAAATTCATCTAATGTTTCTGGACGTAGACTATAACTAAATTCATCTTCTGAATTATCGTGAATATCGTATTTGTCCATTATTTAGTCCAAGACATAATATAATAATTGACTAATTTCGTATATATCGGAGTGCTTCTCTAATTAAATCTTCGCGTTCAGCAGAATCACCGAGTGTTTCTTGTGCTTTTTCGAATGCCTGTTCCGCTTCAAGATCAGAAGCACCAAGATTAACAAGCACATTGATGACTGCCTGATGTATTGAAGATGTTCCACTCACTTCAAATTTCTCTTCTAATTTGATTTTAGCAATATTCTTTTTTAGTTTTATTATGATAAGCTTAGCAAGTTCATCACTCAGTCGTGGAACACGTCTCAAAATTGGTATATTTTCCTTGAGCACAGCCTGTACAAATTGCGATGGAGACAGTCTTGTTACAATATTTTGTGCTAATGTAGGTCCAACACCTTTGACGGTCAGTGCCAACTCAAAGATTTTTAGCGCATCTCGCGATGTGAATCCGTATATTTTGATTATATTTTGTGTATTTTGAATATAGTGTGTATAAAAAGTAACAGGTTCACCGATGGAAGGTAATTCTGCGAGTGTCCGTTCCGCAACATCAACGGTATACCCGACACCGTTTACATCTACAACGACCTCTTTCGAATCAATATGTGCCAGTGTTCCATTTAAATGCGCAATCATGCAGATGAGTTCCTTTCATTGATTGGGAATGATATATCAACTCAGGCAGGTTATTCCTCAAGTTTCTCACGGAGTCTGTTTAACTTATGGGAACGAGCATGGCATATTGTAAGAGCAAGTGCATCTGCTGCATGGTCAGGTGTGGGCAATTCTTTCAGTTTCAGTAACATCTGGACCATCTTTTGTACTTGAGTTTTGGGGGCTTTGCCATATCCGGTAACGGATGTCTTCACTTGTAAGGGCGTATATGTAGTCACTGGAGTCCTGCTATTTGCTGCTGCTAACTTGATTATCCCTTTTGCTTCACCGAGGATAAATGCCGTTTTTACTTGTTTACTAAAGAAGACATCCTCAAGAACGACTTCTTCAACATCATATTCTTCTATAAGATTAATAACTTTGTCATATATCGTTTTTAATCGTATCTCTGATGGAGTTTTTGACTTAGTTCTGATACTCCCATAGTGCAGGAGTTGATTACGTGCTGCATTAGATTGAACAATGCCATATCCAGTGTTTGCTATGCCAGGGTCAATCCCAAGAATTATCATTAACAAAATATCCTAAAATTAGGCTGCAGCCTCAAGTATATCGTCAGGAATATCAAAGTTAGCATACACTTTCTGAACATCATCCAGTTCGTCAAGTGCTTCCATCAAGCGTAACATCTTTTCTGCTGCTTTTCCTTCAAGTTTTACAGTATTTTGAGGTATCATGCTAATTTCTGCCAATTGAATGTCTGCTTCAGTAGATTGTATTGCCGTTACAACCTTATCAAACTGCTCAAACGGAGTAAGGATTTCTATTGCAGTCTCCATAGGTGTTATATCATCAGCACCCGCATCGGCAGCAAGCATAAAAAGTTCATCTTCATCTATGCTATCCGCTTCAACAACAATAAGACCGCATTTATCGAATCCCCATGAAACACAACCGCGCTCACCAATACTTCCGTCATACTTGCCAAGAACATGTCTTATATCGGCAACGGCACGATTTTTATTATCCGTTATCACTTCAATTATCAGTGCAACACCATGCGGACCATATCCTTCATATACAACTTCTTCTATAGATGCACCTTCAAGTTCACCAGTACCACGTAAAATTGCCTTTTCAATATTGTCATTGGGGACGTTACTTGACTTTGCTGAAGCTATCGCAGTACGAAGACGCGGATTCATATCTACATCACCACCGCCAAGCCGTGCAGCTGCAGTAATTTCTTTGACACATTTTGAAAATAGTTTGCCACGTCTTGAATCATTCGCTGCTTTTTTATGTTTTATCGTTGACCATTTAGAGTGTCCTGACATAGTCTGTGTCCTTTCTTATTTCTGTTTTTCTTATTCGTTATTCAATATGTATCAGGGACATATATAACTGATGGTGTGTCATCGACAAACACCTTTAGATAGTATAGCACATAGACACATAAGATACAAAACAAAATGTAGATAGACAATTAGATTGAAACACATCAACAGAATATGTTAAAATTGCCGTATCTACTGTATTAGGAGTATAAAATGTTGCCTTTTGTCCTCAAAACTGTTGATGAACCGTTTCTGCGACTTCATCTGCTAAGAAATCAAAATAGTGTTATTGATGTTCATGTTGAGACAGAAATGTACATTGATGAGTCCATTACCGTTGAATCGGGTAGAGACAGGAATGACATGCATCGAGAAAATCGTGCTATTATGAAAGAGGCTGAAGATGCAGCATACAAAGCATTTACAACATTTCTACGTCAAACCTCTGAACAAGGGTCATTTCTCCCAACTGAACTACTTTCTCAGTACCCCTTTCAACGTTATACCTTAATCCTCTCAGTAACGCGTTCCTATGAACTTCATGAGGTATTTCAAAATGCACCAGATACATCATGGATGGAACACGGAAATTCAGTTTTTGAATATGAAGGGTATGAACTTTCCCTTAACGCGAAACATCATATACAGGATTCGTCTGCATATCTGGTATCACCAGAAAAATTCACAGTTTTCATGCGTAGGGTAAATGATATTGAAAGTATCCGTTTTTATCGAAGCAAATTCATTGATCTTACTGAAAATGCCCCGCCACCTTTCCATCTTAATGCACAAGAAGTAATTGAATCTGTCCAACAAGATATCACCAGTAGAGAAAGTGCTGTGCCGATTCAACAACTGCTCATGTTTCCACCTTCTGAAACCGATACAGATGTCAGCGAGCCAACAAACACATGTCCTGAATGTAACGGTGAGGTAAGACGGATCGGTAAAAGTTTTTTCTGCTTGGAGTGCGATTGGGATGATCTTCCGCAATTAGCACGGTATTCGGGCAGTTGATAATAAATTCGCATAAAAATCTCTCGTATACATCATCATACCGATGGTGGTAGAATATAGTAATAGAGCATTGTTATCACAAATGCTAACAACGTACCCATAACAGTTTGAAGTGGTGTATGTCGTTTACGATAAATTCGTGCCCAAGCAATCAACGGAATAAGTAGGAAAAGCCATACATAAATAAAATTGACGAATAACGTTAAGACAATAATACATCCTGTAGCGACACTCGTGTGAAAACTTATTTTCCAGAAAGGTGTGATCGCTGAAAAAACTACGCTGTTGACAATGTACGCTTGACACACCCAGATTATTCTCTCATTTGCATTCATACGATAAAGAACAATTGTCCCTAGTATCATACTGACGACTGTTAAACTGAGTGGTAACAGTCGTTCATCTTTGTCGTGCAAATGTACATTACTCACCTTTGACAACCGAAACAGTAAGACTATTGCTACTATAGGCAGTACTGTTACAAATATCGCCACAACAGCAATCCATAGTAAGACTTCTTCAGTTGTTCCAGCATTCTTGTGAATTACGAAAACAGCCGCTACTATTGGAATGATAAATGGACTGAATATTGCTGATGTCCACAACGCAATCCGTTCCCATAATGGTGAGGTATTATTAGGATTCATTAATTACTGGATGACGGATTGTTCTTGAAGTAATTCACTAAATCTAATCCGTGTGTAGCTGGATTCACCTCTTTGTCAATTTTGACGATCTTACCTGTCTTATCAATAATAAACGTTATCCGCTTGTACCGTTCCTTATCCTCAATTGCAGCACCAAATAGGTAAGCAAGGTTCTTGTTAGTATCTACCAACAGAGGGAAATTCAGATTATTCTGTTCAGTAAATTTCTGGTGTGAATCAGTATCGTTGTGGGTAATACCAAAGACCTGTACATCGTATTTTTCAAAACTACTCGACTCATCACGGAGCGAGCAAACTTGGAGCGTTCAGCCACGACCAAAATCTCTCGGATAAAAAACTAATGCAACATTCTTTTTCTCTTGTAACTTGCTGAGTTGGTGCTCTTTTCCTTCACTATCTTTAGCAATAAAATCTGGTGCAGACTGTCCAACTTCTATCTTAGGAATGACTTTATTCAGTAGGACAACGACATCTTCACCGTGCGTTTTTACTTTCACATCTTTATCTATAGCACGTATATATCCCGCTTTGTCAATAATAAAAGTCGTTCGTTTTGATGCGTTGAATCTTTCAATAATTCCGCTATACTGCTTGCTTACCTCAAATTCAGTATCGGCAAGCAGTGAAAATCCAAACTTTTGTTCTTCTCTAAAACGTTTGTGTGAATCAACAGAGTCAACACTGACACCGAACAGAACAGTTTCCGTTTTTTCTATGTCGCTCAATTTATCCCGGAGCGACTGAAGTTCGGTAGTTCAGCCACCCGTAAAGTCTTTCGGATAAAAGGCAAGTACAACGTTTTTCTTACCTAAAAATTCGTTAAGATTACGGTCTTTGCCAGTTTCATCTTTCAGTGTAAAATCTGGCGCAACCATGCCAACAGTAAGTTCTTTCGGTTTTTCCACTTCTTTCTCCGCTAAGACTGCTGGAGTCAGAATCAATGTAAATAAAAACACGACTCCAACAGTTTGAATAATTAGTTTTTGAAACATTTTTATACCTCTAAAATTGGTAATAGATAGTCAATATGTTATTACTTCTTTGTCAAAACCATTCAGTTTTCCGAATCTTATTATTTTAAATATTAAGCCTTCTTTTGTAGGAGCGATCTCCGAATCGTGACCTCATATCCTGAAAATCTTGGTTCAGATAATTCCATTTCTAAATGATAGATTGTCATAATAAACTGTAGGTCGGAGCGAGCGTAGCGACCTCCGACACATAAGATTTCATTTGGTATCCATTGTCGGAGGTCGCTACGCTCGCTCCATAAGCGTCAATTTAGTGTGTAACGTTAGTGCTTCTGATATACCTTTCGCCCCTCTGGGGCTTGCTGTTAGCAGGATTAACGTTTACTATACACCTTTCGCCTCTCCGAGGCTTTAGCAAAGCATATCTTAGCACCAGTGGTGCGAAAGGTGTGTAGAACCTAATACAACAAAAACCCAAAGCACCAGCGGTGCGAAAGGTGTGAAGTCTGAAATCGGTCAGACAAGGAACTACCACAAGAGACAGGTTCTTAAATTGACGCCTATGGAGGTCGCTACGCTCGCTCCGACCTACGAAATAATGGGACATAATCGTTTAGTATTGGTACAACTATCGTTTAACTATATCAAAATATGGTACAACGAAGTGATTTTAACATACCACAGATTATACAAAATGTCAAATTTTTAACTGGATATAACACCCTTCTCCTCAAGCCATACCTTCAACGGAACATCAGCATCTTTTGGAGAAAAATGACCATTAGCATTCGTGCCACCACCAAGCAATTGTTGACGAATTGGATCATTCTGGATAAATAAATCTTGTGGGATAGTCATATCGTCTTTACTGCGTAACCAACGATATCCATACCCATAAAATAGACCCTTCCGTGTAATGTCAGAATCGTTTTCACTACGTGAATGCCAAATACGTCTATCAAAAAAGACCGCATCACCGGGTTTACAGCACACCGCAGTAGCACCTTCAGGAAGCGAATTGTCCTGCGGACGTTCTAATTTGTCCCATAAATGACTACCCGGAATCACATAGAAATTTCCTCGTCCGGGCAGCGAACAGTCCGATAACCAATATACAACCTTGATGGATAAACGCGGACGTGGTGAACTCTCAATTTCAATATTCACACGACCACTATCTTGATGCCAACCGAGTGGAGAGGCATTGCCACGAGAAGCCTCTGGTCGTGGGGGTGTGATAATAAAATGACTATGATATGAGTAGATATTCCAACCTAAAATGCCCCATACCTTCGGAAAGGTTTTATACCAATCCAACACATTGACGAAGAGTTGATCCTTTCCAAGAAAATTCGGATAGAAAAAATTGTCGTGTGCAGTCATCTGCTTTTTTCTATACGGGTCATACTCAGCATCTAAATGTGTCTTATATATTGTATCAACACGTTCCTCTAACTGCACAACAAGTTCTAACGGCAGCGCGTCCTCAACAATGAAATAACCTTCAGCATTTAAGGCACAAAGTTGTTCATCAGTTATTTGATGTTGGAGATGACGTTCATCCAGCATCCATTTTCCTCCTGATATAGATTAAGGTAAAGGACCTTCAATTTGGTCAACAAGGTGAATAGAATGAATGACATCGCGTAGATCCGTAAGCGGAACTTTTTTATTCCGCACGCAGTCTACAAAGTGTTCATGCATCGTGAGAACACCTTCATAACTTGCACCATCGCGTTCGTCAACACCGTCAACTTCCCATCCTCCCATAACATTCCTCTGGTTATTGTCATAAATTTCAATCTCTTCAGGTATCTTCATATAACAACCGATGCCAACACCGTGTAATTCCGAGCGTAGAACACGTCCACCCGATGCACGATTACCAAATAGGACGCCAGTGACATTATTGTCAAAACGCACAAATGCCGTGTAGAAGTTGCGTTGCTCTGCACCGAATGTGTCACGATGTGCAGTAACCTCAACAGGTTCTCCACCCGCCATATAACGAAGTAGATCAACCACGTGGCAAACATCATTCCAAAGCGTTGTTGTAAATTCTCTGTTACCACCAATCATCTGTTTGTTGAATGTTGTAACTGCTAACGAAACAGGACCTTTTTCAGATACTCGTCGCATTGCTTCCCGTGTAACAGCAGCGAATCTACGTTGGAATCCGACCATACAATAGACATCATTAGCAACTGCTGCCTTCAACAATTGCTGAGTCTCATCACTCGTTTTCCCAGGTGGTTTCTCAATAAACAGATGTTTTCCAGCGTTAAGGCAGTCCAGTGCGGGTTGCAAAATCCACCTTTCGTTCATCACACAATAAACGACATCTAAATCCACTGTATCTAACATCTTTTTGTGATCAGTGAAGGTATGCGGAAATTCATACTTCTGTGCGACCTGAGAGAGTTTCCCCTCATCAAGTTCACATGCTGCGGACATTTCAACATCATCTTCAAGGCGGTTCACACTTGGATAATGTGCACCTTGGCTGCGTCCACCAGCACCGATAAATCCAGCTTTTAACATTTGGGAAGTACTCCTAAAATTCTCAAAAACTTGTGCGTTATTGTATAATATCAGCACATATATTGCAACCAGTTTAAATTGTATATCGGATCTCGCTTACGAAGCCCGACTTGACACGCTTAGGTCGAAGCGAGAGAAGTAACCTTCGACATGATATACCATTCACATAACATTCTTCTCTTTTATATCAAAAACATTCCAGTTTGTATTATTCAGTGTTAGCGGAGCGAAAGGTTATAAACATACCCAACGGATCCGATACCTAAAACACAATAACCCGCGTTAATCTGTGGTATCTGTGTAATCCGAGATTCAAACATTATCATAATTTAATCTGTGATGTGCTGTTTCCTTGTGCCACAATAATATGCTTTTTGAGTTTTCGGTTCTTTGGACGCAAGTTCGGACGCTCAGTGCTACCATGAAAAAAGTGGTTTGACCTTTGATTATTAGGTATAGTATCTAATGCCACATCAAAAGTTCTGAGTGTTGTTTTTCGTGATGGCAACTTCCCGAAGTTCTACTAAAGTATTGAAGCGATTATACAATATTTGTCGATTTTCATTTTATGCATCCTTTTGCACCGAATAATAAGTCTTAATGGTATAAGATATATCGATTGTAGATTGATACAAGTTTAACTAACAGAAACTAACTAAAATTAACGGTTAATTCGTTATAAAGTCTAATAATACGCCAATTCAGTGGTCAGGCTATGCACTGGATCCTGGTGCAACCGGTTCGTCTACCTACACCATGGGGTATTCTTTTGAAGAAAGGCTTCTGAAAGGTAGGACGCTGCGGGGTGAAGCACGAGCCGTTGTTTCAGCTTCAAGAATTGATCGACCAGATATTCAGGATGAATGGGAAGCAACAGGTTGTGTTGAAGCGAGAATCTAAATAGGCTTAATTGTTCTGTTCTATACACAGGTGTTCTTATCAAGACACCTGTGTATCCCAAAAGGAGTTTTCTTATGAGATATAAACATTTTCAGGCACGTTATCGTACAGGTATATGTCTCGCTATTCTTCTTCTTTCAGGCATCTTTGTTTTGCAAAGTTTACAAGCCAAAATTGCATTTACGTCAAAACGTGAAGGGGATACTGCCTATCATATCTATGCGATGGACGATAATGGGACTAATGTCCGCAGAATATCGAATCCAGATTTTTATGACAAAAAACCAAACTGGTTTCCAGATGGCATACGGATTGTATTTGAAAGAGATTTATCACAAGGACAAGGCACTGTATTCAATGCTGAATTTCTTATTCTTAATGTAAAAAGTCAAGAGGAAATTCGCTTTATGGATAACCATCCTACCGATAGACATCCTAACGTGTCACCGGACGGCAAATATATTGCATTCAATAGTAAACGCGCTGGAGAGTGGGATATTTATGTTGTTAACTTGAAAAACGGTGTCGTGAAGCAACTAACTGATAACCTTGGTAAAGGGTTCTCCGATAGAATGGATTGGTCCCCCGATGGAAAAAAGATAACTTATCATCATATAGGGGAGGACGGTGAGAATATCTGGATCATGAATCCGGAGGGGAGACAGAAAAATCGGCTCAGCCTACCTAATGGAGGAGAAAATATTATTTGGCGGTATGTACCGAGATGGTCTCCTTCTGGTAGATATATTATGTATTCAGAACATGAACAAAAACTAACTCCTATAGTGAAAGAACGTCCCGTCGCTACTCGTTTAGTTATTCATGATTTGGTTACAGGAAATGTTAATATACACAATTTTCCCAAGATATATGCGCTCGTTAATGGTTGCTGGATAAAAGATGACCGAACAGTGCTTTTAAATATACACAAGGGCGGAACTGGTCCAGAATCCAATTTTGAGATTTATCGCTATAACCTTATCAATAGGAAATTGACAAATCTGACGCATCATCCAGCAGACGACTTGGAACCTGATTGGGTAAGTGGTCCGCTTGCAGTGTTTCCATTGGATAAACTTGCTGTCCTATGGGCACACATCAAGCAAACAGATTGATGTAAATTATTTGTATATAGTGAACTTTAGAATTAATGGGACATTTAGAAATGTAGGAGGGAACTCCGATTCCCGACTATCAGTGAGTATCGTCGCGATTCGGAAATCGCTCCCGCCGAATACCAAAAGTGTATTCGGCGTTGATTCACAGAAAATGTAGACTTATTTTGATACTTCACTCCAATTGGATATTTTTTGTTTCTTGTAGTGTTCGGTGTGATTAGGAAATCGCCCCATAAGTGTCAATTTAAGGAAGTGATGCGTTTTTAGTCGCATAATTCGTTGCGTCCCTTACATGCCGTAGAGGCGGAGGTCGTCTCGCCTGCATTCTCACAACACTTCTTACATTATCGTAGGAGCGAGGTCGCCTCGCTCACATGTTTACATACAGTCCCGTAGGTCGGAGCATGCGAAGCACCTTCGGCATGTTTGTCTGAACCAGGATTTTCAGGATTACAGGATTTTCAGGATAAGAGATTTGTATGCCAATGTTCCTTTGCAAAAGGTAGCCTTTATCCTTTGCAACGGAATATATACTCGCTAACTCATAATCCTGAAAATCCTGGTTCAGACAATACTGAAAACTACCCCAAACATACATGAAACATATTGTTCCAAACTCTACAATCCCTTCCATCCTCTCCAAACACCTGTTACAATACTATCACTATGAAAAACAGAAACCGGCTACAATCCACATTCACAACAAAAACCGACACCCGTCACCCAAAAAACATCCACCAAAAACCGACCAAAATTAAGCAAATAAAAAACGCACAAAAAATGAAAAACTCAGAATTTTCAAAAACCCCTATAAACCCAGTTCCAGACTGGCATAACCCCAAATATCAAAACGCACAAATGTGCAAAAAACACCCGTTTTTTGTGCGTTTTTAGAAGGAGCAAAAACCGATGTATTTACAAGCAAAACACAAAAATTCGCAGTAAAATTTCATGAAAAATTCATGACACGCAAACAACCCGAAACCTATATCAACCTCGCAACAACCATGCCCAAAATAATGGGATGTAGAATAAAAGACTCAATAATCCGCAATTCAGACATAAAAATCAACAATTGAATGCCTATGGCATATTAGTATGATTACAGTTTGACTTTTCATACAATTTACAGTATAATAGATTCTAATATTCACTACTATAAATAGAAACAAAATCGCATTTTCATTCTTTTAATTCAAATTAAATTACTTAGCAAAAATACCTACTACTTGTTGGTTAAATATAACATACTTGAGGAAAAATAGATGGCAACGATTGTAAGACATGATAACACAGGCAAAAATTACTGCTTACTCGGTACAGGTTTTGGGGTATTTCAGTCTTCAAAGCCGAATATCTTTTTTGGTAATCTTATGGCGGATGTAGACGAAGGTGAATACGCTATGGTTTGCGTTTGTGATGGAGCAGGAGAAATTTACTGGATAGATGCAGCCAAGGTTACCGTGGTAAGCGTTGACGGACAAAATGTCGGAGAACTTTCACTTACATAATTGAGTTCCGATAAATATTCAAGAGTTAGATAATATCTCCAATTACCTAAACTCACGAAAGGATTATTTTCAGAGAATGGATTTACAGCAGATTAACATTAAGGTTTTTGCAACCGAAGATAGCATTATTAACCACACCAACTTCATCAAGGTTTTTAACCGATGGATGGAAGAAGCGGATTCCGAAGATTTCCTAAACTATGCGGATTATTCCCACGTTGATGCTGGTCCTGGTGTACTATTGATTTTGAAACAAGCCAACTATAGTATTGACAACGCATTCCATCAACCAGGATTTCTGTACAATAGGAAGCATGATGTTGATGGGGATAGCACAGATAAAATTCGTCAAGCTCTTACTGAGGTGTTATCTAAGTGCGAACTTCTTGAAGCTTCTGAAGAAATGGAAAAAGCGATCCGTTTTAACGGAGCAGATCTCCTATTTATGATAAACAACCGTAACCTTGCACCCAATACCACAGAAACAGCAGATGCAATTCAAGCTGACCTTGAACCTGTACTTGAACAGATGTATGGAGATAGTGATTTTACGATAGAACGCACATCTGAAGATATCCGCGAACGTTTCGCCGTACGTATTTCCGCCAACTCAGACAAACCTATTTCAAAACTTATCGCTAATCTTGGAGGATAATATGTATAACTTCTCCAATGAACAGATTGAGCGTTATAGCAGACATATTATCCTAAAAGAGGTAGGTGGGATTGGGCAGACGAAACTACTTGAGTCTAAAGTCTTACTAATTGGTGCGGGAGGACTTGGATCTCCAATTGGTGTCTACCTTGCAGCGGCTGGCGTAGGAACACTCGGTATTATTGATGATGACGTGGTTGACCTAAGTAACTTGCAACGTCAAATCTTACACGGTACAAGCGATATTGGCATTCCGAAAACGAAGTCTGCAGAAGCAACTATCACCGAAATGAATCCAGATGTTAAAGTAATCCCACACAACGAACGTATCAACTCAGAAAATGCCTTTAGTATCTTGGAACAGTATGATTTAATTGTAGACGGATGCGACAACTTCCCAACACGATATCTAATCAACGATGCTTGTGTAATGCTCGGAAAACCGATTGTGCATGGAAGCATTTTCCAATTTGAAGGTCAGGTAACCGTTATTTATCCCAATAAGGGTCCCTGCTATCGTTGTATCTTTCCTGAACCTCCACCAGCAGGAATGGCACCGAGTTGTCAAGAAGCGGGTGTCTTTGGTGTATTACCCGGTATTATAGGAACAATTCAAGCTGTGGAAGCAATCAAAGTTCTTTTAGACATTGGCGAAACGTTGATGGGAACCCTTCTGCTTTTCAACGCCTTAACAATGGATTTCAAGCGATTGAAACTCCGTCAGGACAGCAGCTGCCCCATGTGCGGTGAAAACCCAACTATAAAAGAACTTATTGATTATGAAGAATTCTGTGAAGTGCGGTGGTAGCTAATGTTTAAGAATTCTTAAAGTGAAAAGGATAATGTAAAGTTGTAGAATGGCATAGTAACAATGTTAATTTACACTGAAAACATTTTACGAGAATTAGAAGTTCGCGCATATGTAGACTATACCTGAACCGCTATCAACACAGACAACACACCCGGTTCGTCTTGAAATGGCAATGTTGCGGAAGGCTTAGGAACAATCTCACCATCTTCCAGTAGTCCTTCAATATGAAACTCAATGGCTTCTGCAATCAATTCCTTGACTTCTTCAATTGTTTCACCTGCGGCAATACATACTGGTAGATCAGGAACATAAGCACTGCAACTGTTTTCACCTTCTTCAAAGATAACGACATATTCCATAAGTTTATCTTTCATGAGTTCATCCACCCATTATTTGAGACCGGCTTGTCTTAGAATGTTGTTCAGTGTACCAGGTCGAATATCTGCACTCGGTTTTCCTGCAACTGTCACGGTTCCTTTTTTTGTTAGATGTTTAAACTGTCTATGACTACCTCGTGTCCGTACTAAATACCACCCATCATCTTGTATCAATTTTATCAGTTGTCTAACTTTCATTATAGGCGTTACTCTGTGTAGACCTTGGTTGTGATTTCATTTTCACATAATTATACATCATTTTCTGTGTTCCTGCAATTATATTGCTTAATTCAAGTGTGTTGAAAGCAATATCTGAACAACTACAAATTCCATACTCAAATTACTTGATATTTCCATTTGACTCATTCCAATACTTCCCGACGAATTGGTGAATCAATGAACAACGAATCCCCTCCATCAATCGTTAGTTCCAATCCTGTAACCCACGCTGCTTCATCCGAACATAACCACAATGCACCATAAGCGACATCAATCGGATTACCCAGTCGTTCCAACTGCGTTGCTACGGGTACGATTTCTCCTTCTGGCAACGGATCCCAGATAATCCCTGGACATAATGCATGAACACGGATGTTTTTATCATACAATTCTTTCGCAAGATTTTTCGCAGTTGCTACCATTCCTGCTTTTGCTGCAGCATAAGCAGCGTTAGCATCTTGACGCACGCGTGCCCCTGCTGAAATAGTGATAATACAACCGCCATCACGAGCATCCATAATCGGAACAAGGCGACGCACAGGATTGAAAAGGGTTCGCAAGTTGTTTTGCAATGCCCCATCCCAATATTCAGGATCCATGTTTGTAATATCATGTTCAGTAGAGAAGAACCCTCCTGCAGCGTGGATAAAGCAGTCTATTCCACCATATTCCGTAACTACTGTATCAATGAGGGTGTCTACTTGTGCAGCATCGGTTAAATCTGTCTGATGCATAATGACATCACCACCGTTAGCTTGGATACGTTCTGCGGTTTCTACCATCTTTTCAGTTGTGCGTGCAGCAAGTGCTACCTGCGCGCCTTCTTGCGCAAAAAGCAGTGCTGTCGCACGACTCATGTTAGAACCAGCACCACCGATAAGGACAACTTTGTCTTTCAAACGCATATTTATTTTCCTTAAAAAGTATGATTAGATTATACTGACAGGCATGATAATCACATTTACATTTTTTGATTACAATAGCCAATTGCATCCTTCATGTGTTTCAACGCTGCGTGAATTTGTGGTAGTTCCTCAAATCCGTAAGAGATACGCAACTGCCTTTTCCCAATGTCAACCATCTCACCACTTGGATGCGCACAGTGTTCACCAGGGATATAAATCACTTTAGGATGCGGCTTACCTTTAGGTCCGTCAATTTCTTCATTTCCGGTTGTTCGCGTCAAATACTTGAAAAAATCGGAGGTTGTGTCAGTTTTAGTATTTGCTAAAGTCAGGTAATAATAGAATCCCGCACTCCCACCACGACATTCTTGTAGGTTCTCACTCAGTAATTCATGTATCCATGTTTTGACTTGTAATGCCTTTCTACGATATTCATTATTCACCTTCTGAATTTGTGCTTCAATTTCATTATCAAGTAGATAACTCGCTATCTCCTGATTGATGAGTGGAGCACTGAATCCAATATCACTTGTTCGTTGTATGATGCTGTTGAGAAATGCACCTTTTGGACCGATAAGGTATCCGATACGCAACCCAGGAGCAATTATCTTTGACAACGTGCCAATTTCATAAACGATACCAATTTCATCATAGAGGAATGCAGGCTTCAATTGTTCAACGGTGTTGTCATGCACAAGGTCACTATATGCATTGTCGAAAAAAAGAGGTATTTTTCGACCTACTTCGTAAGAAAGTTGAGTGACTATTTCAACTATTGTTTTCTTTCTGTGATTAGATAGAATGGTGCAACTTGGGTTGTTTACCGTAACAACATAGAAGAACTGAATATCCTCTTTTTCACTGCCCAACGCATTTAGTTTTTCTCTCAAAAGATCAGTTTGAAGCCCTTCGTTGTCCTCTGGAATAGCAATAACAGTGAAGTCTTTTCTTTCAAGGTCATTACTATAGATATAGTACATCGGGTCGGCAGTAACCACAATACCGGTCGGGAGAAGATGTGTGATGCTTTCCAACAGACTTGTCGCGCCGTTTGCTCCAATTACTACATCTCTCTGGGAAAATGTGTCTTGTGTTATACCGTCAATTTGGTTGTTAATTAGGAATGTTTTGATCGACTTAATCAGATTAGGAGAGCCTTGCGCACCACCATAATTGAGTGACGCTCGGTACTTTTCTGGATTAGCAAGGATCGCTTCGTATGCATTCTGAATTAGTTTACGTGGGATTGTATTTTCATTGACATATCCCACACCGAGGTTAATATCAATGCCATCGCGAAATCCAACCGCGAAATCTGTCATCATTTGGTTAACTGCGGATGGAATACTTGAAGCTTTACCGTAATTAGAAAGCAATACATCACGAATTTTCATCAATTGTCAATTTCTATTGATTTTGGTGAATAAGTAATACTTATAGTAAGTCTTTGAGGGCAGATTCAAGCGTGCGGTATTGAAACTGATATCCGCTTTCCTCTGTCTTTTCAGGGATAACATTCTGACTTAACACAACAAAGTTTGCAAACTCACCCATTAACAGTTTTAGCCCGAATGCCGGAACAGGAAAAATTGTTGGCTTTCTGAGAACTGATCCGAGTGTTTTGGTGAACTCTATGTTTCTGACAGGAGTTGGAGCCGTTGCATTCAATGCACCTTGAATATCACTGTTTACCATTGCATGTAGTATAATCCCAACAATATCATCAATATGTATCCACGACATCCATTGATTACCACTGCCAAGCTTCCCACCTACTCCCATCTTAAATGGAGGTAATACCTGTTCCAAGAGTCCCCCACCTATTCCAAGCACAAGTCCAATACGGACTGATACAACACGTATCCCATGCTCACTCGCTTTCTGTGATTCTGTTTCCCATTCATGACACACTTCTGCCAAAAAATCTGTTCCTTGTGGTGTGGTTTCCGTAAAAACTTCATCTCCACTGTCTCCATACAGACCAATTGCGGACGCACAAACAAGCACATCCGGTTTGGTATCAGACGAAGCAAACGAGGCAACAAGGTTTCGTGTGGAGATGACTCGACTGTCACGTATACGTTGCTTTTTCTTAGCATTCCACCTACTGGCAATAGATTCGCCTGCAAGATGGATTACTGCATTCACATCAGATGTTGCTTCTGATGGTAGTTGTTCTGTTTCGGGACTCCAAGCGTATATTTCGTTCACTTCATTTAATTTAGTTCTTGCACGTTCTGGGTTTCTTGAAACTGCATTCACAGTATAGTCTTTTTCGTGGAGGGTATCACACACACGGCTGCCGATAAATCCTGTTGCACCTGTGACCAATACATTCTTCATTGTTTTCCTCCAATGAGTTTATTATGAAAGTTCGGAGATTACTGCTTCCAATTGTCTATAATCATCAATCACTGCATCACTAAGTGTATCGCTTGTTTCTGATTTATTAACCCCCGCAAACCGAATCGCTTTCATACCAGCATTTTTTGCTCCGACAATATCTGTTCGCACAATATCTCCAATATGTACCGCCTCTTCCGGTTTAGCATTCAGTTGTTTCAGTGTAGTTTCAAATTGTGCGACAACGGGTTTGGTATATTCTGATTCATCGGAATATGTAAATGCTGTGAAGTGTTGTAATATTCCATCCCGTTCCATAAGTTGTCTTGTGTATCTACCCGGTGTCAATGCAGAATCTGAAATAATCCCTAAAGAGTACCTTTTGCTGATGGTTTCAAGCATTGTTTTGACATGTGGAATCATCACTGGTGGAGATTCTAAAAATGCATTACCAAGACATTCAATCAGAGAAGCGATTTCAGTTTTATCAAATGAAAGTTCCAGCGTTTCAGCAAACTTCTTCATACATGTTTCTACTGACACACCAATATGTTGATGCCAACAGGTATTTGAAACCATATATGCCTCTTCCATACCTTTTGCTATTATATCTGTATTGCATGAATATCCTTGTTTCTTCAGGTACCCGTGACAATTATCTATCCGTATAGACTGTCGATTCTCCCAGTTTTCGAGTGAATCTGCATAAAGTGTTTGCCAAAAATCAAATGTAATTGCTTTGAACATTATCTCCTCTATCTTCCTGAAAATGATTCTAACTTGTTAAGTGATCTCTTACTGTATAGTGTACAAAACTAAGATGTCAAAAGTAAACCCTGAATGCAAGGTAATTGAAAAGATTAACGAAAATTAGACAAGAATGTTGACATGTTTAGGTCATCAGACATATACCCGCAGCATGTAAGTCATTCATGCTGCGGGTATATGTCCATATTGGATAACTACCGAATTTAGGCATAAGGATCTTCGGATGTCCGTACCTTTATTGCTTCAGGAGTCAATGCACCGAGTGGTTCCTCGCCTTTTAGCACGCGTTCCATATCATCAACGATCATATCTGCAACGCGTAGGTTAGCGTCTTTAGTTCTGCCTGCGATATGGGGTGTATGGACGACGTTATTTCTATTCCGCAATTCATCGTCAATAGGCACTGGTTCTCTATCGTAGACATCAAATGCACCTGCGAGTTCATCTTTTACGATCCGTTCGCGTAATGCCGCCATATCAACAGCATGTGCGCGTGTAATGATGACAACCAATGCTCCTTTATGCAGATGGTAGATTCGTTCACGATTTAGCAGATGTCGTGCTGAAGGAGTCGGCGGTATTGCCACAAATACAATATCCGCTCTATCAACGAGCGTATCCATATCTACGCGTTCCACGTCCCATTCTTCAAGAAGTTTATCGGAAACAAACGGATCAAACCCCATTACAGTTGCCCCAAATGCCCGAGACCAAATTGCGATTTTTCTGCCAATCTGTCCAAGTCCCATCACACCTACCTGTTTCGTACCAAGGTCACCGTTAACGAAATCAGGATCATCGCAAAATTGATGTGCGACAGGCAGTTTATCTGGTCCCCATATTGGATCTGTCCAATTCCACAGTTTTTCACCTTGTGCCATCTGCATGTGCCATTGTGCTGTTCTTCGTAATGATGACAACGCCAATCCAAACGCACATTCTGCTACAGATTGTGACCAAGCACGTGTAGATTCTATGACAGGGATACCACGTTCTTGGAGTTTAGCGTATGGGATTCCGTGTCCCGTGTTATCTGTCATTGTTCCAAGTACTTTGAGTTTCGGAGCGTTATCAATACACTCTTCAGTGAGGTTGCCTCCCCAATGTGAAAGCCCTATGACTTCGCTTAAATCCACCTGTTGATGAAGAGGGTCTTTGCTGGTGGTATTGAGAACAAGTGTTACCCCTAATTCTTCAAGTCGTTTTACCATCTGTTCGTGTACAAAGGGCCACGAACCTTCTAATCCAGGGTTACGCGTAAATAAGAATTGGTGTGTTGCCATATTAGATTCCTCATTTTTTAAGTTATAACAATGTGTGGAACTGTTGGGTATCTACCACGACGATTTCCATAAAGTGTGAGACCACCCTTGTTTTCAGCATTGCCTTTGACTTCATATCGTACAGTAAGATTCCCTGAAGTATTATCAGTTAAACACGTATCCTTATCCAATGGGACACGATATAAGTAACCATAGTTACCAAGGTTTTCGTGGATATATGTGAGAACACCACGGGCATCTGATGGACAATCGGGAAGTGTCAATGTTTCTACTTCAGTCCCATTAACAGAGATAGTAACATCGGAAGGGAATTTTTCAGGTTCTGTTTGCCGAGAACCACCATTTGATGAGGATGCTTCAAAGACAAGTTCCATCTTTGATATTTCATCAGGATTGAGTTTAGCAGGCAGTGGCATCTGATATTCTACGTATCCAACACCTTGTGAGGTAAATAGTTGTTCTTTGATTTCGGATGCTGCATCCCATTTGCTTGCAGAAATGTCACCCGGAAAATGACTAAGGGAAGTTAAGCCTGCCGTGTCCTCTAAGTATATCTCAAAATTAATGTAATTTCTTGCAACAACTGCACCCGTTTTATCGGATACCCAAACATGCAATGTACCGACTGCAGCGTTAATATCAGGAATAGAAATTTCCAGTTGATGCACCTTCTCAACTTGATAATGTGGGTAAGGAATTTCAATACTTTTGCTTATACATCCATACGTCATTTCACCGTTTTTATCCACAGTGTCCAGTTGCCAATGTAGCGTTGTATCGTTAATTGTCTTATGTGAGAAGTGGCTTGAATATATGCCTGCCTTTACGGTGTCACCGGGTGCAACAGTAGTACCAGGAGGATAATCAATAGCGATAAAATCAAGTGTGTTGATGTCGTTATAATCATATCCAAATTCCTTTACCGACCGATCATAATTCATGAAACCGTTATGTTCCCATTCAATATCTTGGAGTTCGGTGTAGACATATCCACAGATTTTGGGATGTAGTCGTAGCTCATTTGTCAGATATTTGAAGCACCATGCTATGTCTTTGTCACCTGCGCCAGCACCGATCCCACCATATTCGCTATTAATCAAGGGGACATCCGTTTGTTCGTTATCCCCTGCGTAATTGAACTTGGATCCGGGGTGTGTCTGTTCCACAACGTTAGCGATATGGTCTTTTGCATGTTTGTAATCATTGATATAGAAATGCCATGAATTGATGTCGGTTTCAACATGGTCATATAAACACGGTGAGTTATCTTCAACAAGCCGAGTAGGGTCAAGGGATTTAGCATAATGATACATTTCCCGCACCCATTCTTGTCGGTCTTTCTGCTGCTTGTAGTCTCCTCCTCCGAGTCCCCATGTTTCATTGAAGTTGCACCATGAAATGATAGAAGGATGATTAAAATCGCGTTCAATATTCCCTCGTAACGTGTATTTAAATCTTTCTTTTGCTTTATCCGTGTATTGTCCGAAGTTAGGAATATCGCACATAAAGAGCAGTCCTAATTTATCTGCCCAATAGTATAGACGTGGTTCGTCAACTTTTATGTGAAGACGAAGGAAGTTGAATCCAAATTCTTTGGAACGTTCTACATCGGTTCGGATAGCCTCATCGGAAAGGAAGGTATACACACCTTCAGGATTAAATGACTGATTTAGTGCACCCAACAGATATACGGGACGATTGTTGAGATAAATGTAGTTATAGTCTCCTCCCGGTGCTTTTTCAATTGATACCTTCCGCATACCGAAATAGGTGTAAACCCTATCTATTTCAGTATTCTCAGAACCCAATTTGAGTGTGACATCGTAAAGATTCGGGGTATCAATGTCCCAAAGTCGGAGTTTATCTGGTGGTATATCAACAGTGACCTCTATTTTTTCTTTGGCATCAATACTTCCGCTCATACCGTCGAATTCCCAATGTAATTCTGTGCCGGAAGCGATTTCTCCATCAATCGTTACATCAAAAGTCGCTGTGCTATTATCTATGTCTGGTGTGATAAGGCACTGCTTGATATGCGTTGCATTTCGGGGTTCAAGGTAGACAGTTTGCCAAATTCCGCTGGCACGAGTGTACCAACCGATCTGTTTTCCTGCAAGTTGTTCACTGTGGTCCTGTGCATCATAAGCACGTACAACGATGGTAGCGGTTTCACCGGGGGTAAGTGCATCTGTGATGTCAAATTCAAAAGGCAAATACCCGTTGCTATGTTCCCCAATTTCCTTACCATTTACCCATAACGTCGTTTCCCAATCAACAGCACAGAATTTCAGAATAACACGTTGATCTCCCCAATTTTCTGGTATAGTGACAGTCCTTCGGTACCATCCAATTGTGTGTCTGGGTTCACCACGGTAATTACCTTCTCTACTTAGTCCTCCACAAGTGATTTCTTCTGGTTTAAGGTATGCCTTTGTGCTTAGGTAAGTCGCGCTGTCTGCTTGATCTTCTTCTCCCCAGGCAGCAAGACTTTCCCAAGGGTAGGGCACCCGTATATCCAATGGAAAGTCAGGAGCGTTGTCGGTATACCATTCCTCTTTTTCACCGACATCATCTGGATCAAATACAAATTCCCATGTTCCGTTAAGATTTATCCAGTCAGTTCCTTCAGATGTTCCGCGTTGAAAATCGGGTCTTGGATATTCAGGACGCGGTATTTCTATATTTGTCACTATCAGTCCATCCTTGTTATATCAGCGTTATTTTGTTTTTCGCTTCATAGTATTGTTCTTATGCAAAATCCTATATCTACAATCATGAATGTGTTTGTAGTATATTGCTTGCATTATATTGAAATAGTTGAATTAAGGCAATTGAAAATTATCTGTGGACGGGGTTATTTAGTTCCCAGAATCTTTATATTCATTGCGCCTCGGACATTCCGTAGGGGCGAGGTCTCCTCGCCCGTTACATACATTCCTGTAGGTTGGAGCAAGCACAGCGACCTTCGACATGTATTATATCAGAGGTCGTTTTCGCTCCCTCTATAAGACTTCTACGTGCCGATTGAATGCCTCTGATAAATTGACATCATAGGTTGACAGTAAAACTACATTTATTATCCAAATTGATTTATCATTGTGATGTTGCATCAAGTTTCCACAGGAGAACGGTACCGTCACTACTTCCACTTGCAAGGAATTGACCGTCTGGACTAAAGGAAAGAGAATCAATCTTACTTGTATGACCCACTATGTCGCCAATCATGTTCCGATTGTATAACGTTTTGATGTGTTCTCCGTTCTCAGCATTCCATAAACGAATGCTCCCATTTCTACCACCACTGGCAAACACATGTCCATCAGGACTAAATTGGATGCACACCACACCTTCTGCATATCGTCTTTGACCATCAGACGGGTGTTGGTTTTTGAACGATACAATACGGGTGCTTTTAGAAACATTCCATATACTAATAGTTCCATTTCTACTTCCACTAAGGAAAGTTGTTCCATCTGGACTAAACGCAATAGCATCTATTAAATCAATATCCTCGGTCAGTGTTCTTTCGTTTGTTCCTGTAACAGAATTCCATAATCGGATGCTTCTGTCAGCACCGCTACTCACAATTGTATTTCCATCGGGACTTAATGCTATTGTATATATCTCTTCTATGTGTCCAGTTAACATTCTGTTTTGTATCCCAAGATTTACATCCCATAACCGAATAGTCGCGTCCCAACTCCCGCTGATGACTTTCTTTCCATCGAGAGAAAGGCGTACTGTTCGGACATCACCAGTATGTCCTCCAAATGATTTCATCGTTTTTCCCGAATTGGTGTTCCAAAGACGTATGCTACCTTCTTTATCTCCGCTTACCAGCATCTGACCATTATGACTGAATGAAATATTACTAATTGGACGAGTATGTCCAGTGAGTGTCATTCTTTCATTTGTTGTCTTTGCGTCCCAAAACCGTATATTTCCGTCTTCACTGCCGGTAGCAAGTATACCACCATCAGGACTATACATAATACTGTAGATTGAGTCGTAATGTTCAGAGATTGTATGCGTGTGATCACCAGTAGAAGTATTCCACAGACGGATTGTTCCGTCCCGACTACCTGTAGCAATTGTTTCTCCATCAGGACTAATTGCCAGGCAGTTGACTGCTCTCGTATGTCCTCTAAGAGTCTTCTGATGTTCACCAGTATTGGCATCCCAGACACGGATAGTCGTATCTGCACTTGCAGTTGCAACTATTTTTTCTATTATACTGTAGGCAATATCAGTAACGCTTTCAGTATGTCCGATAAGCAACACCCTAGTTAACTGTGTGTCAATGTCCCATAAACGGGTTGTACTATCGCCACTAATACTTGCGATTGTCTTACCATCAGGACTGAAAACTGCCATTTTAGAATCCCACGGATGTGCAATATACAGATGTTGGTGTTCACCAGAGTTGGCATCCCAGAAATGCACAGTGCCATCTCCATTTCCATGAACAATGGTATTTCCATCGGGACTGAAGTCAACGTTCCACACCCATACTGACTGACCAGAGAGTGTTTTTTTGTGTTCTCCGTTTTCCGCATTCCACAAACGTACTGAACCATCACTGCTGCCAGATGCGATTGTTTTTCCGTCGGGACTGAAATCAATACCATAAACACTTGATGTATGTCCTCTCAATCTCATCAAGTGTTCACCCGTTGAAACATTCCATAAATGTATTGTACTGTCAATACTACCACATGCAATCGTATTTCCATTGGGATTGAAGGCTATACATGTTAGCCATGATGAATTACCAATAAGTAAAGATTTCTCCTGATATGTTGTTGTTTCATATAGCCATACCCCAATACTGCTTGCTACAGCAAGAAATTTACCATCGGGGGAATACTGTAGATCGGTGATACCACCCTTTCCTATGCGAGTTATTGCACCATTTGGTAAAGCCCATTGACGACTATCTTGTGCAAAGGTGACAGGATTGTAAATCAATGACACAAAGAATAGTGTCATTAAGTAGAAACCTATTGTTTTTTTCATTGTTATTTTTTAACCAATTGTGTTTTAGAGATGCAGTATATGTCTCTGTATAGACTTGTGTAATAGAGGACGATTATTTTATATGAAAAATGGTTTGTCGTGCAAAATTTTATGATACTGGGATTTTGAAGAATTGAATGATATTTACCCTATAGGATTATATCAGAATATAGATAGAGATGTCAAAGTGATTAAGTGTCTATGTGTAGTGTTTTTGGAACCTGTTTACTGTCTGAATCATAGAAGGCGCGGAGGACACGGAAGACACAGAAAAGACCTCTTCATTCCGCGTATTCCGCGCCTTCAGCGATTCAGACAGAAAAATCGACAATTGAATTCCTCTGTTGGAGTACACCGATAAATTGCAACTCTACGTTAGTTGTGATATACTAAATGATGTCGTCTATCTTAGTATCTTATAGAATGGAAGTCATGCACATCAATACCCTCAATTACACATTAGTACATATCCCTGCCGGTCCATTTACGATGGGTACTTATCCTACGGGTATGCGGAAAACCGACCCAGAAGAACCGCAACGGAGTGTTACTATAGATGCTTATGCCATCGGAATCTATCACGTAACAAATGCTCAGTATGCTATGTTTGTAAAGGAAACTGGATATCATCAACCATCAGTTTGGGGAGATGACCGCTTCAACGGTATAGATTATCCTGTTGTCGGTGTGAGTTGGAATGATGTGAATATGTTTTTAGATTGGATAAACAACGCAACAGGTGAGACATATCGTTTACCGACTGAAGCAGAATGGGAGAAAGCTGCACGCGGTACCGATGGACGAGAATACCCATGGGGAAATACATGGGATGCAAGTAAGACAAATACATCGGAGTCTCAATTGAAAAAATTGACACCAGTAGGAAGTTTTCCTGATGGTATCAGTCCTTTTGGGTGTTATGATATGGCAGGAAACGCCTATGATTGGTGCAGCGATTGGTTCCACATTGACACATACAAATATTCCCCTATGGAAAACCCTATGGGTGCTGTTGACGGTAGGCGAAAGGTTATAAGGGGAGGCTCATGGCAGCCTCGTGGTGAGTTTGCTGCACGTTGTGCAAATCGTGCTGCACATGAACCTATAAGTGGAAGCCATAATATCGGTTTTCGCATTGCGATAGATATCTGACATACTCCCAAGCCTAAAGACTTGGGTTCTTCGTTCTTACATTAGAGTTTGCCTCTAAATGACGTTTCCTGCTTCATCTAACACTGCTACAAAGTGTAGTCTAACACGTTATCCACAGGCGTTTTACTTCTCGGGATGCCCTACCGCGAAGGCGACACAAGTGTCTGTCTGGTAGTAAAGCCACCAGAAGTCTATGTTTAAAGATTATCACATATTCAAATAAAGGTCAACAACTTTTTCAACAACGGAGACGTTAGCCGTTGGACATCCCAAAACTAAAGCATTGGGTTTTGAACGGAACATTTGATAATATGTCAAAACAACTTATCTCAGAATCACGAGATGATTTTCGTGAAATCTTGTTGACTTGGTTCAAAAAACATAAACGTGAATTGCCGTGGCGGGATATTGATGACCCTTATCGGATATGGGTTTCTGAGATAATGTTACAACAGACACAAGTGAAAAAAGTTGTTGGGTATTATGAAAGATTTATAGATAGATTTCCAGATATCTATCAATTTGCAGAGGCAACACTTCAAGATGTACTGAAGGTATGGGAAGGTTTGGGATATTATGCAAGGGCGCGTAATTTTCATAAAGCAGCACAGATTGTTGTAGAGGATTTCAATGGAGTAGTGCCGAATGAATATAAGCCTTTTCGAAAGTTACCGGGAGTAGGTGATTACACTGCGGCAGCAGTGCAGAGCATAGCATATAATTCCACTTATGCAGCGGTTGACGGGAATATAAAACGTGTTTTGGCGCGACTTTTCATGATGGAGACACCAATAAGTGATGGAAGGTCAGCGAAACAATTTCAACAGAAAGCAGATGAGCTTTTGGATTTGGAAGAACCCGGTATTTTCAATCAGGCGATGATGGAATTGGGGGCAACTGTCTGTCGTCCTCAATCCCCGACTTGTCTTGTTTGTCCGGTGAATACCTATTGTCAGGCATTCCAAGCAAACCGTCAAGATGAATTTCCACGTAGACTCAAGAAAGAGAAAGTTCCAGAACACAATATGGTCGCTGGTGTCATATACAAAGGTAATGAAGTGTTAATCGTACAGCGTCCGCTTGATGGTTTGCTGGGTGGACTCTGGGAATTTCCTAATGGACGAATTGCAGAAGGTGAAACAGCAGAACAAGCATGCACCCGCTACATCACCGAAATTGTCAATCTTTCAGTCATTAATATAAAATACCTCACCCGTGTCAGACACGCATTCACCCATTTCAAAATTGTCCTGGATGTGTTTGAATGCAATTATCATTCGGGTGAGGTAAAACTAAATGGACCGATACAAGCAGATTGGGTAAAACTCAATGCTCTACAGGATTATCCACTTCCGCGAGCAACCCATAAATTTCTTGATAAATTAATTCTGTGAACCGAATTTTGCTTCGTATTTTTCCCAAACTTCGTCCGGTATAGGTGTGCTGGCGGCGCGGACATTTGCCTCTAATTGCTCAACATTGAGGCTGCCAATGTTATTTCCGTGAATCCGCTCATCTTTCAGACAGAACTGAATTGCAAGTTGTAATATACTGATGCCTTCTTCAACACACCATTGCCATATCGGGTATGCTGCTGCAACGTCGCCTTCTTTTTTCCAACGTCCACGAGCAATTTCATCATCAATGTTAACATCCGTGAGGATACCACGCAGGATAGACCATCCGTTCATCACACCGATATCGGCTTCCGCTGCAGCAGGGAGAATAGTATCCTTAACAGTTTGTCGTATAAGGTTGTAGTCGTTAAAACACAAGAGTAGGTCAACATCACCAGTTGCGATAGCTTTGAGATGAAAATCGTGTTGACGCATACCGTATCCGACGTGTCTGACAAGTCCACGGTCTTTACATTTGAGCAACCCTTCAAGTGTCCCACCTTTTTCAAGTGTTGGGTCAATTTCATGTGGATCGTGGATTAACATACCGTCAAGATAGTCAATATTTAGTATTTTTAGTTGATCTTCCAAATCTGCGATTGCACGGTCTGCGGAATAGTCGGGTCTACCTTGTCCATATCCACCCCAATCCGCTGCAGAATGGCAACAAAGTCTCGCTGTAATGATTACATCCTCGCGTGGTATCTCCTTCATCGCCAAACCAAGTTTCCGTAGTGAATCTCCGTAACAACGGGCACAATCGAAATGATTACAACCGATAGAGACTGCGTGTTTAATAAGTGCAACTGCATCTTCATCTGACACAAATCCAAAATTATTCCCGAAACCTTGTGTGCCATAAGGGATGACAGGAATGCTTAACTCTGTTCTGCCCAATCGTCGTCGAGGAACTGTTGGTAAAGGTTGATTTGCCATATAATTCTCCTTATTATCGTGGATATGTTTAAAAAGTTAATTGTACTTATGTATGACCTTCTCATACAATACAGTGTTTGTAGTAGTACAATTTAATGTGCGTCCTATACTATGTAGTTTCAGTTTCTTGTGATCTCTAATCTTCTTTGTAATTCTTGGTAAAGACATAAAAATTGTTAGATATTGCTCGACACTATTCATACGTTAGAACGCGTAATTTACCATATTGATCTGTTATCCACATTACATCTCCCCAACGCGTTATTCCTGTAATTCTTATCTTAGAATGATCTATCTGTAAGTATTGCGGGTCATCAACTTTCGAGTATTTCCTTGGACGTGAACTGTAAGATTTTGTATGAGAATTACCTTTTTTCAGCGAAATCATTACTGCATAACTCGTTATATTAACTTTAAAACCGTATGCACGAAGCCATCTTAAAGATGCATTGGGACTGAGCAGGACCAGTCTTTTGTTCCGGTTCCCGATCTTTTTTTCAGGGGGTATTGAAATAGGGGTTATTGTTGCATTGACTGGTAGATTCTTATGTTGGTGTATTTTTTGGAAAGCCTTTTGACTTTCAACCGAATAGTTGTAAATAAAATCCGATATAGCCTGTGATTCAGCAAAAGTTTGTTCCTCAGTAAGTTTCTGTGCACAACCAACTACTATAACACTGACTATAAGGAGAAGAACAAAAGTGATTATCTTCTGTTGGATATTCATAATATCACCTATTGATTTTACTTGCATTGGAATATATCACAGAAATGTATTGATGTCAATATGACCAACATCCTATTTTCTTTTATCTATATTTTAGTCTTGGAATTATTAGACACATTGGTTTAAATCATTATAGTGTCTAATTTGGAATTGGTCTGTCAATCTTAAAATTCAAGCAAAATTATGTTGAGCGTGATATGTTTTGGCACTGCGTCCTATCTTTTGTAGGAACAAGATAGACTCATCACTACAGAGGATAGGACGCTATAATTCATAGTTGCAAATACATTAGTATTGATCAGAACCTTCAAGTGGAAGTGGTACTGCCCAGATGTTACGATACTGGACAAAATTGCCGTGGTCTTGTAAACGTAGCGGACCCGGTTTTGCTATTTCTGAATCGGCACCACCGGCTGTGGTTCCAGGAAGTTGAACGTTGTTTAGGATTACCAACCCATTTTGTAGGGCAGTCACTCGGACGTTTTCAGTCATATCACCTGCATCGTTGAAACGGGGAGCACGGAAAATAACATCATAGGTTTGCCATTCAAGCGGTGGTTTACAGGCATTTACAAGTGCAGCAAATTGATTGTAAATAGCACCACAATCACCTTTGCCGGGTACTTCAATACCATAGGAATCCAAGACCTGAATTTCATATCTTCCCTGTAGGAATACTCCGCTATTACCTTTAGCTTGTCCACTTGCTTCAGGCATATCGGGTGTCATAAATTCAAGGTGGAGGAAATGGTCAGTAAAGGTTTCCTTACTTGAGATGTCACCAGTACGTGGTTCACAAATCATAGCGTCACCTTCAACTTTCCATTTCGGTTCGTCTCCGTCGCGACCTACCCAATTGCTTAGGTCTGTTCCATCAAAAAGAATCACAGCGGATTCTGGGGGTGTATGTAACATAAATTTCCTCCTTGATGATATATTGTTTATATCATCAATATATTGTTAGTAAAATAAATTATAACTATAATTTTATTTAATACTGTTTATTCATTGATGTAATCTGATCGTAATAGAAATGTGTGTGATTCCCATCCTGCAGTGCGGACATCAAGTTCGTCCTCAATAGCCTGTATTTCTTCCAACTCCTCATAAGTTGTTGCATCTTCTTCGCTTGCATACTCAAAATCAACCAAACGATGTGGAGATCCACCATAATAATTGTCGTAGGATGCAATTGACTGCAATTGAGATGGTCCGACTAACGTTGAAGAAACGGAATCAACCCAATCCAGATATGCCTGTTTTCCACCAAGGGGATAATTTATCAACAATACGCCTTTAACCGGCCAGTTACCTTCCTCTGCTTTCGCGTAATCGGATCGCTGTATAAACGTATGTATGGTAGAGTTGCTTGTATGATTGGGTAGATCACTCATAATTTCTATGATCTCAGGACGATTGAAATATGCTGCCGAATCCAGATAACTATCAAATTCAAATTCAACAAGTCGATTTGGACTCATGGTTTGGTCTTGATTGTCGTATGAGCGTATCCGTGTGACTTCTTCTGGTGCTTGCAGAGTTGCCGCAACAGATTGAACCCACGCTATGTAGGCATCTTTTCCACCTTCAGGGTAGTCAACTAACAATACTAATTTGACTGGAGTGGCATCAACCATGCTATCTTCAGGTTGAACAGAATCAAATATCACGTCTTGGACAGACGTACATCCTGTAAGTCCAATCATTAATGTGACAGAAATTATTAAAAACAAACTACCTAATTTTGATTTCATTATTGTCCCTCCTAATTAGAATTAGAACCTGACATACTCCGAAGTCTAAAGACTTGGGGTTCTTTCCTTGATTGTATCAAGGTTTCCTGCTGACGCAGGACAACATTGGACTTCTAATCTGCGTCCAACGGGCGTTGCCATAGACACC
>JAJEAG010000075.1 GCA_022824265.1 Candidatus Poribacteria bacterium | reverse complement strand
CTGTCTACCACAGCATCAATCACAACCGATGCCGATTGCTAAAGAGCAGTATATCAAAATGATGTCCTTGAGTCAAGACTTTTTGGGACAACAAAGGAATTAGCGGTGTCTACATCCCCGAGCTAAAGTAACGGGGTCTTGACACCGAGGATTGATAAAACCTCAACAATTATAGCACACCTAATGGATATTTACAGAAAAAATGGCATCTACGAGTTAAAACCTTGTAGGTAGCAACTTGAGTTATAATAGATGTTTCTCAAACCAATCAATAATACGTTCCCAGCAATCAGCGCGGTGTTCAGGTCGCCAATATCTCACGAGGTGCCCTTCACCACGATACCACGCGAAAGTCGCTTCCTTCTCAAGCCTGCGTAATCCAGAGAAAAGTTCCCCAGATTGCGTGTAATCATCACCATTAAACCCTTCACCACAATAGATTAGAACAGGGGTTTCGACCTTATCTAAGTGAAAAAGCGGTGAACTGTCAATATATCGTTGGCGTTTTTCCCAGAGCGAACCACCTATATCCATACGATTCTTGTCTTCTATCCATTTAATACCAAGACTTCTTCCCAATTTCGTAAGATTCCCATATATTCTGGTCAAATTATAAAAACCGCCACCGCAAACTGCGGCTTTGAAACGGTTGGTTTGTGTAACCAGTCCGGCTGTGAAGTATCCACCGTAACCGTATCCTGTTATCCCCAAACGATCAGCATCGGCGATACCCATTTCAATGACCTTGTCTACTGCAGACAGCACGTAATCGGGCAATTCTTTCAACGATTCGCTTGATCTTGACGGCACATCAACACCAAGCACGGCAAAACCACGTGCAGCAAGGAGTTGAAAGTTCATGACATATTTATCTAACCCAAAACTATAAATATACATTGATAGCGGCTCGCCGGGAGAGACCCACGTAACTAAAGGATACTGTTTGCCTTCCTCATAGTTGGCGGGTAGCATCAAAACACCGCGTAAACGCTCGCCGTTCTCTCTTTGTGCTTCAACGAAACGAGTTTCACCAAATTGTAAGTCGCGCAGATGCGGATTGAGATCGGACACCTGCTGATGTTTCCCGGAGTCTACATCAAACATCCAGACTTCCTCTGGATGTATCGCATTCTGTGCTCTGTAGACAATCTGTGTGTCGTTACTGACAACCTTTAAATCGTATTCGTCTGCTATATGACGGGTAATGCTAATTGGTTCTTCAAACAAGCAAGTCGCACGCGCCTCAGACGTATTTATTAAATAAAAACCATCTTTCTTTGTTTCTGGATCATGAGTCTGGACACAGATAGACTGTGCATCGCTTGATTGCCAAACGACGTAGGTATTTACTTTCGCGACAATACCCATGATGTGTTTCTTCAATTCTTCTGTTAGTTTCCGGGCACTGCTGCCATCTGCATCGAATTCCCAAATATTTCCGTCAATGCCGCAGAAAAATGACTCTCCCGACGGTCGCCATAACGGACGTGCGTAAAATCGCAATTTCTCTGTAAGCTCTGCAGTTAAGTTCTTCTGTTCACCATCTTGGACTGAAACAATAAACAATCCATCCGATTGCGCATATACCAGATACTTACTGTCCGGTGACCAACTCACGAATAGTGCTTTTTCGGTGAGATTTGTAGCAAAACTTCGAGATGGCGTTCCATCCAAAGGAACTAATAACAACTCATAAAGGGTTTCTTGAGATGTCAACTCCCTTCCCCGTATTACATTGAGCACAGCAACAGCAGTATTATCTGGAGAGAGTATAATTTTTCTCGTAAACAAGCCTCGTGCGAGAACTTGCACATCACCTGTGTCAACGTTGAAGACACCTAAATCTCCTTTCATCCAGACGAATTGGTCTAAATCTTCATCTACAGAAGATTGTTCATCCGTATCGGTATGCCAAACGTTTATCGCTTGTGGAATTGTTTTGTTTGAGATAATTGTGGAAAGGTCCATATCTTCGGGTCGTAACTTCGTGATGATATGTTTTCCATCTGAAGTCCACTGCGGGACTTCAAGACCGTGTGTTGCAGTGATCGGTTTTTCGCTAACTTGCCGCAGTTCATTTTCAACCCTATCCCAAACCCAAAGATGGGGAGCCCCCATTCGGTCAGAACAAAACGCTAAGTGGTTTCCATCTGGAGACCAGCGAGGTGCCCAGTCAACCCCTTCATCTGCTCCAAGTTGATATGTTTTCTTCGTTTTGATGTTGGTAACCCATACTTCTTGACTATGATTTTCTATCAATGCGCCCGTTAGTTGATGCAGTGAAAAATCATCGGTCTGTTGTTCGAACGATGATTTTCGGTCGGGGTCTACTACTACATAGGCAAGCCACTCTCCATCTGCGGAAAGTTGCATTCGTGATCGGTCTGATAAGGACTTAATTTTGAGTATATCTGAACTCATTTTATCTACCATACTAATTTCTCCTTGTTGCGGAAGTGGGGAACTGTGTTCCTTTCTCATAGGAACATCCATTGTCTCTTGGATTGATTCGTATTGTCTTAACCTTTGTCTTGCGCGATGGAGTTGGCTCTTAATCGTATTTTTGGGAACACCTAAATAGTTACTTATCTCAGCAGATGTCATCTCTTCAAAATAGTGAAGTGTGATGAGTTGATGATCACTTTCCTTTAGTTTTGAAAGTAGTGTCTGGACTAATTCGCGTTGTGCTTCAGTAGCATCCCGCTCATTTTCCAAAGCCACATACCGTGAATATGAATCTGTTTCTGTATTTATTGTGTAGCTTTCGCGTAGCAGTTGGGACATTGATTGATTTTTTCGAAACCGCGCTATACAAAGATAATTTACAATCGAAAAAAGCCATTTTGGAAATTTTGTAGGATCTCTCAGCTTTTCCAGATTCTGGTATGCTTCAAAAAAGGCTTCCTGGGCAATGTCTTCAGCAACGTGGAAATCTCCAATCTTCCGATACGCAAACGCGTGAACCTGCTCCCGATATTTACTGACCAAAGTAGCAAAGGCAGATTCATCACCCGCAAGTGTGGATTGAATCAACACAACATCGTCCGTTTTCATCTGATAACTCCGAAAAGGTTTGATTACGTAAGAATTATAGTAAAATTAGAAAATAAATGGTTAAGACGTTTCTGGGTAGGAGTGCTCAATAGCACGAAGAATGTCTCATTCATCCCTTCGCTATATATAGTCGCGAATTTGCTGGAAAAGGGTGCATAATTTTAATCGAATAGCATTTATGAGAAGGTAGGTGGGTTGATATATTTTTTATTCGGTGCGTAATGCTTCAATTGGAGACATCTGCATGGCTTTTATTGCAGGATACAAACCGAAACCAACACCAAGTAACGTTGAAAAGAAGATGGATATCAGTGCCCACTGCGGGGAGAGGACTGTAGGCCATTCAGGAACGATTTTGACGATACGCACTGCTATATACGCCATTCCCTTGCTTGCAAAGACACCAAATCCGATACCAAATATGCCACCGGTGCTACACATGAAAATAGACTCACTTAGGAACTGTAATAGAATATCTGAACGCTTCGCGCCGAATGCCTTCCGTAGACCGATTTCTCGGGTACGTTCTCCAACAGCAACCAGCATCATGTTCATAATGCCAAGTCCACCGACAAGGAGTGAAAAACCGGCGATACTGCCTAATGCAGTCTTTATGAGTATACTGATTTTCATTAGGCGTGCTAACCCTAAACGCACATCAAAAGTACCAAAAAAGTCATTTTGGTTTCGGTGCCGTTTCCGGATAACAGTTTTAACCTCTTCAATTGCGCGAGGTATATCCTCTACGGTGTGTACATGAACAGCAATCTGAGGGATTCGGTCATTACCTGTAAAACGTTGTTGGACAGTGGTAATCGGCATAAAAACGAGATCATCGAAACTAAATCCGAATTCAAGGCTTCGTCCGCGCGGCATTAGTATGCCGATAACGATTAAGCGTTCTTTTGTCGCACTCGTACTACTATGAGCAATCTTAATCTCTTTTCCGAGTGGAGACACCTCACCGAACAATCCTGTTGCGACATTTGCACCGAGCACAACGACTTTTACAGAATTTTTTACATCTTCCTCAGAAATAAACCGTCCTGTTGCTAAATCCCATTCCATTGCCAAAGCATAAGTCTCATTTACCCCGTTATAGCCAGCACGTATGTTTGTGCCATCTGAGGCTTGCATCAGAACACGCGACCATACTGGAACTCGTGGCGCAACCATCTTCACAGAAAGGCATTCTCTCTCGATAGCCTGCACGTCACCATAGTTAAGGTATTCTCCGCTTCGTGCTGGAACACGACGTCCTGCGACCCATCTGGAAGAAGTCTGTAAAACTGTGAAGACGTTAATTCCATTTATTTTTTTCAGATCCTCAAGGATAATCTCTTTTGCACCATCCCCGATAGCAACCATCGCCAGTACTGCTGCGATACCAATTATAATTCCGAGTATCGTCAGCAATGAACGTAGTTTGTTTAATAACAGTGCTCTGATTGCTACGGTGATGGATTCAATGAAAATCATTAGCGTTTGTCAGTCTATTGCTTAGGTTTCCAAGCGCATCGGCATGGTGAAGTAGACATGTCCTTCATCACCAATAGGTTTAACAACTATAGGATATATCAAACCTGAGTACCCAAGAGAGAAAGACTCCGTTTCAATATGCTCTAATACCTTTATCAGGAACCGTGAATCAATACGGATATGGACTTTCCCAGTGCACGACTCTACTGCTAATGTTTCACACTCCTCGTCTGGTGCTGAAAGTTTAGGAGAAATCCGAATTTGTTTCTCGTCTATCTCTAAATAGACCGTAGGACATTTCGGGTTTGAGAGCAAGGAAACCCTACGTATCATTGACAAAATCGGTTCTTTAGGCACAACAACACATTCTTCAGTAGAGTGATCAACGACTTTCTCATAAGATGGATATTCACTGTTTATCAATTTCGTCGTCAAAGTAACGTTTTCATCTGCAAGAAGAATCTGGTCATCAACGCGTGCGATCTTTATCTGTGGAGAATTAGCAAATGCTCTCTCAATTTCTTTTATTGCTTTTAACGGCACAATAAACCCATTACTATCTTTAGCCAACTTTATAGATTCACAATAAGCCAGTGCAAGTTGTACTGTTCCATCAGTCGCGACAACTTCAGTTCTGTCCTCAAAAAGGTTAAAATAGAGACCGTTCAGGTTGTATCGTCTCTTCTCTGTAGACGCAGCAAATTTGGTTTTGTGAAGGATAGACCGAAAGTTCTTCCCATCAATAGCAAATGCTTTCTCACCAATAGCCGGTAGTTTAGGGAATTCTTCATCGGTGAGTTCTACGTTTTTGGTCATGCCATTTCCACCAGTGATTTCAACCTGATTGTCTACTGTGGTAGTTAAATTTATCGGTTTTTCAGGATTCCATTCATTGACGATATTGCCCAATTGTTCAGCAGGAACAACGATTTTCCCCTCCTCTTTGACCATACCATCAACTTTCACTTTGATACTGATATCTGCATCTGTTGCTATACATTCAATCCTGTCCGCTTCCGCGTGGATAAATACATTCGAGAGAACAGCGGACTCATCACCCTCACTGGCAATCCCCTGTAGAACCTGAAGGGTATACAAAAGATCGTTTCTTTCAAAAGTTAATTTCATTCCAATTCCTCCGTTGATATGTCTTTGGATGCGATGTTGCTCATCAATTGTTATGTCTAACGCATCTTGTACCATGAATTCGTATTTCTTTAACCGCTGTCGTGCGCGATGTAGCCGACTCTTAATAGTGCTTTCTGATATACCCAAATGCGACCCTATCTCTGAATATGTCATCTGTCTAAAGTAGTGGAGGGTGATTATTTCCCTATCATCCTGTTTCAACTTTGCCAGCATTTTCTTGATAAGGTCACGTTGCGCTTCCGCAGTAGTTTTTGCGTGTTCTGATGCAACATATTGAGAATAAGCTTCTATCTGTATTTCTGAAGAGTCGGTATCTTCCAACGACTCGGTTCGTATTCGGTTTTTCCTAAACCACGCAATACATAGGTGATTCACAATCGGATAAAGCCATCTTGAAAACTGCGTTGGATCTTCAAGTGTTCCCAGTTTCTGATAGACCTGTAGGAAAGTGTCTTGTGTAATGTCTTCAGCGATATGGTAATCACCTGTCCTCCGCCAAGCATGTGCATGAACCTGCTTCCGATATTTTCTTAGTAAACTCTCAAAAGCAGCCTCATCACCTGCAAGGATACGTTGGATCAACATAACATCTTCGTTTATCATCAGATGGCTCCGTAATGCGTTCTTCATTCAGTTGTATATAAGGACGCGAGTTTAGGAATAAATGTTGCACAATTTTGGGTAATGTGAACGGAGTGGGTTTGCCTCAATAACCAACAAACTCTCAATTCGAAATTAACTTGACTTATTTTACACCTCTCCATATAATTTTCAACACAATTTAAAAGATATAGCGGAGGGTTCTGCGGATGGCGAAAACAGTTTGCATTGTCGGAACAATGGACACGAAAGGTGTAGAATTTGCGTTCATCAAAGCACAGATAGAATCAAGTGGTTGTGCAACGTGCGTTGTCAATACAGGTATTTTAGGAGAACCAGAGTTACCTCCTGATATTTCAGCTGATGAGGTGGCACAAGCAGGTGGTTCGTCTTTACAGGCATTGCGAGATGAAGGCGACCGTGGCAATAGTGTGGCTGTAATGGCACAAGGTGCAGCAACGCTTATCGCTGAGAAATATGACGCTGGTGAAATAGATGGTATAATTTCACTCGGTGGTTCTGCGGGAACTACTATCGGAACAACAGCGATGCAGGCATTACCTGTCGGTGTGCCGAAAATTATGGTGTCAACCCTGGCATCAGGAGATACAAGTCCTTATGTGCAGTCTAAAGATATTTGCATGATGTATTCTGTCGTTGACATTGCAGGTATCAACCGACTGTCGCGGCAGATTCTCGCTAACGCTGCAGGTGCGATTGTTGGGATGATCACTGCTGAAGCACCAGAAGCAGCAGACGACAAACCCTTAATCGCTGCAACAATGTTCGGTGTAACAACTCCGTGTGTTACAAAAGCACGTGAAATCCTTGAAGATGCTGGTTATGAAGTTCTCGTTTTTCATGCTACAGGCACAGGTGGACGTGCAATGGAAGACCTCGTTAAAGGTGGTTTTCTTGCAGGTGTGTTAGACGTAACAACAACAGAACTTGCAGATGAATTGGTCGGTGGTATACTCAGTGCCGGTCCTGAACGATTAGAAGCTGCAGGACATGCAGGTTTACCCCAAATTATCGCTCCCGGTGCTTTGGACATGGTGAATTTTGGTCCTCCTGACACAGTACCAGAGAAGTTTAGCAAACGCCATTTTTACCAACACAATCCAACAGTAACACTCATGCGGACAACTGCCGAAGAGACAGCCGAATTGGGCAAAATCATGGCACATAAACTCAACGAAGCCACGGGACCTACAACCGTTCTCATCCCTACACAAGGTGTATCCGCAATTGATAAAACAGAACAACCATTTGATTCACCTGAAGCGCGAGATGCATGGCAGAAAAATCTGAAAACACATATCGGTGACAATGTTACGGTAATTGAAATAGATGCTCATATCAACGATGATGAATTTGCCACAAAACTTGCCGAGACTTTATTGGATAGTATGAAATAAGAGGATATAATGCCAAAAGTTTACAAAACACTTACGGAATCCGATGTAGACCACTTCGTTGAGAAAGGACATATTGTCCTGAAAGACTGCTTTTCGCGAGAATTAGCAGCGGAATGGCGAGAATTCGCCTTTAAACGCCTCGGTTATGAACCCGACGACCCCACAACTTGGGAGGAACCGCGCATACATTTGCCATCTATGAATCGTGTTCCGATCCGAGAAATCGCACCGAGGGCATGGGATGCTATCTGTGATCTACTCGGAGGTGAAGACAGACTCGCCAACACAGAACCTTCTTGGGGTGATGGTTTCATAATCAACTTTGCATTAAGAGCAGATGAAGAATGGGAATCTCCTGAAAAACTTCGTTGGGGTTGGCACAAGGATGGTGATTTCTTCCGTCACTTCTTGGATAGCCCTGAACAAGGATTGTTGACAATCGTTGTATGGTCAGACATTTTACCGAAAAGTGGAGGCACCTTTGTCGCGTGCGATTCTGTCAAACAAGTAGCGAAACATCTATACGCAAATCCACAAGGATTGTTACCCGGTGAAGGTTTTGGTCAGTTAGTCTCAGAATGTAAGGACTTTGTTGAAATTACGGGCAATGCGGGGGATGTTGTTCTCTTGCATCCATTTATCTTGCATTCAGCATCACAGAACCCTTCAAGACGGGCGCGGTTTATTACAAATCCACCTGTTGCCCTCAAAGAACCGATGAATTTCAATCGTGATAATCCAGACGATTTCTCACCAGTTGAGATGGCAGTCCTACATGGGCTGGGTAAAGACCGCTTAGATTTCAAACCGACAGCACCGAGAGAACGATTAGTGCCTGAACGTGTGAAACGTCAAAAGAAGATATTGGAAGAGCAGAAAAAACGGCTTGCAATGGGATAGCAATTCTGTTGAATCTAATGTCTATCTCTTTTCCGCTTCTAACTGAGTCTTTTGCCAGCCATAATCAACATTTCCATCATAAAACTTATCGGGGTGTTCCACTGCCCAAATCTGCTTGTGGATAATCCAATTTTTGGGGTCTAATGCCAAAGCCTTTCGCCATTCTGCCATCGCCTCCGTCTTTTTTCCTACCTCTAACAGTGTTAAGCCAAGTTGAAAACGGGCATTCGCCTCAATAATCTTTGGATTTTTAGATTTACTTGCTGGTTTTACACTGCTGAGTAATGCTGTATTATAGGTGGGATCCTCCATCCACTTTTCCAGCATAACGAGTGTTTCTTTCTTAGCAACATTAATGCTGAAAGGTGATTTGACTAATCTACCCGCCTCGTCAATCATAACACCGTAGGGAATCGCCTTTAGGTTAAAAAGGTTACCAAGAATATTCTGTGAATCGACGAGTGTAACGAATTCTGCTTTAGCCTTATCATGCCACGGTTTGACAACAGACGCCCCTTGCGCATCAATTGCAACGGAGACAATATTTAGATTATCTTTGTGTTTTGTGTAAAATTTCTGCCATCCTGACAGTTGTCCACGACACGCTCACCATGAACCCCATATATAGAGAAGTGTTTTCTTTCCGCGAAAATCTTTCAAATGCTTTGGTATATCGTCAAGATTATGCAACGTAAATTGAGGAGCAAGTTGTTCTGGTCTGATGATTTCAATGTGTGATTTCGATGCTTTGTATATTTCAAATCCAAAAGGTATAGCAATGCTTTCAAGTTTAGCATAAGTAACATCGTCAATGCTAAATGCTTCCTCACCAAATTGCAGTGGTACACACAACTCCGAATCTTCCTTATCGCAAATAACTGCCATCTCTCCACCATCTGGATATTCAACCTTTAAATCAAGTTGTTTGCACAAGTCCTCTAACGGTACTAACCACGCGCTATCTTTGAATATTGGTGCTGATGTAAATGTAACAAGTTTGTTATCAATTGAGACTTTGAGTTTTTCAACAGGTGCTGCCTGCAATCCTATAGCAAGTGATAGCATTAAAGAGGTTGTAATTATCAGTTTTGTCATGGCGTGATTCTCTCCCGATGTTGGGCATCGTAAATTAGGAATTTTGTTATCTGTTCAGCAGTTTTGGCAGTAAGTCCGGAACCTGGCTTTCGCATCATCTTCTGCACATATTTCCGCCATTCTTCCGCAGTGAAAGTGGAGTTAATTGGTCGTGCGACGGTATGGCATCGGCTACATTTACGAGTAAACAGTTCGTAAAGTGTTTGCATTTCTTGCGGGTAATCTGAAACGTCTATAAAGTTATCCCCATTGTCTGCGGGGTAAGTTTTAGGGGCTGTGCGGGGTGCACGTAGGGTGAAAAACATGCCAATACCTACCAGAAGGATAACACCTAATACGACAATCCAAACTATAGTTTGCTGCACCGATTAATGGACCTCGTTGTTGTAATTTATCAAATTGATGGTAACACCTCAATACTCACATTACCATTTTCTATAACATCAAAAATTACACGACTTCCAAATAAAAGTAACATTCCAGCAATAGATTCACCCTCTGTTCTTAACACAGAAATACTGTGTTCTTCACCATGCCATAACACTTTTGCAAGATATTTCTCTAAGGCTACTACAGTACCGTCCCCGAGAAGTACTTCTTGGTCGTCAATTTTTGGAAGTAAGAGGATCTCAATTAATTCACTTGGTAAAGCCAAATAACCAGAAAATCCTGTGTCAACTAAACACTCTATCTTTTCCCATTGATTTGTGCCACCGACTTCTAATTCAATAACAGTTTCTAAATCCGTAGTAACTTTTCCAATAATCATTATTTCGGGACCGAAATCTTAAAGCCGAGACGATGGGCGGCAGGGAACCCGACCCTTAAACTGTAAATGACAGCATCAGGACGTTTAGCGAGAAGACGTATCGAAGGAGACAAATCATCAGTATCAATTTCATAGTCCCCAGTTTCAATGTCTACAGATAAAAACTTTCCATTATGTTCCGGTTCAACCTTATCCTGAATCTGCTGTTGATAAATCTCTTTACCTCGGGCAGTAACAAATTCGGAAGTATACTTAGTGCGTGACATAATGATTTCACTTATTGTAGTGTTTGGATTGAATTCTTTAACAGACGATGGCTTTTACCTTCTGAACAATCGCATTTGCACTAATTCCATGCAGTTCCAATAACTCATCCGGTTTGCCGGATCGTGGGATGCCCGTAACTGCGAGTTTGTGCACACGGATATCTTCAGTTGCAACTGCATCCAACACAGCATCTCCTAAACCACCTTCAGGATAGTGATCTTCAACGGTGATGATAGCGTTATTTGTTTCTGCAGCAGCGGCTAATAGTGTTTCCGTATCAACAGGTTTGATGGAATATAGGTCAATGACGCGGATAGCGGTCCCTTCAGCAGCAAGTATTTCATGCGCTTTTAATGCTTCATGAAGTGTGACACCTGCTGTGACTACAGACACTTTATCGTCATCACTCTTTTTAACGACTTTACTCCCCCCGATTGGAAAACTCTCTGTAGCATCGTAAAGGATAGCGGTTTTAGGACGAGAAGTGCGGATATAGACAATCCCTTCGTGTGCGGCAGCTTCAGCAACAAGACGTTCTGCAGCGACAGCATCACTTGGATATAGCACAACAGCATCAGGAATTGCACGGAACATCGCGAGGTCTTCTAAACCCATCTGTGAGGGACCATCTTCACCGATTGAAACACCGCAATGTGAACCAGCATATTTAATGTTCGCTTGTGAGATCGCAGACATGCGGATTTGGTCATACCCACGAGATAAAAATGCAGCAAACGTTGAAACATAAGGAATTTTACCCCGCTTTGCCAAACCTATACCTGCACCTACCAAGTTCTGTTCTGCAATGAACATCTCAAAAAACCTATCTGGATAACTTTCCATGAATTGTTCAGAATAAGTAGAGTTTTTCGTGTCTCCATCCAGTGCAACTACATTCGGATTCGCTTTACCAAGTTTAGCAAGTCCAATGCCGTAGCCTCCGCGCGTTGCCACCTCTTCGTCAGATGCATACTCAGGTGGTTCACATGCGGAAGCAGTAGAAGTCTGATTATCTATTGGATTTGGGGTTTGTATTTGGATTGGAACGTCTGTATGCAGTGGACCGAGTTCTGCTAAAGCTTTGTCAAGTTGTTCACCTTTTTCAACTGCTTTCCCGTGCCAGTTATCTTCATTTTCAAGGAACGAAACCCCTTTTCCTTTATATGTTTTTGCCACAATCATTGTCGGTTTATCGTTTGAGGCTTTGGCTTTTTCCAATGCAGGTAATATCTCATCATAATCGTGTCCATCAATACCGATGGTTTGCCATCCAAATGCCTCAAAACGTTGGCAGTAGGTATCAATATCAAAAGCATACATAGTGCGTTGGCTCTGTCCGAGTGCATTTACATCTATAATTCCGATCAAGTTATCCAACTTATAATGAGACGCTAAAGCAGCAGCTTCCCAAACACCGCCCTCAGCAGTTTCACCATCGCCAAGTAATACATAGACGCGGTAATCGGATTTGTCTAAGTATTTACCGTTGAGTGCCATACCAAGTCCGAGGGATAGCCCTTGTCCGAGAGAACCAGTCGCTACCTCAGTCCATTCAAAACGCGGAGTCGGATGTCCCTCAAGAATGCTGTCAACCTGTCGCAGGGTAGCCAAATCATCTACTGGAATAATACCCGCTTCAGCATAAGCAGCATATAGCAGTGGTGCAGCGTGTCCTTTTGATAAGATGAATCTATCGTTATTTGGATTTTGTGCGTCTGTGCAGTCGTACCGCATCGCGTGAAAAAAGAGAGCAGAGACAATATCTGCAGCTGAAAGGCACGTCGTTGGATGTCCGGAACCTGCTTCTGATGTTGATGTAATAGAATGTATCCGTAGGTTAGTCGCTTTCTGTTCAAGTATATTCTTCAAGGTATCCACCAATTTCGTTTGTCCTTTCCTTTAAGAGTGTTTCGCCTTCAAAATTTCTGCGCGCTTCCGCGCTGCAATCGTAAGATAATGCTCACTACATGTTTTAACAAGGGATTCAAATGTATCAATCGCTTTCGGAATGTCTTGTGTTTTGACGTAAGCCTCTGCTTGCCAATACATTGACTTAGCTACTATTTCGTTGGATAGGAGCTGCTTCCCTCTATTTTGCCGTTTAGCATTTTTTATTGCTTCACCAAATTTTTCTATAGCATGTTCGTAATTCTTGTCTTCATAATAGGCTATTACGGCTTCTGTGTAGGCAGGAATATTTTCTTCCTGTTGACTAAAAGGGTCTACTTCAATATGTTCTTTTAATATCAGCGAGGAAGTTTCATCGTCGGATTCATCCTCTTCATCATAAGGTTCGTCCGGTTCATCTGGTTCATAAGCCCCCTTGTCAGCATTCTCCTCTTCAGTCTCATCATCAAAACCTTGAGAATCAAACTCATCATCATCGGTAACTTCTTCGTTGTTATCTTCTTCGTCAGTGTCCAGTTTTTCCTCTTGAAAATCGTCTATTTCTTCAAGTTTGAAATTCATCTAACTACTCCTCATTTATGGTGTCAATCTAATGTCCAATGCCGTATGTTAGCCACATTATTACAAATTTCATATCAATATCATATCAAATTAATATGGACGTGTCAAGAAAAACTGTTGTATAGCAAAGGCATTCAGTTTTCGGTAATTCGTAGAAAATATGTCGTAAAGTCACGACATAGGAAGTCGCTCCTACAGAAGAGGGTGTATTGAAGATGGGCGAGGTGACCTCGCCCCTACGATGTTGTTTGAACCAAGTTTTAAAGGATAAGAGGTTGCGATTCGGAGATCACTCCTACAAATAGAAGGTTTAATATTGAAAATAATGGGATTTGGAAAGCTGAATGGCTCTGGTTGTATAGCAGAGCCATTCAATTGTCGCTGTAAGATATTGGTATATACCTCGTTTTTTTTGTTCAAATTCTCTGGATTTTGTTTCCTTCAAACCGTACCAGTTTTCGTTTTTTGGTACGGTTTTGGTACGGTGATGTTTTCCCAGTCCCTGTCTGGGTTTACTGAGGTTTTTATGTGGGTTTTTGTATTTTTTAATTTGCCATTTTTGGTACGGTTTGGGTTTTGTATGATTGACTGTTTTTTCGTGTTACCCTCCTGTATGGAAAATTGAAGGTGATGATTCTGTTTATGTGTGTAATCTGCTCTTTGCCGAACAGTTTTTCTTATAAATTTTAGCGGATTTTCTACCTTTAAAAGGTTACCGTACGGTATCCTTTTTTTACATAACGGTATCTTTTTGTGTAATCGGTCTACGTATAGTGCCTGTCTGGGTTTATCGGTTATTTTAATCAGTTTTTTCATGAGAAAAAAATTAAATTTTGGTATCTTTTGCATCCTCTGGAAAAATACCAGTTTTTTGACTGCCATTGCGTATATTTTTTCTAAATTCATAAGAGTATTGGTATGGTAAAACGTTAACATAATTAGGTTACCCGCAATCAAATATTGTATGTAATATATATATATTATAACATAACTAAATAACGAATGTCAAGTTAAATATTTCATTATGTGCTTTTTTTGTAAATACATCGGTTTTTTGTTCCTTCAAAAAACGTACACAAAAAGGGCGTTTTTCGGTTTTTGGTTCGTTTTGGTTTTTAGGGTTATGCCTGTCTGGGTATGGGTTTATAGGGCATTTATAAATTTTTGAAAATTTCATTTTGGTACGTTTTTTATGTGCTTGGTTATGGTCGGTTTTTGTGTGGATATTTTTTGGGTGACGGGTGAAGATTTTTGTTGATAATGTGGGGTGTAGATGTGTTTTGTTTTTCATAGTGGTAGTATTATAACAGGTGTTGGGGAGGATGTGAAGGGTTTGTGGGGATTGGAACAATATGTTTCATGTATGTTTCAGTTTTGTCTGAACCATGATTTTCAAGATTTCAGGATTTTCAGGATTGGAGTTTGGTGTATTGTATTCCGTTTCATAGGAAAACGAGATATTGTGGTGTTGGTGGTGAATGGCACAAACTGGAAAGTTTGTGCTACGAAGAAGAATGCTGTTTTTCAGAATATCGGAAAACGCAGAGGACGCGTAATCCGTGATTCAGATAGAAAGTATTCGGGATTAGAAACCCTTCCACAAGATTACTACGCGACAATTGAATGACTCTGCTGCAGTCTGTTTAGTGTTTGCGAAATATGGATAATCGTGATATAATTCTTTTATGAATATACATCAATTAAAAGGAAAAACCGTCGGAGCAGCGGTCTCAGGCGGTCTTGATAGCTGCACAATTACGAAGTGGTTAGTGGATAACGGTGTTAACGTTGTCTGTTTAACTGCCGACCTTGGACAACCCGATGAACGTAATGTTGACGAGATTCGGGAACGTATGTTGGCATGTGGTGCCCAGGAAGCGGTCATGGTTGACGCGAAAGACGCGCTTGCTGAAGAGGGTATCCGTCTCATCCAATGTCAGGCAATGTATGAGGGAGGATATTGGAATACAACAGGTATTGCACGACATGTTACGGTAAAAGCACTTTTGCCAGAAATGGAAAATCGCGGTATCTCTATTTTGACACACGGAGCAACAGGACGTGGTAACGATCAGGTGCGATTTCAACTTGCTACCAACATGCTAAATCCACATTTTTCTGTTTACGCCCCGTGGAGAGATGCTGAATTCCTCAAGCAGTTCGGTGGTAGAAAAGAGATGATAGATTTCTGTCAAGAACACAACTTACCGATAACTGCAACCCATGAAAAGCCGTACTCTACAGATGCGAATTTACTGGGATTAACGCATGAAGCAGGTCGGTTAGAATCGCTGAAAACTCCTGCTGGATTTATTACGCCAGGGATGGGTGTGCATCCGAAAGATGCCCCGGATGATATGGAACATTTTACTGTTACATTTGCACGTGGGACACCTGTTGAAGTTAACGGCAGTCCCTGCACGCCACTTATGAGTTTAATAGAGGCAAACCGAATTGGTGGTCGAAACGGAGTTGGCATCGGTATTCATACTGTTGAGAACCGTTTTGTTGGTATTAAAAGTCGTGGTGTATACGAATCACCCGGTATGGAATTGCTTGGTAGGTGTTATGAGTATCTGCTTCAATTGATTTTAGATAGACGTGCGCGTAAACTTTTTGATGGTATCTCCTCAGATGTGGCAGAACAAATTTATCAAGGGTATTGGTTCGATTCCGCTACAGAATCTATGTTATCATCTGTTGAGCCGTTGAGCCGTTTAGCGAGTGGTACGATTACGGTTGCACTATATAAGGGTAATGTTGCATTCCATGCTGCGGGTGGTGTTCCGCATTCACTTTACTCTGAGGAGACTGCATCTATGGAGGATATCGGAGACTTCGACCACGCGGATTCGGAAGGATTTCTTGCAGTGCTTGGTGTTGGCGCGCGCGCTGCTGCAGTCGCAGGACAGACAAAAGAATAAGAGATGCGATATTTGCCTTAAAACGCTGTTGATTTGCTAAAGAAAGTTTTAGAAAAAAATAGTGATTGTTATCAGTTATCATAGAAAGGACTATTATCATCTTCAGATAAGTTTTTCATATTAACATTTTCATATTAACATTGAGGTAAGTAAATTATGGAAGGTTTCGGTTTAGGGCTCGCAGTAGGAATGGGATCAGGTATAGCGATAGGTGCGGGATCAAGTGGTACCAATCGGAAGAAACTTGAAAAGCAGCTACGAAATGCTGTTGTAGACAAAGAGATTACCATACAAAATAAGGATGGTGAACCGATGACGGTAGAGAAACTCTTTTCGCTACTTGATCAAAAATACAAAAAAGTCTGACAATTGTTACCTCATTTGTTACCTCATTTGACAACATCTAACTTTAATTTGTTATCATCATTCCATTCTAATATACTATTTTAACTCTGATTCAGGCAATTCACTCCCTATAATATATAAATCTTCAATCCGCTGCTTTCCAATCTTCATAAACGAGGTTATTGACGACTATGAATCGTTCTACAAAAACCACTATGCCTATCTTATGCAGCATTATATTCTTCATTCTTACAAGCTGCTTTACTGATACCCCTCGCCAATCCTCTCAAGCAGAAAAGCCTGTGAATCGTCAAGAATATCGGTACAGACAAAATTATCGGCATCCTCAATACTCCGTAGACATCCCAATGCCACTTATATCTAACTTGCCGATTGTGATTATAGACACGAATGGCAGATGGATACCTGATGAACCTAAAATTCCTGCACAAATGAAGATTATTTATGATGAATCTGGCGGTAGGAACTCGTTAGATAATCCCGATACCCATTTTGAAGGTAAAATTGGTATTGAGACCAGAGGTCAAACTTCAAGTGGATTCCCGAAAAAGCAATATGGTTTTGAATTTCAGGACGAGAATGGTGATGACAAAGATGTATCTATATTCAATTTGCCTGCTGAATCAGATTGGGTTTTGCATGGTCCCTATTCGGATAAGTCGCTGATGCGGAACTATTTGGCTTATGAGTTTAGCAATCGGATCGGCAGATACGCATGCAGAACAAAGTTTGTTGAGGTGTTTCTCAACGATAGTGGCGATAAGACGATTCAAGCAAAACATTATGTCGGTGTATATCTGCTAATAGAAAAGATTAAGCGCGGGAAAAACCGCGTAGACGTAAAATCATTGCAGCCTACCCAGAACAAACCTCCAGAAGTCACAGGCGGATATATCATAAAAATTGACAAAATGGATCCCAAAGAAACTTTCTTCTATACTCAAAGAGGGACACATCTTGCACATGTTTATCCAAAAGGACACAAAATATCTTATATTCAAAAAGATTGGATTCGGAATTATATGAACAGATTTGAATCTGTGTTAGCAGGAGAAAATTATACAGATCCTAAGAAAGGGTATGCGAAATATATTGATGTGGATTCTTTTATTGACCATTTCATCATCAATGAACTTTTCAAAAACATAGATGGATTCCGTATCAGTACATATATGTCCGTAGACAGAGGTGGGAAACTGACGATGGGACCTGTTTGGGATTTCAATTGGTCCGCGGGAAATATTAGTTTCAATGATGGTTGGAATACCAATAGTTGGCTAATTTATACAAACCATATCCCTTTCTGGTGGAATAGATTACTTTCAGACAAAAACTTCAAACAGAAACTTGTTAATAAGTGGAAAAAATTCCGTAAGAATGAACTTGCCACATCAGCAATTCTTGACGAAATTGACAAAACCGCTGAATTTCTATCCGAAGCACAGGAACGGAATTTCTTAAGATGGCGCGTTCTTGGTCGTAGCCACATTGCTAATCGGGATCCGGGAAGCCCCACCTATCAAGGAGAAGTAGATACCCTAAAAACCTGGCTGCGTGCTCGATTACAATGGATGGATAAACACATTGAATTGTTACCTCAAAAGATTCAGTACTATCCTCAAAAGAAACACTCCTATCAGAGAAAATGATTAAAGGTTTTAAATTTTTTCAGATTCATGCAACTATTTTACCCTTAACTGGCATCACTATATATGAAATATGAAATATCTCACTTGGAAGACCACATAAATACGATTCTTAGTTTGAAAACTGAATGCTGAAATCGGTGTTGCTCAACCTTGACATATTCGGTCAGGTATGCTACAATTTTAAAATAGGAGGTGTGACACATGGCTTTTAGTGATTTCAAAACAGTAGCAGAAGTGTTAGAAAAATTCAGAATCACATATACAGTAAAAGATTTCGCCAAAATTGATGAGCCGACAATCACTCCTTCTGAGCATTTTTTGGAAGATTTTGAGTTCTGCACACAACATATTGACATATATGCATCCGAAGCAGCACGTTGTGAGGCAATTATTTTCCCGATTTTAAAGGAGATATACAAACCTTACGCAAAAGACTATGCACTCTGGATTAAGAAAGCCATTACCTACGATGAAACATTGAGTGGTACACCGGATTACCTGATCGCTACACGGTCTGAGTTGGGACTTCCTGTTGTTGGTGTACCGTTGATCATCCTCGTAGAAGCGAAGAAAAATGACTTTGATCAAGGTTGGGGACAATGCATCGCGGAGCTGCTCGCTGCACAAAAGATAAATGAAGATACCGAATTTCCAGTCTATGGGATTGTGAGCGATGGAACAACTTGGCAATTTGGGAAGCTTGTTGGTGATGCCTTTACCCGTAGCAAAACAACTGTGACGATGGATAATTTACCGCGTCTCTTCGGTGCAGTCGATGCTGTCTTCCAGATGGGCTGCAATGGACACCACTTACAAACAACGTATGAAAATACACGGACAAATACTGACGTTCACTAATCAAAAAGTCACATAAAATCTATAATCATGGTTCAAAATATTAAAAAACCGTTAGCGTTAAACAACTAACCTTATATAAAAAATTCAGAATTGAATTACGATAACTGATAACAATCAAGGATTCTTATGCAAACACCACAACACATTGACCAAATGGATGCCGACGATGTTGCTGCAATTGACGAACTACGCGATGTCTACGATCAATTAAAAAAGGCACTTGCCAAGATCATTATCGGTCAGGAACAAGTTATAGAAAATTTATCAATATGTCTCTTTTCTCAAGGACATGCCCTGTTAATGGGTGTTCCCGGATTGGCAAAAACACTTTTAGTTAGACGGTTCGCTGAAACCATGGCATTGGAATTCAGTCGAATTCAATTCACACCGGACCTCATGCCGATGGATATTACTGGAACTGATATTCTCCAAGAAATTCCGGGTGGCAGACGCGAGTTTGAGTTCGTAAAGGGACCACTTTTTGCCAATCTTATCCTTGCTGATGAGATTAACCGTGCGCCTTCAAAAACACAAGCAGCAATGCTTGAGGCAATGCAGGAGCACAAGATTACTGTAATCGGTAGAACCTACCAATTAGATCCTCCGTTCTTCGTGTTAGCGACGCAAAATCCGATTGAACAGGAAGGTACATACCCTCTACCGGAAGCACAATTAGACCGATTCATGTTCAGAATTGAGGTGGACTATCCGTCGCGTGCTGAAGAAATTGAAATTGCCAGAACAACAACCGGTATGTCACTGCCAACGTTGGAACACGTTCTAACGGGAGAACGTGTCATAGCGTTCCAAAATCTTGTTCGGCGCGTCCCGGTCCCAGAACACATTTATGAATTTGCCGTTGATTTAGCCCGTAGTACACGTCCAAAAAGCGATGCAGCACCAGATTGGCTCAAACCGCTTGTTGCTTGGGGTGCTGGTCCACGTGCGGTTCAATACTTAATTCTCGGTGCTAAAGCGCGCGCTGCACTAAGCGGTAGTTACATGGCACGGCTTGAAGATGTGACTGCAGTCGCAAATCCGGTATTATCACACCGTGTTATTACCTCCTTCGCTGCCGAATCAGAAAATATTACAAGCCAAGATATCGTTGAACGTCTGGTTGAAGAGTTATCTGAGCAGGGGTAAAAAATGGCACTGCAACTCAAACGAGATTACCTCAATCAGAAAGTCTTGGAGCGTCTCTCAACGTTGCAATTGCATGCCCGTTTGCCGATGATAGGCAGCGTATCCGGCAAACACCGCAGTCCTATTCGCGGTTCAAGTCTTGAGTTCGCGGAATATCGCAAGTATGTACCAGGCGATGATACGCGACGACTTGATTGGCGTGCTTATGCACGGAATGATCGACACTACATCAAAGAATTTGAGGCTGATACAAACTTACGGTTGTGCTTAATCGTTGACACAAGTGGTTCAATGGGTTTCGCGTACAACGGTATGACCAAACTGGACTACGCAAGACGTATCGGTGGTACATTAGCCTATATTGCCGCACTTCAAGGTGATGCAGTCGGTCTTTACTGTGCAGGCACACAGTTTCACAAAGAGATCCCTCCGAAACGTAGTGCAACACACCTCAGCACTGTCCTTGATGAACTCGGAGCGGTTGAACCGTCCGGTGAAACAGGATTGGCTGAAGTGCTCCACGAAACTGCTGAACGTGTTCCCCAGAGAGCATTAATTATCATCATTTCAGACTTATTCATTGAACCTGAAGTGGTGCGAAATTGCTTTGAACATCTACGATTTCGGAAGCATGATATAGCGGTGTTTCACCTCATGGAACAGAACGAACTTGATTTTGAATTTGATCGTCCAATGCGGTTCGTTGATATGGAGGGCGGTGAACCTATATTAGCTGACCCATTCATTATAGGAGATCAGTACCGTCGCGCCCTTGAAGCATACATTGAAAGCGTTAACGAAGTTATTCGCGACACCGAAATTGACTATCACCGTATCTGTATTAACGAGGATTACGGCGACGTATTAGCAAAATTTCTATTAGGACGCACACCTAAAAAACGGGCGTAATATTTGGCTGTTGGCTATTAGCAAACGGTTGTCAAAATTGACTATTCCAATGCCGATATTATTTAGTTGATATCATAGGTCGGGTAATACGTAAGCGATAGCCGTCACATCCTTGTAACAAAACATTCGCTATATATTTCATAAAAAAGATAAAATAAATTCAACCTAATAAAATATCAAATCTATACAAAGCAATAATCTGAAAGCAGACGGCTAAATGCCGAAAGCCAATACACACTATGAATTTTTTACAACCCTTAGCACTAATAGGACTTCCCTTAATATTGCTGCCAATCATCATTCACCTCATCAATCAACAGCGGCACCGAACGGTGCCTTGGGCAGCGATGATGTTCCTGATGGCTGCAAAACGCATGAGTAAAGGCATGGCGCGTATCCGCCATATACTAATATTGCTAATGCGTACCCTCGCTATCGCAGCATTAATTTTTGCCATCAGCAGACCGCTCTCTGGTGGATGGTTAGGCAGTATTGGATTAGCAAAACCCGATGTAACTATGGTTCTCCTTGACCGATCCGCAAGTATGGAAACCCAAGACCTTCAGGCTGGTGAATCGAAAAGATCTACTGCATTAAAAAGGTTGTCAAAGTTACTTGAACAAGGTGATTACGGAACACACCTGATACTGATTGACAGTGCCACAGGACAACTCCACGAAGTTGATTCACCGAAAGCACTATTAAGTCTTCCCATGACCAAACCGAGTGCAACCAGTGCCAATATTCCTGGCATGTATGAATCGGCTTTAACCTATCTTAAGGCGAACAACTCTGGACGCGCAGACATTTGGCTCTGTTCTGACCTACATGAAAACGATTGGTCAGTTGACAGTGGACGTTGGGATGTTATACGCGATGAATTTTCGCAGTTAGACGGTGTGCATCACTTCTTGCTTGCATATTCAACGCCTCCTTCAAACAACCTTTCTGTCCGAGTGAAAAACGTTCAACGATGGCAACGAGGCAACGAAGCGGAACTTATTCTTGATGTGACAGTCCGTACTGAAGGAAACACTAACCCAATACGAAGTGTACCCATTGAGTTTGAAGTCAACAACGTTCGTTCTGTAGTAGAAGTTGAACTCGACGCACGCGGGGCATCTATACAAGGACATCGTATTCCCATTGATGGCAAACTCACTTCAGGATGGGGATCAGTCGGTTTACCGGGTGATGCGAACCCGTTGGACAATAGATTTTTCTTTGTATTTTCTGAACCGCCAATTCGTAGATCAACCATCGTCAGTGATGATGCAAGAATAGGTGAAACATTTCGACGTGCCCTCGCAATCCCACCCGATAGTCGTCTTCAACATCAGTCTGACGTGTTTCCTGTGAATCGCACAGGAGAAATTGACTGGGAAAATACAGGATTGTTGATCTGGCAGGCAGCGATGCCAACGGATCTTGTTGCGGAACAGATTCAGAATTTCGTCAACAGTGGACGGGTCGTTATCTTCTTCCCACCGAACGGAAATGCTGGCAATAAACTATATGACTCACGTTGGAACGACTGGCAAAATCCTGAAGATGGTCAACATCTCAAGGTCTCATGGTGGCGTAGCGAAACGGATCTGTTAGCACGTTCGGAAAGTGGTGATGCCTTGCCATTGAACGATCTACGCACCTATCGTTACCGTGCCCTTGAAAGTAGTGGAATAACCTTAGCAAGGTTTGGTGACGATATTCCGTTATTGACCCGTACGAATACCGACAGGGGTCGCGTATATTTCTGTAGCACACTGCCAACGGCGCAGTTCTCTTCTCTTGAACGAGATGGTGTGGTATTTTATGTCCTGCTTCAACGCGCATTAGCTGAAGGATGCAGGGCTTTGGCTGACGCGTCTCAACGGCATGCTGCACCAGACGTACTTGCAGATAATGATCAGTGGAAAGCAGTTGCTCCTGAAGGGGAAGCGGTATCCCTCTCGCAGCGCGGATTACAGGCTGGTGTCTACCGAGACGATGAATATTGGGTAGCCGTGAACCGCAGCGAAGTTGAAGACACAGCAAAAGCAGCATCTGTAGAGGCTGTTGATACCATATTTACCGGATTATCATATCGGAGAATAGATTTAGAAGTGGGAGACACCTCCTCCTTAGCCAATGAACTCTGGCGTATTTTCCTCATTGCAATGGCTGTAGCACTTATTGTGGAAGCAGTGTTGAGTTTGCCAAGTAAAAAAGCAGAAACTAATCCGTTGATAGACCTCGCACCTGCAGGTGGCGAAGCTGATTGAACAATAAAACCACTTGGAGATACACAACAAAATGCAAGACCAACAAGGATACCTTGAATTCTTTTCAAACAGTTCCGTCATAATTTTAGGAATAATCATCATCATTGCAACCGGCGTATTATGTTGGTACGCATGGCACCGCAGTGGTTATCGTAAACAAATCGGATGGCTTGAGTTACTACGTTTTGTATGTGTCTGCCTTGTGATTCTCACCTTAAATCAACCCGAATGGTTGGAATCACAACCGCCAGAACAACGTTCAACGCTTGCTGTGCTTTGGGACCAATCCAACAGTATGGAAACGCAGGATGTTCTTGAAGGACAAGATTCCACTGCTAAACGCAAAAGTCGTGCTGAAACCATCCTACCACTGATGTCTGAAGAAGTTTGGAAACCAGAGGATGATACCGAACTCAACGTGGTTTTTGAACCATTCTCTTCACTGTTAGACCCAGCAGAAGAAGCAACAGATATAAACGCCGGACTATCTCATGTTCTGGAAACTCACGACAACCTTCGCGGTGTAGTGCTTGTCTCGGATGGAGATTGGAATGTCGGCAAATCACCCTTGGATGATGCTGCAACCCGATACCACGTACAAGAGATACCAATTTTCGCTGTGGGAGTCGGTAGTGAAGTACCATTACCCGACATAGAGTTAGTTAGCATGGATGCCCCAACTTATGGCGTAACAAAGAAACAACTGCGCATCCCGTTTGTAGTCCGTAATACTTTGGGACAAGACCGGGAAGTGAGTCTCACACTAAACATTAATAATGAGGCAACAGTTAGCAAAGTTATCACTGTACCCGCTATGGGGAAAGCACAAGATAACATGGCGTGGACACCGACAGAAACAGGAGATTACGACCTAACGCTACGGATTGCGAAAGATATACAGGAATTGATTCCCGAAAATAACGAACTTTCTGCGCCTATATCCATACGGAAGGAGCAGTTGAAAATCCTTGTCATAGAATCCTTTCCACGATGGGAATATCGCTACCTACGCAATGCTTTAGAGCGCGATGCTGGTGTTGATGTAACATGTCTCCTCTTTCATCCTAAGCTACCCCAAGTTGGCGGTGGACGCGGCTACATCAAACGGTTCCCCGATGCCAGAGAATTGAGTCAATTTGACGTGGTATTTCTTGGAGATGTTGGGATAGCACCAGATCAGTTGACAGTTGAACAAGCACAAGACTTACGACAACTCGTCAGCGCACAAGCTGCTGGAATCGTCTTTCTACCGGGACGCACTGGAGGACAAGATTCCTTGACGACTGGTCCGCTTGCCGACCTCTATCCTGTTGTCTTAGACCCCGCCATACCGAATGGTGTCGGTTCAAGCATTCAAGGATATTTCGCGCTTACTGAACCCGGACAGAGAAGTTTGCTAACGCGCCTCGGTGATACCGACCTTGACAGTAGCGAGATATGGCGCACATTACCCGGATTTTTCTGGTATGCTGGTGTCAAAAGAGCAAAGGTAGGGACTGAAACTTTAGCTGTTCACGATCAGGCAGCCACAGTTTCCGGACGGGTACCACTCATCGTTACAAAAACTTATGGCACAGGTAAAGTACTATTTATGGGTACGGACAGTGCATGGCGTTGGCGGCACGGTGTTGAAGACAAATACCATTACCGCTTCTGGAGCCAAGTCGCACGTTGGATGGCATACCGACGACAGATGGCACAAAGCGAAACAATACGACTATTCTATTCACCTGACCGACCCCACGTTGATGATGTCCTAACCTTAAATGCAAACGTGATTGATAACTTTGGTGGTCCATTGGATAGAGGCACAGTGATTGTGCAGGCGATTGCGCCTTCAGGTAAAACGGAGACAATTCGACTTCAACCGGGAACAGAAGACGCTTGGGGGTTGTTCATTGGGACGTACATACCAAAGGAAGCAGGCAGCTACCGCCTCGTTGCAAGTAGTAGCGAAACCGGTGCTTCCATTCAAACAGACCTATCAGTGCAAGGTTTAAATCGGGAACAACAAGGTCGTTTAGCACGTTTTGATGTCTTGAACGAAATCGCTAATATTTCCGGTGGGAAAATGGTATCTGTAGATGAGGTAGGAACCCTGTTAGACCACCTTGCAGCACTGCCAGAACCTGAACCCATTGTCAAACGAACACGAATCTGGGCAAATCCATTTTGGGGCGGATTGATTATACTGCTTCTCGGTCTATTCTGGGTTGCCAGAAAGATGGCAGGTACGATATAAAGTTACGTATGGTTATACCTAAATAGTTCGTAAATAAAATCTGAAATAGTGTATAATTAAAATGTAAATACTATGCATCAACCCCGAAAACTTAATGAAAAACTGAAATTAGTAGAGGCACTTGTCTCTTATTTAAATCAAAGGAAAGGAAAACGAATTTTTCACTTTAGCATTCCTTCATGGACAGAATGGGAATTAGAAGTCATGTCCTACATCATTGATATCTTAAAATACAGAGACCCATACGGGCTGCTGGAATTTACAATGAAAGATATCCGTGACCATAAACCGAGTTTACAAACAAAATATCCGTTCAATAAGAATATAGAAGCAACAGTTAGCAGAATTCTACAAACATTTCGGGATAAAGGCGAAATTGAATTTTTAGCAGAACCCGGTAGATACAGACTTAGTGAAAATGGAAGTTTAATTGAAGTGTTACAGAGATGCAGAAATTAGTCTAAGCACCAATAGTCCGACATAGGAGAACCTTAATGAACCAAACACATCCACAAAATAACGGGGCAAACCTACCCCCGCGAACGAAAAAAGCACTTGAACAATACCGGAAACGGGTATGGATCATCAAAATTGCCGAAGGCACCTTAGCAGCACTCTTTGGTCTCATCATTTCGTATCTCATCGTGTTTGGTTTAGACCGATTGTATGATACACCGACATTGCTGCGCGTACTCATCCTGATAGTCGGCATGGTTGGTATGGTGATTTTCCTACCACTGAAATACCACAAATGGGTATGGCGAAATCGACAACTTGATGGAATCGCTCGTTTATTGCAGCATAAGTTTCCACGTTTTGGCGATCACGTACTCGGCATCGTAGAACTTGCAGCAAATAGATCTGACCAATCTTCAAGTCCTGCGTTAGTCGCAGCCGCTATGCGTCAAGTTGATGAAGAAGTAGCAAAACACAATCTCGCAAATGCTGTCCCAAACCCAAAACATCGTCGGTGGGCATTGGCAGTCGGTGTGCCGTTACTGTTGGTAATTGTCGGTGCACTCGTTATTCCAGCAACGAGTCGTAATGCCTTAGCACGTTGGCTTACCCCATGGCGAAATGTAGAACGATATACCTTTGCGCAATTGGAAGGTAAATCAGATCTTAAAGTAGTGGCTTATGCTGAACCCTTTGATGTTAACGCACAGCTAAAAGATGAATCCCCCTGGAAACCCGAATCAGCCGAAGCACGATACGCAGACCAAGAACCAATTGTCGCAGAACGAGAAGGTGAAGCATACAAATTTCAATTGCCACCGCAAACGGTAGATGGCAAAGTAAATCTACGCGTCGGAGATGCACGCCGTTCCATCCCAGTTGAACCCAAGTTGCGTCCAGCACTCAAAGAACTTATCGCAAACGTCCAGTTACCCGATTATTTACAACGCGAACAACCACGAATTGATGATGTGCGGGGTGGAATAGTAAACTTGGTAAAAGGCAGTACAGCAACCTTAGAAGCAACAACCACACGCGAACTATCGGAAGCAACATTAAACAATCGCCCTCAAAAGGTAGATGGGGCAAACGTAATAACCGAACCGATTTCAGTTGAAAAGACGACAGAGATGCAGTTGACATGGAAAGATCGTTACGGACTCGAGGCAAGTGAACCACAAAAACTGCAAATTGAAGTGCAAGATGACGCTGAACCAACGGTCGCCATTACCAAACTAAAGAATAATCAAGTTGTCCTTTCCACAGAGGTACTTACATTTGAGATTCAGGCAGAGGATGACTTTGGAGTAAAGAAAGTCGGTTTAGAATGGGAAGGCATAGAGAATCCTATCCAAAACCCACAACCAGACATCGGTGAAAAAACCGTTTCATCGGGAACTCCGAATTCGGAATCCTTGTTTGTCCCAGCGACATTCTCTGTTGAAAGAGAAAATATTCCACCACAAAGTCTACGTGTCCGTGCTTATGCCGAAGATTATTATCCCGACCGTGAACGTGTCCTTTCACCGCAAATCGTCCTGCATGTCCTCAATCCCGCAGAACATTACAAATGGCTTATAGGACAGATGCAGCTTTGGTCAGGTGCAGCAAAGGATGTCCACGATAAAGAATTACAACTACATCAAACTAATCGTGAACTTCAAAACCTACCCACCGAAGCACTTGATGACCCTGCACAACGAAAAACACTACAGAAGCAAGCCGCAGCAGAACGTGCTAATGCATCAAAACTTGATAGCCTTATAGATAGCGGCGAAGAATTGCTTGAAGAAGCAGCAAAAAACAGTGAGTTTGATGCTGAACAACTTGAATCATGGTCAGATATGCTTGGAAAGTTAGAGGATATAGCGGGTAAGCAAATGCCTTCTGTCGCAGATTTACTTGCACAGGCATCCGAAGCACCCGGACAAACAAGCAGTCAGCAATCAAATCCAAGCAGTCAGCAATCAAATCCAAGTGATAAACAGTCAGCAGATAGCAGTCAACAAAATCCATCTTCACAGAATTCCGACAGCCAAAAGCAGACAGCTGAGAACCAATCTGATCGCAAGCCTTCTGACCCCTCAGATGAACAAAGTCAAGCATCATCTGGTAAATCTCAAAATGCTGCGGATCAACAAAGTGGCAAAAAAGACGATATCAAAAAGTATGGTCCCGAAAACAAAGTGCCGTCTGCGTTAACAGATGAAGAAACTGAAAATCCTGATGATCCAAACGAAAATGCGGATTCCGTTAGTGTGAATCGGAGTAAACCGCCAGAAGGTGGTAACAATGCGGGTCCTCCTCCTATTGCAAATCCATTCCCAGGTCTTTCAGATATTGAATCGGGATTCAACCTATTTGATGACCCACATGCGGGTCCAACGTGACAAACTATCGGAGGAATGGGCATTCCTGACACCATGCTTATGGGAAGCGGCAGAAACAATCAAGACCAAGATGAACAAGAACAACCCGAAATTCCACAGGCAGAAGAACTCGTTTCGGAAGCAGTAGAAGTACAACAAGAATTATTGGATGCATTTGCTGCGCTATCAGACGAAATGAAAAAGTTACTTGTCGGTTTTGAAAACAGCACTTTCGTAAAACGCTTGAAAGCTGCCTCACGCAAGCAAATTGACATTGCAGCTGACCTCAACAACTTAAGTAGTTTCGGTCTTTCAGACAGAGGAACAGACAACCGAGAAACCAGAAAACGTATCGCAGAACTTGAGTCTGCTGAATCCACTAAAGTAACCTCTATTATACAAGACATGGCGGCGTATGCTGATCGCCGTCCTAATGCAAACTATCTACGTGTCCTTGCTGAAATGGAAGATGCCTCTGTAGCAAACCAGATGCGGGATCTTGTCCGATCAATCAGTAGGAATTTCGTCGGTCAATCTACCATCGAAGCAGAATACTGGGCAGACACATTAGATCGGTGGGCAGAACAATTGGTAGACCCATTGCCTGAAGGAGGAGGCGGAGGTGGACTAAACGTCCTTCCCAACCTACCTCCTGAAATCGTCGTGGAGATATTACGTCTCATCAATCGCGAAATTCAATTACGCGAAGAAACACGCGAACTTGAACAGGCAAAGGATGCACTTAATGCCAACAAGTATTTTGAAAAAGGCTCAACATTAAGCGATACACAATACGAAATTGCTGAGGATACCCGTGAAGTAGCAAGGCAAATAAATCTATTACCTACTGCTGCTGAACCTTTTATCCAAGGGCAACAAGCGAAGGTATTACGGGCAGCTGAAGTGATGGAAGAAGCAGAATCAATTCTGGCTAAACCTGACACCGGACCCAAAGCAATCGCTGCGATTTCGGAAGTCATTGAAATATTGCTTGAAACGAAACGCACCCCAAATTCTCCCAGCGGTGGCGGTGGTGGAGATACACCCGGTGGCGGTGGTGGAGGTGCTTTAGCATCAATAGTTTCCGCATTAAGACTGACGGGTGGTGGTGACGACTCTGGCACTGCATTCATAGAAAAACGCGCACCTAAACAAGCCGTTGGCAAAACAGGACGCGTCTTACCAGAAGAATTCCGTCAAGGATTAGATGCTTATTTCAACACTTTAGAAGGTAACCAATAGGTAAACAGCGTACTGCAAAACAGAGGAAATACGATGGGAAAAGACGCGATCCCGTTTGAGGTATTCGCCAGTTTCAAGCGGATAGAGACAGGAAATCCGATCATTTCCCTTCAACCTCCTCTTTGGGCAGCAGCAACGCATGCCATAATCGTTGACGAAACAGTGCACTATATCTGGTGTAAACGCGAAATTGATGTCCGTTGGGTAATGATGCATGCCACAGCACCAATTAGTGACCTTACAGACATCACACAAGATGCACGCAATCCTATTCTTGAACCTTCAGAAAATGGGTTTGACAATGCAGCTGTTGAGTATCCTTTCCCATTCCTAAACCCTCATGACGGTAAGTATTACATGTATTATCGGGGTAAGGGAAAGGCAGAACCTGAACAGACAGGTTTACTTGTATGCGATGGTGATTTGGGAAAATGGCAACGTGTCCAGCAAACACCTGTGATTCCTGCGGATACCGAACACGAACGACACGGTTCAACACACCCGTCCATTGCAGTGGAGAACGACACAATCCACATCATCTATACTGGCAAAGCAACGAAATCGTTCGGAGAAGGACTGACGATGTGTCATGCAACTGCACCTACAAGTGCCCCAGCGTTGGTTACAAAAAATCCTTCCAATCCTGTATTCACTGGCAGTGGAGAAGCCTGGGACAGTCAATCCGTCCGTGAAACCGAATTGTTCAAAGGACCGCAATACTATCATATTCTCTATGGTGGATTTGATGGGGAGGTATGGAGTATCGGACATGTTCGAACTCAAGATTTCAAAACATTTGAACCGAACCCTTATAACCCAGTCTTCACACCATCTGATGACCCTGATGCATTTGATTGCGACGGTGTCTTAACAGGACAAATACTCGAAATCGGTGATGCCTACGTCATGCTCTACGCAGGCAAGAAAGGCAAAGAATGGCAAACAGGTCTCGCCACAATCCAATAGGAACTGATAATTTACACGGTTCGTATCTCGGAGCGAGTGTTAGCATCTTCCGACATATTTTACATTTATCCAGCACTTCTTGGGTCAAACTGGAAAGTGAAATTCAACGCATATTTTATACGAATTCTAATAATGAAGTCATATTGAGTAAAACCTATAAATATGATAAAATATAGATATATAAACAATAATGTAGGTGCTATTTTTTCTTAGAGGTTCTCTTATGGCTGACACAACTGAAAAACAACACAATTTCAATTGTCTTCCGAAACAAGTATCGCTTAAGGATTTTAACCGGCATATTAGACCCCATTTGTCAAAAAGACAGAAAGGACCAAAACCTAAACTATCTTCGTATAAGATATTTAATTATATCCTGTATGTTTTGCATACAGGTATACAATGGAACCAACTCCGAACACGGCGCAACGAAATCCATTGGTCTAATGTCTACAAATGGCATAATAGATGGTCTAAAGATGGTTCGTATCAAAAACTTTTTGAAGCCTCTGTCGGACATCTTCTTGAAACTGAGCAACTTGACACTTCTTGTTTACATGGCGATGGTTCAAACACCATAGTAAAAAAAGGGGGAATGCCATAGGGTATTCGGGTCATAAACATCAAAAAGGTGAAAAAGAGTTGACTATCACTGACAATCACGGGTTCATCATTAGTCCGATAATTACTAAACCGGTCAACGCACATGACACAACGATTTTGCCAGAAGCGTTTACCGATCTCATTGCTTTTAGTAATCGCATCGGAATGGATCTTACTGCTTCCGCGCTAACACTGGATTCCGGTTTTGATACTAAGGTAAATCGTAAGATTATCAAAGAACAGGGGCTGATCCCAGTGATCTATCCGAACCGGCGGAATGCCAAAGCACCTATAGTAATCGCTCGCATGTTCCGTTGGTTTAACAAAGACATTTACAAAGAACGATATAAAGTTGAACGCACTTTCGGGTGGCAAGATACTTACAGGAAACTTGCCATTAGCTACGATAAACTCAAAGAAACCCGTTTAGGGTTTCGGTA